>CAZNES010000071.1:0-22732 GCA_964572145.1 uncultured Syntrophobacteraceae bacterium
CTGTGTCCGAGATAAAAGTGCAATACCTTTTGGACATTAATCCCATCCTGAGCAACGCGAAGGATCTCGGCCGAGATTCTTCACTCCGCTGCGCGGAGCCTGCCCTTGAGCGAAAAAGTCAGATGCTTCGCTTCGCTCAGCATGACAGAAAGCGAAGGGTTCAGAATGACAGGATGGAAAATTGGAAAATTTAATTTATAACAACCCCTAACGCCTCGCGCCTATTTTATTTTTGACTTCCCCAAATTTTAGCGAGCTGCTGGTCGCGGCCGCAGGCAATGCGGTACGCCTCATAGCGTATCGGATTTTTGATGTGGAAGTCCTGGTGATAATCCTCGGCGGGATAGAACTCCGAGGCGGAGAAAATTTGGGTCACGATGGGTTGTTTGAAGCGGCCCTGGAGAGCCGCCTTGGACTTTTCCGCCTGTCGCTTCTGCCCCTCGTCGTTATAGAAGATGGCCGTGCGATACTGGTCCCCGAAGTCGCAGAACTGCCCGTTGGGCGTGAGTGGATCGATATTGTGCCAGAAGGCGTCGAGTAGTTTTTCGTAGCTGACTTTTTTCGCATCGTAGGTAACCTGTACGGATTCCACGTGGCCGGTGCGGCCTGCAACGACCTCGTTGTAGGTCGGGTTCTTTTTGGTGCCGCCGGTGAAGCCGGACACGGTCGCAAGCACGCCGTCGACTTTGTCGAAGAATCGCTCCACCGACCAGAAACACCCGCCGGCAAAAATCGCCTTGGCGCTTTGAGGACCGCTACCGCTCTCGGCCGCAAAAGCCATCGGGGCAAAAACAAGACCCACCGCGCCGGCTAAACAAAGCGCATTCAGAACTTTTCGGATATTCATCTTCATAATCATCTTCCCTCACGAGCGCCTATTGATTTAAATCAGATACCTTTCACCCCTCTTTTGCAATAGTCTCCAGCCAGAGCAAAACGTCAAAATTCAAGACCTGACCGTCAAGGCTCAAGGCTTTTGCCCCAACGAGCCTGCGCTAGAAGAAAAACGGCCCGGTGGCCGGGCCGCGTGCCACGAACTCTGACGGGCCGGTGGCTGCCATAATATTACCCGGATCAAGTTTGTAAAAGATGAAGAAAGCGACCACTATATCTTCATAGGTGAATTCGGAGAATTTATGTACATGGAGTGGGCCAATTTTGTGGGGCAAGAAAGGGAACGCTTTGTGGTTGAGGATAGTAATCTCTTCGCGTTCTCTTTCTCCAAAGTGTCGGTATATCGTGCGGACTTAGATTTTATTATTGAAAGATACAAACAATCGAGCGCCGAGTTTATTGCAGATAATCAAGCTCGCCAGGAACGAATTAAGCAGGGTAGCCAAGATAGAACGGACTCCCTAAGAAATAGCTGGCCGTTGCAGCAGAAGCTGCATTTAGACGTCGAAAGCTTCTATATATTCGCAAAGATTCTATTGGATCATATCGCCAGAGCAATTCAGTTTTATTTTGGACAGGCTCAGGGAGTATCTTTGCAATTACATGATAGGCTTGCCAAATTTATAGAACGATACGCCTCTGCAAAAGGACTGGACACCGTGCCGCAATCGCTTCTGTCTCTAATCAAAGAACTAAAAGCAAAGATCTGCGATTACCGGGATAAGCAAATCGAGCACGAGAACAGTCCCAGGACGATTAAAGGAACTATGTATATGACCGATGGAGCGGAAAGTTGGATTACGATTACTCGGCTTTATCCCACGAAGACGGATACGCAGGTTGAGGGCCAATCTCCCACGGAACTGATTGAACGAATTGATGACTACATGAAACAGGTCATTCAATATATTTCACAGAACCACAACAAGACGTCGTTTAAGATTGAAGGATGACTGAACGGACGGGGAGGGTCACAGACGCCGAGCGACATCGAGGGATAGGTTGAATCTTTACGTAAGCAATTCGAAGGAAATAGTCAAACGACCATGACACCATGAATCTCATACTGGAATTTATCTTCAAGCTAGTCTTCGACATCATTTTTTGCTGGACCGGCGAAATTATCTTGTTCATCCTAAGTTTCGGCAAACATAAGCCGCGCTGGGATTTGTACACTGAAGAAAAATCGATGATCCGATTTGTTATCTTTTCTAAAATCAGCACGTGGATTGGTCTGATATTTTGGTTTGCCGTGCTCGTCGCTGTCATCAAGTTGCTAATCTTGGAGTAGAAATACCCACGTCTAACTAAAATGGCCCGAGGTCCTTATTGCGCGCTTAACGCATCCTGTGGTATTTTCGAAAATCATGGCTCACAAATACATAGTTACCCTCACCCAGGGCGAAGACGGATACATTGTGGCAGAGTGTCCCTCGCTTCCAGGGTGTGTGTCTCAAGGAAAAACACGCGAAGAGGCGCTTAAAAACATTCAGGAAGCGATCGAAGGAATTATTGAGGTTCGCAAGTCCCAGCATCTTCCTATACCTTCCCCCGATATCGTAGAGATCAGCGTCGCCGCTTAATGCCTCCACTTCCCGTCATCTCGGGCCGTGAAGCAGTCAAAGCATTTCAAAAGTTAGGTTTTCTTTTCCATCACCAGAGAGGAAGCCACATCGTGCTCTATCATCCAAACGGGCGCCATCTGTCGGTTCCAGACCACAAAGAACTCGATCGGGGAACTCTGCGAGCGCTCATCCGAGGGGCCGGTGTCACGGTGGATGATTTTGTAGACCTGCTTTAAGCAATCCGCGCAGCATTCACAGGCCGCCGTTGACAAGAAATTCCGCCGATGCTAAACGGACAAGAGTCTCACCTGCTGAACTTCACGGAGGAATAAAGTACATGAGCACCATCAAAGAGCCCCGGTCCGGGGAGAAGATGACGGCTGCCGAGGCCAAGGCGTACGTCGATTATCTTTACGCCAAAATGTACGCGCGCTGGAAGGAGAAAATTCAAAGCGGCCCGTTCATGACGCAGCTCCGGGCGGGGAAACTGCCCCTGCCGGTGATCCGGCGGTTCTTCAAAAACTGGGGCCGCTTTTCCCTCGAAGTAAACGGCCTGAACGCCGTCTCGTATTACATTCATCTTCCCTTTTTCGTCCGCAACTTCGATCTACTCGGCCCCCTCTGCGCCAAGATCGCCGACGAGCTGATCTCGCCTCAACCTCCCGGACACGTGCTGGTGCTGTTGAAGACGGGCGAAGCGCTGAAATTAAGCCGCCAGGAGATTCTGGAAGACCCGTATTTGCCGGAAGCGCGCGCGATCAACGACTTCACCCACAAGATTTTCATGGACGGCTCGATCGCCGAGCTTTGGGGCCTCCACGTCTTCGAAGAATCTCTTTCCCATTGGTCCGGTGAATGGTTTAAGGCGCTCACGACGCACTACGGTTTAACCAAAACGCAAGCGGTTTATTTTTCGACCCATGAAGAGGCCGACCTCGAGCCGCACGCCCTGGGAGACACGGGCGCGGAGGTGATGGGACACGGCGCGTTCAACCGCACGATTCTGGAGCGCGTGCTGCAAGACGGCAACGTCGATTTCCGCGCCGGCTATTCGATGGAATACTGCGCGCTCGCCATGGTCGATCTCCACGCCCAGATGAAGCGCGCGGCGATGGAAGATCCCTATCCCTAAAAAGGCGAAAGGCGTGAGGCGAGAGGCAACAGGCAACGGAATAAGAATTTTCGGCTTCCTGTTGCTTGTCTTTCTTGCTTTCCTACTGCCTACCGCCTATCGCCTAGCGCCTGTCCTAAGCCAGGAATTCTACCGCTGGACGGATGACTCGGGCGCGGTCCACTTCACCGACAATATCTATTCGATCCCGGAAAAATATCGCGGCCAGGTGGAGAAACGCCGGTACGTCCCTCCGCCGCAATCTCCCGTGCCGGCGCTCGAACAAGAGAGCAAGCAGCCGCAAACCGCGCGTAACACGGTTCCCTTCGAGCGCCAGGGCAGCCTCATTATCGTCGAAGGAGTCGTGAACCGCAGCGTTCCCGTAAAGTTTATCCTGGACACGGGGGCCGAAGTCACAACCCTACCCCGCTCTCTCGGACAGCAATTGGGGATCGATCCCGGCAGCAGCGTCCTGATTACGATGAAAAGCATGGGCGGTAGCGCCGACGTGCCGCTGGTCGAAGTGAACAGCGTCGCCGTCGGCGCCGCCGAGGGAACGAACATGGACGTGCTGATAAGCGATACTCCGGTCAAGGACACGGGTCTTTTGGGCGCGGACTTTCTGTCCGATTTCAAGGTCGATATCAAGTACGGCGAAAATCAGGTTGTCTTCGAGGGGCGAGACCGTTCTTACGGCGGGCACACCTTCGAATGGTGGCAAAAAAAGTTCCGCATGTTCAACGCGATCAAAAAGAAGTATGAAACGCTCCGCGACGCGCAGAGCGCGCCGGGGAGCGAGATCGTAGCGAAACAACTCCTCAACGTGGAACAGAGAATCATCGAGCTGGAAACCCGCGCGTCTCAGGCGGGCATCCCAAGGGAATTCAGGCAGTGAAATACAGGAATTGGGATTTGGGAATTGGAAATTAGAATTTGGGTCCGCGAATCCCTAACCCCCAATTCCTAATTCCCAACCCCTAATTCCTTCTCGCCAGCTTCTCGATCAGAGCCGCGATTTCTTCGAGCCGCGCGCGGACCTCGCCTTCGGCCTTCTTGACTTCCTCGGCGGGCGCTCCTTTGTGAACCGCGTCCTCGTATTCCGTCACGGCCATGCCGAACACTCTCAGCAGGCGGCGGGTCTCATCGGAAGGCATAAACAACTCGCACGAATTGGAGTGCTGGAGTACTGGAGTTTCGACCGATACGCATTACTCCATTACTCCTTTACTCCATCACTCCATCAGCTTCAGCTCCCTCAACTTCTCGTTTGGAACAAGTCCGTCTTCACTCCATCCCCGCGCGCGGTAATAGCCTTGAATCATCTCGCGCAGCTCCTCTGTCGTTAAACTTACACCGCGCGCCACGCCGGTGGGAAGCGCTTCTTTCAACAAACGCTCGGGCAGCCAGTCGTCTTCGGTCCGCCAGCCCTCGCGCACATTGAAAAGTTTTTTCAGCGTGTGGATGCGCTCGCCGACGCGGCGCAGCTCGTCGCCCGAACAATTCCACCCCGTAACTTTGCTCAGAAGCTCCGCCGATTCGGAATAAAAATCGGTGAAGCACTTGCGCAGGAATTTACACACGATCAGCGAGTCCAGCACGGCCGCGAAATCTTCGGAGGCTGCGACCAGAGAGCCGCGGGCGGGATCGGCGCGCAGCCGGTCCACCGCGCCGGAAAAATCCGCTTCATAGGCGCCGGAGCGGTTGTGGCACGCGCCGCGCGGGCTGACGGCCAAGCCCAGCGCCATCGTTTTCAAACTACGCGGCTCGTAGCCGGGCATCTCCAGCCCTTTGACGTGCATCGCCCAATAAGAACTCTCCCCGCCTATCTTCAGCGCGGCCCTTCTCGATCCTTCCGCCAGTAGATCGCCTACTCCTTTCCGCTCCGCGATGGCGGAAATGGCGGCAAGAAAACCTTCCGGCTCGCCGAAGCGCAAGCGCACATTCCGGTCTTCCGGCAAGAGTCCGTTGTCGCTGCATTCCATCGCCCACGCCAGCGTGCCGCCCGTGCTGATCGTGTCGAGGCCGTGGAGATCGCAGAGCCGCGCGGCCTGGAGGACTACATCCGGATCTTTGATGCCGCAGAGCGGTCCCAGCGCGAACAGCGTCTCGTATTCCAAGCGCTGCTCCTCGCCCGCGGCGGATTTGAAAAGACGCTCGCACTGAATCGTGCACGACGCGCAGCCGTGCCTGCGGCTGAAAGCACTTTCCGTCAGCGTTTCGCCGCTAAGATTCTCGGCGTGGTCGAAAGTCGATTGCTGGAAATTTCGCGTCGGCAACGTGCCGAGGCTGTTGAAGACCGCGAGATTCGCGACGGTGCCGATGCTGCGGTACTTCTCGGTAAGAGAGCCCAGGCTCTTGCGGCGCAGCGACTCCGCGATCGCATCGACGCCCGTTGAATCCGCGACGGAAATTTCCCGATCGCCGCAGAGGGCGATCGCCTTCAAATTCTTCGAGCCCATCACCGCGCCGACCCCGCCGCGCCCGGCGTGGCGCCCTTCATTGCTGATGGTGGCGAAGCGCACCCGGTTCTCTCCCGCCAGACCGACGGCGGCCACACGCGCCGCCGGAACCGCCAACTCGAATTGAATCAGCCGTTCGGTCTCGCCCGGAGCCTTTCCCCGCAAGTATTCGGCTTCTCGTATCTCGACCTTCTGATTCTCGATAAAGACATAGACCCTCGACGAAGCACGGCCGGTGATCACGAGCGCGTCGAGTCCGACGCGCTTCAACTCCAGCGCGAAGTGGCTCGACGAAAGCGAGTCGGCGATAAAGCCCGTCAGCGGAGATTTGGTGACGACGGCGAATTTCGCCGTCGTGGTGAGACCGGTGCCGACCAACGGCGCGCTGGCAAAGATCAGTGGATTGGCAGGAGAGAACGGCTCGACACCCGGCGGCGCATACTCGTAGAGCAGGCTCGTGCCGAGCCCAATGCCGCCGAGAAACGCCCGCAGCCGCGACTCTTCAAGATCGCGCCAGGAACTTTTCCCGGTATTTAAATCGACGTGGAGCAGCCTGCCGTGAAAGCCGTGCATGGCTCATCCTCCGGCGTCCGCCGCCAGAATAAAAATTCTGTCTCCGGAATTGATCTTGGCGTCCGGATTTCGCACAAAGTCCAGACCGTTCAAGTTGCACGCATAACCGCTGAATAGGCTCGCGCTCTCGGAGTCGATGACGCGGCCCGACAGAATGGGAAGCCGCTCCGCGAGCGCCGAGAAGACATCGGAGAGGGTCGCTTCTTGCCGCAGCGACAAAGAGACCGCTTTGGTTTTTGCCAGCAGACGGGGAACTCCGAAAAGCTCGACGGTGCACGTGAGCGGGGTGCTCTGTTTGTTCTTTTTCCACAGCGCCAGCGCGGCCCGGTAATCTTCCGGGCTGTTCATGTTGAAAAAACTCGAGCCCTCGGGATCGAAGCGGCGAATTTCCGCCTCGGTAACCTTCCGCGTGCGCACCTTTTCGTAAAGAAAGATCGGCCGCAGCTCCCCGCGGTCGAGCTGCTCCTTGAGAAGCGGCGTCACGCTTTTGCGGTACACGGCGCAGAGCGGCTGGAAGCGCTCCTGCCAATACGGCACGACGACGTCGTAATCCGAGATCTGAGATACGAGATATGCGATCAGCCGCGCACTAAGGAACGGCACGTCGCACGAAGTCACGAAGCAAAATTCGCCGGCGGCGACGCTGAGGCCGTAGTAAATTCCGCCGACAGGACCTTGATGAGGAACTTCGTCGCGTGCGAGCGTCGCCGGCAGAGGCGGCAACTCTTGACCCGGCGCCGCCACCACGACAACCTCGGCGAACAGACGCTTCAGCGCGCGCGCGACGTGAACGACGAGCGGCTCGCCGTCGAAGAGAAGCAGCGCCTTGGGACTGCCCATGCGCGAGCTTTTCCCGCCGCTGAGAATTACGGCGGACGCATGCGTTAAGGGTTGATCGCCGTCCATTCCGGTTCCCGCTTCGACGCCCGGCCGCCGCGCGCGTCAGCTAATTTCTCTGACATTGGAATGAGAACTCTTTTGATCCGGCCCAGCGGCGTCTTCCGAAGGCGCGCCGCGGTCCAGCCAGTTCTTGAAATCGCCCAACGAATGAGCCAGGCGCCATTCTTCGAAAACCGCTCTTGCCATGGCGGCAGCCGGGCCCGACAGTTCCGGGGCGACACAAGCCAAAGGATAATTGAGCAGCCATGCCTCAAAAGCTTCCGATTCCGGATCGTCTTCAACCGCGTGCTGCAACAGATCCCGCTTGATCCCGAGTCCGATCGCGTCGGGGGTTTGATCGCGCTTGCGTCTTTTCCTCCGCCCTTCCGAGGCTTCGAGCGCGGCAAGCAACGCCTTGCAGACCTCCGCGGGCCTAACGGTTTGCACCACCTATCTTCTCCAGGAGAACAATCTATCACTCGCGCCGGCTTTGTCCACCAGCGTGACGTCGAGGGCATAGCCGGGTCCTTGGGGGCGTCGGTACCCGCGCTCCAGGGCCGCCACGTCGAGATCCACGCTCGCCAGATCGTCGAGCATCACCTTGGCGGCCGGACTTCCCTGAAGCACCGTAAAAGTTTTGAAGTAACCGAGACACCGCTTGCAGGCGTCGATCACGCGGCTCGTGCCGCCTTTTTCCGGCACCATCGAGACCAGCTCGTTATGGTCGTTCATGCCGCAGTACGGACAGGTCAAGCCGTGCGTTTTCCACTCGCCGGCGCAACGCCCGCAGCGAAAATAACGGCTCCGCTCGATGCCGCGCACCTCGGCGAGCGCGGGCCAGGCGCCGCATACGGGGCAATAACCCTCCGTCCAGCCCTGAGGAATCGAACGCGCCCAGCGGCGATTGCAGGCATACAGAAACGGCACGGGTATCAGCGCCGCAACGGCCTGGAACGCCTCTACGTCGGCACCGAGAGCGGCGGCGATTTCATTGAGCCGCGCGCCGTCCTGGCACAGCGAAGCTTTGAACAGCGCGAGCATATCGGATTGCGCTTGAAGCGCCGGTTTAAGAGCGGCCATCTTCGCAGTGCCGCTTTGACAAGCGGTCCGGACGAGCCGCTCCGTCCAGCGACGAAGCACGGTCGTCTCCAAAGCGAGCGTAGCTTTTGCCAGAAGCGGAACCTTGTTTTCCGGCGTCTCCGTCGCGTCGGGAACCAACGCGTCCCATTGAGCGTCGGCCGTCGCGCTGAGAACTTCCTTGATGACAGCGAGCCAGGGCTCCCATTCCGGACGCTCGCGCCCAAGTTCTTGTAGGTTGCTATCGATCGAAGCCGTCATCAGCGGCTGAGCTGATCGGCCTGGCGCGCCCCGGCCAGGGAAGGATTCTGGGCGCGAATGATTTTGGGAGTCTTCGCGAAAGGATCGGAGCCTTCGTGCATGCGCACAACCTTGGTCCGATTTCCGACGTCGGCGCCGGGACCGCCGCCGCGGGTCCGGATGCTCTCGGGACTCGTGCAGCCGACAAGAAGAAAAAGAACGGCTAGAAAAATAATCGCATTGAGTCCCACGTCATACTCCTTGGGCCGAAAAGACGATGACCATGCGCAGGATGAATCCGCCGATCAAGACCAGCACCGCCGCCGCGGTCGCGTTCAAGTTGCGCCAGTAAAGCGCCAGCGGGACCAGCATGCCGAAGAGAACCACGCCGACAAGAAGCAAGACACCCCAGGCGTTCATCCACGCGCGGGATACCGGGCCGAGGGAAATCACGACGGCGACGAGCACGATCAACTCCAATGCGACGACCCACGCGTCCATCCGGTGCAGCGCACGCACGCCCGGCATCTTCCCACCGGACTTCCCCACGAGCATAAGCATCAGCGCCGCCGAGATCGAAGCGGCGGACACGACGAAAAGCATTCCGAGCAGCGGCGTGTCGGACCAGATCGGACGGTTGGTCACGGAGAGAAGAACTCCCGTATAGCCCGCGACGAAAAAACCCAACAGGCCGCCGAGCACCGAAAGAAGCGCTCCCAACACTCCCGGCGCTCTGAAGTGCCGGGCCGCCGGCAATTTCAAACGGTCGGCCTCCGCAAGCGCGCTCAAAAAAGAAAGGAGCGAAAAGAGTCCGAAGATCGTGAGCGCCCACGATCCGATCGACATCGGCGACCACGCTTTGAACATCGGGCTGAAGCTATGCGCGTCGAACAGCATGTGCCAAAAGCGCTCGGGCCTGGTGAGGTCGAGAGTCAGAAGCAATCCGCTGAGAATGATGCACGGAAAGGAAATATAATATCCCAGGCGCGCAAGCGGGCGGTCTTCCGGCCGGCCGAAGAAATCGATCAGGACGGCGAGAAAATAACTGCCGCCGGCCAAGCCGCCGACAAAAAAGTACAACACGATGAGCCAACCCCACTCGGGCGGGGCGCTGAAAAAAGTGCTGGAGGGAGGAGTGTTCATGGCCGGCCCTCCCCGGCGTTTTCGCTGACGCCGCGGTTACGGAAATTGATAACTCCCATGAGGCCGACGGCAATGGCGCCCAGGGCGGAGAGCCACGAGCCGAGTTTCAGATTGCGCGTAGGCATCTTCGGATCGGGCGGCAAACCGTAGACCTCCGGTTTGTCCACCAACAAATAAAACGAGTTCAGCCCGCCGAGCATTTTGTCGTCCGCGCCGTAGAGATAGGCTCTCTTCTCGCCCATCTGCTGAAGCTGATCGACGCGTTTTTGCGCTCTGCCGCGCAGCTCGCGAATGGTGCCGAACTGGATCGACTGGGTCGGGCAGGCCTTCGAGCAGGCAGGCTCAAGCCCCCCCTGCAGCCGGTCGTAACAAAGCGTGCATTTCTGAGCGGTCCCCGAAACCGGATTGATTTCGATGACACCGAAGGGGCAGGCGGCGATGCAGTCCCGGCAGCCGTTGCAGGTGTCCGATTGTATGACAACCGTATCGAACTCGGTGCGGATGATCGCGTTCGTCGGGCAGACTTCCAGGCAAGGGGCGTTAACGCAGTGCTTGCACACGTCGCTCATGAGCAGCCAGCGGCCGTCCTTGCGGTCGTCGGTGAACTGCTCGACGAATTTCACGTGGCGCCAGTGAATTCCGTCGAGCGCGCGCGTGTTGTCGTAGCTGTCCCCGCTGAGCGTGTTCTGCCCGCCGTTCGTGCTGGGGAGCTGGTTCCACTCCTTGCAGGCGACCTCGCATGCCTTACAACCGATGCACACCGTTGTGTCGGTGTAGAATCCCATTGGTTCTGGCATAAATCGCTCCGTTTCTTTCCGCGAATCTCAGTTCGCTTCGTTCCACTCCGCGAATCTCAAATCTCAAATTTCCCCATTTGAGATATGAGATTTGAAATTTGAAATGCCCGCAGGGCTATGCCCTTTCGACGTTGCACACGAACGCTTTCGCTTCGTGCATCGATACGTTCGGATCGGCGATGAGCGACGTGAGCTCGTTGACGATGTCTCCCGTCGACAGGCCTTCATAACCCCAGTGCCACGGCATGCCGACCTGGTGGACGACCTTGCCGTCGATCTTGAACGGCCGCATCCGCTTCGTGACCAGCGCCTTGGCGCGGATCTGCGCGCGCGGGCTGGAAATTTTGCACCAGTCGAGATTCTTGATGCCCTTCTCCTGCGCCAGCTCGGGGCTGATTTCCACGAAGAGCTCGGGCTGCAGCTCGTTCAACCACGGCAGCCAGCGGCTCATGCCGCCCGCCAGGTAATGCTCCGTCAACCGGTACGTGGTCATGACATAGGGGAACTTCGGGTCGCCCATCTTCGCTAGCTGGTTGCCGTCATCCTTCCAGTGTTTGTATACCGGGCTCGCCTGCTGCTTATAGAGCGGATTTTGCACCGGCGACTCGACCGGCTCGTAGTGCGTCGGCAGCGGGCCGTCTACGAGGCCGCCCGGCACGAAGAGCCAGCCCAGGCCGTCCGGCCGCATGATGAATGGAGCGGTGCCGGGCAGCGCGTCCATGCCGGCCGTGCCGGGCTTTGCTTTGTCCGTCGGCGGTTTCACCGCGATGTAATCCGGCACGTCGTAACCAACCCACTTCTTCGCTTCCCCATCCCACCACACCCACTTTTTCTTTTCGCTCCACGGCTTCCCTTCGGGATCGGCCGAGCAGCGGTTGTACATAATGCGCCGGTTGGCCGGCCATGCCCAACCCCACTCCAACTGAGCGCCGGGTTTGCCGGGCGCATCGGGCGTGCGCCGATCGGAAAGAAGTTTCCCCACCGCGGGGTAAACACCCGAGTAGATCCACGACGCGCAGGTCGTCGAGCCGTCGTCTTTCAGCTCGCCGAAGCCCACGCAATGACGCGCCGGATCTTCCGTGAAGAAACCGTTGATCTCCTTTAGCATCTTCAGCGTCGAGGGCTCGCCCTTCTTGCGCTCGGCTTCGTTCTCATGCTCGAAGTCCCAGACGATGTTCTTCCAACCCTCATCGCGCGGCAAGGTCGAATTGGCGTAGAGCTTCTTCAACCGTTTGCCGAGTTCGTAGCTGAACCAGGTGTCGGACCGGCAATCGCCCGGCGCTTCCGCCGCCTTGTGATGGAACTGCAGCAAGCGCTGCGTGTTGGTAAAGGTGCCTTCGATCTCGGCGACCTGCGTGGCCGGCAAATAGAAAACTTCCGTCTTGATGTCCGCGCTCTTTACCTCGCCGTTCTTGATCTCCGGCGCATTTTTCCAGAAGGTCGCCGTCTCGGTGATCCAGTTGTCTTTCACGACCAGCCATTCGAGCTTCCTTAGCCCCGACCGTTCCAGCTTGGCATTCAGCGAGGTGGCCGGATTCTGCCCGACGCAGAACATCCCCTTCACCTTGCCCGCGTTCATCGCCACGAACATGGCCATGTGCGAATGGTCGCCGAGAATCTTCGGGTGCCAATCGTAGCCGAACTGGTTATCCTTGGTCGCGGCGTCCCCGTACATGGACTTTAGATACGAGACCATGAACTTCGGCATGTTGGCCCAATAGCCCGTCGGGATCGTCTCGACCGCGATGTAGTCCTGGAGCGTGTCGTGCTTCTTCAGCGCGGTCGGCGCGCCGAGATAGCCCTGAATCGAGTGGTAAAGCGTCGGAATATCCGTCGAGCCCTGAATCGACGCATGGCCGCGGAGCGCCATGACGCCCGCGCCGGGCCGGCCGATGTTGCCGAGCAAAAGTTGCAGCAGCGCGCAGGCGCCGATGATTTGGACTCCGTAGGTGTGCTGGGTCCAGGCGACGGCATATGCGAACGATGTCGTCCGGTCCGCGCCCGAATTGGCCAGAATGGTCTCGGCAATCTTGAGGAACGTCTCTTTGGGACAGCCGGTGGTCTTCTCGACCATTTCCGGCGTGTAGCGGCTGAAATGTTTCTTGACGATTTGCAACACGCACCGCGGGTCCTTGAGCGTTTCGTCCTTGAGCACCGGAGGTCGGACCAACGACGCCACGATCGGCGCGAATCCTTCCCCCGGCTTGGCCTCTGCGGGCTTGGCTGCGGGCGCGGCTGGCTTCTCCCGGGCGTACTGCCAGGTCGCGCCGTCGTATTGATTGGTAGAGCCGTTGAAAGCCCAGTCAGTGCTGGGTTTGGACTGCATGAGGCCTGAGAAGACGCCGTTTAAATCTTCGGTGTCTTTAAAGTCCTCGTTGATGATCGTCGCGGCATTCGTGTAGTTCACGACGAAGGTCTTGAAGAACGGGTCCTTGTTCCACTTCTCGCTGTCGAGAACATATTTGATGATGCCGCCCAGAAAGGCGATGTCCGAGCCGGCGCGCACCGGCGCATAAATATCGGCGACCGCGCTGGTGCGGGTGAACCGGGGATCGATGTGGATGATCTTCGCGCCGTGCTCGACCTTGGCTTTCATCGGCCAGCGGAAGGCGACGGGATGGTTCTCCGCCATGTTGGAGCCCATGACGACGATGCAATCGGAGTCGGCCATGCTCCGGGGATAGAGGGTGGCTGCGCCGCGGCCGAATCGTGTCCCCAGACCGGGGACGCTAGAGCTGTGTCATATTCGCGCTTGGTTCTCGATCGCCACAATGCCGAGGCCGCGCATGAGCTTCTGGTGCACGTGGTTGAACTCGATCTCGAGCGTGGCGCCGCCTAACGCGAAGATGGCGGTCGTCATGTTGACGAGCTTGCCGTTGGGAAGCTTTTCGATGAAGCTCTCGTCGCGCGTTTTCTTGGTCAGCTCGGCGATGCGGGTCATCGCGCGGTCGATGTCCCATACTTCCCAATCGGCCGCGCCGGCGGCGCGATGCATAACCTGCGTGGGACGATTGGGATTGACGTGGAGCTGGAAGATCGCCGCGCCCTTGGGGCAGAGAGTTCCCTCGTTGTGCGGGCTGCGCGGGTCGCCCTCGATGTTGACGATCTGCCCGTTGACCGTATGGATGAGCGTGCCGCAGCCTACGGAACAGTACGGGCAGACGCTGGGCGTGACCTTGGCGTCCTTGATCCTGAGTTCCTGCGCCCGCGCTACCGTCGGGCCTAGGTTTACTCCCGATCCGACCAGTCCCCCGAGCGCCGTCCCACCGGCTGTCGCAACCGACAACCGGAGAAAATCACGTCTGGAAACGTCCATAAGACCTCCCTCCGAATCAGCAACCTTGGCGAACGGAAAAGGATATAGACACCCGTCAGTTGGCCACGTTATCCAACAAGTCGATCACGCATGTCAAGAACAATTTTAGGCGCAAGGCGAGAATACTTTTCCGCTAAGATTGATTGGTTGACGGCGATGAAAGGACGGAAAGATTTGCCCCGACGCGATCACGAGGGGCGATGCAACGAAGTTAGGCGAAGTTTGTATCGGCCCGCCGCTAGTCGGAGTGCAGCGCGATGCGATTCCCCTCGCTGTCGAGGACAATGGCCCGGTTGCCATAGGGGCCGATCGGGTGCTTCGGCTGGAGAATCTTGCCGCCGCCCGCTTCGACCGCCGCTATCGCCTGGTCCAGGCGGCCGTTGGCGTTTAGATAAAGCAGCGGGCCTTTTGTGGAGGGCTCATCGGTTTCACTTTTGAAAAGGCAGCCTCCCACCTCCCCGTCTTGATGAGGCAGGATGCCGATGGCCATGCCGGGAAGCTCTTCTTTCTTTACCGGCGCGCCGAGAACGGCCGAGTAGAATTTGACCGCGCGGTCGAGGTCCTTCACCGGAATATCGGCCCAGACTATTTGATTGGCCATGGCCGTTCCTCCTGACTAAATTCTGGGCCAGAACAGATTGAGGAATTCAATACCTCCCGACCGATTCATACGGTAGTGAATCAGAATGCGGCCGGAACGATAAAGATAACTCGGTAAAGCAGGGTCGTAAAAGCTTGGCACTCGTCCCGGCAGAATTGGATCTTTGGCGATTGCAGCCAAAACATCTTCCAGGTTCTTCAGATCAGCGGCAGATGCGGATTTTTCAAAGGTGGCGAGTTCAGTGAGAAATGGGACGGTGAAAACGAACTCAGCCACGCAGGAGGCCTTTTTTTCGCGCGGCCGCCAGAATGCCGCTTACTTTTGGAAGGCCCTTGAGCTTGAGCGTTCGCCCTTTCTTCAAAGCGTTCATCGACTCCTGCATCGCCCGCAGCGCTTCCGGGTCTTGCCAAAGTCGCGCCACCGCCTTGAGTGTTTCCAGATGCTCGAAACTGACGATCGCCGCCGTAGGCACGCCGCGTTTGGTAATGACGACTTGATCGCCGTCGGCAACTTCCTCGATCAAACCCAAAAATTTCTGACGCGCTTCGGTGGTCGTTAAGTAACGCTCCATAATCGCCTCCTAACAACCAAGCGTACACTCAAATGATCGAGGTCACAATCCGCCGCTTCACGCTTCACGCTTATCTGGTCACGGCCCCTTCGGAGGCCGAGGACACCAGCTTGGCGTATTTCGCCATGACGCCGGTCGTGTAGCGCGGCTTGGGCGGCGACCACTGGCGCAGGCGCGCGTTCATCTCGGCCTCCGGGATTTCCAAGTCGAGGCGGCGACTTTTAATGTCGAAGACGATCGTGTCGCCGTCGCGCACCGCCGCGATGGGGCCGCCGCTCGCCGCTTCCGGCGCGACGTGGCCCGCCATGAGACCGTGAGTGGCGCCGGAGAAGCGCCCGTCGGTGAGCAGCGCGACCGAATCGCCGAGGCCGGCGCCGACGAGCGCCGCCGTGACGGCCAACATCTCGCGCATTCCAGGTCCGCCCTTCGGACCCTCGTAGCGGATCACGACCACGTCGTTGGCTTTGATCTGGCCCTTTTGCACGGCTTGAAAGGCGTCTTCTTCGCGGTCGAAGACGCGCGCCGGACCTTTGTGTGTCATGCGCTCGTGGCCGGCGACTTTGACGACGCATCCTTCGGGCGCGAGATTTCCGTGCAGGATAACGAGACCGCCGGTCGGCTTAAGAGGATTGGAGACCGGCCGCAGCACTTCCTGTCCCGGCGTCTCCTTCACGCCGCGCGCCGCCTCGCCGAGGGTGTTGGCCGTGACGGTCATCGCGTCGGCGTGCAGCAGTCCGGCGTCGAGCAATCTCTTGGCGACGAGCTGAATGCCGCCGGCTTTGTAAAGATCGTTCGCCACAAAGCGCCCGCCCGGCTTCAAATCGGCGATGAGCGGCGTGCGCGCGCTGATGGCGTCGAAGTCGTCGATGTCGAGCTCGACGCCCGCTTCGCGCGCGATCGCCAGTAAATGCAGCACCGCGTTGGTCGAGCCGCCGGTGGCGGCGACCGACGCGATGGCATTTTCGATCGCCTTGCGCGTGATGATCTGCGACGGCCGGAGATCGCGGCGCAAAAGTTCCATGACCAGCTTGCCCGCATTGAAAGCGGCCTCGTCTTTTTCATCGGCGATCGCCGGAATGCCGTTGCTCCCGAGCGGCGAGATGCCGAGAAATTCCATGACCGTGGACATCGTGTTGGCGGTGAACTGCCCGCCGCACGCGCCCACGCCCGGACAGGCATTGTCCTCGATCGCCTTCAGCTCTTCAGCGCCGATCTTGCCGCGCGCGTACGCGCCGACCGCTTCGAACACGTCCTGAATCGTGAGATCGCGTTCACCTATGCGCCCTGGAGCAATGGACCCGCCGTAGAGCGCCAGGCCGGGAATGTCGAGCCGCGCCAGCGCCATCACGACACCGGGGTTGGTCTTGTCGCAGCCGGAGATGCAAACCAGCGCGTCGAAATGATTGCCGCGCGCGACCAGCTCGATCGAGTCGGCGATCACCTCGCGGCTGACGAGCGAGCACTTCATGCCCTCGGCGCCCATGCTGATGCCGTCGGAGATCGACACGGTGTTGAATTCCATCGGCGTGCCGCCCGCGGCGCGGATGCCTTCTTTCACTTTAGCCGCCAGCCGCCGCAAGTGAAAATTGCACGGGCCGATCTCGATCCAGGTGTTGGCGACGCCGACGATGGGGCGCGACAAATCTTTATCGGTAAATCCCACCGCCTTGAGCATCGCCCGCGACGGCGCCCGGTCCGGCCCGTCCGTAATAACCCGACTGCGCTGCTTCAGATCTTCAGACATGCTGACACCTCGTCAAACTATTGGGATGAATGTAACTTTAACTATGGCGGCGCGGCATTTGCAAGCAGCGGATTCTACCCAATATCCGCGAGATTGCGATCGACAAAGGAGAGGCGATGGCGGCGCAGTAACGCTTAGGCGAACATGAGCGGCGCTAGGCGGCGAGCGCAATCCTTTTTCTTTTGCATTTCTTCTTGCCCGTCCCGCCGGCCGGCCCATGATTGGCTTCAACCGACGGCGCCCTCGATTTTTCCTTTTCTCTTATCAAGCCGTGACGAACGTAAGCCGGCTCGAGCCCCAGGGACGAACAGATCTGGTCGAAGGAAAAAAACCATTTGCTGTCCTTCTCCAGGATCCAGTCTTCGGCGTCGCGGAACAACCGCCGGGTTTTTCCGTTTCGCACCCCCGCGTACCTTTGGAAGCACAGGATCGCGTCCTCCAGCACCGCCAGCATGAGCGTCTTTTCGGGCTCCAGATGAGTCTTCCGTTGAAAAGTTTCCTGGTATTGGGCAGGAAGAACAGGGTCAAGCTGGAATAAAGAAGCTACCCTATCTTCAAAAGTCAGTCTTGTTCCATAATTCATAAAACCACCTCGTCTCCGGCATGAGCGTTCCTGTTTGCGGACAAACGAGCACCCCGCTTACCCTTCGAAAGGGAAAGGCAAACGGATTCATTTGGCCGTGGAAACAACTTAGATGGAGACGGAAGCCGGAGGAGCGCGGATGATCGCCGACTTCAGCAGATCGCGCGCGGGAAGGCTCTGCCCATCGGCAACGCTGAGAAAGTACGGGTGGAAGGAAGGCGTCCGTTGGAGCCAGCTCGCGGCCAGCGCCACTTCACGTTGGCCGCCCTGGTTTTCTTTGGATTCCTTGGTAACCTTGCCGAGGAAACCCTGAGAGGCCTGGGAGATGGGGACTTCGAGATTGAAGTCCCAATCCAGAGACAATGCAGCGAGGGCGACGACAAGCGCCCAGAAGACAACGCGCTTCGGCCAGGTTTGTGCGGTAAGTTTAGGAGCGGGAAGCATCACGGACTCTGTATACGGAAAGATATATCGCATGTCAAATAGGACATGCTGGACAAGTTGCGCCACGCGGCGTAAATTCGCGAGTCTCTCTCATCGCAGGCAAACATGCCGAACGACAGCATAGTCACGCGCTGCTGCATCGCCGGCGGCGGCCCCGCCGGTATGATGCTGGGCTTTCTTTTGGCCCGCGCCGGAGTCGAGGTGGTCGTACTGGAAAAACACGCCGATTTTCTGCGCGACTTTCGCGGCGACACGATCCATCCGTCCACGCTCGAAGTGATGCGCGAGCTCGGCCTGTTGGATGAACTCCTCAAGCTGCCGCACCAGGAAGTCCGCGAATTGAACGCGCGATTCGGAGACAGGACTATAACCCTGGCGGACTTCAGCCATCTGCCGGCGTGCTGCCCGTTCATCGCGATGATGCCGCAGTGGGACTTCCTCAACTTTCTCGCCGATCGAGCTGCCGGCTATCCCTCATTCCGCCTGCTGATGGAAGCCGAGGCGACCGGCCTCATCGAAGAATCCGGCCGCGTGGTCGGAGTCCACGCGACGACGCCCGGCGGGCCGATCGACGCGCGCGCCGATCTTGTCGTCGCCGCCGACGGCCGCCAGTCGATCTTGCGCGAAAAAGCCGGCCTTCACGTGAAAGATTTTGGCGCGCCGATGGACGTGCTGTGGTTCCGTCTCTCCCGAAAGCCGGACGATCCGTCGCAGACCATGGGCCGCTTCGATGCCGGGCGAATCTTCATCTCGATTAATCGCGGCAACTATTGGCAGTGCGGCTTCGTGATTCCCAAAGGCCAGGTCGAAGAAGTTCGTCGACGCGGGCTGGAGGCGTTCCGTAACAACGTGGCCGAGCTTGCGCCCTACGCGAAGGACGGCGTCGCGGAGCTGCGCGATTGGGACGACATAAAATTGCTGACGGTCCGCGTCGATCGATTGACGGAATGGTTTCGTCCCGGTCTGCTCTGCATCGGTGACGCCGCGCACGCGATGTCGCCGGTCGGCGGCGTCGGCATCAACCTGGCGATTCAGGACGCGGTCGCCGCCGCGAATATTCTCGCGCGGCCATTCCGCGAGAGGCGATTGACGACCGAGGATCTGGCTATGGTGCAGAAACGGCGCGAGTTTCCGACGCGGGTGACGCAATGGCTCCAACTGGCGATGCAGCGCCGGATCATCGCGCGGGTCCTGGACGAAACGAAGCCGGTGAAGCCGCCGCTTCTGCTTCGGCTGATCGGAAAATATCCGCTCCTTCGCCGCATTCCCGCCCGGCTCATCGGCATCGGCATTCGTCCCGAGCACGTTCAAAACAAAGTGAGCTAGAGAAGTAAGGAGTGGGCAGGCCGATCGAATGAGTTTGTACTTTCTCACTGCTCGCTGCTCACTTTCTGACTGGTTGACTTGGGTTTCTCCCGCCTGTAGTTTGCGTGGCGTATGCGCGTCCTGAACCATTTGTTTTTGAACAACCGGGCTTGGGCCGACGGCATCAGACGGCAGGATCCGGAATTTTTCGAGCGCTTGTCGCGGCAGCAGTCGCCGGCGTATCTCTGGATCGGCTGCTCCGACAGCCGGGTGCCGGCGAATCAGATCGTCGGGCTCACGCCCGGCGAGATGTTCGTGCACAGAAACGTCGCGAATGTGGTCGTTCATACCGACCTCAACTGCCTATCGGTGATTCAATTCGCCGTCGATATCCTAAAAGTGCAGCACATCATCGTCTGCGGCCACTACGGCTGCGGCGGCGTGCTGGCGGCGATGCGCGGCGAGAAGTTGGGGCTGATCGACAACTGGCTGCGCCACGTCCAGGACGTGCGCGAAAAACATCGCGCGGAGTTGGATTCGATCGGCACGGAGGTCCTGCGGCACGACCGCCTTTGCGAGCTTAATGTCGTCGAGCAGGTCACTCACGTCTGCCAAACGAGCATCGTGCAAGGCGCATGGAGCCGCGGACAGTCGCTGGCGGTTCACGGCTGGATCTACGGCATCGGCGACGGCTTGCTGAAGGACTTGGAAATTTGCCTCACGAGCGCGGCGGAGCTGCGCGGACATCTTTCGACTCCCGAATAACTCTCCGAGAGGAGACGCCATGAACAAAGTCACCGTAGGCTTTATCGGCCTCGGCATCATGGGCAAGCCCATGGCACGGAATCTTATTAAAGCGGGATACCCGCTCGTCGTACACAGCCGGAGCCGGCCGCCGGTGGACGAGCTGGTGAAAGAAGGCGCCGAAACCGCCGCAAGCTCCGAAGAAGTTGCCCAGCGCGTTCAGATCGTGATCACGATGCTGCCGGACTCGCCGGACGTCGAGCTGGTCTATGCCGGAGAGCGCGGCGTCTTCGCCGGCGCGAAGCCCGGCGCGCTCTTGATCGACATGTCGAGCATCTCGCCCGTGGTGACGCGAAAGCTGGTGCTCGAGGCAGAGAAGCGCGGCCTCGACATGCTCGACGCGCCCGTGAGCGGCGGCGAAGCCGGCGCGATCGGCGCTTCTCTCTCGATCATGATCGGCGGCAACACTACTGCGGTGGCCCGCGCGATGCCGATCTTTCAAGCGTTAGGAAAAAATATCGTCCACGTCGGCGAAGCCGGCGCTGGGCAGGTGGCGAAGGCCGCGAACCAGGTCGTCGTCGGAATCACGATCGCGGCGGTGAGCGAGGCGTTGGTGCTGGCAGCGAAGGCCGGCGTCGATCCGGCGAAGGTGCGTCAGGTTTTGCTCGGCGGCTTCGCGCAGTCGAAGGTCCTCGACGCGCACGGGCAAAAAATGCTCGACCGTAATTTCAAACCCGGCTTTCGTATCCGTCTCCACGAAAAAGATTTGAAGATTGCTCTGGCGACCGGAAGCGAATACGGCGTGCCGCTGATGGTGACGGGCCTCGTCGCGCAGATGATGGCGGCGATGAAAGCCACCGGCCGCGGCGATCTCGATCACGCGGGGTTGGTGACGCTGGTCGAAGATTTATCCAAAACCGAGCTGTCACAGAAGTCTATAGCGTAGCAAAGACACAAAAATAAATTGACAAAGACGTCCAGACGTCGTAACTTCGTTTCATGCCCCTCGCGAATAAACGCAAGCGCCAAGAACGGCGACGACCAGGTGAAATTAGAGATGCGGTTGTCGCCGCGCTCGCAAACAAGCCGCTGGGAGCTTCCGTCGCTGAAATACAAAATGCCGTTCAAGAACTGATAGGCGCGGCCGCTTCATCCAGTGTGCGATCCTACCTCCGATTGAATTCCGATTCACTATTTTACCGGCGGGACCGCGGTGTCTACACCATCCGTGAATCGGCTGAAACATACGGTCAAAACGGCCGAAAGCAACTTTCATTCAAGTCACATACGTTCGGCCGCGCAACATTATTAGAGGGCGACTGCTTCGATTGGCTCAAACAACAGCCGGCGAATTCTATCCATGCGGTTATGACCGATCCTCCTTATGGGTTGGTTGAGTACGCTGTTGACCAGCAAGAAAAACTTCGCAATGGGCGAGGAGGCATTTGGCGAATACCGCCGGCGTTTGACGGCAATAAGCGTTCACCCCTCCCCCGCTTCACCGTTCTATCACGCGATGAGATCGATGAGCTTGCGCGCTTCTTCTTAGAGTGGGGCCGTCTGTTATTGCCGGTTCTCGTTCCAGGCGCCAACGTAGTGGTTGCGAGTAATCCATTGCTGTCGTATGTCGTTTCCGGGGCGCTGGCGCGCGCCGGCTTGGAACGACGCGGGGAGGTCGTGCGACTGGTCATGACGATGCGCGGTGGCGATAGGCCAAAGCACGCGCATGAAGAGTTTTCCGGCATCAGCGTGATGCCGCGCTCGATGTGGGAGCCCTGGCTCGTTTTCCGAAAATCCATCGACGGGCGAGTGCAGGATAATCTTCGGAAATGGAAAACGGGCGGCTTTAGACGACCGTCTGCGGATCGTCCTTTTGGAGATGTGATTCCGTCATCGCCAACGCACAAGTCCGAACGCGCCTTAGCGCCTCATCCAAGCCTTAAACCCCAGGCTTTTTTGCGTGTCTTGGTTCGAGGAGTGCTTCCGCTCGGCGAGGGCATTGTGCTCGATCCATTTGCAGGATCAGGGTCAACGTTGGCGGCGGCAGAAGCGGTCGGTTATGAAAGTGTGGGGATAGAGAAAGATTCTCGGTATTTTAACCTTGCTACAACCGCGATTCCGAAGCTCGCTGCTTTTAAGAACGGCGGAAATCATCCAGCCCACGTTCAACAAGCCCTACATTCACGTCGTGAAAGAAATCATAGACATCCTGCATCGCCATCGCGAAATCTTTCAGCCGAAGTTCAAACGGGAGCACCGCATGGTCGTTAAGCTTGGTTTCATCAACTCGATTTCGACGGATGGCCATTGTTACCGCTCAAGTCTATAAAATAGCCGCGATCCTAGCAGAACTTCTGAAGGCCGGAAAGAGCGAATTGCTGGCGGCGATGAAAGCCACCGGCCGCGGCGATTTGGATCACGCGGGGTTGGTGACTCTCATCGAAGAGCTCTCTAAAACAGCGCTGTCACAAAAAAGTTCTTCTTAACGACCAAATTTGGCGAACTCGAATTGTCTCCCGATCCGAGCTCGCCGGTTAAAAGCCAAACACAGAGATTATTTTTTCGGTAAATTTTTCACGTTACCTTTTTCTACAGGCTCAACGTGAACGCTAACCGGTGCGCGCCGCCTTGCGCGCGTCCGTGTTGAGCGGGTGGTTGGGCGGCATTATCGGCGAGACGCTGCCGG
>CAZNES010000072.1:0-22504 GCA_964572145.1 uncultured Syntrophobacteraceae bacterium
GGCCAAGAATGCGACCAAGACGATTCCCATCGTTATGACAGGCGCTGGGAGCGATCCTGTCGAGACAGGCTTAATTGAAAGCCTTGCCCGTCCCGGCGGCAACGTCACCGGCATTACAAACCTTGGCAGAGAACTAGGCGGTAAGCGGTTGGAGCTGCTCAAAGAAGCCGTTCCGAAGGTTGCCCGTGTCGCGGTTCTCTACGAGCCGGCCAGTCCGCCCAGTGTACGTGAGCTGAAAGAGGTTCTCCCAGTCGCGGCGCGTGCGCTGAAGTTGACTATTCAGCCTTGGGAGGTACGAGCTGCGGACGATTTAGATAGGGTATTCGCCGCGCTAAACAAGGAGCGCCCGGATGGACTCTACGTGCTCGGGGGCGCGCTAATGTCTGCTAACCATAAACGGATCGTCGGCTTTGCGTTAAAGAGCCGGTTACCGTCGATGTACGGCAACAGAGACTTTATAGATGCCGGCGGGCTCATGTCCTACGGGGCGGACCTCGCGGACAGCTACCGGCGCGTCGCATACTACGTGGACAGAATCCTGAAGGGAGCCAAGCCTGCCGATCTGCCAGTGGAGCGGCCGATGAAGTTTGAGTTGGTGATTAATCTAAATACCGCGAAGCAGATCGGTTTGACGATTGCACCGATCGTGCTGATGCGGGCAACGAAAGTGATTAAGTGAAAACAGGCAAAAGGCGTGAGGCAGTAAGCTCCGCCAGAGGCGGATCAGCCCCCGCTATAACGCACGGCGGGTCCGCCTCAGGAGGATGCGGCTGAAACAGGTAGGGGCGACCGGCCGGTCGCCCCTACAAGAATCTCGCCGTTTAAACTTGTGAAATGAGCAACAAACGATGGCAACCGACGTGATAATGCCTGCGCTGGGAATGGCGCAGGAAAAAGGAACGCTGGTCAATTGGCTCAAGGCCGAAGGCGACTCGGTCAAGAAGGGCGAGCCTTTGATGGAGGTCGAGACCGACAAAGCGACGGTGGAAGTCGAGGCGCCGGCCTCCGGAATTCTCGCCGACGTGACGGCAGCAGCAGGAGACGAAATCGCCGTTGGAAAGAAAATCGCTGAGATACTTTCTCCAGGCGAGACGACGAGCAAAGCTGGCGCCGTTAAAACTGCCGTAACTCCGCCCAAACCGGCAAAAGCTCCAAAAGCCGCGCCGAGTGTAGGGGCGACCGGCCGGTCGCCCCTACCTGCTGTTTCCGTTCACGGCCGCATCGCGGCGTCGCCCGCGGCCAGGAGAATCGCCAAGGAAAAAAATATCGACCTCGTGTCGTTGACGGGCAGCGGGCCCGAAGGCAGCGTCGTCGCCGAAGACGCGCTCCGCGCCAGCGGCACACCAGCGGCTGCGCCTGCCGGACCGCCGCGAGTGAAAGAGACGGTCCAGCCATCCGCGATGCGCCGCATCGTCGGCCAGCGCATGAGCAAGAGCAAGCAGAGCGCGCCGCATTTTTACGTCGGTATGGACGTGGACATGAGCGCGGTGGACCAGAGAAGGCGCGAAGCGAAGGAAAAAGGAGAGAGAATCATCCCCTCGATCAACGACTTCATCCTCTCAGCCGCCGCCCGCGCGCTCAGAGATTTTCCTTCGCTCAACGCCGCCTTCACAGCTCAGGGCATCCAGATTTTCTCCGACATCAACATCGGCATGGCGGTAGCGCTAGAGGAGGGGCTGGTGGTTCCGGTCATCCGTAACGCTGATCGGCTCTCGCTCCAGGACATGGCCACGCAGAGCAAAGAGCTGGCCGAGAAGGCGCAGAAGAAAAAACTTTTCCCGCTGGATTACGAAGGCGGGACCTTCACCGTCTCCAATCTCGGCATGCTCGGCGTCGATAGCTTCGTTGCCATCATCAACCCGCCGCAGTGCGCGATTTTGGCCGTCGGCCGGGTCGCGCCGCGCGCCGTGCCCGAGGGAGAAAAAATCGCCGTCCGTCCCATGATGACGATGACGCTCTCCGCCGATCACCGCATCGTTGACGGCGCGATCGCCGCGCGGTATCTCCAGGAAGTGCAGCGGCTGCTGCAAAACCCGGCTTTCTAGCCTCATGAGCAAGATTGTTATACGAAATCTCACCAAGACCTACAGCGGCGGCAATGTTGTGGCCTTGCAGGATATCGATCTCGAAGTCGAGCCTTACGAGAGCATTTGTATCCTTGGGCCAAGCGGCTGCGGCAAGACGACGCTGCTTCGGATCCTGGACTGTCTGATTCCAAAGGACAGCGGAGAGATTCTCATGGACGGCGAAAAAGTCGTGCAGCCCCGCCCGGATGTCGCCATGGTCTTTCAGCATTTCGGCCTGTTTCCATGGAAGCGGTTGGATGAAAACATCGCCTATGGCTTGGAGCTGAGAGGCGGCTCGAAGCCGGAGATGGCAGCCACCGTCGGGCGCTACGTCCAGCTCATGGGCCTCAAAGGGTTCGAGAAGTCCTATCCCCATCAACTCTCCGGCGGTATGCAGCAGCGCGCCGGACTCGCGCGCGCGCTCGCGATCAATCCGTCGCTGCTCTTAATGGACGAGCCCTTCGGTTCTCTGGATGCCCAGACGCGCGAGATGATGCAGGAGGAGTTACTGCGCATTCTCGCGACGGAAAAAAAGACCATGATCTTCGTGACCCACAGCATCGACGAAGCGATCCTCTTGGGCGACCGCATCGTCATGATGTCGCGCCGCCCCGGCCGCATCCGGGAAATCGTTCTGGTTGAAATTCCACGGCCGAGGAAAATCATCTCGGTGCGCGCGCATCCGCGCTACATCGAGCTGAGAGCTCGCCTCTGGGAAATGCTCAAGCAAGATCTCGCGGGCGGCGAGGACGGCGGGAGAGACGCATGAGCCGGAAGACTGTCGTGCGCATCGTCTCGCTCGTTGTCGTCCTCCTCCTCTGGGAATACTACGGGCGGAGAGTCAATCCGATTTTGTTTACCTACCCGTGGGCGATCGCGAAGGCCTTTGTCTCTCTAGTCGCTTCCGGCGAGCTGCAGAGCTATATGAAAGGGAGTCTGCTCGTCTTAACCTACGCCTCTATCTTTTCTATTCTTGTGGGAGTTCTCCTCGGCGTCGTCATGGGGCGCTTCTCCATGGTCGAGTGGGCGACCGATATCTACGTCAGCGCTCTCTATTCGACGCCGATGGTGGCGATGGTGCCGCTGATCGTTCTCTGGTTCGGCTTCAGAGTGCCGGCCAAGGTCATCATCGTTTTTCTGTTCATGGTCTTCCCCGTCCTGCTCAATACCTATGAAGGAGTGAAAAATGTCGACCGCAATCTCCAGGAAGTGGCACGCGCCTTCTGCTCAAGCGAAAGGCAGCTCTGGCGCCACCTGATCATTCCGTCATCGATTCCTTTTATCGTCGCTGGAGTGCGCCTGGCGATCGGGCGCGGGCTGGTCGGCATGATCGTCGCCGAGTTCTATACTTCGGTCACGGGATTGGGTTATATGATCGTGCGCTATGCTAACGCTTTTGAGACCGACAAGCTCTTTGTGCCGATCGTCGTCGTTATGATATTAGGGGTAGGCTTGATGTGGCTGGCAAAATGGGTTGAGGGCCGAATCGCCCCGTGGAGAAATTCAGAAGACAAGGAATAGTCAAAGGAGGCTCTATGAAAACAGCCGTGTTTGTTCTAGTCGCATGGATCGGGCTGGCGCTCGCGCTGCAGCCTGCCGAGGCTCAAACGAAACGGAAAGTCGTCTTCGGCGTCCCGGTCACGCCGCCGAACGTGGTGCACATCCCACCGTATGTCGCCAAGGAGATGGGCTTCTTCGCCGAGCAGAATATCGATGTCGAATTTGTCACCTTCGAGGGCGGCACGCAGACTTTGAGGGGCAGCGTGGCCGGCGGTCTCGATATCACCGGCACGAGTTCCGACCCGGCGATCACCGCGGCGGCAAGAGGAGCGGGGACCAAAGTGCTCGGCACCTACTCGCACAAACTTTCTCAGTCGATGCTGGTCCAGGGCGACATCAAGAGCTGCAAAGAGCTCAAAGGCCGCAAGATCGGCATTCAGGAGGTCGGAGGTTTCAACGAGGTGATGAGCCGGGCGGTGATGGCAAGCTGCGGCCTGACGCCGAAGGATGTAGATTACGTGAACGTCAGCACCAAAGGGCGCGTCCCCGCACTCCTCACCAATCAAATCGACGCGTCGGTTCTTCACGTGGATCAAGCGCTCATAGCGAAGAAGAAAAAGCCCGACCTCAATATTCTAGTGAATCTCTGGGAGCCGCTGCCCAAGTGGCTCTACGCGGTCTACATCGCGCCGGAAAAAGAAATCGCCGGCAACCGCCAGCTCTACGTGGACATCATGAGTGCGCTCGTCAAGGCGAACCGCTTCATGTACAAGGACAAGGCGAAGACGATCGAGATCGCCGCCAAATACACGCAGCAGGACCCGGAGGTGGTGGCGCAGACTTACGATATTCTCGCGAGCGCCGGCTCCTGGCCCGTGAACGACGGCCTCCCCAGAGAGATGGTCGAGTGGACCATCAACCGGCAGGTGGAGTTGGGCACGATCAAGGCCGAGGAAAAACCGAGCTACGACAAGCTCGTCGATATTTCCGTTATCCAGGCGGCACTGGCCAAACTGGGAGGCCGCATGACCGGCGACAAGCGCTGGGATTAACTAAGAAGGAGAAGGAAGGAGGATTAAGATGAAGACAATAAAGACACTCATTGTTGCATTATCCCTGATCATTCTCACTTCAGGAGTGGTCCTGGCCCAAGCACCCGTCAAGATCGGGGCCTCGATCTCCGTGACGGGCACCTACGCGAAGCTGGGAGGCTACACTCAAGACGGCTACCTTATGTGCGCCAAAGAGGTCAACGAAAAGGGGGGCCTGCTCGGGCGGAAGCTCGAGTTCGTCATCTACGATGACCGTTCGGATGCCGCCACGGCCATCAAGCTTTATGAGAAGTTGATCACCGAGGACAAAGTCGAACTTGTGATGGGCCCTTACTCAAGCCCGATCACGAAGGCGGCGGCAACCGTGAGCGAAAAATATAAAAAGCTCATGGTCGCTTCGCTGGCCGCAGAGACGGCTATCTGGGAGCAGGGATATAAATATCTTTTCATGACCATCTCTCCGGCCGAGGTCTATATGGAAGGGCTGGTGGAGCTGGCCGCGGAGCGTGGCCTCAAGACCATCGCTGTCATCAATGAAGACACCTCCTTTGCTAAGGCTGCGGGCCAAGGAACCGTCGACCTAGCCAAAAAGAAGGGGATGCAAGTGGTTCTCCAGGAAGCTTACCCCAAAGGGATGACGGACTTCTCGGCCCTGATCATCAAGATGAAAGCATTAAAACCGGATGTCATCTCTGGGGGCACCTACTTTGATGACGCGGTGGCCATCACTCGCCAGATGAAGGAGCTCGATGTCAACCCGAGCATGTTTGGCGCGACCGTGGGAGGGGATGTGCCAGATTTTGGCAAACAGCTAGCGAAGACTGCCGACTATGTTTACGGTTCCACGCAGTGGGCAGAAAATCTTCCCTATGCTGGAGTGAAGGAGTTCACGGAAAACTATAAGAAGATGTTCAACCGGGAATTCTCCTACCATGCCCCAGCTGCATACGGGGCCTGTCAGATCTTTTCCGAGGCGATTAGGCGGGCCAACTCCCTGGACTCAGACAAGATCCGCGAGCAGCTTCTAAAGCTCAAAATGACGACCGCGTTCGGCGATTACCAGGTAGATGAGCGCGGCTTCCAAGTCGCCCATAAAATGGTACTCATCCAGTGGCAGGATGGAAAGCGAGTCACCGTCTGGCCGTCCCACTTGTCGAACGGAAAGCCGCTTTACCCCACACCACCCTGGAGCCAACGCAAATAATGGCTGATCGTTTCGCGTAGTCTTTAAGGGGGATCTCCGCTTGCAGGGAGACCCCCTTTTTTATGTTGCATAAACCCTAAGGACTGTCGATGCCGATTCCGATCACAGGGGCCATGCTACTCCAGGGGATCGTTAGTGGAATACTGGCCGGCGGCCTGTACGCCATGGTGGCCCTGGGGATGTCTCTCATCTTCGGGGTCATGCGGGTCATCAATGTCGCCCACGGAACCCTGCTCATGCTGGGTGGCTATACCACCTTCTGGCTCTTCTCGCTCTACGGGCTAAACCCCTTCCTCTCCATCCTCGTCTCTTTTCCGCTCCTCTTCATTGTCGGCGCTCTGCTGCAAAAGTTCTTTGTCTCCCGGGTGGTCGGGGCTCCGGAACTCTCCTCCCTCCTGCTCACCTTTGGACTTTCCATCTTCATCGCCAACATGGCGATGATCGCCTGGACCGCTGACTATCGCTCCGTTGAGTTCCTTACAGGCTCGTTCCTCTTTGGACCCATCGCCTTATCCAAACCGCGCTTGATCACTTTCTCCGTCGCGCTACTTATCACATACCTGGCATTTCTCTTTCTCAACAAAACCAAGACGGGAAAGGCGATCCGCGCTACCTCGCAGCACCGGGAATTGGCCCAGGTTTGCGGGATCAATGTCCAGCGCATCGATCTCATCACCTTCGGCCTTGCCTCCGGACTAGCGGGAGTGAGCGGAGGCTTGGTCTCCATCATGTTCTCGATCTTCCCTGAAATGGGCGGAAACTATGTCTTCAAATCTTTCCTGGTGATCGTCCTGGGAGGAGCGGGAAATTACCCGGGCGCTTTGCTCGGCGGCCTGATTCTCGGAGTGGTGGAAGGACTCTCTTCTCTTCTTCTCTCCGCCCAACTTTCCGAAGTGATCGCTTATGTCCTTCTGGTCATTCTCCTTTTAGTGCGACCGACCGGCCTTCTGGGAGGGCGCAAATGAAGCGGTTTGCCTGGGCCCTAGCTCTGCCTATCCTGGCCGGCGTCGCGATCATGCCGTTCTATGTGAGCAACTACATCATCACCTTCACGCTTCAAATCTTCATGTGGATCGCTCTGGCAGGGAGTTGGAATCTCATCTCTGGTTTAACCGGCTACGTCTCTTTCGGCCACGTGGCCTTCTTCGGGACGGGCGCTTACACCGCTGCTATCCTCATCAGCAAGGCCGGATGGCACTGGCTTCCCGCCGCTCTTATGGGAAGCGTTACAGCGCCACTTCTAGCCCTCCTCATCGGCTATCCTTGCCTGAGGCTAAAAGGCCCTTATTTTGCCATCGCGATGCTGGGACTCAACGAAGTTGTGCGCGCCTTAGTCTCTTATTTCGACGGCCTTACCGGCGGCGGCTCCGGGATCACGCTGCCCGCTTTCGTTGCAATCTTACCGCTCTACTATGCCATGGGTGGAGTCGCGTTGGCCGGGGTGCTCATCACCTACTGGATTATTACTTCCAGATTCGGCTTGAGACTCATTTCGATCCGCGAGGATGAGTTAGCTGCGGAGGCGATGGGGATCAACACCGCAGCACTTAAGCTCTACGCGTTTCTCATTTCCGCAGCGCTTCCTGGGATTGTCGGCGGCTTCTATGCCCGGTACGTAACCCACATCGAACCGATCGGCACCTTTCCGCTCCTCACCACGATTACCATGATCGTGATGTGCCTGTTCGGCGGGAGAGGAACCGTGCTGGGACCGGTCATCGGCGCCTCTCTGCTCTCTGTCTTCCAGGAGCTGGTCTGGGCCAGGTTCCTCTTCGTTCATCAGGCGATCTTCGGCGCCCTCATTGTGGCTGTCGTCCTTATAATGCCCAAGGGGATTTTGGGGCTGCTCCAGGAGCGCTATCATCTCCCGAGGGCCATTTGACGATGGAGAACTCTATTCTCGAGATCCGCGCAGTCTCTAAGCACTTCGGTGGCATCACCGCCGTCAACCGCTGCTCTCTGGCGCTCGCCCCGGGAAAAATCTATGCGCTGATCGGCCCGAACGGCTCGGGAAAAACTACGCTGTTTAACTGCATCACCGGGCTGGAGCCGCGCGACGAAGGCGAAATCCTCTTTAAGGGCGAGCGCATCGATGGACTCAAACCCCATCAAGTGGCGCGCCGCGGCATCGGCCGGACCTTTCAGATCATTCGAGTCTTTCCCCAGCTCACTGCCTTGGAGAATCTCTTAGTTGTCTCACGGGCGCCGTTTGAGGCGGCCTATCGCCGCGCGCTGGAGATGCTCCGCTTCGTCACCCTGGAAGGGCTGAAAGACGAGTACGCGGGCAATCTCTCCTACGGGCAGCAGAAGCTGTTGGAGTTCGCCCGGGTGCTGATGACGGACCCGGAACTGATTCTCCTCGACGAACCCGCCGCCGGGATCAACCGCACCCTCCTGAAGGATCTGCTGGAGACGATTCGGAATCTTCGCACCCAGGGGAAGACCGTGTTTATCGTCGAGCACGACATGAAAGTCGTCATGGAGCTCTCGGAGCATATCTTCGTGCTGAATTACGGGGAGAAGCTTTTGGAGGGTCCGCCGAGCGTTATCCAGAACGACGCGCGCGTCATCGAGGCCTACTTTGGTCACTGACGGTTTTTTGCTCAGAGCAGAGAATATCCACGCCGGCTACGGCAAGCTCGACATCCTCCACGGCGTCAACCTTGAGGTTCGGCCCCGGGACCTTGTGTGCGTCATCGGCCCCAACGGCGCGGGAAAGTCCACCGCGCTGAAGGCTATTTTAGGCATCCTCCGGCCTAAATCTGGCCAAATATTTTTCTCGGGAAAAGAAATTGCCGGACTGCGTCCGGATCAGGTTCTAAGACGCGGCCTGGCTTACGTTCCTCAGGGACGGATCGTCTTTCCGCAGATGACCGTGCTCGAAAACCTGGAGATGGGTGCCTACATCGAGAGCGATCCGGCCAAACTCGAGGCGGCCTTGGAGATGGTATATTCTCTATTCCCGATTCTGTCCGAGCGGCGCATGCAAAAGGCCGGCACCCTATCCGGCGGCGAGCAGCAGATGCTCGCCATCGGCCGCTCGCTGATGACCGCGCCAAAGATGATCCTCCTGGACGAGCCTTCACTCGGTCTCTCTCCCAAATTCGTCACGATGATCTACGAAAAGCTTTTGGAGATGCGGCGCGCCGGCTACACCTTGCTGGTGGTCGAGCAGAATGCCCTCAAGGCGCTATCCGTGGCCGATCGCGGCTATGTCCTCGAGCTGGGGCAAAATCGCTTCACGGATACTGGCCAGGCCCTCCTCGACAACCCCGAAGTGAAGCGTCTCTACCTGGGCGGATGAACAAAGGCAAAAAAGAAGGGCCGCAGAAGTCTTCAGCTCCAGAAGCAACTGAGCCGCCCTTTGACGAGCCGATCGTCGTCCCGATCGAGGACTCCATCGATCTCCACGCTTTTTCTCCGAAAGAAATCCCCAGCGTCGTCGAAGAGTATCTTGAACAGTGCATTCAGGCGGACATATACGAAGTGCGGATCATCCACGGCCGCGGTAAAGGCATCCAGCGGCGTATCGTTAAGTTGATTTTAGAGAAGCACCCGAGGGTTTCTTCTTTCAAAGACGCCCCGGCGGAAGCGGGCGGCTGGGGCGCGACGGTGGTTTGCTTAAGGAAGTGAATAAAAAGCTGTAGGATTCGTGCTAGCGCTTATAGAGAATTAAACTCTTCTGGAGATATTCCGGCTTGCGTTAAGAGTTTTTTTAGGAGAAAGGACAAGAAAAATGGCCTACGACGACGATGAGATTAGACGACTATTAAAAATGAACGGTCCCGTGGAAGAAAGCATCCTGGACCAGATCCAGACGTCGAGGCCGATAAAAAGACACGGGAAGAGATGGTTAGAGAACTTTTGAAGCTAGAAACAGAAGCAGAGTTTATCCAAGAATTTAAACGAGCTATGAGCGGCTACGGGCTACCAATCGGGCCAGACCAGATCCAGCGGGCTTTACAGATTTGGAAGGCTCATCACTATAAGTAGACAACTTTCGAGCGTGGATTCGCGCAAGAAGCTTCTTATAAATGGCTTCCGTTTTCTTTCGTAGTTCCCTGGGTGGCATGCTTTTTAGGTGCCCTCCTATAAGGGTAGACAATTGCCTTGTTGCTTCTCTCAGGCTTAATTTTTTCTTCTGCTTTGACTTCATGTTCGCTTACAATGTGAAACAATAGCACGGGAATGGCATACGATCAACTCGGCGTTCGCGACACGCTTCCGAATTAAGCGGCTGGCGGCGGTTTTCTTCAAGAAAGATCGACGATGTACCTACCGTGCATACAGGTCCTCAACCCCTCCGACGCCTGCATTCTCGACCCAGGCCCTCGCGGCCTCTTGTTGGAAGCGCGCCTGATCAGTTGCCGTCTGTACGGCTCCGCTTTTTTTGTTTTCCCTCGGTGATCGCCGTACTCTCTTACTTCGTTTTCTATCTGACCGACTATTGCTACGCATCGAGGTCTTCATCTGGATTTGCGTGTGGACCTATGCCGCAAACAGCCGGACGCGTAGGCGACGTTTTCGCGTCTCTATGCCGCCGCCACCGCTTTCTTCAGCGGATATTTCTCGCAGAGCTTTTTCCAGCTCGCGGCCATTTTTTTGGCGTCCTCCTGCACCTCCACCGGGACGTTGCGGAACGGAGGGCGCAGCGGGCCGGGGGAGCAATAACCGGCTTCGTTCATCGCGAGCTTGGCGGAATTCTCGCGCCAATGGAGGTCAGCTCCGCTACGGGTTCTACCGTAAGCCTCGAGGTCCAGGCAAATTTGCTTTGCCCTCTCCCAATCCGCCGCGGCGCAGGCGTCGCGGAGATGCAGCACCGGCCATGGCCCCAGCCAGGCATTGATCGACCAGCAGCCGGCGGCGCCGAGCATGATGTACGGATAGCCCTGGGTTTGATTGCAGAGCACGCTGATCTTTCCCTTCACGATGTTCATGAGCTGGATGAATTGCAGCGGCGTGCGGTGGCTGTCTTTCATCGCAACGATATTCGGCCGCGTGACCAGCTTCTCAAACGCGGAAACCGGCAGGGTCACGTGGTGCAGCGGCGGGTTGTGGTAGATGACGATGCCGAGCTGCGGAAAAGCGTCGGCGATGTCGAGATAGAACTGAACAGCGTTGTCCACGGTCGAGGGAAAGTAAAACGGCACGCCGCAAAGCACGCCGTCGGCGCCGGCCGCGGCGGCGAATTTCATTTTTTGCAGCGTCTCTCTCGTGTTCAGGCTGGTGCAGCCGATGATGACCGGCACGCGCTTGCGCGCGGCGGCGATCGTCGCCTCGGCGAGTTTTTTCTGCTCCTCCCAGAGCAGCGTGTGGCATTCGCCGAAGCTTCCCATGGTCGCGATTACGTCGACGCCGTCGCGGATGATCTGATCGACGGCGCGTTCACACTCGACCGTATTGATAGTATCGGTTGCCGACGGCGAGGCGCCGTCCGGCGTGGTGAAAGCCGGCATCATCGCCATCACGCCTTTCATGTCTTGTGCTCGCAACATAAATGTTCCCTCCCTTGTCAACTCATTATCATTACGACCGATTCGATGAGCGAGAAATCGAAAACTTCCTCCCCGCGCACCTTCTCATCCGCTCTAAATGGACGCGCTGGCAAAAGCCTTGAGTACCACATCCATAGTACCGATGTAAATAATCGCGGCAGATTTTTACTCTCTCCTCATCGTTCAGTCACCTTGAGCAACAGCCGCTTCCCAATATTCCTCACATCGTGCTCTAGAAAAAGACTTCTGGAGAGCCGGAACGCGGAGGCGTGTTTGGCCAGCCCCAGCCAGCTCGCGATAGATTGGCGGGCGTGATCGAGCGTGATCTCCGCCTGGGCATGCTTCTTCTCCAGTGTCTTCAACCTGCGCCGGAAATTCACCACGTTGCGCCGCCTGATTCGTTTATACCCATCCGGATAGATCACATAGCCCAGGAAATCTATTCCCCTTTCGACCGGAAGGTCGGCCACCCCGACAGGATTCAATTGCAACTTGAGATGAGCCGCGAGAAAGCCCTTGATCTTTTCGAGGATCTCCCACAGTTCGCTCTTTGCTTCTTTCTACGGGACTTCAGTGAGAATGATTCTGCGCTGAGGGTGGTTAACGGTGAGAACAAAGCGATCGAGAAAATCGGCTCGACCCAAGATGAATAACGGTTTGCGAGTGTCCAAAAAGAGGCAACGAATGGTCAGTTCTATGTTCCCAATCCGCACCGGCATCTCCCCAAGCCGCGCGCTCACGCCACCCTGCTCCACCCCAATGACATGGGTCTCGGGACACGTGTCCCAATTTATACCGATTTGCTGAGCTAAGCGGCGCGGACCCAGAGCAAAATCCGCGCCCGTATCGATCAGAAAGCGATACGTGCGAGAGCCGCTGAGGGTTTTGACTGCGACGGGGATCTTGGGGTCGCTGACAGGCCCAAAGGGAGTATTCTTTTGCGGCAACGGGAATTCAATAGACACAAACGATATTAGCAGGCTCCACGTACTCGATAATAATCTCACCCCAGTCCACAACTGCCTTTTCAAGCTGATCGCTCAGCTCGTCATAAGTGTCACCACTGGCGATCACTTCACCATCACGTCGCGCCACGTAGCGCCCCCCGTATCGCTGCTGGAGCAAGGCATAGTCCACCTCAGCCATAGTAGCCTCCCCTCTCAATCGCATTATACTGCCGTCAGCTCGTATCGGCAAATACGGAACAGCAGCCGCGCGGCTCACGCCGTGCTCCACAAAGAGAGACCGGGAGAGCCGAAACGGTCGAGGCGTGCTTGGCGAATGAGGCAGGGGCGGGTTTGAAACCCGCCCCTACACCTGCCAGGATTCCCTGTCCCTTGTCGTCTGAGCCGCTGGATTTTCTCGATCCATCGCCCACATCAGAGGGTTATCCTCTATATATCGACGGATGCAATTCAATTCCGTTTCGCTGCGGATGACGTGTTCGTAATAATTGCGTTGCCATAATCTACGACAAAATGGAGGCCAACCCCTTTCCGCGACCCCCTGGCGATAACGGGCCGTTGTCAACGATTTAAACCGATGAACAACATCCGGCAACGACATCGTAGGGGCAGGCCTCTGCGCCTGCCCGGATGTGGGGCAACCACGGGGGATTGCACCTACAACGTGATGGTCCCGCAAAATAATTATCTCGTGAATATGATTGGGCATCGCCACGAATCCATCAATATCAATCCCGGCATATTGTCGCGGCAATTCTTCCCACACCGAATGGACCATCCGCCCAGCATCGTTTACCCGCATCTTCGCATCCACAATTTCCCCAAACAGACACTCCCGATCCTGCGCGCAGATCGTGACGAAATATGCGCCGGCTTGGGCGTAATCGTACCCGAGCAGCCGTATGGATCGGCGATGGTGTTTCTCACGATCGAACTGCACATCCCTAGGTCGTAGGGGCGGGTTTGAAACCCGCCCCTACCAGAGCGAAAAATTAGCGGCCGCAGCGAAAGCCAAATACGCCCCCTGCGCGAGCGGGGCCAAGCCCCGCCCGCGCAGGATAAAAGTGCAAAGTCCCAAAGTACCAAAGTCAGACGACTAGCGGGCGGCGCGAAACCCAATGCTGCCGGACGCAAACAACGGGGTACCGAGACCAAGCACCGCGAAGACGCCGGCCTCGTCGCCTTCGGCGCCGGCACCGTCGCCGAAGTCGCCCCCACGGATCAGCGCGCCAGTGCCAGCAGCCTGCGTGCTCCCAGCCAAGCAGTTAGGATCCCCGCCAAACCATCCGAGGCCGCAGCTACCCGAAAATGGCGGCACCCAGTCGGCCACCCACTCCCAGAGGTTCCCCACCATGTCCTGTACTCCCCACCGGCTGATGCAGGAGTCGGCCCCTCCAGGCGTGTCCCCGGCAAGCCCTGTCTCCCGGACACCATTGGAAGCGGTGTTGCACATAGTATTGCCCCGTCCATTATTAAACCCAGGGTCCACTGTTCCTGCCGCCGCCCCCTGCCACTCGGCATTGGTCAGAAGTCTCTTCCCTGAATTCATAGCCGCCTGCTGCGCCTGAAACCAGGTGATGACGGCCGATGGCGTCACCCCGGGAATCGACACGGCGAAGATAGTCGTGCAGTCGTTGCCGTTGTTGTCGCACGGATAATCATCCGAGGCGACCCCGCGCTGGACCGCTCCGGCTGCCAGCAAACCCGTCTCCGTCGCCGTGCCCGCCTGGATCTTCTTGATGAGGTTGGTTTTTGTCGCGCCCGATGGCACCCCGCTGAGGTCCCACACGCTCGCCTCATACTTGTCCACGCAGATCGTCCCCACCTGCACCGAGTCAACCGCACACGCCGCCTGCACGGCCGCCGGAGTGGCCAGGCCCAAGCAGAGGCCAAAGAAAACCACCGATAACCCGGACATCGATCTCGTCATCATGTTACCCTCCTTTCGAGTCTATGAATCGAACCGCTTTTACCGGTCACCCACGGCCCATCCGCAGGCTACTAAACCGGCAGACTGTCGTCACATGAGTTCTATCTCTTTAATAAGTTGGGGGTACTCTTTAACACGGCCAAATAACTTTCACAATCGGAGTAGCAATCTGCCTCTTGCCTCTAAAAGTCAGGCCCTTCATGCAGCCGATCTGAAAGGGCGTCGAGCTCGGAGAATATCGGAGAGGTGAAGTCGAACAACGGGCCGCGGATCCGGAGCCCAAGCCAATGGCACTGCCAGGGACGCGCCAAACGCGACAAGGAGAATCCCGCCGCTCAAGAAAGATACCCTGCTTTTCCAGTCAGCCTTTCCGGGGGACGGCTTACTTCCCCTGTGGCGCAAACGGGTCGGCATCTTTGCTCGTGACGAGACGATACATAATCAACGAGACTCCGATCGTGATGAAACTATCGGCGACGTTGAACGCCGGCCAGTGATAGCCGTTCCAGTAGAAATCGAGGAAATCGATCACCTCGCCGTACATGAAGCGGTCGATCAGATTGCCCACCGCGCCGCTGAGAATGAAACCCAGCGCGATCGTTAGCGCTTTTTCGCTCTCGGGCAGGCGGCGCAACATCAGGATGATAAAGCCGATCGCGGCGAGAGAAAAGCCGATGAGAAAAGTACGTCGGAAAAATTCCCCGCTCTGCGCGAGCAGGCCGAACGCCGCGCCGGTGTTGCGGATGTAGGTTAGGCTGAAAATGTTCTCGATGACCGGAACCGAGGAATGCAGCGGCAGCATCCGATCGACGATAATTTTCGTCGCCTGATCGAACGCAACGATCACGATCAAAACAATAAGGACGAGCCTGGCTTTGGGACTCAACTCGCCGCTCCCGTCAGGACGCGCGCGCAACGGGCGCAGACCGTCGGATGGGCGGGATTTTTTCCGACCTCTTCGGAGTATTTCCAACAGCGCTCGCACTTTTGCCCATCGGCCTTGGCCACCTCGATGCAGCAATTGAGAAGCTGGCTCTTGTAGAGGAGCCGGCCGTCGAGCGTCTGAACGTCGCCGGCGCGCTGCATCGCGCTCGAGAAAGGACCGTCCACGCCCGCGCGGACGACCGCGCCCTGCGAGACGATCAAAATATCCGCGGCTTTTTGCCCGTCGCTTTGAAACAGCCCGGCGAGCGCGGGCAAAGACGCTCCATGGGTAACGTGGAATATCACCTTGGCGTCGAGCGAGTGGCCGATGATATTCCTGCTCCTGGCCTCTTCCAGCGCCTTCAGCGCCTCGCTCCGCTCCTTGAAGATCTGCTCCCAGCGCTGGGCGAGCTTTTCATCCGCCAGCTCTTTTTCCGGCGCCGGCATGCGCGACATAAAAATACTTGTCGCCGAGCCGCTCTGTTTCGGCATGTGCTGCCAAATTTCCGTCGCGGTGAAAGACAGAACCGGCGCCATGAGATGAACCAAAGCGTCGAGGATTCGATGGAGCGTGGTCTGCGCCGATCTTCGTTCGGGCGAGCGCGCCGCTTCGCAGTAGAGGCGGTCCTTGACGATGTCCAGGTAAAGCGCCGAGAGGTCGACGCTGCAAAAGTTATTGAGCGCGTGATACACCACGTGAAACTCGAAATTCTCGTAGGCCTCCAGGCAGCGGCCGAGGAGCGCTTGCGTCCGGTCAAGTATCCAGCGGTCCAGCTCATCGAGCTTTTTGGCAGCAACCGCATCCTTCTCTGGGTCGAAATCGTACAGGTTGCCGATCAAAAACCGCGCCGTGTTGCGCAGCTTGCGATAGGCTTCGACGAGGCGATTCAATATCTCGTCGGAGATCCTGACGTCTTCGCGATAATCCTCGGCGGCGACCCAGAGCCGGATGATCTCCGCGCCGTGCTTTTTCATAATTTCCTGCGGCGCGATAACGTTGCCGAGCGACTTGGACATCTTCCGTCCCTTGCCGTCGAGCGTGAAGCCGTGCGTGAGCACGCTCGCGTACGGCGCGCGGCTGCGGTTCCCGACCGAGGTCAACAGCGCCGTGTGAAACCAGCCGCGATGCTGATCGCTGCCTTCCAAGTAGAGATCCGCGCGACCGCCCAGGCGCGCGTCCGCCTCGACCACAGCGGTATGACTCACGCCGGAGTCGAACCAGACGTCGAGGATGTCTTCTTCTTTCGAGAAATCGCCGCCGCCACATCCGGCGCAGCGAAGCCCGGGCGGAGCGAGCTCAGACGCAGGACGAATGAACCAGGCGTCCGATCCTTCTTTGTCGAAGATCGAAGCGACGTGATCGCAGATCTCCCGGCTCACGATCGCCTGACGGCACTTATTGCAATAGAAAACCGGAATCGGAACGCCCCAGGCGCGCTGGCGCGAGATGCACCAGTCGGGCCTGCTCTCCAGCATGCCGCGAATGCGCTCGCGGCCCCAGGGCGGTATCCATTGGACCTGATCGATAGCCTCGAGCGCGCGGCGGCGGAGATCGTTTTTTTCCATGGAAATGAACCACTGCTCGGTGGCGCGGAAAATCACCGGCTTCTTGCAGCGCCAGCAGTGGGGATAGCTGTGGGTCAGTTTCTCCGCTTTTAAAAGCGCGCCTTTCTCGGTGAGCTTTTGGAGAATCCTGGCGTCGGCTTTAAAGACCGATTCTCCGGCGAGATCGCCCGCCTCGGCGGTGAATCTTCCCTCGCCATCCACGGGCGCGAGAACTTCCAATCCATAGCGCTGGCCGACTTCATAGTCTTCTTGCCCGTGCCCCGGCGCGATGTGGACGGCGCCGGTGCCCTGGTCCTGCGTGACGAATTCGCCCAGGATCACTTTGACGTCGCGGTCGAGCCACGGATGGCGACAGACGATGCCCTCCAATTCGGCGCCAGCCCAAGCTCCAGGAGCAATCTCGAACTCTCCGGGATTAAAACCCGTCGCTTTCATGACGCCCTCGATCAGTTCCTGATTGAGAATCAATTCGCCGGCGGGAGTCTTCACGATGCGATAGATGAAGTTCGGATGGAGCGCGATCGCCTGGTTGGCGGGGAGCGTCCAGGGAGTCGTGGTCCAGATGACAAAAAAAGAATTTTGAATTTTAAATTTTGAGTTTTGAGTTTTAACCGGAAACTTGACGTAGATCGACGCTGAAGTGTGGTCTTCATACTCCACCTCGGCTTCAGCCAACGCCGTGACGCATGAGGCGCACCAGTAAACCGGCTTTTTCTGCCGGTAGACCGATCCGGCGGCGATAAACTTTCCCAGCTCACGGATCTCGGCCGCTTCGTATTGGGGGTCCAAAGTACGGTAAGGATTTTGCCAGTCGCCCAAAACTCCCAGCCGTTTGAATTCCTCCCGCTGGATCGAGATATATTTTTCCGCGTATTCCTTGCACAGGCGGCGGACCTCGACTTTCCCGAGCGCGGCTTTTTTTTGCCGGCCGATATTTTTTTCGACCTGAAGCTCGATCGGCAGCCCGTGGCAATCCCAGCCGGGCACATACGGCGCTTGGAATCCCGTCATGCTCTTCGATTTGACGATGACGTCTTTGAGGATTTTGTTGAGCGCGTGGCCGATGTGGATGTTTCCGTTGGCGTAGGGCGGCCCGTCGTGGAGAATATATTTTTTCTTTCCGGCGTTGGCTTCGAGTATTTTGAAATAAATTTTTTCCTGATCCCACTGCGCCACCTGCAGCGGCTCGTTTTGCGGCAGATTGGCGCGCATCGGAAAGCTGGTCTTCGGCAAATTCAGGGTTTCTTTGTAATCCATAAATCAATGATAACAGAGAGCGGAAAAACTAACGCAGTGAGAACCGGCGATTATTTGTGATGGTTCAGCCCCCGCACCATGCGAAAAGCAAAATTGTCCGCCTTGCTTTCGGCATCCGCCCAAAAAACATAGTGGCCCAGCTCATGATAGACCGTGTTGATCCACTTGCGCTCGGATTTATACTTTCTCCCTCGTTTCCAGTTTTCCGGGTGGACGAGATAGATCTGGCCGTTTTCGTAGGTCTTGCCGGCGGTCTTGCCCCAGTCGATGTATTCATACCATTCGATCTTGGGGAGCTTCAAATTATAGTAACGACACAACGAGGAAATGGCCTTATTGAAATGCGACGGCCGGTAGTCGCGAAAAAAACTGGTAAGGTGTCGGTCCACCAAACGACGCTGCTTGAGTGGCGGCAGTATCATCCGCATTGCGCTTATCCCCAATCATTTCGACGCCAATTTGTTTAGCATAAAAAATTCACAAAAACAGCCGCGGCCCTGGAGGAAGCTAGCGATAGCCGGTAAGGCACTGTTTTTCCAGGGAATTAATTATGCGCCAATCGCAACCACGGGAGGATTTGTCAAACCGCGCGGCATTTGATATGCGCAAGGAGTCGCCGGTTGAATCCTCCGCGCCGGCGATTCCTCGGATATAAATCCACTGGAACTTTCATGCACCGGCTCCGCGATACCCACGCAATGGCTGAAAAAAAACGTACGCTCCTATCCCGATCAATGGAACTGGATGAATATTCACTGGCAAAAAACTTCACCCGAGGTATCGGTGAAAAAAGATCGTCAGGATGAGAACCTTGAGGCGTCGGTTGTGCGCAAAAAACCGCTTCAACAAGAGGAGACCAAGTGAAAACGAGTAAGAGAGAAATCGAAGAGTTAAAAAAGAAAGTCGCGTTGGGAAATCGAGTCCTGTTTCATCAGGGGCTGGCCGACTACCACGGCCATTTGAGCGCGCGCATTCCCGGCACGCGCAAGTTTCTCATCAAGCCCGTACTGGCGCCGCTGGGTTCTATCAGCAGCAGAGATATCATTACGGTGGATATCGACGAGTACAAAGCGGTCTGCGAGCAGAACTGGGCCAAAGCCGGCGGCAAGCGGGCAGTGACGAGGCTAAAAGTTCCGCCGCGCGAGACGATGATTCACGCCTCGATCTACGAGGCTCGCCCGGACGTTAACTCAGTGGCACACACGCACCAGCCACTGGCGACGGCTTTCTCCGTTGCCGGTGTCCCGCTCCTGCCGATTTACAATCAGGCCGCTCCGTTCGCGCCCGAGACGCCGATCTTCCCAAGCTCCAGATTGATTTACACCGTCCAGGACGGCGTGGAGATCTGCCGGACTCTCGGAGATAGAATGGCAATGCTCCTGCAAGGTCACGGAATTGTGGTCGTCGGCGACAGCCTGGAGTACGCGGCAGTGCATGCGATTTATCTCGAACGGACGGCGCACATGCAGTGGGTGGCAAGCGCGGTTGGAAAGCCGGTGACGATACCGCAGAAAGAGATCGACATCATGAAAGAAAACATGATCTACCGCTCCTACGATGCGTTTGCGTATTTCGTCTCGCTGCTCAAGAAGAGGTGAGATCGCTTGAATCGCGGCAAGATTTGAAGCAAGGTGAAAAGTCCAGGCGGGATAAAATAGCAAGCGCATCATCAAGGAGGAAATTTAATGGCCAGCGCCAAAAGTAGCTCGACCGAAGCAACGGCCGTAAAGGAGCCGCCGGCAGAGCCGATCCAGGACCTGCGCGATTGGCTCGAACGCGTGGACGAGATGGGGGAGCTTATTCGCATCAAGGAACCGCTCGATTGCACCGAGGAGATGAGCGCCATCGGTTATCTCGTCGCCAAGCAGAATCCTTCGCCTGCAATTCTCATGGAAAAAACCAAAGGCTATGAGAACAGTCCCGTAGGCGCCATGCATCTGTGGAACATCTTGGGCCCAAGCTTCAAGCGCATCGCGCTTACGCTGGAAGAGCCGCCCGACACTCCGACGGTCGAGCTGATCCGCCGCGTCAAAGACAAGCTCAAAAAGCGCATTCCGCCGCGCGAAGTTCCAAAAAACCAGGCTAGATTTTACGAGAACAGCCAAACCGGAGACCAAATCGATCTCGAAGCGTTACCGATAGCCAAGCACTGGCCTCTGGACGGCGGCCGCTACGGCGGCACTGCCGACGCGGTGATCACACGCGACCCGGACAGCGGCTATTTGAACATCGGCACCTACCGGATGATGCTGCAAGGAAAAAATCAGGTCGGTCTCTATCTGTCACCGGGAAAGGACGCGCGGCTGCACATCACGCGCGCATGGCAGAGGGGCGAGGCGATCCAGGTCGCCGCCTGCTGGGGCATCGATCCGTTATTCATGGTGATCGGCTCGCAGACCTTCGCTAAAAACGTTTCCGAGTACGAATACGCCGGCGGAATCAAAGGCCAGCCGATACCGGTCGTGCGCGGAACGACCACGGATCTTTTGATACCGGCCAACGCGGAGTTTGTGATCGAGGGAATTATCCGGCCGAATTCGGTCAAGACCGAAGGACCGTTCGGAGAATTTCCCGGCTACTACGGCCGGCCGGAAGCCGGCTGTCCGCTCGTCGAAGTGACCGCCGTTCATCACCGGAACAAACCAATACTCACCAACGCGCTGATGGCGGATTACCCGTCCAACGAGCAGAGCGGCTTTTTCTCCATCATCCGCTCGGCGCGCATCTGGGACGACTTTGACAAGTTGGGAATCCCCGGAATCCAGGGCGTCTATTGCCATCCGGCGGCCGCCGGCGGCTTCGGCATGACGGTGATCAGCCTCGAGCAACGCTACGCCGGCCACGCGGCTCAGGCTTTGGCTTTGGCGGCGCAAGTTCCCGGCGGCGCCTATTACACCAAGTGGATCATCGCGGTTGACGAAGACGTGGACCCGACGGACATCAACCAGATAATTTGGGCGATGAGCAGCCGCTGCAATCCGATCGAAGACATCGACATCCTGCGCAACACCTGGAGCACCTGGCTTGACCCGTCGCAAAATCCGCCGGAAGAGCGTCCCTATGGATCCAAGGCGCTGATCAACGCCTGCAAAGAACACCGCTATCTGCCGGTCTTCTCAAAGCGCACAGCGCTGCGCAAAGAGGTTTACGATCAGGTGGCTGGAAAATGGAATAAGTTAGGGCTGCCCGGCGAGGCGCCGGGCGTACGGGCCTTCGAGCAGGAGAGCAAAGTCGTTTACCATGAAGTCGGCGGGTTCGAGCCGGGCAAGCAGCCGGGCGAGCAGACTCAGTCGAACAAAGATAAAAAAAGGTAGGTAGCCAAAAACGAGAGAGAAGGGAAGGGCTATCGGATAGCGTCTTCACCTCTCTCGTTGGTTCTGATGCGGATCACTTCTTCTACATTCGAGATAAAAATCTTTCCGTCGCCGATCTTTCCCGTCTGAGCCGATTCGCGGATCGTCTCGACGATCTTTGGCGCCAGCTCCGCAGGCGCGAGGATCTCGATCTTTACCTTCGGAAGAAAATCGACGCTGTACTCAGCCCCTCGATAGAGCTCGGTGTGGCCCTTTTGCCGGCCGAAGCCTTTGACTTCGGTGATGGTCATGCCGGAGATGCCGATGGAGGTAAGCTTCTGTTTTACCTCGTCCAACTTGAACGGCTTGATGACGGCCTCGATCTTTTTCATTTTGTCCTCCTGCTGCCTGACCCTCCCCCTCACCCTCTCCCTGAAGGGAGAGGGAAGGGGTGAGGGCTATATATCAAAATACAACGCGAACTCATACGGATGGGGGCGGAGGCGGATCGCATCGACTTCCTTCTTCCGCTTGTACTCGATCCAGGTCTCGATCACGTCCTTGGTAAACACGTCTCCCTTGAGCAGGAAATCATGGTCTTTCTCCAGGGCATCGAGTGCCTGGTCGAGCGATCCCGGCATGGATTTCACCTTGGCCGCTTCTTCGGGCTCTAACTCGTAGAGGTCTTTGTCGATCGGTTTGGGCGGCTCGATCTTGTTCTTGACTCCGTCGAGTCCCGCCATCAACATGGCCGGAAAGGCAAAGTAGGGGTTGCAACTGGGATCGGGAGTTCTAAATTCCAGTCTCTTGGCCTTCTCGCTCGATGAGTACATTGGAATTCTGACACAGGCGCTTCGGTTCCGGGCGGAGTAGACCAAGTTGATGGGGGCTTCGTAGCCGGGGACTAATCTACGGTAAGAGTTGGTCGTTGGGGCAATAAAGCCGCAAAGCGCGTGGGCGTGTTTGATTAGGCCGCCGATGTAGTGGCGCGCGGTCTCGCTGATCAGCCCGTAGCCCTTCTTGTCGTAGAAGATGTTCTTGCCGTTCTTCCAGAGACTCTGGTGGCAGTGCATCCCGGAGCCGTTGTCTTGAAACAGCGGCTTGGGCATCATGGTGACGGTCTTACCGCGCTTCCTGGCGGTGTTCTTGACGATGTATTTAAACAGCAAGACCTGGTCGGCCATTCGGGTTAGGGTCCCGTATCTCATGTCGATCTCGGTCTGTCCGGCGGTTCCTACTTCGTGGTGGTGGA
>CAZNES010000073.1:0-22434 GCA_964572145.1 uncultured Syntrophobacteraceae bacterium
GCGCCCGAACGAAGCTGGACATTTCGCCCACCTTGGAGTAATGGGAAACCGGAACCAAAAGTAGAGGAGGAATAAAAATGCCATTTTACAAGATCGCGGAAATGCAACAGGTCCCCGCCACGGCAAACCCGCAGCAGTTCGTGCAGACCGCTGTCGGAGAATTCATGAAAGCAGGAATCGTGACCAAGCCCGACGAGGAAGGCCCTCCGCTGCACATGCATCCAAATGAAGAACAGTTCACTCTCGTACTTGAGGGCAAGCTCCACTTCGTTCTCGGTGACGAAGAGCGCATCTGCGAACGCGGAGACTTGATCCACATTCCCCGCTTTACCAACCATCGAAGTCGCGCCATCGGCGGCCCCGCGGTTTTCTTCACGGTGAAGAGCCCCGCTGGAGACGGCGACCTGGACCAGGACTACAACCGGGCCGAAGGCGCCGAGCAAGCCGAGAAGCGCTTCGAAGAAGCTAAGAAAAAATCCATGTGAGCCGGTCTCAGCGGCGAGAATATTCCTAGCCCGGATAATTCACCGCTAAACATCCTCTCCGTAGGGTACGCCTTCTCCCTTTGCGTTTCTTTCTTCGTGTGCTTCGTGTCAGCCTGAGGCTGATCAGCCTCTCTTTTTGGCCGATCCTTCGTGGTTAAAAAGTTTATCACCACGAAGAGCACGAAGGTCACGAAGTTTTTAAGCCCTCGCGCCAAAACGCAAAGAACGCATCTACAGTCTGTCACGATCTTTCCTCGGTCGATGAATAATCCAGGCTAGAGGATCATCCGCCGAACTTGATGTACTTGACCATCTCCTGCTGCACATCGGCGGGCTGCTGGAGGATAGCACTGATCCCTTTCAGGACCTCATCCCCCGAGATGTAACTGAAATCGATTTGAGCCTTTCGCCCGTCGGCCTCCAGCGCGGGATCCTTGAGCACTTTCGCCAACGCTTCTCTTAAGATGGCGACGCGATCCGCCGGGGTTCCCGGAGGGGCGGCAAGCGCCCTGCCGACGGCAAGAGGAGCGGTCTTGATCGACATCAGTGCCTTCCCGACGGGATTTGTGGTGAAAGTGTCGTCCACCGGAAGTTGCTCGAATCCCGGCGACGGCACCCGAGCGCGCACGAGAGGGCGCACGGCCCCGCGCTGAACCACTGGGCGGACGGTGGCGGCGAAGGCGGCCCAGACATCAACTTCCTTGCGCTCGATGGCCAGGAGAATGTCGGAGTTGGCGGGATACCCGGAAACAAATTTGAACTTCGCGCCGGCGAATTCTTTGAGCATCAGCGGAAAGTCGTGGGCGTTCGACCCCGGTCCGGTGGATCCCACCACCAACTCACGGTCGCTCTTGCGCAATTCCTCGAAGCTCTTGTAAGGCAGATCCGCGCGGATCGTCAGAACGACCCCGTCGGAGCCCGACGAGCCGAGCCATTCGAACTTCCTCACATCGAAGCGGACCCCGTCCACCTTGATTAGTTGAGCGATCGCAATGTTGGGGTTAGCGGCGAGGAGCGTCAGGCCATCCGGCTTGGCCGTATTGAAAACATTGTTCGTTGCGACTATGTGCGCGCCGCCGAGCATGGGTTGAACAAGCACTGCCGGGTTTCCGGGGATGTACTTTCCGATGTACTGGGCGATGATCCTCGCGGCGACAATGCTGCCGCCGGCCGAGGTCCCGATCAGGATCGTGATCGCCTTTCCATCATAGAAGGGCGCTTGAGACCGCGCGGGAGCGACGAGAAACAACATCATCGCCGCAGCCGCCAAAATGCCAACGAGCCATCTGCGCTTCATAAGTATCCTCCGCGAACGACGTCAGCCTGAGTCTCTTTGAAGTTTACTCTCACGATTCGAGTAGAGGAGCCTAGCCAACAAGAGATGAGGGTGTCAAGAGGCCATGGACTGTTGCGCGCGCCGTGGCGCGGTGTTAATTTGTGTTCGACACTCGATCGACGGAGAAGTTCGATGAAGTTTCGTTCTTTGGGCAAAACCGGAGTCAAGATTTCGGTCATAGGATTGGGTTGTTCGGGAATGTCGAAGAGCTACGGCGCGGCCGACGACCGCGAGTCGTCGGCGACGATCCAGCGCGCGATTGAGCTGGGAATAAACTTTTTCGACACCTCGGACGCCTACGGCAACGGGCACAACGAAGAGTTGCTGGGCCGTGCGATCAAGGGCCGCCGCAATGCTTTGATTATCTGCACCAAGTTCGGCAATATTCGCGACGCCAAAGGACAACCCACCGGCATCGACGGCCGGCCGGAATACGCGCCGGTCGCGTGTGAGGCGAGTCTCAAACGGCTGGGCGTCGATGTCATCGACCTTTATTATCTCCACCGCGTCGATCCCAACGTGCCGATCGAAGATACCGTGGGCGCCATGGCCAAGCTCGTCGAGCGAGGCAAGGTGCGCCACATCGGCTTGTCGGAAGCCGGCGCTGAAACTCTCCGGCGCGCGCATGCCGTCCACCCGATCGCCGCCCTGCAAACCGAGTACTCGTTGTGGACGCGCGACGCCGAGAAGGAGTGGCTTCCCGCCTGCCGCGAGTTGGGAGTTGCTTACGTGGCCTATGCCCCGCTCGGACGCGGCTTCTTGAGCGGAAAAATCCGCAGTTCGGCCAATCTGGTTTCGGGGGACAGGCGCCAGCAACATCCGCGCTTCAAGACCGAGAACCTGGCCCGGAATATCGAGTTGTTGACGCCCTTGGAGGAGATCGCTGCGGCTAAAGGCTGCTCGCCAGCGCAAATTGCATTAGCGTGGGTGCTTGCCCAGGGTGAAGACATCGTGCCTATCCCTGGAACGAAAAGAGTGTTCTACCTCGAAGAAAATGTCCGCGCCGTCGATATCGAGCTGGAGCGGGCGGATCTCGAAAAGCTTAGCGAAGCGTTCGTTCCAGGCTCGACTGCGGGCGCGCGCTATCCTGCCGCGCAGATGGGAAATATGGGGCGGTAACCGATTGTTTCCCAAACGATGAAAAATGAAAACGGAAAGTTGAAATCGAGAGAATACGCGAAAAGCGGTGTTCCTGAACAGTCTGTAATTTCAGCTTTCATCCCTTCGACTTCCCTCAGGACAGGCTTTTCGCTTTCATCTTTTTATTTGGTTTTTCTGGGTTTAGTGTGGAGGAGTATTCACCACGAAGGATCAGCCTTCAAAACTGTGGCTGATCCGTCCTCTGGCGGACACGAAGAGCACGAAGGAAAGAAGATTTAACCGCAAAGAGCGCAAAGGATTTAGGTTTCAGATCTGTGGGGCAACCGCCCTGTGGTTACCCTTGCCAGTGCTACGAAGGGCACGAAGTTTTGGTTCACACATATATCCGAACCCTTCGTGTCCTTCGTGATCTTCGTGGTGAACGAAATCAAGGTGATAGTGCCAGGATATCCACACGGAAGCCTGAAGAGCCTTTTATTTTCTATCGCCTCAGAGTTGTGCGAACAATCCGCTCTTTTCCATCTCGATCAGATATCTGCGATCGACGAAGTCCTGCGGCTTGACGACTTTAGCCCGAGGATCGGTCGGGGCGATTTCATCCAATGAGGCTTGCAGCGCGGACTCGTGAATTTCCAACCGGCGCTCGAGCGCCGGGATTTCGGACTGATAGGCGGAGTCGAGAATCTTCGTATCGGTGATGCGCATATATTTCCCGAGAATCTTGTAGACGAAATTCTTGTCGGTGTGCAAAATTTTCGCCGCCTCCGCCATCACGCGCATGAACCGTCCGATCACCGGGTCGCGCTTGGCGATCAACGAGCGAAGCGTGACGAAGGTGGTGGCGGCATAGGGGATGCGGAGCTCGGGCCCGTTGATGACGTAACGAAACCCTTGGGACACCGCGCCCGCGTCGCCCGGCGCGACCAGCGCCCCAGCGTCGACGCGGCCGCCCACAAGAGCGGCAAGCGTTTCCGGTCCGCCGCCCGTCGGTATGGCCTGAATATCCTTGGCGGCATCCATTCCGAATCTCCTCAGCGCCTGGATGACGAAATAGTGCGTGTTGCTCCCGAACCGGCCGACGCCGATCTTTTTTCCCTTCAGGTCCTCGGGCCGTTTAATCTCCGGCTTTCCCATAATGTTGTGCGTCATTAAATTTTTTACCCCGCCGATGAACACCAGGTCGGTGTTGCCTTGAACGATGGCGCGCACGTTGCCGATGGCGCCGGTCACGGCGATCTCCGCGTCGCCGCTCAGCGTCGCCGCGGTCGCGACCGGCGAGGACGAGATGAAAACCAGCCGGAAGTCCAGGTCGTACTTTTTGAACAGCCCGCTTTCTTGAGCGATCCACGGCATCGATTGCGACATGACCTGAGCCGAGTGCAGGCCGACCAGCTTGTCGGCGGCGAAAAGGTTGCTTGCTGCAGCGCACATCGCGACTACGATCAGCACCGCCGGAGCGAAATGTATCTGAAGTCGGTGGAAGCTCGACCTCATCTCATCGCCCTGCCTTTTCCACGAAGCTGAAGTCGAAAACCTGCTCGGGCGAAACGTCCGCGCTCACGTCGAGGATTTTTTTCGTGAAATCGATAGCGCCTCTCATCCAGGCTTGATCGGCGCGCCCGGTCTCCGACAGCACGCCCTTCTGCCAGTCGAACATCTGCGCGGCCAAAGCGTCGTCATTCAACTTGAGCTCTTTCGCAATGAACGCGATGGACTCGGCGCGGTTCTGCCGGTAATAAGCGAGCGCCCTCAGCGTGCCTCTCACAAACGAGAAAATCTCCGCCGGCTTGCGCTTGATCGTCTCATCGGTGACGCCGATGCTGCCGATCGGATAGTGCGGCAGATAGTCGCCGGAGAACGCCAGCTTGTGGAACCCTTCGCGCAAGAGCATGAGATTCGACGGCGGGCTGTAGATCGCCGCCGAGATTCGGCCGGCTTTGAGCGCCAGATAGAGATCGTCCTGCCGGCCGAGCGCCAGAATCGTCACGTCCTTGTCGGGGTTGAGTCCGTTCCGCTCCAGCATCAGGCGGGTCAAATGCTCGAACGTGCCGCCGCGCGTCGAGATGCCGACGAGCTTGCCCTTGAGCTGTTGGAAGGATTGCACCTTCGGCTCGGAGATCAAATCGAAGGTGGGCTTCGACGCGACGATGAGAACGAGCTTGACGCCGACACCACGCACCGCGGCCGTCAGGATCGATCCCGAGGCGGTGGTGAAGTCGACGGAATTTCCCAGCGCCGCTTTGACTCCCAAAGCGCCGGCGATGAGAATGATCTCGACGTCGAGCCCTTCGTTTCGGTAAAATCCTTTTGCCAGGGCCATTTTGAGCGGCAGCGTGATGATGTCCACCGTCGGAATGCCGACGTGGACTTTTTTGAGCTGCGCGAAAGCGGATGTGGGAGAGAACGCCAGGGCGAAAAAGACTAGCAGCGAAACGGTTCTGTGCGCCATCTTATTTCCTTTCACCTCTACGCACGCGCGCCGCGCACCACTTTAATAATCTCCGCGGCGTTGTCCGGCGCCGCGTCGCCGCGCCACGCGACGTGCCCGTCGGGACGCACGAGCACCAATGCGCGCTCGTACGCTTCGCGCACTTCGGGCTCGTCCAACGAAACGACTTCCAGGGGCAAACCGGCTTTCTTTGCCGCCGAGGTTAAAACCGACACGTCGCCTATCTTACGAGAAAGCACCAGCAAGACAAAGCCGCGGCCGAAAAGATCGAGTATCGAGCGGCCGTCGCCGAGCCGCGCGTGCGGCGCGCGGGCGCCCGGCCAAGTCGTCGGCGTATAAATGGCGTGATCGGCGGGCGGCGCGGGCGTCCCGTCCGCGACGCAGAGCGGCGAATTCTCATAGCGGTATCCCAGCTCGATGCCGGCGGAGTCGTGCTGGAATTCTTTAGCGCGCGTGCGCCGGATCGCTTCGCCTGCTTTTTCCCGCATTTTTTTTCCCTCATCGCCGTCTTGTTCGAGCACAGGCGAAAAAGGGATCTGCGTGTCGAACCCCGCGCGCATTGCGCCCGCCTCGGTCACGTTATGCAGGCCGATCGGCCTGCGCTCGGGCTCGTAGCTGTCTAAAAGCCGCGGGCCGCCCCAACCCTGGAGCGTCGCCGCCAACTTCCAGCCGAGATCCACCGCGTCGCCGACGCCGGTGTTCATGCCGAAACCTCCCGCGGGCCAGAGAAGGTGTGCCGCGTCACCGGCGAGAAACACGCGCCCGTGGCCGTAGCGTTCCGCCACGACGCAGTGGCCGGTCCAGGGCCGCACGGCGAGAAGCTCGAAGGGAATGTTTTCGCCGAGCGCGCGGCGCAGTTTTCCCGGCGCGTCGAGCGAGTCCAACTGTTCGGGCTTGACGCCGCGAATGTTCAAGCGCCACAGCTCGCGCCCGTCGACGGCGGCGATCGCGCCCTGGATCTCGGCGTTGATGATCTGGTATTGCACCGCTGGGCCATGACGGATCGCCGAGAGCAGCGGCGAGCGAAACAGGACCGCCACGTTCATTCCCTGGGCGAACGCGCCTTCTAGTTGAATGCCGAGCCGGTGACGGACGGCGCTTTTTCCGCCGTCGCAACCGACCAGATATTCCGCTTCGATCATCGATTGTTTTCCGCTTTGCGAATCGACGACGTCGGCGACGACCTTGCGATCGTCCTGGTGAAACGATTCCAGCGTCGAGTGATAGCGGATCTCGACGCCGGGCAGGCCTTTCACGTGTCGCCGCAGTATAGGATCGAAGAACGGCTTCGAGACCCAGATTCTCCCCTCCGGGCTGTGCGGCGAGCGCGCGTCCGGAGCGCCGTTGGCGGGGTGATCGAAGCGCGCGATCTCATAGCCGTTCATACGCGTGACGAAAACATAATTTCGCGGGTAGTCGGCGGGAAACCCGGAGCGGTAGCGAACTTCGTCCGCCAAGCCCCAGCGGCGTAGATGCTCGCACGTCCGGGTGTTGACGAGATTGGTGGTGGGAAAATCTACGGAGCCGTCGCTCTGCTCGACGACAAGGCAGGAGACGCCGCGCCAACCCAACTCGGCGGCCAGCGCCAACCCAGTGGGCCCACCGCCGGCGATCAGTACAGGCCGTTGAAAAAGGCCCATCTACCATAGCCCCCCTATGGCGGGCGTTGAAATAGGAGTGCTCGATCCGCCTCGCTCGACGTACTGAAAAAAGTACGCCTGCGCTCGTCGGGTCATCGCACGCCTTGTATCTGGGACCTTTTTGACCGGCCTGTGAAAAAAGTTTCTCAATATCACTAGACTTACTGCGCTGCTTTTTGCGCGAAGCTGAAATCGAAAACCTGGCTCGGACGGACTTCTTTGACCTCGCCGCCGAGACTCTTCTGCGTGAAATCGATCGCGCCCTTCATCCAGGATTCATCGGCCGAACCGCCCGCGGACAGCCGATTTAAATAAAGCTCGAAGATTTGTTCGCTCAACGCGGCGTCTTTGACGCCCAGATAGTCCGCTATGATCTTCATCGCCTCGGAACGGTTCTGCCTGGCGAATTGAAGGCCTTTGAGACTGGCCCTGACGAAGGCGAAGACCCCGGCTGGGTCGGATTTTATTTTATCGTCGGTTACGCCGATCCCTCCCGTCGGATACGTCGCCATGTAGTCGCCGGAATAGGCGATCCGGTTGAATCCTTCGCGCTGCAGAATCAACGGCCGCGGCGGGGTCAAAAGAGCGGCCGCGATTCGCCCCGCGCGCAGAGCCAGCACCGTGTCCTCCTGGCCTCCGACCACGATGCTGGTGGCATCCTTATTCGGAGTGAGACCGTTTTTTTGCAAAATGATCTGCGTGAGAAGGTCGATCGATCCGCCGCGCGAAGAGATGCCGACGAGTTTGCCCTTGAGATCTTGAACGGAGCGGATCCCGGGCTGCGCGATCAGATCGAACTGTGGCTTTGCCGAAACGACGAAGATGAGCTTGACCGGTATCCCGCGAACCGCGGCTGCAATCGTCGAGCCGGCCGCCGAGGTATAATCGACCGAGCCGCCGAGGAGAGCCTGGAAGCCGACGTTGCCGCGGATCAGAATCACTTCGACGTTCAAGCCCTCCTCGCGGTAGAACCCTTTGACCTGGGCGATCTTGAAAGGGACCTCCGCGATGGAGATCGAGCTCACCGAGAACCGGACTTTTTTGGATTGCGCGAACAGCGGCGAGGCTGCAAGGGTGAAGGCGAGAAGAACCAGAAAAGGGAAATGCCTGGATCGCATGCGAAGTCTCTCAGCGGGAGTAACACAGGCAAATTGCGACTGTCAATCGTTCGCGGATAATTTAGCTAGAGATCCTTCACTTCGTTCAGGATGACAATTCTCAGAGTGTCATTCTGAGCGCAGCCAAGAATCTCGTTAGGCGAGTATATTGAACTTGACGGAAACACACCGGGTGGCATAAGAGCAACTGAGACGCCATGAAGATATTTCGGTCTCTGCTATTCAGCGCGCTAGTTCAATGTTTTCTCTGGCAGCCAGTCGAGGCGCAGCCGCTTACTAAAATCAGAATCGGTTATCCTTCGATCAGCTCCAGGCAAGGCCAGCTTTGGATCGCGAAGGACGAAGGGCTGTTTCGCAAGTACGGGCTGGACGTGGAGCTGATATTTCTCCGCGGCGGCCAGGTCGCGGTGCAGGCCCTGGCCTCGGGCGACCCGCCGCTCGTGACCGTCGGCAACGTCATTATCGCCAACTTGCAGGGCTACGATAACGTGCTCGTCGCCTCCGTCGAAAACTCCTACGATCAGATCGTCTTTGTTCGGCCCGGGACAATCACCCGCGTGGAACAACTCAAAGGGAAGAAATTCGGCGTCAGCGGTTTCGGCACGGCCACCCACAACGCGGCGGTGATTTTGTTCAAAAGGTTCAATCTCGATCCCGGCAAGGACGTGGCGCTCATCGCCACCGGTCCCGCGCCCGATCGCCTGGCCGCGATGAACACGGGAAAAGTAGACGCGACGTTTTTTAATCCTTCCGAGGCGCCGCTGGCGACCAAAGCGGGCTTCGTCGAGATCATTCAGATGGCGGATCTCGGAGTCGAAGTTCAGGGGAGCGGCCTGGCCACGTCGCGGACGTTCATAAAAACGCATCGCGATCTGGTCAAGTCCGCGGTCAAAGCCTACGTCGAAGGCATCTATTTTATTTTTGCCAACAAGCCGGCGACGCAGAAGAGCCTCAGCAAATACATGCGGTCGAACGATCAAGACGTGCTCGAGTATTCCTACCAGCACTATCTGAAGCGGACGCCGAAAAAGCCGTACCCGACCATGAAAGGCATTCAGTACATGCTGGAGATGGCCGCGCCGCAATTCCCGCAAGCCAAGAGCGCCAGGCCGGAACAGTTCGTCGATCTGAGTTTTCTTCAGGAGCTGGAAGCGGAAGGATTTTTCAACGAGATGGAGAAGAGATACAGATAAAGGATTGCCATGATCATCGACACCCACTTTCACGCGTTCCCCGGAAAATATCTCGAGCTGATGCCGGAGCAATCCACGAATGACGTTAGGGGAGTGGGCTTCCACGCTTTCGACCACCGGGAGTATCTCGACGTCATGGACAAGTACGGCATCGACATCGGCGTCCTTTCCAACACCGGCGGGAGGATCGAGCAAGGCGGCGACCGGGCCAGAGCCCTAGAGCTGTGTAAAATTCTCAACGATTCGTTTGCTGACGCACACGCGAAACATCCGCGCCGCTTCAAAGCGTTCGCCCGGCTTCCGATGATCGACATGGAAGACGCCCTGCGCGAGCTGCATAGGTGCTATGGAGATCTGGGCATGCACGGCGTGATGCTGCCGACCAATCTCGCGGGGAAATATCTCGACGAGGCCGAGTTCAAGCCGTTCTGGGACGCGATCCACGAAGCCGGCAAACCTCTGTTCCTCCATCCGGCCAACGCGCCGTGCCAGGCCAACTGGAACAAATATTCCTTGCATCAGAAAATTCTCTGGCCGACCGACAGCACGCTCGCGCTCTCACGCATCGTCTATAGCGGAATCTTCGACCGCTATCCCAAGTTGAAACTGATTGCGTCCCATCTGGGTGGCATGATCCTGCTCTACCTCGACCGGCTCAACTGGCGCGAGGGCAAAGTCGAATGCCAACTTGAACCCGAGGAATATTTTAAGAAAATTTTTTACGACACCGCCGGTCCGATTCGCGCTTCTTTCATCAAGTTCGCCTGCGAGACCGTCGGCGCGGAGCAGGTGTTGTTCGGCGCAGACTACCCGCACGGCCGCGGCGGAAGAGACGATCAGTTCTTCCCGATGATGCTGAAGGAAATGAACGAGTTGGATATTCCGCGAGAAGACAAAGAGAAAATTTACTATCGGAACGCGAAAAGATTGTTTGGCTTCGAAGAAGGCGAATGATTTCCCTCTCCCGCTTCAGCCTGAGGCTGATCCGCCTCTGGCGGATGCGGGAGAGGGCGAGGGTCATCATGCACACCCTCACCTCTAATCCTCTCCCTTCAAAGGAGGGCGAGGAAGTTATCGGCCCCACACGATGCCCAACTTGAGCGAGGCCGACGGACAGTGAGATTTCAGAGCTTCAGCAGGCGTCTCGCGTTGCCCTCAAGAATCTTGTTCTTTTCGGCCTCCGCGCAATCGAGGGCCTCGACTTTATCCACACCCATCCAATCTCCGAGGCTATAAGGATAGTCCGTTCCCAGCATGAGACGCTCGCCGCCGACTTTTTTCTTCAGATATTCGAGAGTATCCACGTTATAAACCAGCGTGTCGAAGTAAAGGTTCTTGAGATACGCGCTCGGCGGGGAAGCGCATTGCGACGCGCGGCGGCCGCTGCCGGTCGCAAATTCATGGTCGAAGCGGCCGAGATGATACGGGAAAAATCCGCCGCCGTGGAACGTGCACAGTTTTAAACGGGGAAATCTGTCGAAGACGCCGCTGCCGATCATAAATCCGAGCGAGAGAGTGGTGTCGGCCGGATTGCCGCAGACCAGGCGGAGCCCGTACGAGCCCATGAGCTCCGTTCCGGCCACGGTTTCCGGGTGCATGACCACGAGCACGTCGAGATCCTCGGCCTTGGCCCAGAACGGATCGAAATCTTTGCTGTCGTAGTAGCGATGGTTGACGTTGGTGGCGATGAAGGCGCTGGAAAATTTGAGCTCGCTCACTGCGTGTTCGAGAACTTTTGCCGCGCGCGCAGGCTCCTGCATCGGCACCGCGGCCATCGCGGTGAAGCGGTCGGGATATTTTTTGATCAGCTCCTTGACGCACTGATTGTAGAGGCGGCACCAGCTTTCTCCGTGCTCGCCCTTGAGAGTGTAGCCGACGCTGTTCGTGTTGGGATCGAGCGCCGCCATGGCGATTTTCCCCTTCTCCATCGCCGCCAGCCTTCGATCGACATCCGTCAAGCCGGGCTGAAGCTCGTGCCTCGGACTTCCGTTGAACGAAAAGCCCACGCTGCCGTCCTTCCCCGGCAAAAGCTCGACACCGAGCGTCTTGCCGTGGCGCTTGGCCTCGTCCAATATTTCCTTGGGGACATAATGATGGTGGATATCGATTGCGCGTCCCGGCATAGATTCCCTTCCGCATTTAAGAGGGCGCGATGTCAGCCGCAGGCTGATCAGCCTTAGGCTGAAATCGCCGCGCCCCCTACGGCTGTTTTATTTTTTACTTGCTCCGGCGAACATGCGCGAAAAAACTTTCTTCGCGTTCTCCTCGGTGATTTTTTTTCGGTCTTCCTCCGAGAGCCACTCGATCGATTGGAAGATCGGCACGATGTCCTCGAAGTTGCGTCCGGTTTTGGGATCGATGGCGTTGACGGCGCCGAACATCTCGGTCGCGAAGAGCACGCGGTCCGCGCCGACGCGCTTGATCAAAAGCTCCATCGACTCTTTGTCGTACATGGCCATGTCCCAGTAAACTCTGCGCGCCGCTTCTTCGAACGGCTCGTGCCCTTCGCGAACGTGCATGCCGCGCTGGCGGTTCCACTGGTAAGGAATCGCGCCGCCGCCGTGGGGTATGATAATTTTCAGCTTGGGAAAATCTTTGAACACGCGGGACTTGAGCAGCTCGACCGCAGCCGCGTTGTGCTGCCCGATGTAGTAAGAGTTTGTCAGGTGCATGGCCGGATTGAGCGACGCGCTCGCGTGGATCGTGCACGGGATGTCGAGCTCGACTAATTTTTCCCACAGCGAATACCACCACTCGCTCGCTACCGACGGCGTCAGCGGTTCTTTGCCGCCAGCCGGATCCGGATTGACGTTGCAGCCGACGAAGCCCAGCTCTTTCACGCAGCGGTCGAGCTCATCGACCCATTCTTTCGGACCGACGCCGGGCGATTGCGGCAATTGACACACCGGTGAGATTTTTTCCGGCCAACGTTTGGCGACACGCGCGATCATGTCGTTGCAGGCCTCGGTCCAGTACCGGCTCACCAGCGGCGAGCCGAAGTGATGGCCCATCGCCGAGGCCTGCGGCGAAAATAATAAACGGTCGATGCCGGTCTCTTTCATGCGCGTGAACTGTCCCTGCATCGAGCGCTCCAGCGCTTCATCGCTGATCTGCAATTTCGCCCGCAAAGGATTGCCTTGCTCGATGATCTGCCGCGCGCGGTAGGCGAGCAGCTCTAATGGCGCACTTGTATAATGAGTATGAGCGTCGATGATCATTCGTCGATCCTCCTTATGAGAGGGAAAACCTAAACTCTAAATCCGAATATCGAAACCCGAAACAGTCCCGAAATTCCAAATACCGAATTTGAAACCAATCCGAGTTTTGTGAATTTTCCTTTAATGTTTTGAAATTGTTTCGAGCTTCGGATTTCGTGCTTCGAATTTGATGCGCCACTGATTGTCAGTCCCGGCTCCCTTTGCTATACCAATCATCTACAAATGACCAGTTAAGAAGGAGCGGACATGGCAGACATACCTCGATTGAACGGCGTAATCAAAGCCCTGGAGCAAGGACAGACTGCGTTTGTCGCCTTTACTCCCGTGGACATCGAGAGCGCGATCGCGATGGCGGGCTCGTCGCTCGACGGCGTGGCGTTCGAGATGGAACACGCGCCGCTGGATTTTCCCGGCCTGCGCAACGCGCTTCAGTTCATGCTCGACCGCAACGAGATGCTCTCAAGTAAAACGCTCGCTCCGAAAGTCACGCCGATGGTGCGCATTCCACCCAATGGATTGGAGATGAATCAGTGGATCGCCAAGCAGGTGCTCGACATCGGCGTCTACGGAATTATTTTCCCGCACGTAAGCACGGTCGAAGAAGCCTGGAACGCGGTCGGCGCCTGCCGCTATCCGCGCCTCGCTAACGCGCCGCTCGCTAAGCCGCCGGGCATTCGCGGCGATGCGCCGATGCGCGCCGCGCGCTACTGGGGGCTCTCGCAACAGGAATATTACAAACGCGCGGATGTCTGGCCGCTCGCGCCGCAAGGAGAAATTTTAGTCATTATTCAATGCGAGGAGACGCGCGCGATCGACAATCTACCAAGAATTCTGAAAGAGGTTCCCGGCATCGGCGTCGTGCTAATCGGCGAAGGGGACTTGAGCCAGGAGCTGGGCCATCCGAGAGATTACGACCACCCGGTCGTCGCCGACGCAATCGACAGCATCCTCAAGATCTGCAAGGAGCACAAGGTCGTCTGCGGCCATCCGCACCCCGACGGAAAAAACATCGAGCGGCTGGTTCAGAGCGGCTACCGGTTTATGATGCCGAGCGCGCCACGCTCGTTCTCGGTGCTGGAACAGGGGCGCAAGCTCACGGGCAGGAGCTGAGTAATTTACTTCGTCTCCTGGCCCGATACCGGATTGGCGACCGCTTCTTCCAGACCCTTGATGCCTTTCCATTCGCTCGACGGGCGGGCGCGGCCATCGGTGCCGATCTGGTCGACTCCCCAGTAGATTTCGATGGAATGATTGTCGGGATCGAGAAACTCCACGGAGATCTGACATCCGGCGCGGCGGCGCCCTTCGAACGTGAGCGGAACTTTGTGCTCGCGCAAGCGATCGCGCGCGCGAAAAACTTCTTCGACCGTGCCGACCTCGAACGCGATATGATGCAGCTCGATGTTCTTCGATTGCCCCGCGCCGTTGCCGACCAGCGCGATCGAGTGGTGGTCCGTGCCGCAGCGGAGAAACGCGAAACCGCCCGGCTGCATCTCTTCCGGATAAACATCCGAGACCTTGAAGCCCAGAATCTGCGTGTAGAATTTCATAGACCGCTCCAGGTCGCTGACCATCACGACCACGTGCCCGAGCCGCTGAATCCTAAACGGCATCCCCTTCGGCGGAGTCATCTTGCTTAATTTCTCGACGTCCAGAGCCATCTTGTTCTCCTTTTTACTTTCTTACTTTTTGCCCAACAGATTGATGAAGCTATAATCTACCATCTCATTCAAAGGGATTTTTCTCTTGAGTCTCCCGGTCTCAAACTCCTGCTCGATGGTCACGGTGATGCCTCTGTCGAGAATCCGCCCGTCCATTGGAAACGAGTCGCGGTACTCGTCGTAACCGGCCGCGGCCTCCGCACCGTCCAGTCCGACATACTTTCTGAGAGCCTTGATGCCGTCTTCCCGATTCTCGCGCGTGTGTTTTATCCCCCTCTGGTACGCTCTCAAGAATTTCGTGGCCTGCTCTTTTTCTTTACCTAACCATGACTCCCGGGCGATAAATCCGACATTGGTCCACTCAGGATAAAGCTCCTTGAGATCGAAGAGCTTGTTGTAGCCAAGCGCCTTTGCCCGCTCGGTCACGGGAAACCACAGCACGGTGGCGTCGACAATTCCCGCGGCGAGGGCGGTAAAGCGCGCGGGAGTTGCGCCGATCTGCAGCATGGTAACGTCCTTGGCATCGACGCCAAACTGCCGCAGGCTCGAGCGCGTGAGAAACTCGGAAAGAGAGCCGAAGCGGCTGATGGCGAATTTCTTTCCCTTCGCTTCTTTTAGCGACTTGAGCGCTGCGCTGCCATAAATCTGAAAGGGCATCAGATTGGAGATCGACCAGAAATTTTTGATGTCCACGCCGCTGGCCCGCGCGAGCACGGTCTCCGGCACGCCTCCGGCCATGATCTGCACGTCGCCGCCGATCAGCGCCTGCAGGTTGGTCGCTCCGGCGTTGAACATGACGACGAGCACGTCCAGCCCCTCGTCCTTAAAAAAGCCTTTGTCCTGCGTGACGTAGACCGGTAGGAAGGCGACGTTCACCGTCGAGATGCCGACGACAATTTTGCCGTCCGCTGCCTGGAGCTTAAAGCCGCTGACGAGAACGAGAAGCGAAACGGCAAGCCACGTCCTGCTCCGACGCATAGCCCCTATCCTCCATTCCCGAAAATAGGGCAAATCCACGACGCGCGTCAACCACAAACAAAAAGGCCCATCCGCCTAGCACGGTGGCGGGGGGGTCTTTGAATTTCAAATCCGGCGGCGTCCCGCTCAGCTAACCAAATACCATCGGTGTTGGAGGGCTTGTTCAGCGTTATTCTACCTCGATTGTGCCCTCAGCCACGGAGATTGTTGCCTTCAGCCGGCTAAGAATGTCCATCCCCAGGAGCCCATCAATCGGACCACCGAATGGCAAAGTGTGCGCCATGACTACGACTCGGCGAAACTCTTTGCCCAAGGTGCTGAGGCTCCTTACTCTGACTTTTGGAGCGATAATATAACCGCTCCCCGTTGCTATTCTTTCATGCTCTTCGCTCTTCGCCGGGCTGATCCCGATGGACTCCAAGACCTCTACAGGAAAGATCGTGTAAGTGGACCCAGTGTCGACGAGTAAGTTGATGACTTTTGTACCGGCGGGACCTGTGACGGCTGCCCTCGCAAGGAGAAGGCTGCCACTGCGTATCAGCGTGTAACTTCGAGGCAAAACATCACCACTAGGTCTTCAGGAGTCTTGCCACAGTATTCGACAGACACGTTCTTCCCGCGGGTTCGGAGCAGGGCCTTGTAGATTTCGTCTTTACTGGGAGCATGGGCGAGGACCTTGCCGTGTTTCACTCGGAGTTCCTTGTCGAGCTTCGAATACTCAACGAGCACCCACTGGTTTCGGTATTTCTTCTTGATCTCACTGAGCCGCATGTCTTTCCACCTGCTTGGGTTCATTCTATGAGATGCAACCCGGTCTGACAAGCGCTGCCGGTCTAGGTCCTGAGAACCCCAAACTAAAAAGGCCCGTCCGCCTATCACTGCGGCGAACGGGCCTTTGAATTTTAGGGCCGGCGCGATCTATTGGAGTACTATTCCTCCTGTGTTGAAAGTAACCCAGCTACTTTTTCACCGGCGGAATCTCCCAGGGGATGCCCGGTCCCCATGTCCCTGGCGTACCCCATGGTCTGTCGTAGCCACGGTCTTCCGGCCCGCCGTATGTCCTCCCGCCAAAGTCGTAGGGGTATGGGTAGATAGGGAATCCATACGGGTTCTGATTTCCATAGGGAATTTGGTAGACCGGGCTTTGAACGGACTGCGCGCTTGGGTTTGGCGTGCCGACTGTGGCAGCGTCAAAAGTCTGGATGTTGTTGGCATACGGGCTCCCTTGTCGAAATAGATAAATTACGGGTGGGAGCCACACCGAAGCGCCACTGGGGATATTAGTGAAGCTGAGAGCGAGTCGCGTACCGGCGGTAGCTAAACCGGCCGAAGCGATATCGGTGGAAGGCGCCGATTGCACAGGATACAGCTTGAGAGACGTAAAGACCGGGGCGGACAGGAGCCCGAGACCCTCAGGTGGATTTGGCAATGGCATCGGCAGCGTTGCTAGAGCGGAACCTTTCCATTCAAAACCGGATTCGGTCTTAGAAATGTAATCGGGAAGATTCATCGTGAGTTTCGCCGCCACGGGGACGGCCGGTCGCGCAAGGTTCGCCCGAATGTTGGTAATCCGAATAGTCGTGACGCCCGGATTACCCGCCACGCCGGGCACCGGCAGAAAAACCCCGTTCCATTGCAGAGTCTTGGAGCCCACCAGAAGGCCGTATTGCGGTGACTGGCCGAGAGCCGACGGACCCGTCAGATAGTTCGGCGTCGCGAACGCGCCGCCCTCGGTGTTTTCGTTCACGATCAAAACCGCATCCGTAATGTTCGACCGTCCAACGACCACCAGCGGACCGCCGTTGCCAAGCGGCGCGTCGAAATTACGGTTGTTGGTAATGTTCGCGTCCAAGGTGAGGTCGATGTTGGCCTGAACGGCCGCCGGCTGACCCTGGGTATCGGCCGCTTTCGGGCACTGGAGCACTAAGTCCCTCAGTCTTGACCCCCGGGACGACGTTTCTACAATCCTGGCCTCTATGAGAACTTGACAGGTCAAACTCTCCGCCAGCGCGGGAAGCGACAAGAGAAGCGTCGACATCAACGCCATGACAGCCCCCACGGTTACCCTTCTCAGACGGAATTTCTCTCTCGATATAGTTTTCATCGTACACCTCTAGTTTGTTTGTGCGTCCCGCTTTTATTTCCTCGCCCCGCGCCGGCTCATTTCTTCTTCGGCTCGGGGATCGGATCCATTTGTTTTTTTAGCGTCCGCGCGATCGCGGAATCCGGCGCTTCGTTTAGCAGTGTTTCCAGATAGCCGTCGGCCGCCGCCGGATTTTTGCGCTCGCGCTCCAGCAGCGCAAGATACAGCAATACCGTGGGTTTGAGATCGGGATCGCGTTGGACCGCTTCCTTCAACTTCGCTTCCGCCCGGTCGTACTCTTTCAAGCCGAGATACGCCTGGCCCAAAAACTCGCTGGTCTTGCCGCGTCCGCCGATGTTCCGCTCGAAATATTCCAACTGCGCGATCGCCTCCGCCCAATGGCCGAGACGGAGCAGAGCCCAGCCGGAATCCAAGGCAAGGCCCGGCTGCCGGTAGCCCATCGCGAAGGCGCCTTGCAGCCGTGAAAGCGCGTTTTCAAATCTTCCCGCCCGATTCAGCGCCGCGCCGCTGAAATAAACCGCCTCGGCGTCATTCGGATCGGCTTTGATTGCGGCGTCGAATTTTTTGAGCGCCTCCTGGTAATTCCCCGCGTTGAGGTCGGCATGGCCCATGAGAACCAACTGGCGCGACTGCGGCGAAGCCGCGGCAATCGCGCGGAGCCCGAGAACGCAGGCGGCTACACCCACGGCGCAGAGAAGCGCCCGGTTATTTTTCAGCGTCGTATTCACCTCTCTTTCAGAGCATCATCGAACGCGCCCCGCGTGCGCCCAGCGCCTATTTTTTAGCCTTGTACTTCGCGATCGCCGTTTTTAAGTCCTCATACTCTTCGCATTTGCCGAACCACGGGCAGGCCTTTGAGAGCGCCTGCAGTTCCTTCTCGGCGTCGGCGAGGCGATCCTGCTCGAGATGCAGCTCGCCCATGTATTCATGGGCGCCGCGATGGTTGCGATCGATCTTCAACGCGAGCCCGTAATACTCCATCGCTTTGTCGAACTGGCCGAGTTTTCTGTAGCTGTAACCCAGTAGACTGTGGACGTCCGCGTCGTTGGGCGTCTCCTCAGCGGCCTTGGTGAGAGGCGCCAAAGCCGCTTTAAAATCTTTGGCTTCAACCGCCTTCTGCCCGGCTTCGAAACTCGCTGACTTAGACTTGGAACGCGGTTCCGGGCTCATGTCCGCCAGCGCGGGCTTTGCCGGCAACCCAAGCGCGAGCAAAAGCGCAAAAATATATGCCGATCGCTTCATAGAGACTTCCCTCCTTTTCCCAACGCTGAATCGCGCGCAGTCGAATTCAATTGAACGGCCTCACGATAGGACATCTTCAACAGCGGCGTCAAGGCGGTATCATCGGGCGCCGCTGCCCGGCTAAAGCACGTGAGCCAAACTGATACCGAGTGCTACTGATCATTTCAGCGGCTTCAAATCCTGCAGCAGCGTCGGCAGCAGTTCGGAAACCGTGGGATGGATGTGCATCGCCCGACTGATCGTCGTGTAAGGCGCTTTGGCAACCATCACGTCGAGCAGCGTGTGAATGACTTCGTCGCCGGTCACGCCGAGGATCGCCGCGCCTAAGATCTGCCTGGTCTCCGCATCGACGACCGCCTTCATAAATCCCTGCGTCTCTCCTTTTTCCACCGCGCGCGCGACGCGCGTCATGGGTCGCGTGGCGCTGAGCGCCTTGCGGCCGGATTTCCTCACTTCGGCTTCGGTCATGCCGGCGCGGCCGAGCGGCGGATCGATGAACAGCGCGTAGGTCATGATCCGGTCCGACACCTTGCGCGGATCGTTGTCTAGTAGATTTGCCGCGACGATTTCAAAATCGTTGTAGGCCGTGTGCGTGAACGCGCCTTTTCGGTTGCAGTCTCCGAGCGCCCAGATGCCGGGAACGTTGGTGCGCAGTTGATCATCGACCTTGATATAGCCGTCTTTGTCGGTTTCCACGCCGGCCTTCTCCAACCCCAAATCATCGGTGTTCGGCACGCGTCCGACGGCCAGCAACAGATGCGAGCCCGCCACCTGCCGGCTACCCTCGCCGCAATCGAGACCGACGACGATGAGCGCGCCGTCTTTCTTGACCGACATGCATTCCGCCTTCGTACGAATCTGGATGCCCTCGGCTTCAAGGATTTCCTGCACCGCGCGCGAGACCTCCTCGTCTTCGCGCGCGATCAGCCGCGCGGTTTTCTCGATGATCGTGACGCGCGAGCCGAAGCGGCGGTACATCTGGCCGAACTCCAGGCCGATGTAGCTGCCGCCGATAACGATCAGGTGCTCGGGCAAAAAGTCCACGTCCATCATGCTGGAGTTGGTCAGATAAGGCACTTGATCCAGTCCCGGCATTTTCGGCACGAGCGCCCGTCCGCCGACGTTGATAAAAATCTTTTCAGCTTCGAGCAACTGGTCGTTCACGCGCACCCTCCGCGCGCTCTCGAAGCGCGCGTGGCCGTGATACACGGTTGCGTTGGCGAGCCCGCGCATCCATTTCTCGACCGCCGCGTTCGATCGGCCGGAGATTTCGTCCTTCCGCGCCTTCACCCGCTTCATATCGACCTTGATGGGTCCGTCGATCTCGACGCCGTACTCCGCGGCGCGGCGCGCCAGGTGCGCGGCATAGGCGCTCGCGACCAGCGTTTTGGTCGGAATGCAGCCGGTGTTCACGCAGGTGCCGCCGAACAGGCTGCGTTCGACGACGGCCACTTTCATCCCGGCCTTCGAGAGACGCTCCGCGAGCGGCGGTCCCGCCTGGCCGGTGCCGATGATAACCGCATCGAATTTTACCGTCATAGGTTGTCCTCCCGGACCGAAATTTTGACTGACGAACGGTCGCCCTTTCTTCCGTATCTCAACCGCGAGCCGCATACAATTTGCCGCTTCGTTGAAATAATCCCCGGTTGTAATGCTGGGCGGTAATATGGTGAATACTATCACCTCCTGAATAACGGTCGTGACAAACCGATTTTACGACTGTAAAAGGGCCTTCTCAAAAAGCTGCTTCTTGGGTAGGATTGTGAGGAATGCCCAAGGGCGAACGAAAGTTCCATTTTTCATTCGAGAGATGAGGCTTCACTCGCTTCGATGGACTGAGCCTCTTTCAGTCATTTTGCAAACATGTCCGCTTTGGGTTTCCTTCTGCTTAACCTTCTCCTGCAAGAGCAGGTGGGCGTGACGGCGGCCGCGAAATTGGTAAGTTTGGCCGGCGAACTGTTAAAATCGCGAGGACGAAGATGAAGAGAGCGCGCCGGAAGGGCAGGGTTCGGCCGGGCACACTGGAGAAAGCCGCGCCTCGAAGCCCGCGCGAGCATCCGTTGGGGAGCGGGCGTGCGTGGTGGATTTCGGCGGGGCTCGTCCTGTTGAACGTGCTGGTTTTTGGGCCGATGTGGCGCTACGGGTTCGTCACTTGGGACGATCCGCAGTACATCACGCAGAATCCCTTCGTGGCCCAAGGTCTGACGGCCGAGAGCATCGCGTGGGCCTTTACCACGGGCTACGCGTTTTACTGGCACCCGCTGACCTGGATTTCGCACATGCTCGACATCCAGCTCTATGGGTTCGAAGCGGGCGGGCATCATATCACCAACCTTGTGCTGCACATGGCGAGCACGGTGATATTGTTCGCGGTGCTGCGCTCGATGACCGGCGCGATGTGGCGAAGCGCATTTGTGGCAGCGCTGTTCGCGGTTCACCCGCTGCGCGTGGAATCGGTGGCTTGGATCGCCGAGCGGAAAGATGTGCTGAGCACTTTGTTCTGGATGCTAACGCTTTGGGCATACGCAGCCTATGTGCGAAGCCCGGCGCGAGGCCGTTTTCTGGCGGTGCTGGGATTTTTTGCCGCGGGTCTGATGGCCAAGCCCATGCTGGTGACGTTGCCGTTCGGACTGATGCTGCTGGACGTATGGCCTTTGCGGCGAGACATTTCGCTGCGGCGGAGCGTGGTGGAGAAGCTACCGCTGATGGGGCTCGCGGTGGCCTCGAGCGTTGTGACGTTCCTGACGCAGAACCAGATGGGCGCGGTGGCGGCGCTGGAGGCGCTGCCGGTGACAACGCGCCTGGCGAATGCGCTGGTGTCCTACGCCGCGTATATCGGCATGATGTTCTGGCCGGTGAATCTGGCGGCGCTGTACCCCTTTCTACCGCTCGCGGCTTGGAAGGTGGCCGTGGCGGTGGTGGTGCTGGCCGCGATCAGCGCGGTGGCGTGGCGCTTTTTCCGAAGCTATCCGTACTTGCTGGTGGGCTGGCTGTGGTATTTGGGAACGCTGGTGCCGGTGATCGGGCTGATTCAGTCGGGCGGCCAGTCGATGGCGGATCGCTTTACCTATGTTCCGATGATCGGGCTGTTCGTGATGGTGGCGTGGGGCGCCGTGGATCTCACCGGGCAGCGGCCACGGCGGCAGAGTTGGCTCGCGATCGCGGCAGGCCTGTTGGTTGTGGCGTGCGCGGCCGCCTCCAGCGTGCAGCTTCGCTACTGGAGCGATAGCGTGACGATGTGGAGGAGGGCTCTGGCGGTGACAACGGCCAACTGGCGCGCACACATCAATCTCGGCTACGATCTTTCGGCCCAAGGGGAAGGTAACGAGGCGATCGCCGAATTCAACGAGGCGCTGCGCATCCGGCCCGATTTCGCCGAAGGGCACAACAACCTGGGCGCGGCCCTGGCGCAGCAGGGGAAATTGGCGGACGCGATTCCGCATTACCTGCGCGCGTTGGAGCTGAAGCCCGATTATGCCGAGGCGCACGGGAATCTCGGGGTCGCGCTGGCGACCCAGGGGCGCACCGATCAGGCGATTCGGGAGTTTTTGGAGTCGCTACGGATCAATCCGAATCAGGCGGACACGCACAGCAACGTCGCGGTGATGTATGAGGACAAGGCGCAGATTCCGGAGGCGATCGAACATTTCCGCGCGGCGCTGCGGTTGAATCCGCGGCATGCGGAGGCGCGGAGGTCGTTGGAGAAGTTGACGGGCGGGAAGTAGCTTCCGGGCTGCATACAATGGCCGAGCCGCGGCGCAGAAAACCCGGACAATTTTTCCGCGTTCGGTTGAAATGACTGCCGCCCATGAATATAGTAGAGTCCATCAACTTGGAGAAAGGATGGATTCACAATGATCGAAGTTGGCAAGCAAGCGCCCGATTTCGAGCTGGCGAGTCAGTTGGACG
>CAZNES010000074.1:0-9955 GCA_964572145.1 uncultured Syntrophobacteraceae bacterium
AGAGCTCGGTATCACGGAGGAAAGAAAATTGTCAAGAAAGGAAAGCCTGACCCTGAAGAGACCCTGAAGACTGTTCACCTCCGCCCATGAAGATGAAAACCGTGTCAGGCAATTCAGGTAATACGAAGGGAGTAGCATCGATGAGGAACTGGGGACCCTTCGTCGTCAACGACGATGATTTCTGATTTGCGGTAAGTCTGATCGAGGGCGCTTTGGACCGCCTGGAGAACGAATGCCGCCGAATTGTACGCGGGGATGATGACGCTAACGAGAGGCGATCGAGTCGCAACCGGCGCTGACATAAAATCCAGAAACGTGGTCTCTATGGGCCGGCGCAGCCCGTCTCTGCGCGGAGGATCTTCACTTGTTAAATATTACGACAGCCCGGAGGAAAGTCCGTAAGGTTAACGGTTTTGGTGCTGTTATGTCACCGTGAAATGAACGTGAAATGAACGTGATCGGAGGTCTTCTGCGAGCCGGATCGCACGCACTTTAGTGGCAATCTGCGAGTGGGGATGATATAAGAACGAAGCGCCCGAAAAAAAATTAGCGATCATGCAAGGAAAGGGATCATGAAATCGTTCATCGGCTTTTCGCGTTGAACGTTTCTCCCCGGCAACTCATTTTATGGACAGAGACAGGAAGTCCCTGGAGACGCCCGGCGCGGGACGGTGATCTATGATCGAGGTGAAGAGACGCAACTGGACTTCGCGAGCCCGCCTTTACTCGGAATCCGACGCCATCGTTGTGTCCGTCCCGAAAAGCGGACGGACCTGGCTGCGGGTATTCCTCTATTCGTACTTTTGCCGCTCGGTCAACCGGGAATTTACAATCAGCAAAAGGAAGCTCGCGGGCACGGGTGTCCCGAAGGTGATGTTTACCCACGACCTGTGGGGTTATGTGGGGAACCGGGCGCTGAAGTTTCGGCTGTTGGGTAAGACGTTGATCCCTGCGCGCGTGAGCCGGACCAAGCCGATTCTGCTGCTTGTCAGAGATCCAAGAGACGTGATTGTGTCGTACTTTTTTCAAATGACCCGAAGGGGGAGCAAATACCGCGGTGATTTACCCGAGACGATCCGGCACCCGAGATTCGGCATAAATTCCATGGTCGAGGTTCTGAATACTTGGATGGCGGAATGGGAGGCCCGAAAAGATTTTAAAGTCATTCGTTACGAGGATTGCCGGAACCATACTGAAGCGGCTTTTCGTGAGGTACTCACATTCATAGGCATCGAAGCCATTGATGAGGAGAGCTTCCGTCATGCCCTGCAGTTCTCGAGCTTCGACAATATGAAGAAGATGGAGTCCGCGCGGCAGTTTAAAAATAAAATATTGTCGGCGGGAAACGTGGAGGATCCCGACTCCTACAAGACACGGCGCGGAATCGTGGGAGGGTTCAAGGATTATCTCGGCCCCGCGGATGTTCGCTACATGAATGAGGCTTTGAACCGCCTGGACGAACGATTGGGTTACGGCCGTGAGACGGCCGAAAGGGCCGCAATCTAAATTCGAAAACAAAGAACATCGACCCTAAGCGAATGAATGAAAACACAGTAATGGGTACAGAAAAGAAAATCGAGTTGATAACTCCCTACGGCGGCAACCTCGTCGATCTGGTCGTGAAAGATGCGGAGCGCGCCGAGCTGGTTCGCTACGCCTATACGCTTCCCTCCATCCAGTTGTCTTCCCGTTCCCTGTGCGACCTCGAGCTTTTGGCGGTGGGCGCTTTCTCTCCGCTGGAGCGCTTCATGGGAAAGGAAGACTACCTCGGCGTGGTCGGGGAGATGAGACTCAAGGACGGGACTCTGTTCCCGATTCCGATCACACTGCCCGTGAGCGATGGAAAAGAAATTCGCATCGGCGCCGATATCGCGCTTAGAAATCCCAACAACGAGCTCATCGCCGTCATGACGGTCGAAGAAAAATTCAATTGGGATTTCAATCACGAAGTATCTCACGTTTACGGGACCACGGACTCGCGCCATCCTACGGTCGCGGAGATGACCTCCTGGGGCCCGACCTATATTTCCGGGCCGCTCAAGGTGATCCAGGTCCCGCAACATTATGACTTTGTCGATCTGCGCAGAACTCCGGCGGAGGTGCGCCGGGCGCTCGAGTCGATGGGCCACCCGAACGTGGTCGCGTTTCAAACGCGCAACCCAATTCACCGCGCCCATGAGGAGCTGACGAAGCGCGCGGCCCGGGAAGTCGGCGGTTCTTTGATCATTCATCCGGTCGTGGGCATGACCAAGCCGGGAGACATCGACCACTACACGCGCGTGCGCGCCTACCGGGTGCTGGTCGAAAAATACTACGAGCGCGGCGCGACGCTCTTGAGCCTGTTGCCGCTCGCCATGCGCATGGGAGGGCCGCGCGAGGCGATCTGGCACGCCATCATTGGGAGAAACTACGGCGCCAATCATTTCATCGTGGGCCGCGATCATGCGGGACCGGGGAAAGATTCCAAAGGCAAGCCGTTTTACGGACCCTACGACGCGCAAGATCTCCTGCGCAAGGTTCAAGATGAAATCGCCGTCAAAGCGGTGCCGTTCAAGGAATTGGTTTATTTACCGACGGAAAGCCGCTACGAGGAAATGGACCGGGTGCCTCCGGGGGCGGTGATCTCTTCCATCTCGGGGACCGAAGTGCGCGAGGACTATCTCGGCAACGGCAAAAAGCTGCCCGAGTGGTTCACCCGCCCGGAGATCGCGGCGATTTTGTCGCAGGTCTCGCCGGCTTTTCACCGGCGAGGATTTTGCATCTGGTTCACGGGCCTCAGCGGCGCGGGCAAGTCCACCATCGCCGAGATTCTCACCAGCCTTTTATTGGAGCACGGCCGTGAAACGACGGTGCTGGATGGAGACGTCGTGCGCACCCATCTCTCGCGTGGCCTCGGTTTCAGCAAGGAAGACCGCGATATGAACATCCTGCGCATCGGCTACGTCGCGTCGCAGATCGTGCGCCACAACGGAGTCGTCATCTGCGCCGCGGTGAGTCCCTACCGGGCGACGCGCACCGAAGTCCGCAGCATGGTGGGCGAGGATCAATTCATCGAGGTCTATGTCGACACGCCGCTGGAGGTCTGCGAGCAGCGCGACATCAAGGGAATGTACGCCAAGGCCCGCCGGGGCGAGATCAAAGGTTTTACCGGGATCGACGATCCCTACGAGGAGCCGCTCGATCCGGAGCTTCGCCTGACGACGATCAAATGCACTCCGGAGGACAATGCGCGGTTGATTCTCAATCACCTCATCGAGAAGGGGTTTTTATTGGGCTCCGCGGACGAGAGAAATTATTCGATCTGACGCATCGCGCCCTCAGGGCGCATCCGGTTTGATTTCTCCGCCATCCCTCACTATTCTCTACGGAATCGTTTCGGCGACCCTTTAGAGTTGCGATCATGACCGCTGAAAAACCGCAAATCTCCGCGATCGTTGTCTGCTTCAACGAAGAGGACAACATCGGCCGCTGCCTGGCGAGCCTCCAGTGGTGCGATGAAATCGTCGTGGTCGATTCGTTCAGCACGGACCGGACCGTGGAGATTTGCCGGCGCTACACCGGCCGCGTCATCCAGCGCGCCTGGGCGGGTTACCGCGATCAGAAGGCATTCGCGCACTCGCAAGCGACCAAAGAGTGGGTCGTTCTGGTCGATTCGGACGAGGAGGTTTCGCCCGAACTGAGAGAAGAAATCCAAAACGCTCTGGTCCGCTTCGGCGCCGGCTGCGAAGCTTTTTCCGTGCCCCGGCTGGTTTACTATCTCGGGCGGTGGTGGCGGCGCGGTGGCTGGTATCCCGATTATGACATCCGGATTTTCCGGCGCGAGCGGGCCCGCTGGGGCGGAACCGACCCGCACGAAAAAATTCTCGTGGAAGGCAAAGTTCGCCGCTTGAGCCGTCCGCTGCGCCACTATTCTTATCGCGACGTGGCGGATCATTGGAAACGAATCAATCATTTTACCACCGTCTCCGCAGCGGAGCAGAAACGCGCAGGCAGGCCGTGGCGCTGGACCGATAATGTCCTGCATCCGCCCTTTCGTTTTTTGCGCTCGTACGTGTGGAAGAGGGGCTGGCTCGAGGGGTTCCCCGGCTATTTCGTCGCCGCGACCGCGGCCATGTACGTGTTTCTCAAGTATGCCAAGCTCAGAGAGCTTGAGCTGAAACAGCAGGGCGCGCGGGGCCGTGCAGAGCCATAGGCGACCGCTGAAGATTCTTCACATCGACCCCGAGCGGCGGTGGGGCGGCGGTGAAAGGCAGGTGATCGGTCTTCTGGACTATCTTTCGCGCTCGGGTCACGAAAGCCATCTGCTCTGCCATCCGGACGGGGCGCTCGTCCGCCAGGCGCGCAAGATCGGGACGAAAGTCCATTCTCTCAGGCTGCGCAACGATCTGGATCTTGGCCCGGTTTTCTCGGTGCGGCGCTTGATACGCCACGAAAGCTACGACATTGTCCATTTTCATACCAAGCGGGCACACGCTTTTTCGCTCTGGCTGGGAAGTGCGCCCGCCGGCCATAAACGGGTGGTGACGCGCAGAATGGATTACCCGGTGCGAAGAGGCTGGCACGACCGGTATCTGTATAACCGGCGCGTGGACGGAGTGATCGCCATATCCGAGCAAATCGTGGCGCTGCTCGTCGCAGGCGGAGTGCGGCGGGAAAAAATTCGCCTGATTCACAGCGGCGTCGATATCGAGCGTTTCAAGGCCGCGGCGATTGCGGGCGGCGATAACAGCGCTCCGGTGATCGGCACGGCGGCGGTGTTGGAAGAGAGAAAGGGGCATCGGTTTCTCCTGGAGGCCGCGGCGGAATTGAAGCGGCAGGGCCACCGGCTCAAATTTCGCATCGCCGGCGACGGCTCGCAGAGAGAGAAGCTCGAACGGCTTGCTCAATCATTGGGGCTGCAACAAGATGTGGACTTTTTAGGATTTGTCTCCGACGTGCCGGCTTTTCTCTCTACGATAGATATTTTCGTTTTGCCCTCGCTGTTCGAAGGGCTGGGCGTGGCGGTTTTGGAAGCGATGGCTGCCGCGCGGCCGGTAGTGGCGAGCGACACCGGAGGACTTCGCGAGCTGGTCGCCGACGGGGAGACGGGCCTGCTGGCCGCGCCGGGGGATTCCATCGCGCTGGCGCGGGCGATCGCGCAGCTCGCGTCGCAGCCGGAGCGCATGCGCGAATTGGGAGCGCACGGCAGAGCGCGGGTTGAAAAATATTTCACGATGGAAAAGATGGCGCAGGAAAACGAAAGCTACTACTACGATTTGCTGGAAGGCCCGGTGAGCGGCATCGAGCCCGCGGGGAGGTAATCGGACGTGGCGTCAAAAGCGAGCAGACTCCTATCCCTCATGGGAAAATTTCGCCGCAGCCGCCTCCTCGTTGTCGGCGACCTGATGTTGGATCGCTTCATTTGGGGCGAGGTCGACAGAATCTCGCCGGAAGCGCCGGTGCCGGTGCTGCGCATGACCACGGAAAGTTTCCGTCTTGGCGGAGCGGCGAACGTCGCCCACAACATCCAAAGCCTCGGCGGCTGGGCCACGGTCGTCGGGGTCGTCGGGCGCGACCGCACCGGAGCGATGCTGCTCGGCGCGTTGCGCGAGATCGGGATTTCCACCGCGGGCGTGTTCGTGGAGACCGGGGTTCAGACGATTCAGAAAATCCGCGTGATCGCGCATCCGCGGCACCAGCAGATCGTCCGCCTGGATCGCGAGAGCGGCGGGGAGTTGCGCCGGCAGGTTCGGCAAAAAATCCGCCGGTTTGTCATCCGCAACGCCGCGCGCTACGACGGCGTGGTGATTTCCGATTACGGAAAGGGAGTCGTCCACCGGGAGCTTTTGGATATATTGGCGCGGCTGGCGGCGGAGAAGAATCTGCTCTGCGTGGCGGATCCGAAAAAAGAAAACTTCGGCGTCTATCGCAATCTGTCTTTGATCACGCCCAATCGCGAGGAAGCGAGCCAGGCTTCGGGAACCGACATTTGCGACGAGCCGTCGCTGCGCGAGGCCGGCCGGCGCCTGCTGGAAATGTGGCAGGCCAAGGCGGTGCTGATCACGCGCGGGTCCGAGGGGATGAGTCTCTTCCGCCCCGGCCGCGAAGTCAGGAATTTTGCCGCCGAGCGGCAGGAGATCTTCGACGTGACCGGCGCCGGGGATACCGTGGTTGCGGCGTTGTCGCTGGCGTTGGCCAGCGGCTCGACGTATGAAGAAGCGGCGGTGCTGGCGAACCTTGCGGCTGGAATGGTCGGCGACGAGGTCGGGCCGGTCGCGGTTCCGGCCGAAAAATTAAAGCGCGCCGTGCGAGGACAGAAATGAAAAGCATGACGGGTTACGGAGAGGCCGTCGCGCAAGGCCGCGCGGTCAAGGTGCTGGTGCAGATGCGCGCCGTCAACCATCGCAACCTCGACGTGCAGGCGCGCCTGCCGAGAGAGTATTTGAGCCTGGAAGAGGCAATCCGCAAGCTCATCCGGCAGAAAATCTCACGCGGACGCGTGGAGCTATTTATAACGCGCGCGTTGCTCAAGGGACAGGGAAGGCGCGTCGAGCTGGACGAAAATTTGCTCGGCCAGTATCTTCAATCCTTCGGGCGCATCAAACGCAAATTCGGTCTTCAGGGCGACGTCGATCTCTCGCTCTGCGCCGGTTTGCCCGACTTGTTTCAACTGGCCGAGCCGGAATCGAAACACGAGGAAGAGAGCGTCCTTGTCTTCAAGGCGCTCGACGTAGCCTTAAAAAATATCGAGCGCTCGCGCGAGCGCGAAGGGAAACAGCTCATGCTCGACGTGCAGGCTCAAGCGCGGCACCTGCGCGGCGTCTCCGCGGCGTTGTCGAAAGAGGCTGGCAGGATCGGCCTCCGCATCAAGCAGTCCCTGGTTTTGAAAGAAGGCGGCGACGCTGCGGCCGCGCCGGCCAACGGCGGCTTGAGTTTCAAGGGAGAGATCCATGAAGAGACGGTGCGGCTCAAAACGCACGTGAGCGAGCTGGCCCGTCTGGTGCGAAAACGGGGCGCCATGGGGAAGGGGATAGAATTCCTCTTGCAGGAAATTATCCGCGAGCTCAACACGATCAGCTCCAAGGCGCCGCAACTTCCCGTCGTTCAGCTCGTCGTCGCCGGAAAAGAACGGGTGGAAAAGATCCGCGAACAGGCGCAGAATATCGAGTGATGTGGCCCGGTTTGACTCTCACCAAGCGCAAGGGCGTCATCTTCATCATCTCCGCGCCGTCGGGCGCGGGCAAGACCACTCTGGTCAAAAAGCTTCTTAAACTCTTTCCCGACATCACCCTTTCGGTCTCTTGCACGACCCGCGCGCCCAGGCCGGGTGAGGTGGCCGGGCGGGACTATCATTTTGTCGGCGAAAAAAAATTCGCCGGCCTCCGCTCGCGCAGGGGATTTGCCGAATGGGCCAGCGTGCACGGATATTTCTACGGCACGCCGCGTGCGCCGCTGGAGCGCAGGGTTGCGCGCGGGCGCGACGTGCTGCTCGATATCGACGTCCAGGGGGCGCAGAAGATCAAGCGACAATACCCGAACGCGGTCTCGATTTTCGTGCTCCCGCCCTCGCGGAGCGAGCTCGAGCAGAGACTCGCGCGGCGCGGCACCGACCGGAAGGAAACCATCCGTAAACGGCTGGAAAACGCCCGGCGTGAAATACGCGAGCTCGTGCGCTATGATTATGTCGTGGAGAACCGCGAGCTCCGGCGCGCCGTCGAGGGCGCAAAGGCGATCGTCAACGCCGAACGGCTGCGCGTCTCGCGGCTGAAATCTCGGCGGCGGTTCGACAAAGCTCACCACAGGCGGTAAGCGAACGCGAAGCCTTCCTGAGCGCTATGAGCAAAGAAATCAAAGTTACCGACCTGATGGAAAGAATTCAGGGATATCATCCCGCCGCCGACGTCGATTTGATCCGGCGCGCCTATGACTTTTCCGCCGGCGTCCACCGCGGGCAGAAGCGGCGTTCGGGGGAGCCGTATCTCATTCATCCGATGGCCGTGGCGGGGATCATCGCCGACTTGAAGCTCGACGTGCCGAGCGTGGTGAGCGGGCTGCTCCACGACACGGTGGAAGATACGCTGACCACTCTGGACGAGATCAAAAATCTTTTTGGCCCGGAGATCGCCGGCCTGGTGGACGGAGTGACCAAGCTGAGCCAGGTCAACTTTACCAGCCTGGAAGAAAAACAGGCGGAGAATTTTCGCAAGATGATCGTGGCGATGGCCAAGGACATCCGCGTGATTTTAATCAAGCTTGCCGACCGCACGCACAACATGAGGACTCTCGACCATATGCCGGTGGAGAAGCAGCTCGCCACGGCGCAGGAGACGCTCGACATCTACGCCCCGCTCGCCCATCGTCTCGGCATCGCCTGGGTCAAGGACGAGCTGGAGGACCTCGCGCTCAAGCATCTCCATCCGGAGATTTATTATCAGCTCAAGCGCAACGTGGCGAAAAAGAAAACCGCGCGGGAGAAATACATCAACGAGATGATCGCGCTCATCGGCAAGATCCTCGAAAAAGAAGGCATCGAGGCCGAAGTGACCGGCCGACCCAAACACTTCTACAGCATCTATCAGAAGATGGAGACGCAAAACCTTCTCTACGATCAGATTTACGATCTCGTCGCGTTCCGCGTTCTGGTAGACACCGTCCGAGAGTGCTACGAGACGCTCGGGGTGATCCACTCGCAATGGAAGCCCGTGCCCGGGCGCTTCAAAGATTACGTCGCGCTGCCGAAGCCCAATATGTATCAATCGCTGCACACGACGGTGATCGGGCCGTACGGCGAGCGCATGGAAATCCAGATCCGCACACAGGACATGCATCGGGTGGCGGAAGAAGGCATCGCGGCCCATTGGCGCTACAAGAAAGAAGTCGAAGATTTTCAGTTCAACGACATGCAGAGATTCGCCTGGCTGCGCCAGCTCCTCGAATGGCAGCAGAACTTGCAAGATCCGCAGGAGTTTCTCCACAGCATTAAAGAGGACCTGTTTTCCGACGCGGTCTACGTCTTTACGCCCAAGGGAGACCTGCTCAATTTTCCCAAGGGCACCACGGTGATCGATTTCGCTTACCGGATCCACTCGGAGGTGGGGCATCACTGCTCGGGCGCGCGCATCAACGGCCAGCTCGTTCCGCTCCGTTACTTGTTGCGCAGCGGCGACACGGTCGAGATCATCACCATGCATCAGCAGACGCCGAGCCGGGATTGGTTGAAGCTTGCCAAAACTCCGCGGGCGAAAGCGCACATCCGCAACTGGCTCAAAAAGCAACAAAGAGAAAGAAGCGTCGCGCTCGGACGGGAGATCCTGGAGAGCGATCTCGGCCGGCACAAACTCGAATACGCCTCGCTCAGGCGCGAAGGCAAGATCGAGGCGATCGCCAAGGAGCTGGGCATGAAGGATGAGGAAGGATTGTTGGCGGGCATCGGCTACGGCAGGCTCACGCCGCGCCAGGTCTTGCTTAAACTCGTTCCCGCGGAACAACTTGACGATGGAAAAAAGCAGGCGGAAGGAACTCTGGAGCGGCTTTTCCGCATCGTATCGAGGCAAAAGCGCGATCTGGGCGTCCGGGTCAAAGGCGTGGGGGACGTGCTCGTGCGATTCGGCCGCTGCTGCCATCCGCTTCCGGGCGAAGACATCACGGGCTTTATCACGCGCGGCAGAGGAGTGACGGTTCACGTTTCGAGCTGCGCGACCGTGCTCGAAAGCGATCCGCACAGAAAAGTCGAAGTCTCGTGGCAAGACGGGGGCCAGACGCCGCGGCCGATAAAAATCGACGTCAGTTGCGTCGATCGGCCCGGCTTGCTGGCGGCGATCAGCGCCGCGATTACGGGCGCCAACGTCAACATCGCCCGCGCTCAGGTCCGCACTTTCGAGGACCAGAAGGCGCTGAATACCTTCGAGGTTATGATCACCGACTCCAAGCAGCTCAAGCGCGTGCTCGCCAACATCGCCAAAGTCAAAGGGGTCTA
>CAZNES010000074.1:10055-22339 GCA_964572145.1 uncultured Syntrophobacteraceae bacterium
ACTCCAAGCAGCTCAAGCGCGTGCTCGCCAACATCGCCAAAGTCAAAGGGGTCTACAAGGCCACAAGGGCTAGAGGATGACTCGATTTTAGATTTTCGATTGCCGATTTTAGATTTAATCCAAAATCCAAAATCTAAAATGGATGGGGGAGGTGTGGTTGTGGCTCAGGCTACTTTTTCGACGCGGCCGGAGTGGATGCAGTCCGTGCAGACGAGAATTCTTCGCACCTGACCCTCCACGCGGGCTCTGACCCTTTGTAGGTTGGGCCGCCAGATCCGTTTGGTTTTGTTGTTGGCGTGGCTGACTTTGTGTCCGACCGAATGTCCCTTGCCGCAAAGTTTGCAGATTCTTGCCATGGCTAGTGCTTGCGCATCCTTTCGATAATTTCTGTGGTGGAGTGGCCTTTGAGATAGGGAATGACCGCCACCTTTCCGCCGTAGCTCTCCACCAGTTCCCGCCCGACGATTTTATCGTCGGCCCAATCCCCGCCCTTGGCCAGCACGTCGGGTCGAAGCTCGCGAATAACGTTCAGCGGATCGGCCTCATCGAACATCGTGACGTAGTCTACCATCTCCAGCGCAGCAATCAACTCCGCGCGCTCTTTCTCGGGGAGTATCGGCCGGTTCGGGCCCTTGATCTCCGTGACCGAACGGTCGCTGTTCAGCGCCACGATCAAGATGTCGCCGAGGTTTTTTGCCTCTCTCAGAAGCTGGACGTGGCCCCTGTGGAGAAGGTCGAAGCAGCCGTTGGTAAAAACGATCTTTTTCCCTTCGGTCTTGGCTTTCTCGGCGGCCGCTTTCAACGCCTCGCGCGTCTTAACCTTCTCAAGCACGATAGCTGGGTAACATGGGCCAGAACTGTTTTCAAGGCAAGCGGTCCATAAGGTCAAATTGCTGCATGCCAGGGGGAAGGCGCGCCGCTTCTCCTTGACCGTCCAAATAATTTCCGGTAAGGTCGTTCTCATCGATTTATAAGGTTTTTTTCTTACAGCCGCAGGGGAGGAAATCATGCAGTATCGCGATCTGAGAGACTGGATTAAGGCCGCAGGAGAAGGAGAAGTCCGAACTCTTACGGGATGCGACTGGAATCTTGAGATCGGCGCCGTCACCGAGCTCGTGCACCACAAGGAAGACGGCCCGGCCGTGCTCTTCGACGACATCAAAGGTTACCCCAAAGGCTACCGCCTTTTGACCAATTCGCTCAGCTCGCGCAAGCGTCTAGCCATGACCCTGAACATTCCTCCCGGCGACACCAAGATGGATTTCGTGCGTAACTGGAGAGAGCGCTACAAGGAGATCAAGCCGATTCCCGCCAAGGTCGTCAAGCAGGCTCCCTTCATGGAAAATGTTTATCGCGACAACGACGTAGACATTCTGAAATTCCCCACGCCCAAATGGCACGAGCACGACGGCGGCCGCTACATCGGCACCGGCAGCATCGATATCACCAAGGACCCGGATGAAAACTGGGTCAATTATGGAACCTACCGGGTCATGATCCACGACAAGGACACGGTCGGCTTTTATATCTCTCCGGGAAAGCACGGGCGCATCCAGAGGGAGAAATATTCGAGCACCGGCCGGCCCTGCAAGATTGCCATGTCGTTCGGCCACGATCCGCTGACGTTTTTGGCTGGCAGTATCGAGGTGCCGTACGGCGTTCAGGAATGCGACTTCATCGGCGGCGTGCGCGGCGAGCCCTTCGAGGTCGTCGAGGGCGAATACACTGGCTTCCCGATCCCGGCGACTTCGGAGATCGCCATCGAAGGCGACGTGATCTTCGATCAACCGAGGACCGAAGGGCCATTCGGTGAATGGACCGGTTATTACGCGAGCGACGAAAGACCCGAGCCGATCGTCAAGATCAAACGGCTCTATCACCGCAACAATCCGATCATTCTCGGCTCGCCACCAGGCAGGCCGCCGGCAGAGTTGGGATGGTACCGTTCGTACCTGCGCTCGGCGTTGATCTGGGACGAAATGGAAAAGGCCGGCGTGCCGGACGTGAAGGGCGTATGGCTCACGGTGTCCGGCGGCAGCCGGCTGGTGCTGGTTGTCGCCATCAAACAGCGCTATCCGGGACACGCCCGCCAGGCGGCGCTGATTGCCTCTCAGTGCCACGCGGGCGCCTATCTCGGGCGTTACGTCATCGTCGTGGACGACGATATCGACCCGAGCAACAACGACGACGTGATGTGGGCGATGTCGAGCCGCTCCGATCCCGTCGAAGACATCGAAATCCTCCGCCGCTGCTGGAGCGGCCCGCTCGATCCGATCATTCATCCGAGCAAGAAGGGCTTCAATTCCAGGGCGATCATCGACGCCTGCCGCCCGTTCGAGTGGATGAAGGATTTTCCCAAGGTGGCGGAATCGAGCAAAGAGGTTCTCGACGCGACTGAGAAGAAGTGGGGGCACGTCCTTTTCGGCGGCGGTAACGGCCGACCGTAAACGAATTTTAAATTCTGAATTTTGAGTTTTGAATTAGGAGGGCAAATTCATCGCCACGGTGATGAGTTTGCCCTTCCGCAATACTTCCATTTTCAACAGCTCGCCTTTTTTCGCCGACTGAAGAAAGCTCTCCAGCTCGGCTGTATTCTGTAAATTCTTTTCGTTCACCTTTAGAATCACGTCGCCTCGCTGAAGTCCGGCGTCCGAGGCGGCGCTGCCGAGATCCACGTCGGCCACCAGAACTCCTCTGCCGGTTGCGATATCGAAAAGACTCGCCAATTCGGGAGTCAGATCCTGAGTCTGGAGGCCTAGAGTCCGGTACGACTCGCTCCGGGTCTTTTCCAAAGGACCGAGCGGTTTTGCTTTATCGAGGACTTTCATCGACGCGTAAATCGGCGCCTTCATGCGCAGCGCGACGGCGATCGCGTCGCTCGGCCGCGAATCTATCTGGTAGTCCTGGCCCTTGAACCTGAGCGCGATGCTCGCGTAGTAAATGTCGTTGCGCAGGTCGGTAATGGTGATGCGTTGGACCGCCGCTCCGAGCCCGTTAAGGATATTGCGGATGAGGTCGTGGGTGTTGGGTCGCGGCAGGGGAACTTTCTTTATCTCCAACGCGATCGACGTGGCCTCGTCCACTCCGATCCAGATCGGCAACGCTTTTTTCTCCTTGGTGCTTTCCAGAAGCACGATGGGAGTCTGGGTAGAGGGATCCACCAAGAGGTTCTTGACCGTCATCTCGACCGTGGACTCTTCCTGAGAAGCCGCCAAAGAAAGAGGCCAGGCGCAAAGGAAGAAAAAGCTGAGCGACAGAATTCCCTTTTTCACAAGCACCTCCTTGACGGCCATTCCGGTTCCTATTGACTGGCATGTTCACCATAATCGCCCCTTCGAGCATGTCAATAGCGGTAATTTTCTTGACCGTCTCTCGACGCCTGCGCTATGGTGCACGGAGAGGTTCCTTGCATGAAAATCATTCGCTTGCCCGATAGTTGGGCCGCGCGCATCGCCGCGGGCGAGGTGGTCGAGCGGCCCGCTTCCGTCGTCAAGGAACTCGTGGAGAACTCTCTGGACGCCGGGGCCAAAGAAATATCGGTGTGGATGGAGGGCAGCGGCATCGATCTCATTCGCGTCGCCGACGACGGCGATGGCATCAGGGCCGAGGAGCTTCCACTGGCGGTGGAGCGGCATGCGACCAGCAAGCTCGCCGAGGAAGCCGATCTGTGGCGCATCTCGACGCTGGGCTTTCGCGGCGAAGCGCTTCCGAGCATCGGCTCGATCTCAAAGCTCGAAATCGTATCGCGCTCACGCAACGGGGAAACCGGCTGCAGGCTGCGCGTCGAAGGAGGAAAAGCGGGTGAGCCTGAGGCGGCGGGGTGCTCGGCAGGCACAACGGTCGAGGTGCGGGGACTTTTTTTCAACACGCCGGCGCGGCGAAAATTTCTCAAGGCGCCGGCGACCGAGCTGAGCCACGTCTGCGATGTGATCCATCACGCTGCGTTAGCGTACCGGGAAGTCCACATTCGGCTTTACAACCAGGGAGGTCTGCTCTGTGACTATCCGGGCGGGGTCGAGCTTCAGGATCGTCTGCGGCAGGTGCTGGGGCGCGAGATCGCCGAAGGTATGGTCCCGTTCGGTTGGAGTAGAGGTGAGTTAAAGATCGGCGGCTTTCTCAGCAAAGCGCCCAGCTCGTTTTCCACTACGCGCTATCTCACGGCCTACGTGAATCGCCGGTTCGTTCACGACCGCGTGCTCACGCACGCGATTCTGCACGGTTATGAAACGCTGCTCATGAAGGGGCGGTATCCTGCGGTCGTGCTCTATCTGGAAATGCCCTTCAAGGACGTCGATGTCAACGTGCACCCGGCGAAGCAGGAGGTGCGCTTCCGCCGGCAATCCGAAATTCACGACGCGGTCTCCGAAGCCGTCAAAGAAGGCTTGCGCAAAGAGGCCAAAGGCCCGCAACCGTTGCTCGCTGAAGAGACAGGAGAGCGGCGCTCTGTAGTCTATGAGACTCCGGCTGCCTACGGCTTGCGATCCTCGGTCGGAGCCGCGCCGGTCGAGCATATGGAGTTCATTCAACCGCAGGATCAGCCCCGCTTCGCGCGCGACGGTTTTTTTTCTTCGCTCGAAGTCATGGGGCAGCTTCTCGGCTGCTATCTCATCTGCTTCTCTCCTCGCGGTCTGATCTTCATCGACCAGCACGCGGCGCACGAGCGGGTCGCCTTCGAGAGAATGCGCCGGCAGCTCGGCAATGGAGAGCTTGAACGGCAAAATTTATTGATCCCGCAGGTCTGGGAGCTGCCCGCCGGCGAGGCCGCGCTACTCGAGCAGCAGCTGGAGTTGTTGGACCGCGCCGGCTTCAGCGTGGAAAAATTCGGCCGGGACGCATACGTCATTCGAACGGCGCCGGCGCTTCTGCCGGCCGGAGATTACCGCGAGGCGCTGCGCCGGATGATCGCGGAAGTCGCCGAAGTGGGAGAGAGCGGTGAGTTGCGCGAGGGACTCGAAGATCGATTGGCGACGATTGCCTGCCACAGCGTGATCCGGGCCCACAGAAAATTGGAAAAAGAGGAGATCCGAGCCTTGCTGGAGGATCTGGACCGGATCGACTTTGCCACCCAATGCCCCCACGGCCGTCCCGTGCTGATCGAGCTCTCCGAAGAACAATTGGAAAGAATGTTTCGACGAACGTAAGAAGGCGTGAGGCGAGAGGCAACAGGCAAGAGGGGGCAGAATTCGGAATCCTCTGGTCTTTAACTCAAGCCTCCCGCCTCAAGCCTTGTTATGAAGCCCAAGCTCGTCATTATTCTCGGCCCCACCGGCGCTGGAAAGAGCGAAGTTGCGGTTGATATCGCGTTGCGCCTCGGTGGCGAAGTCGTCAATGCCGATTCCCAGCTCGTCTACCGCCATATGGATATCGGCACGGCCAAGCCTTCGACAGCAGCAAGAGAGAAGGTGCGCCATCATCTCATCGATTTAGTCGATCCGGACGGAGAGTTTAACGCGGCGCTATACCGCGAGTCGGCGCTGAAGACGATTCAAGAAATTACCGCGCGGGGCAAAAAGGCGATCGTGTGCGGCGGGACCGGCCTCTACCTGAGGGCGCTCGTCCAGGGACTTTTCGCGGGGCCCGGCAAGAGTCTGGATGTTCGACAACGTTTGGAGACGGAAGCGCAAGAAAAAGGGTTACTCGTTTTGTACGAGCGTCTGCGGGAAGTCGATCCGGACGCCACGCGATGGATTCATCCCAACGACCGTTACCGGATCATTCGCGCATTGGAAGTTTTCGAGCTGACCGGCAAGGGGATAAGCTGCTGGCAGAAAGAGCACGGCTTTGCCGAAAGCGCGTTCGAAGTTATCAAGATCGGGCTCAATCGCGAGCGCCAAGAGCTATACGACTTGATCAATCAGCGCTGCGATGAGATGATCGCTGGAGGGCTCGTCGACGAGGTGAAGGGTTTGGTTGAGAAGGGATACCGCCTCGATCTTCCGGCTCTTCAAAGCGTCGGCTATCGCCAGATTGGTCTCTATTTACGAGGCGAGTTGAGTCTCGACGAAGCAGTCATCCTAATCAAGCGCGACACGCGCCATCTCGCCAAACGGCAGCTCACCTGGTTTCGAGCCGACAAGCAGATCCGCTGGTTTTTTCCAGAAAAGGACCGAGAACAAATTCACAAAGCGGTAAAAGAGTTCTTCATGTGATGCCTTAAATATGTGGACTATGAAGCTGATATTTACGCTTTTCGCACTCGCGTGGAGTCTCTGCGTACATGCGCAGGCGGCGGATAGGATAAGAATCGGCGTCACCAACTATAACCTCAATTATCTCAGCGCCGGGGTTGCATTGAAAAGAGGCTTTTTCAAAGCCGAGGGGCTCGATGTCGAGATCATCCGTATGACGCCGAACGTTTCGGTCGTTGCCCTGACCAACGGCGACGTCGATTACTCCATGCTGTTCGGCCTCGTCGTTCGTTCGGCGATCAGAGGTTTGCCGCTCCGAGTCGTGGCCAACTTCATGGATAGCTTGCCCCTGGCGCTGATCGCGCCCGGCCGCAGTTTAAATCGGTCAAGGATCTCAAGGGCAAAACTCTGGGCGTGAGCACGTTCGGCGCCACCCCTGATATCGCGGCGCGCATGGTCTTCAAACACTTCGGCATTGATCCGGAGAAAGAAATTAAAATCATCGCGCTCCGCACCGACGATGCGCGCATGGCCGCGTTGAAAGAGGGAATCGTGGATGTCATCGTGATCGCCCCGCCGGCCGACTCGGAAATGCGGAAGGCCGGGTTTAACGTCGTCGCCAGGATCGACGAAGTTTTCAAGTTCCCTTATGTCGGGCTGGGCGCGAACATAAAGAAGATCAAAGAGCGTCCGGACGAAGTTAAAAGAACGATCAAGGCGATGATCAAGGCCAACCGCTATATCCGCGAGAATAGGGAAGGCCCGATGCAAGTGCTGAGTGAATGGGGCGGAAGCAAGCCGGAATACGCCGCCGCGACGTACGATTCCTCGTGGAAGGTCTTCAACCCCGACCGGAGCGTCCTCGACGACAGGCTCCACCTGGTCGTCGAACAAGCCAAGGGCGAAGCGAAAATCACGCGCGATGTCGCATTGAGCGAGGTCGCCGACCTTTCCAGCTTGCGCGAGGCGCAGAGCGAGCTGGGGTTCAGAGCGCAGTGATCCATAGCAGGGAATTTTATGATCGTTGATTGGCTGCTCAGGCTGTTTGCGACGATGCTGCTGGTTTTTGAGTTGGCCGCCTGTGCGACGGCGCCGGAGAAGACCAGAGCGTCAGCCAGAGTTCAGAGTGACGTGATGGATGTGATTCACGTTCTTGAAACGGCGAGCGGTCCAAGTTGCGATGAGCGCAAGCTCGTGAAGACCGAAGTTGTTAAGCGGGCGACGGCGGATGATTACAGCGCCGTGGAGCGCTGGACGATCGACCGATGCGGCAAGCTTATCGGGTATCTCGTCACTTTCAAGCGCGGGGCGAACGGCGGTGTGGACTTTAGCGTGAGGCCGGCGCGGTAATTACTTGAACACCCCGAGGGCGAACAGCGCCAGGATCACCAGGAAGATCCCCAAGAAGATGCGGGCGGCGGTCATCAGATGGGTGTTGCCTACCTGGCGGGCTCCCTTGATCCGGATGCCGGCGAAAGCGATCAGGGCGACGGCGATGACGACGAATATGAGGACGCGGAACCAGATCATGAACTCTCCTTAAGCGGCGGGGACTTTCAACAAGTCCTTAACGGTGTGCGCTTGCACTACGACGATGTGATATTGCGAGACTTGACCCTGCTTTGTCCCCGTAACTCAAGTGCAACGCTCATTGCCAATGGCAGAAATGCTCCGATGCACGCGGCGGCCAAGACGTCCGTTGGCCAGTGCACGCCAATCACCAAACGTGAAAAGCCAACGAGAAAGATCCACAAGAGCGCTATCGACAGCGCAAACCCGCGCGCCGCGGGCCAGATCCGGCTGACGCAGACAACAACAGCTGTGGCGAATGCCGCGACAACCAGAGTATGGCCACTGGGAAAGCTGGAGCCCCAATACCATTCTGTTTCCCACAGTGCTGGCCGAGCTCGGCCTACCGCCGTCTTGACGACGTAAACCACGGTCGCACCGATGATCACCGAAGCTGCGAGAAGCAGCGCCTCAAAGCGGCGCCTCGCACACAGCAGCGCAAACGTCGCAGCGGTCGCGAGCGGAAATAGAACGCTAAACGACCCTGTAAACGTGATCGCTTCGAAAAACCCGGTCAGTGTGTCCGGAACGTGACCGTGGATGAACACCAAGATCGCCTTATCGATCGGCCCTGATTCTCCGCCGAATACATCTTCGCTCACCTTGATCGCGGACACCGCAAGGACGAGCACCAACAGAACGGCCAGCCGGCGTCTCTCCAGCGGGGCGGACCACGCCGGCTGCATACGGCGCGCATACGCGCCGAGCGCGAAATAGAGAGAGGCGACGATGAGGGCGAGCTTCGTCGTGTCTTCGATCAACTCGAGAATCACGAAGGCTCTGGTTCCGGGGACATAATACTAATTTTCAGGAAGCCCCTTCGGTTGCTAAGGCTCATAGAACGGTTTGGACCACGGGATCTGTTGATCCGGGAATTCAAAACCGCAGTGAGGACATTTGGCCGCTTTCAATCTCATTGTCTTTTTACATCGCGGGCACTTTTTAGATCCGCGTTGTTTTACCAGAAGCCACACGAAAAGGACGGCCCAAGCTGAAACGAAGCTTAGCAACAGCGGCGAGTCGAAGAAGTCCATGCTTTCCTACAGACCTATTTTTCTCTTCCTGAAGTCCGGCGAAGTTCACTAAGAGAGGTGGATAACCAGGCACCACGAGTCTGGAAATCCGATCCATGGACGAAGCGTATTAGATTAACTGCGAAGCCGTCAAGAAGAATTTAGTATTGTGTCCACGGAATCCCGAGCTATAATAGCTGCGGCTGTTCTAGTCGAAGAGCGCCACATTGAGACGATGGTTAAGGGGCAGCACGGAACAGGTTTCATTAAAAGGAGGCGGGCGATGAAAGCTATTGCTTTCCGAAGCAAAGTAAAGTTGGACGGCACAATTATAGTGCCCAAAAAGGTACGTCGATCAGTCAAGGGTGAAGAGGTGCGAGTTGTGTTGCTCTGGCCTGAATCTGACAAGGACACTTCATTATGGCAGCAGGAGGGCATTGAAACATTTCTAGAAGGGGACGGCCAACACGATGGCCTCTACGACACGATATAAATGGGGTGACGTGGTATTGGTGGGTTTTCCGTTGACAGATGTATCCGGGACCCGAAGGCGTCCTGGTTTAGTGCTCTTTGATTCTGGCGATGAGGATGTAGTGCTTGCGCGCATTACTACGCAAACAGCCCGTCACCCTACGGATGTGCACTTATCGGGCTGGAAGGGTTCGGGTTTAATTGCTGAGTCAGTAGTCCGACTGTCCAAAGTAGCAACCGTAAAGGAGGTTCACGCCCGGTTCTGGGAGGGCTTGGCGGTGAGATTCCGCTGGGCTACTCAACTTTACTGTGCATGAGAAACATCGGACGACCTTATGATCTCATTGCGAAGGAGATTTTAATGAGAAAAAAACTACATACGTTGCTATTCGCCTTTTTGGCCGTGCTTTTACTTTCTTCCGCCGGCTTTGCCGCATCGGGGGAACCGCAATCCGCGCAAGCGAAGGAGATCAAGGCGATGGTCGATAAGGCTGCTGCGTTAGTTGAAAAAAATGGAAAGGATGCCTTTCCTGAATTCAAGAAGAAAGGCAGCGAGTGGTTCAAAGGCGATGCCTACATCATCGTTGGCGATATGAATGGAGCCAGTCTTGTCAATGCCGCTTTCCCCAAGTTCGAAGGGAAAAACAACCTTGACCTGAAAGATGGCACTGGCAAGCCTATCGTTCAGTCGTTTATTGACATGCTTAAAACCAAAAATTCAGGCTGGGTCGATTATATGTGGCCCAAACCGGGAGAAACAAAAGCGGCTAAAAAATTCACCTACGTCAAGAAGGCAAAACTGGGCAAAGACACGGTCTACGTAGGCGCCGGCTTCTATGCCGAGTGATTAGATATTTATTTCTTTCGCTAAAGCGAAAATGCCAGAGCCCAAAATCAAATCTTTGGCGATAGCGTTGGCTGTCGCGGCTCACTAGTGTTCCGGATTCCGTGTCATTCCGTGTCAGACTAATTCTGAATTCTGTGTCAGACTTGCCGAATTCTGTGTCAGACTTGCCGAATTCTGTGTCAGACTTGCCTAACTCTACTAACTCGCCAGACCTTTCTGCAACGCCCGGCTCACGTTCGACGGGTGGCATCCGAGGAAACTTGCCAACTCGGAGGCGAGATAACCTTCCTCCAACACCCCTTGGCAAATGAACCGGTCCCGCGCTTCCACCATCTTCGCAGTTCGCCCTTTGCGCTTGAGGTTCCGTGGGTCGAGCCGCGCCCCGCTCGCTACTTTCTGAAGCAGATTCCCCAACGACACACGTCGCGACGCCGGCGGCGGCGTTTTCTCCTTGACCATCTTTCTAACGAACCGCTCCGATCCTAAAAAAGGCGCGTGATCCCCAGGATGCCATTCCGCCCGGTACGTTTCCTTGACTCCCTCCCGTATAAACGCTTCGTATCGAGCCGCCGTGCGAAGCTTCTCCATCACCGGCCCGGGATCGATCAGCCCTCGTTTGTCCTTTCCCAAGTATTCCCCGTGACCGCTCCACTGCCACTCCCCAGGCCGCTTGACCAACTTGGCTCGCACCGGATTGAGATGGATGTAGCGCACCAACTCCAACAAGTAGCTATCGCGGTCGCACACGATCGCTTTGTAGCGCCCTTGAAACAGATGCCCCCGGTGGCGGTGTGTTCGGTTAAATCGCCGCGCGTATCCGGTCAACAGCGACTGCAGCACCCGCGCCGTCGAAGATTGCTGCACTTCCAAGAGCAGATGGAAGTGGTTGGACATCAAAACGTAGGCGTAGAGGTAAAACGGATAACGCTTTCGCGTCACCGCTAAACCGTCGAGAAACGCTCCGTAGTCGCTGTCCTTAAGAAATACCTTCCGCCCGTCGTTGCCGCGGGCCATCACATGATAGAGCAGTCCTTCGGCATGGACTCGGGGATGTCGAGGCATAAAGCGCCAATATCAAAGTTAGTAGACTTAGGCAAGTCTGACACCGGAAAGACACCGGAAAAGTTGCCTAACGGACCGCGCGGCCGAACTGTCCCTTGGTTAGGTGTCCATCAGAGCGAACAGCAGCGAGAGATGCGCAAAGAGGATGATTAGGACTCCCCAGGGACGAGCAGCCCTCGGGTGACCGGGCGATCAGTAGATCCGGTAGTAGATCAGGGGGCCATCCTCATTATCTCTTGCTCCCTCGAGGAAGAGAAACAGGGTGATGACGATTGCCGACCGGCCGCCGACTTGGACGTGTTCGAGTGTCGGGTTACCGAAGGCTGTGCTTCCCGCATCGGTCTGAATGTTCAGGAGCTCAGCCGTGCCCGTCTGATAGTCGTACAGGAAGACACGCCAGGTGCCCCATTCGCCTTTGGTCAACTGCCCTTCGATCAGACCGAAACCATAGCCCCTGAACGTGAGCACGCCGTCCCGGTCACCAATGTTGCCCTTGACGCCGTAGGCGAGGATTGCGTTATCTACCGCCGGCTGAGCGCTCGCGCTCCAGGAAGTCCACTCTGTTGTGCCCTTGGCCTGACGGTCGACGTCGCAGTTCCAAAAGTAGTGGAACCCGACATCCACCGAGGCGCTGCTCCCCTCGTAGATGTTCGGTGTGCCTTCGGCACACGACGACAGCGTGCGGGGTGCGTCGTATGTCTTGGACGCAACAGCGTTCAGCAGATCGGTCCAGCTCTCGTAGTAGGCGAACCGCAGGTGGTTGTCCCCATCCGTCTCCCATACCACCAGGTAGCCGCTACCCGCAGCCTTGATGGTCGGGTGCGAGGCCGAGGTAGATAACCGCGTTCTCCACGTCCAGTTCATGAGGTCGGATGAGGTAGCGAGATGGACGTCGAACGTGCCGCCCCTGTATGCATGATAGACGCCGATGAAGCCCCCGGCATCGGGACTCGCAATGATCTTCAGGCCGTCCATCGGATGCCCGGCGTCGTCTCGGACCCGGTATTTGCGGGCGGTGGCCTTGGTGACGTGCTCGATGTAATAGCGGAGTTCGGCGCCCGCCTCGTCCAGGGTGGGGTTCACGTCGTTATAGACGAACGCGCTCATCTGGCCAAGCTCCCCGTATCGCTGACCAGTCGCTAGTGTAGTGATTCATAAATACCTTGACTTATAGACGCCTTGGTTCTATGATGC
>CAZNES010000075.1:0-22289 GCA_964572145.1 uncultured Syntrophobacteraceae bacterium
AGCTGGGCGTACGATTATTTGATCGCGCGAAAAAGGGCCTGATACTGACCGGAAGTGGTAGCCCGTAGCCCGTCATAGCCCGTGTAGCCCGAAGCCCGTGTCAGACTTGCCTAAATTGCCTAACTGTACTGATGTCAGCGAAAACGGAATCAGCATCATGAGAAAGAAAGTTAGTGTCAGCCGAAATCCGGGGTCAAAATCCGGAAATCCGGGGTCAGGTCTTGCAATCACTCATCCGGTCTCGCGTTCAACTTGAAACCCTAAGAACTGAACCTCAAAATATAATCCCGCCCCATGCTCGTAGACTTACCGCCAGGCTTCGAAGCCGCCGGCGACGTTTTTGAACCCGTTTTCTAAAAAGTAAGCGACTTGGCCGGTGTCTAGTTGCTTTGACTCGGGAAGCGGGGACAGGCCTTGCACTCACACATTGTTGTAATGCAAGACGCAGCCCCCATCCGAGGTTGTATTCTCCAACACTACTCGGTGCTTCGTTTATTCTTGGTCCATGAGGAATATCTCGCGGAAAGAGTGGCGATCAATCCTTGTCTCTTTTCCTTTTCATTACTGGGATTGACCTCTGCCAGCGAATGCGTTGCATACTGGCGGACCTGTTCGGCGAGTGTATCCAGATCACTGTCGTCTGTGACGAGCCCGAACCGCTGCCTTTGTTCTAGATGTTCTGCACGCTGATGCTTAAGGTCACTCTCTCTGCGAGTAGCGGCGATCTCTTCGGATAGCTCCAAGAGCTCAACCGTCCAATCGCCAGGCACGAATGCTTCAATGTCGAGAGGCTGGTGAACAACCTCATCAGGAACGAATGCTTCCTTGCGGTGGTGAGGCTTGTAACTTGCTGAATATTCATCTTGCTCATAACACCCCTCGAACAGCAGATTTTTGGCACTGTCCACGAGACTCAGCCTACCAGAGTAACCCCCGTCTGCCCCGTCAGGAAGAATCACCCGGTGGTTTTCAAAGGCAAAAGACCATCGTTTTCCTTTGAATTCGAAATCCAGAGACTCCTTGTCGTTTCCGTATAAGGATTTCTCCGGTTTCTCGAATCGGACGTTAGATATCGAAGGGCAGACATTATCCGGACAGTGTTGAGACCAGCTTGGGTAATATTTGATATTGTCATAGATAGAAAAGATGCGAGCGCTCAGGTCTATGCTGCGCGCGAATTCCTTGCGCTTTTCTATCTTCTCAGATACACGCTCGGCGTCCGTTGCCACATCACGTTCCAAGTGACGCAGAGATTCTGCAAATGCAGATCGGAGGTCACTCAACGCGTGCTGAATCTTCGTGTCGCGGTCCATAATTGGCGAGGGTTAGATTCTCCCATTACACTATTAGGGCTGTCAATCTAAGACAATCTGAATTAGACATTGTCATCCGTGAAAAGTCCATCCTAGAGTTGCCTCGAAAACTCGCCGGTATGCCGTATCGATCTGCTTTGGCGCCTTGCGAACATACTGCTCCGCGAAATCTCTTTTGGCACCTCGCAGTCCGGCCAGATAGGCCACCGCTTGCTTATCGGAAGGGGCTTTCTGCTTGCGATTAAACTTGGGCGGCAATGCAGTCCATACAATCGCGTCAAGTCCGTGGCCAGTAGCCCATGTCGGTAAACCGAATATAAGGTCTGGAACAGGGTTTCCGGTGTTCCAAGAGCCAATCCATTCCTTCCTATCTTCTGAAATCCCTTCTCTCTTTCGGAGAGCTTCCTTTGCCGATTCTAGACTGTCCGTATCCATTAGAGCCCAAAGGCTCCGTACAGCAGTGCCGGACTCGTGTAAAACTAAGGTAAGACGGCCATCTTTCGACTTTCGCAAGAAATCCACTTTCACGATAGGTCCGTCACCAAACCACTCTCGGCGAATTGGCAGCTCACGGATGTCCCAAACTAGAGAACCCCATCCAAGACAAGCGATTTGTTTCATAATGCTTTGACGCAAATGGCTCCAAAGTTGAATTCGACGAGCAGGACACGCTTAGGCGGTTGGGTGCGATGTAGTGTTACCCCTTTCACAAACTAAGCCAACACACTTCTTCGAACGCTTCGAGCAGGTAGAATTTGCTGTTTGGTTCATGTGGTTCAGCCCCAACGAACTCAAACTCAGTGACCACGCCGGCTAGTACGACCGCTGCCCGGTAGGATGGGCGTAGGCGATGAGCTAGAAGCCGCGGGCGTGACAGATGGCGTCTTGGTAGGCGGTTTCTTCGGTGTGTTTTTGGGAGCTTTCCGTTTAGCCTCCAGAGCATTAACGACTGTCATGATGTTGTCTGCCACATTCTTGCAAGCACTATCGCGGTTTGGCCATTCGGTAATCGAGCGACCATCCTTGGGGAGAGCTTGGATGTGTGCGAACGGTGCTTGTTGCCAGGGGCAGGGCCGAAGAATGATGGGAACTACGACGGAATCTCCAGCCTCGTGCTGCCGGATCGCCTGCTCCATCTCGACGTCATAGCAGTAGTCAGAGGCGAAGAAATCGGGACTAACAAGTAGCAGAATCACACCGGCGTGGCGCAGATGATGGTCAATCTCGCCTTTCCATTCCGAGCCGGGCCGAATCTTGCGATCATACCACTTGGCGATGAGCCCCAACCGGTCGAAGATTATGAGTTGCCGCCGCACGCGATGCATGAGTTTTTCGTCCTCGTGTGCGTATGAAAAGAAAATATCAATCATTGCAGCGGCGGGCGCTCAAAGATTTGTAACGAATGAGTATTTGGTCAATGTCTCACGGTCCCAGGTCTTGTCATGCCTGTCAGGATTCTCCGACGCTCCTGAGTGCTTGTCAACCTTTTTTAGGCCCGCTGGTTATCATACACCCGCTGAGATATCGGTAGTTGCTGCTATGAGTTAGAAACTGTCAACCTGAGATTTTTCTTGCAACGTAGCGAGACTGGCGTAAAATCGTGTGAATTTAAGCGCGGAAACGAAGACGGCCATGACCAGAGAACAATGGAGATTACAATATAAACTTTGGAAGGAGCGACGTAACGAACGACCCGAAAATATCGGGATAGCACCGTTAGTCACTTTCGAGCCGCTAGGGGTTAAATTTCACCTCCCTTTCGATACTCCACCGGGACTGTCATATAAAGTCCGGCTAGCGAAAAATGAGTGGATCGAGCTTTCCACTGGATTCACTATTGTTGATAAGAAAAGCTCTGCCGTCGGGTTAGACGAGGAGAAAGCGCGGCGGGAGCGGGAGGAGTTCCGACCCCTAGAGGGTGGTTTGTGGGTCTCTGAAGAGAATGATGAGTCAAATGAGGCTGATCGGAATGGTATCGGTCGCATTACCTATTGGCCTGCCGATGGTGACCTCAGTTTTGTTGATTCTTACTCTGTCGAAGTCCTTGTGCCGAAAGTGACGTTTAATGAACTCCTCGCTGCTACACGTGTGGGACGCATTCCCTCTCATATCGGAATAAAGGTGGAAGGGATGGATTTTGGCAGCGCGCCTGACGGGAGCATGAAGAAATGGGATAATAAAGCATTCCCGGAACTGGACGTAACCTCTGTTGACTTCACCTTTAGCGAACGACCCACGGTTTTCGATGAGGCTTCGCCACCGACACGCTCGCAGGTCAATGAGCTATCAGAGAAACTCGACCGCCTTGAGAGCGGTTTAAGAACATTGCTTTGGGCGGTACTTGGGATAGGCGTGCTAATGCTCATTCTCAGCATCCTCAGATAGGTTTATTAACGTGAAGTTTTTAACTTCTTCTCTCTCTTGAACCGCTCCAGCGCGAGCTGGATCAAGCGGTCGATCAGGTCGGCGTAGGAGAGGCCGCTCGATTCCCAGAGCTTGGGGTACATGCTGATCTTGGTGAAGCCGGGGATGGTGTTGATCTCGTTGACGATGACTTCTTTATCGTCGCGCAGGAAAAAGTCTACGCGCGCCATGCCCTCGCAGCAAAGCGCTTGGAAGGCCCTAATCGCTATCCGCTGAATTTCTTCCACGACGCCTGCCGGCAGTTTCGCCGGAATTTCCAGCGCCGCGCCTTTTTCGTCCAGATACTTGGCCTCGTACGAATAAAATTCGTGCCGGGTAATGATCTCGCCGGGCACGGAGGCGATGGGATCTACGTTGCCGAGGACCGAGCACTCGATCTCTCTTCCTTGAATGTATTCTTCGATCAGAATCTTCTGATCGTAGCGAAAAGCGTCTTCGACCGCGGCGGCGAATTCGCGCTCGTCCTTGACCTTATGAATCCCAACCGACGAGCCCAGGTTGGCGGGCTTCACGAAAAACGGCAACCCAAGCTCGCGCGTGACGGCGACAAAATCGAGCTGCTTCCGCTCGGAACTATGCACGGTGACAAAACGGGCGATGGGAATGCCGGCGTCTCGCAGCAGACGCTTCATCACGTCTTTGTCCATGCCCACGGCCGAGCCCAGAACGCTGGCGCCGACGAAAGGCACGTCGGCCATTTTAAGCAGGCCCTGGACCGTGCCGTCCTCGCCGAACGTTCCATGGAGAACCGGAAAGACGACGTCTACGGGTTTTTCAGCGCGCCGATTGGAGAGACGGAGCCATTGCTTCGATTTGTTCGACGGCACCAACGCCAGCGCGTTGCTTTCCCGGTCGAACTTGATCGCCCTTGGCCGATCCGCCTTTTGCAGCAGCTTCTCGTCGTCGTTGAAATACCACTTGCCCTTTTTGTCGATGCCGATCAGAACCACTTGGTATTTTTTCTTGTCGATCGCTTCGACGACGTTCTTGGCCGATATGAGAGAGATCTCGTGCTCGGCGGATCTGCCGCCGAAGAGAACGGCGACGCGGATTTTTTTTCTCATGCGGGAGTATTTCCTACGGCCGATGCAAGAGGAAGGCGGCTATAATTTCTTTGCCGGCGGCGCCGCGGACTCTATGACTTTGACGACTTTGCCGGGATACTGCTTCTTTTCGAACTTGAGGACGAAATATTTCGCTTTTATAGGATCGCCTTTGTTATCGAAGGCGATGGAACCCGTCACGCCCTTGTAGTCGATCTTTCTTACCGCTTCGGAGACCTGCTTGCGCGTCGGTTTTTTCCCGCCGAGCTCCTCGATCGCGTTCTCGATTGCTTTTATGCCCAGTGCGGCGGCGATGTAGCCATACAGGCCGAACGATCCGATCTCCTTGCCGAAGCGCTGCTTGAATTTTTCCGCAAAGGCAGCGGTTTCCGGAGAAATATCCTTAGGTGGAGCTACAGTCGTGTAATAGGAGCCGACCACGGCGTTGCCGGCGATCTTGACCATCTCCGCGTCGTCGATACCATCGGGTCCGAGGAACACGGCTTTGACGCCCTTTTCCCTCATCTGCTTAAGCAGCAGGCCGCCCTGATGGTAGACGCCGCCGAAATAGACGAGGTCCGGGTTTTTCGCTTTTAGCGGAATGATAAGAGGACCGAAATTAGTCCGCTCCTCTGTTCCTTCGAACCCCAATATTTTGAGCCCAAGTTTTTTCGCTTCGTTGCGAAAATTTTCAGAGACTCCTTGGCCATAGACTGTTTTGTCGTGAATGATATAGACGGACTTGGCCTTCAGGTCTTCCGAGGCGAATCGGGCGCCCAACGGCCCCTGGATGTCGTCACGGCCGCAGACCCGATTGACGTTGAGATAGCCGCGATCGGTAATCTCGGTCGCCGTGTTGGCCGGTGAGATCATCGTCAACAACGATTCCTTGTACACGTCGGAGGCGGGCAGGGCGACGCCGGAATTGAAATGGCCGACGACAAGCAGAACGTCAGGATCGGCGGCGACGTTTCTGGCGTTGGCGACGCCGACCTCCGGTTTCGCCTGATCGTCCAAGGGCACAAGAATCAGATCGTATCCCAGCGTCTTGAATCTCTTGCTCGCTTCTTCGACCGCGAGCTGAGCGCCGAGCTTGATGGGTTCGCCCGTTCCCGCCTGCTCGCCCGAGAGCGGCGTTTGGGTCACGACCTTGATCCTGCCTTTTTGCGCCCAGGCGTCGGGCGGAGTTATCGAGCCGACCAGGAATAACGAGCCAAGAACGAAACTGAGTGCCGTGCGCGCAAGCATATGAGGTTTCTCCTCTTCGGAGATTTTTACGCTAACGAATAGCGGTAGTCAACGCGAAGGAAAATGGAATGATGGAGTGGTGGAGTAATGGAGCAATGGGTCCGGACCAAAACTCCATCACTCCAGTACTCCAAGTGTTGATTTAGTGCTACGCAAGATCGAACAGAAGCACTTCCGCCTCCTCGACCGCTTTGATTTCCAAAATCTCTTCCCCGCTCGCCGCGGCGCCGTCGCCTTCGCCGAGCGTCGCGCCGTTGAGCGCCGCCGCTCCACGCGCCGCCTGCGCCCAGGCGTGGCGGCCGGGCTTCAGACGATAGGTCGCCTGCTGGCCGGGAAGCAGGCGCGCGACGGACAGCGCCACGTCCTGATGCACGGTGACGGCGCCGTCACGACCGTCGCCGGACGCTAGAAGAATCCACCGGCCGCGATTTTTTTCCAGATCGAACGCGCGCTGCTCGTAAGACGGCGGGAGTTTCTGCTCGTGCGGCAATATCCAGATCTGCAGGAAGTGAACCGGCTCAGTCTTCGACGGATTAAGCTCGCTGTGGCTGATTCCCGTGCCCGCGCTCATCCGCTGCACATCGCCCGGCCGGATGATGGTCTTATTGCCCGTGCTGTCCTTGTGCTCGACCGCGCCTTCCAACATGTAGGTGATAATTTCCATGTCGCGATGCGAGTGCGTGCCGAAGCCTTTTCCCGGCGCGACGCGGTCGTCGTTGATGACCCGGAGATCGCGAAAGCCCATGTAGCGTGGGTCGTGATACTCGCCGAATGAAAACGTGTGGCGGCTGTCGAGCCAATCGAGTTTCGTTCGCCCGCGCTCGTCGCTGCGTCTGAGGGTGATCATTTCGCTTTACAAACGTCCCTTCCTGGTATTCCTTTTATGGATGAGGCGGACAGATGAGGGGGATGGCTTCGCGTTTGTTCCTCCGATAGACGCGGAAATCTTCGCGATCCACCGTGATGACGCTGTGGACGGGGTAAAGCTCGCTCATGCGGATGAGGCAAAGGTCGGCTAGATCGGGCTGGCGGTCGCCAAAGCGGCTTGCCAGGGCTGCGAGTTGGGGCAAATGGTCTTGGCAGTCGAAAGCGAGGGCGATCAATCCGTCCCGGATCATTGCGAGAACGAGAGGGACGTTACGCAGGTGAAAAGCGGTCTCCGCCAAAACGGCTTCGCAGGTCAGCAACGGTTCGGTGACTCGAGCGGCGACGCTCACAGCCCAGTCGTGGTATTGATCGTTTCGATTGGCAAAGGCGACGAGGAAGCCGGTATCCGCGATGCCCTTCACGAGCGGGAGAACCCCTTGCGCTTGGAGAGAACCTTCGGACCGCGCACGGTTCCGGCCAAACGCATAAAGGCTTGGGCGCCGTTACTAGATCTTGCTTTCTCTAGCTGGTCCCGTACGAGCTTTCCTTGTGACACACCGCCTTTGGCCGCGGTGTTTTCCAACCAAGCCGCGAGATCCTTGCTGAGGCGAATTGTAATTGTCTGACGCATTTGACAAAAGTGTACTCTACCGAACCGTTCCGTGCAAGGACCCATCGGTCGGTAATAGTTCTCTTCAAGGACGAAGCGAGATGTCCAACGATACGGCTTCTCCCTGAAAAAGGCCGGGGCATCGCTCCGGCGGCGCGATGTTACAGAATCGACCTTCATCCGCCCGCGGACTCAATAATATATTGCAGCACCGGCTTCCACACCCGCAGGTCGCTGTCGATGTTGCGATGAGCGGCGCAAAATCCGGTGAACGGCCCCCATGGATCGGGCACCGGCACGTTCGCGACGCGCGTGGCGGCCGGGTCCTCGGCTGTCAATTTAACCCGGCCCGGACAGAACGAGAAGCTGGACGGGACAAAAAAGTTGAAAGCTTGAACCACGTTGCCGGGCACCCTCTGGTCGGCCTGGAAGCCTTCCATCTGCGCCATCATCTGCACCGGAATGCCGGCGCGTTGGAGCTCGCGCGCGGCGTCGGCGACGACCGCGCCGCCCTGGCTGTGGCCGATGAGATAGAGCTTGTCGCCGCGCGAGTACAAATACTTGGCGACGTCCGCGACCACTTCGCTGTTGCCTTTGATCATGACCGTGATGCTGTCGGGAAAACGTCGCGATATTTCGAGCGCAAGAATGTGCATCAGGGAGTCGTGGAACGCGATGCGCTCGAGGTCTTTTTCTTCACGCAAGTTCTGATACGGCGGCCAGTCCTTCGGAATAAAATATCGCGCCTGCTCCCACGGCGGAACCTCGCCGCCGTAGACGCCGATGTAGACGATCCGGCCCTGCTTCGAGCTATTCGCGGGGCGCGTGAGAAGGTGGCGCAGCTCGTCCGGCCGGCTGAATTTGATTGTCTTGGGCGGCGGGCCGGGCTCGACCGGCGCCGTTGATTGCATGGCTGAACATCCGGCGAGGAGAAAAAACACGGCGATCGACACAAAACGGCGGACATCAAAGTCGCGCCGCTCTTTTTCCTCGTGATTGGGTCCGGGGAGCATAACCGCGTGGATAGATCGCACGAACGCATAATGTAACACGCAGCGCTTTCTTGTAAAGCGCCCCAACCCCGTTGACAGTTTTGCGGCTGAGAGGCAGACTTGACCGGATGATTCTGAGCGTTGGCGTCGATCTGATAGAAGTCGCGCGCATCCAGCGGGCCCTTGAAGACGGCGGAATCGGAAAAAGATTTCGCAACCGGGTCTATACGGCGGGCGAGATCGCGTATTGCGAGAAGAAAGGGCGCGGCAAATATCAAAGCTACGCCGGCCGTTTCGCCGCGAAAGAAGCCGTGATGAAGGCCTTAGGCGCCGGTTGGGGCGCCAAGGTGAGCTGGTCGAATATCGAAGTCGTGCGCGCGCGCGGCGGAAAGCCGGAGATCGCGCTGCACAACCACACGTCTGCATTCGCGCAAAAACTGGGAATTCGCCGTCTGTTGGTGTCGATCACGCACACCGCCGAGCATGCGCTCGCCTATGTCGTCGCCCAAGACGACTGAGCAGGGCGGTGAAAAAGGCTCATATGCTTCGTTGCGCTTCGAATCGTCTCGCTCGACGTACTGAAAAAAGTACGCCTGCGTTCGTCGATTCTCGCGCGCCTCGCCTCTGAGACCTTTTTGACCGCCCTGTGAGAACAGATATTGATCAATGGACGGGAGGTAAGAAGTTATTCTTCTTCGAGGGGAGCACGAAGAGAGTCGCCAGGCCCCAGATGCCGAGAAGGAGTCCGGCCGCAGCCCAGATTTTTTTACTGCGCCCGCTCTGGCCGGCGATAAGCGCGCAGAGCACGGCGTCGAGAAGGTGCACGACGGCTGTCGTGCGCAAAAGCGCCACCGAATCGAGGTCCGGTTTGATAAAATAGAGACCGGAGAAATAACCTAAAACCGTGTGAAAGCTCACCAGCCCTTGACGCTCCCTTCGCGACCTTACTATACTCAGCCTCCTTTGAAATAGGAAGCGTGGCCATGGCCGTCAGAACCATCCAGTGGAAAAATAACCATGTCGTCATGCTCGACCAGCGCCTTCTTCCCAACAAAGAGATCTATCGCGTCTACCGCGACTACGAAGGCGTGGCGCAGGCGATCCGGGACATGGTGGTCCGCGGCGCGCCGGCTATTGGTGTGGCGGCGGCCATGGGAGTGGCGCTCGGCGCGCTCTGGGTCAAGGGAAAAAATTTCGACCGGGAGATCGAGCGCATCTTCCGCACGATGGAGAAGACCCGTCCGACGGCGGTCAATCTCTTCTGGGCCCTGGCGCGGATGCGCCGGATTTACATTGAGAAACGAAGCCAGGGAATCGAAGTGGTCAAGCAGCTCCTGAAAAACGAAGCGATTAAAATTTACCAGGAGGACATCGCCGCTAACAAGCAGCTCGGAAAAATCGGCGCGAAGCTGCTGGGCAATTCTTCGCACATCCTGACGCACTGCAACGCCGGCGCGCTGGCCACGGCCGGATACGGCACGGCGCTGGGCGTCGTCCGCGCGATGAAAGAGGCCGGGAGAAACGTCGACGTGCTGGTGAACGAGACCCGGCCGTTTCTTCAGGGCGCGCGGCTGACCGCCTGGGAGCTCAAGAAAGATAAAATTCCGGTGACGCTTCTCGCCGACAGCATGGTGGGTTACGTGATGCAGAAGGGCAGGGTCGATGCGGTGATCGTGGGCGCGGACCGAATCGCCGCCAACGGCGACGTCGCCAACAAGATCGGAACCTATGGAATCGCCGTCATGGCGCAGCGCCACAAGATTCCGTTTTATGTGGCCGCGCCGACTTCGACCATCGACACCAAATGCCCTACGGGCGCCGAAGTTCCGATCGAGCTGCGAGATCCGCGGGAGGTCTCCCACATCTTCGGCCGCGCCATCACGCCGCGCGGCGTGCGCATTCTCAATCCCGCCTTCGATGTCACCGCGCACGAGCTGGTCACGGCGATCATTACCGAAAAGGGCGTGATCACGCCGCCCTACGCGCAGAATATTCGTCCCTATGTCCAACAACATTCGTAGCACCCGGGAGCTTGAAGAGTTTTTTCACAACTCGGGCAAGCCGCGCTCGAAATGGCGCGTCGGCACCGAGTACGAAAAAATCGGCATCCGGCGCGACAGCGGCAAGGCGATTTCCTTCTCCGGTCCCGGCGGCGTCGAAGCCATTCTCAAGGCGCTCATCGAAGAGTACAACTGGCAGCCGGTCGAGGAGGAAGGGCATATCATCGCGCTCGCGCGCGGGAATGCCCAGATTACTTTGGAGCCGGGAGGGCAGATCGAGCTCAGCGGCGAGCCGTGCGAGACCATCCACTGCACGCACGCGGAATTCACGCTGCACATCCGCGAGCTGCTGGAGGTGTCGAAGCGAATGAACGTGGTCTTTCTCGGTCTCGGCATCCAGCCGGTCAGCATGGTGGAAGAGATCGAGTGGGTGCCGAAGAAGCGCTACCGGATCATGGGGCCGTATATGCCGAAGGTCGGCACGCTGGGGCAGCGGATGATGAAGCAGACCGCTACGGTTCAGGCCAACATCGACTACAGCGACGAGAAAGACGCGATGGACAAGTTCCGCGCGGCCATGGGACTTGCGCCTTTGATCACGGCGATGTTCGCCAACTCGCCGATCTCCGAAGGGCGCCTCAACGGCTACAAAAGTTTTCGCGGGCACATCTGGACCGATACCGACAAGGCGCGCTGCGGCTTGTTGCGGTTCGCGTTCGACCCGGCCGTTTCTTTTGCGCACTACGTCGAATACGCGCTGGATGTTCCGATGTACTTGATCGTCCGCGACGGCAAGTATATCGATTTTACCGGCATCCCGTTCCGCCACTTCTGGACGCGCGGTTATATGGGGCATACCGCGACGATCGCGGATTGGGACCTGCATCTCACGACTCTGTTTCCCGAGGTGAGGATCAAGCGCTACATGGAAGTGCGCTCCGCCGACAGCCAGCCGCCGGAGCTTATGCCCGCGCTGGCCGCGCTCATGAAAGGGTTTTTGTACGATTCCGACTGTCTTCAAGCGTCCTGGGATCTCGTCAAAAATTGGTCGTGGGACGAACGCATGCAGTTCTACCACGATTCGCACCGCTACGCGCTGGCGGCGCGCGCGAATAAATTCTCGGCAGCCGATCTCGCCAAAGAAGTGATTCAGATCGCGTGGGAAGGGCTCAAGCGCCAGGCCGCTCTGAACGAGAACGGCGACGACGAGACGCTTTATTTAATGCCCCTTCGCGATCTCGTGGCGCAGGGAAAATGCCCGGCCGATCTTGTATTGGAAAAATGGGAAGGGGAGCTTCACCACGACATCAAGAAGCTGATCGACTACAGTGCCTACCGGCTGCCTTGAATTTCCGCGACGATTTTTCCGTGCGGCCCGGTCAATTTCTCGAGCTTCTCCCGCGGCGCGCTATCGAAATCAGTCAGCTTCCGTTTTTTTAAGCTCCGGATTCTTCGATAGCTTTGCTCGACCCGCGCGCGTAACTCCGAGTCGCGCTCGGTCTCGCGGCAAAGATAGTCGAACGCCGCGACCGCTTTCTCGGTCTCGTGGCAAAAAAGCAGCACGTCGATGCCGGCGAGCACGCCGAGCCTGACGGCGTCCTCTACGGAATAATTCTCGCCGATCGCCTTCATTTCGAGATCGTCGCTGAAAACGACGCCGTCGTATCCGAGCTTGCCGCGGAGCAGCTCGCTGACAATCCACGTGGAAAGCGTCGCCGGATGACTCGCGTCGAGCGCGGGATAGAGGACGTGCGCCGTCATCAGAGCTTCCACCTGATTGCGGCAGGTGTGAACGAACGGCGGAAGCTCGGTCGATCGCAGGTCTTCGAGAGTCTTTTTCACGACCGGAAGCTCCAGATGCGAATCCTTGGCCGTGTCGCCATGACCGGGAAAATGCTTGACGCAGGGAATCACTCCGCCGTCTCTGAGGCCGCAAACCATCTCCCACCCGAGCCGCGCGACTTCGTTGGGATCGGCGCCGAGCGAGCGATCGCCGATGATCGGATTGCTCGGGTTGGAATTTACATCGAGGACCGGAGCGAAATTGAGATTGATCCCCACGGCCGATAGCTCGCGCGCCATCGCCGCGCCGGCTCGGTAAGCGAGATCGCCATCGCCGGCGCGGCCCAGCTCGGCTGCGGGCGGAAAGTGCGTGAACGGCGGCGGCAGCCGGTGGACTCTCCCGCCTTCCTGGTCGATGGCGATCAACGGTGGGATTTCTCCGCTCGTTTCCCAAAGCGCTCGGCAGAGAGAAAGAATTTGCTTCGGCTCTGTTAAGGTGTGGCTGAAAAGAATAAATCCGCCGAACGGATAATCTTTCAAGAGCTTTTGCTCCGCCGCGCCAAGCTCCTCGCCGGCGACTCCGGCCATGATCATCTGGCCGATTTGCTCTCTCAGATAATCCATGGCTTAAAGCATAGCATAAAAGCACGACCTTGCCGCGTCATGCAATTTAATATATCTTGTAAGACACTGAGGAGGCGATATGGCAAAGACGCAAATTACAGTCAGATTGGATGAGACGCAATTGGCGCGCGCCAGAAAGGCTCTTGGCGCCGAGACCATAACGGCGACGATCGAGCGCGCTCTGGCGCTGGCCACGGAAAAGGCTGCGCACGATGCCATTATTCGCAAATACAGCGGCGTAGGGAGAAAGAATTCCTTTGCCGAACGGTAATCTCGCTTTATTAGACACGTCCGTTTATATCGAAAATTTCCGCACCGGACGCTTCACGCTTTCCCTGTTACGTTCTCCATGGATTATTCGCTGCTCGGCGGTCGTGCTTCACGAACTTCGCCGTGGCGTGCGCACGGCATTAGAGGTTCGCTTCGTCGCCGAGCTGGCAAGAAAAATCCGCACCGTAACACCCATCGAACGCCATTGGCTTGAAGCGGCGGAGATTCTCATTCGCTTACGAACCCGAAGAGGTTACGATCCAAAAAAGGTGAGGGATTTAGCGTTCGATGTTCTTATCGCTTTGGGGGCCAGAGATATCGGCGCCACGCTGGTTACTTGTAATCGGAAAGACTTCGCTGAAATCGGCAAGCAGGTGTCCTTTAAGGCCGCCTATTGGTAGGCTGATCGATTCCGAGCAAGCCACAAGCGAATAACCCCGAGCATCGGCGCATGCTGGCTTTGCGTTTTGTTCGGCAGCGAGTAGTGGGAAAAAACAACCTGGACAATTTTTCGGCCATTGTGTAAATTCTTTAGCCTTGATGGGGAGCAAGAAGTACATCGTGGTCGAGGGGCCGATCGGAGTGGGGAAGACGAGCCTGGCCAAGAGCCTCGCCGCCGAGTTCCAGGCGCGCACCGTCTTTGAAACCGTCGAGGACAATCCGTTTCTTTCCAAGTTCTATCAAGACCGCGAAACCTACGCGTTTCAGAACCAGCTCTTCTTTCTGCTCAGCCGCTATCACCAGCAGACGAAGTTAATCCAGCAAGATCTCTTCAATCAGGCGACTGTCTCCGATTATCTTTTCGCCAAGGACAAAATCTTTGCGAGCCTCACGCTCAGCGCCGAAGAGCTCACCCTTTATCACCAGATTTATCAGCTCCTCGACCCTCGTCTTCCCCGGCCCGACCTCGTGGTCTACCTCCAGGCCCGGCCCGAAGTCCTTTACAAAAGGCTCAAAAAGAGAGATAAGAGTTACGAACGAGGCGTGACCCCGGAATACCTGACAGAGGTGGCTCAGGCTTACAATCAGTTCTTTTTCCACTATGACGAGAGCCCGCTTCTGGTGGTGAACACTTCCGAGATCGATTTCGTGGCGAGCAGCCAACACCTGGCTGACCTGATCCGCGAAATCAACAGCATGGGTTCCGGGACGCAGCATTATATACCGCTTGGATCCAGGTAACCTGGACTGAGACGGACGGCTGAAACCGGCACGCAGTAGGCAGAAGGCAGTAAGCAGCGCCTGAGTCTACGGCAAGATTTATGGCCTTCCGCCTTAGGCGGAGGGCTTTTTTGCTTTCTGGAGGTTGAAACGATGGCTGATAAGGTCACTGTGCCGGAAATCGTGAAGATGAAACAGGCGGGAAAGAAGATCGCCGTCCTGACCGCTTACGATTACTCTTTTGCGCGGATTCTCGACGGCGCCGGGATCGACATCCTGCTCGTCGGCGACTCCGTCGGCGCGGTCGTCCAGGGGCAGGAGAGCACGCTCCCGGTCACGCTGGAAGAGATGATCTATCACACCCGGATCGTCGCCCGCGGGCGTAAGCGCGCTCTGCTCGTCGCCGACATGCCCTTTCTCTCGTACCAGGTGAGCGTCGAGGAAGCCAAGCGCAATGCGGGAAGATTTTTGAGCGAGGGCGGCGCCGAGGCCGTGAAGGTCGAAGGCGGCGTGCCGGTACAGAAGACAATACAAGCGATTGTGGAGATGGGAATTCCGGTCATGGGCCACGTCGGCTTGACGCCGCAGTCGATTCATCGCTTCGGCGGTTACAAGGTCCAGGGCAAAGAAAAAGAAGCGAGAGAGAAAATCTTGCAAGACGCGCTCGCGGTCGAGGAGGGCGGCGCGTTCTCGGTCGTGCTGGAAGGCATTCCTCTGGACCTTGCCGGGGAGATCACGCGGCGGCTTTCGATTCCGACGATCGGCATCGGTGCGGGGATTCACTGCGACGGGCAGGTTCTCGTCGTTCACGACATGCTCGGGCTCTTCGACGCGTACACGCCCAAGTTCGTCAAGCGCTACGCAAACGTGGCAGGCGTCATGACCGACGCGGTCAAACGTTTCATCGTGGAGGTGCGAGAAGGCAGTTTCCCGGACGATGAGCATTCGTTCCATTAAAAGGAAGGCAGTAGGCAACAGGCATTAGGCAGTAGGGGCGCGATTCATCGCGCCCTCTTAAAGACGATAGACGGAAAAATTCATGCGCGTCATCGAAAATATCCATGAGATGAGAGACTGGAGCGAGGCAGAGCGGTGCGCCGGAAGGCGCATCGTTCTGGTCCCGACGATGGGCGCGCTTCACGAGGGTCATTTGAGTCTCGTCCGCGAAGGAAAAAAAGGGGGCGAGCGGCTCGTCGCCTCTCTTTTCGTCAATCCGGCGCAGTTTAGCCCGAATGAAGATCTGGCGGGGTACCCGCGCGATTTCGAGCGCGACCGCGAGATGCTGGAGAAAGAGAAGGTCGATATTCTTTTCAAACCCTCGGCGGCGGAGATGTATCCGGAGGGATATCAAACTTACGTGGACGTCGAGAGGCTCGGCCCGCTGCTCTGCGGCGAATTTCGGCCCGGGCATTTTCCCGGCGTCGCGACCGTCGTCGCCAAGCTCTTCAACATCGTGCGGCCGCACGCGGCGATCTTCGGCGAAAAAGATTATCAGCAGATTCGAGTCATCCGCCGCATGGCTAAGGATTTGAACTTCGACGTGGACGTCGTGGGTTATCCGACCGTCCGTGAGAAAGACGGCCTCGCCATGAGCTCGCGCAACGTCTATTTAAGCCGGCAGGAGAGAGCCGCGGCGCTGAGTCTTTCGCGCTCGCTCAAGCAGGCGGAGTCTCTCGTGCGGCAAGGTGAAAGAGAAAGCAAGCGCATCGTCGCCGCCGTGCGCGCCGAGATCGAGAAGGAAACACTCGCCCGGATCGAGTATGCCAGGGTGTGCGATACGGGAACTCTCGAGGAGGTGGCGACGGTCGAGGGTGCGGCGGTGCTGGCGTTGGCGGTACGGGTCGGCAAATCGAGATTAATTGACAACACTACTCTGAAGCCGTAGAGGAGGGATACGCCGTGCAAACGTGTATGCTCAAAGGAAAGATCCATGGCGCGGTCGTGACCGACGCCAACGTCGAATACGAAGGCAGCATCACGATCGACGCCGCGTTGATGAAGGCGGCCCGCATCCTGACGCACGAGCAGGTGCAAGTCTGGAGCCTCACCAGCGGAGCGCGGCTTGTCACCTACGCCATCCCCGGCGCAGCGGGCTCGGGAGAGATCTGCATCAACGGCGCGGCGGCGCATCGGATCAAAAAAGGCGAGGTCGTCATTATCGCCACCTTCGCCTGGATGGACGAGAAGGAAGCGATCAAACACGAGCCAAGTGTCGTCTTCGTCGATAGCCGAAACCGGATTCGCGAGGAGCGGGGCGAGCTAAAATCGGTCTCGGCGCGCTAGGTTATGGCGGAGATCAAAAAAGTAGTTCGGATGACCCTCAAGGAACGTCTCAAGCGCTACTTTTTTGCCGGGCTGTTGGTGCTGCTCCCGCTGGTCATCACGGTCTGGCTCCTCGGCTGGATCATCAGCCTGATGGACGGCCTGCTCGATGTACTTCCGAGGTCGCTCCATCCTTCCACCTACCTCCCGTTCGCGGTTCCGGGTTTGGGCGCGCTCATTACCTTGATGTTGATTCTTTTTCTTGGCTTTCTGGCGACGGGCGTGTTCACGCGCCGGGCGCTCGGCGTCTGGGACAGCCTACTCATTCGCATTCCTGTGTTCCGCGGTGTCTATACTTCCGTGCAGAAGCTGGTCGAAACGATCTTCAGCCAGGAGCACGATGGAAGAAGAGTGGTATTGTTCGAATATCCCCGCAAAGGCATCTTCACCGTCGGTTTCGCCACCGGCTACGCGAGTGGAGAGCTTGCAAGACATTCGGAAGACCGTCTCGTCAATATCTTTGTCCCCACCACGCCGAACCCCACGGCGGGATTTTATCTGCTCGTCCCCGAGCGGGACATCGTGACGTTGGAGATGACGCCCGAGGAGGCCTTCAAACTTATCGTCTCCGGCGGCATGATCAGCCCGGAGGAGAAGTCCATCCTCGTCGGCTCGAAGTGAGCAAGCGGCGCGGTCTCAACGAGCCTTGGGCCAAGTGTGTGTTCGGTAGAACATTCCGAAATAACCGCGCATCTTGAGGTTCCCGTCTTCGACCCAAATTTCCGCCGGATAGATTTTGCCGTCCTCAGGATCGAGGACGGTGCCGCCTTTGTAACGGTCCCCGCTCTGACTTAAATCTCGGAGAATGACGAGCCCGATGATGGGTTTGTCTTTATCGGTGCCTCTGCAGGCATCGCAGATCTTTGGTTTGCCTTGTTGATCGTTCGGCTCAGTCAGCGCGACTATTTTGCTGAAGAGCTTGCCGCCTTGCTCGTAAACTTCCACCGTGGACACGACCTTGCCGGTTTCCCTGTCAACCGTTTTCCATCTGCCGCCCGGCGACTCAGCCGCCGGCAGCATACGCGCGACGAGTAAACCGGTAAGAATCGCCAGAAGAAAAACACGCTTCATGATCTTGTCGTGAACGCTTCAGCGCAATGTTAACTATCCATGCCGTTTACTGAGATGCTTGAGATGTTCGCGCCGAGAATTGAGCGCTGGTTTACTTGCGAGTCGATGGCCTGCCATGAGCGAGCGAAGCGAGTCGAATGGTGGGGCAGGGGGAATTGCATTCTACTCGTAACTCATTGAAGGACCGACTACTTCAACGGAGAGAAACCGGTTGTTGCCCCCAAAGTTGCCCCCAAGAACTCGTTCTTGGTCGTAAGCTTCGAGCGACAATCGCGCGCCCGTTCGTCCAGAAAAACACTCCCTCAGTAAGATCATTATACATCGGACCATCAAGATTGACAAGCACAACTTGTCAGCCTAAGATGTTTCTCGATGATCGCGTCGTTTAAGCACCGGGGACTTAGGATGCTTTTTGACAACGATGACCGGCGCAAACTTTCCGCGGCCCAAGTGGAAAAGATCAAACGTATCCTCGCCCGGTTGGATGAGGTGACGGATATAAAGCATATGGCGTTACCCGGCTTTGGATTGCATCCACTCAAGGGCGATCTTAAAGGCTTCTGGGCGGTCTCGGTGTCAGGCAACTGGCGCATCATCTTTCGCTTCGATAACGGCAGCGCTTACGACGTGGATCTCGTCGACTATCATTAGGAGAAAAAACATGCCCATGAAAAACCCGTCGCACCCTGGCCTATCTGTTCGCCACGATTGCCTTGAGCCGCTCGGCATTTCGGTGACAGAGGGAGCGAAAATCCTCGGCGTCACAAGGCAAGCGCTCAACAACCTGGTGAATTGCAAAGCGGCGATCTCCCCGGAAATGGCGATCCGGCTAGCCAAAGCTTTCGGCGGCGGCGCCGAGACATGGCTCCGGCTACAGGCGGCCTACGACCTCGCCCAGGCTGAGAAACACGCAGACAAAATCAAAGTCCGGCGCGTCGCCTAAGCTTGTTTGACGATAATGACGGCTGCGAAAAGTTGCCGCGTCCCTTGTTCCTGATTATGTTTTCGGCTACTCGATCCCCTCTGAACCGCTAACTCACGCACCACAGCTTTAGCGATTTCCGCCGCGTCCGATCGCTCTGTCTGCTGCGGCTTGGCGAGCTCTCGGATGATCTCACCTTGCCGCCTGTTCCCGACCGCCCCGTAGCTGTAGAAAGTCGTCAGAACATCCTCGTGTCCAAGATTCTGGCTCCAAGCTTTGAACTGCTCTGGCGTTTGGCAGACCGTCTCGCCAAGCCGGACTAACGTGCTCCGTATGCTGTGCGGATTGAAGTACGGAATTCCAGCAGCTTTGAACGCATCGCGAAAGATCACACGGATGGGCGCTGCGCTGCTCCAATTCTCACGTTTCAGGCCGGCGACCTCGAACTGTCTGGCCGCGTTTAGGACCATGTTCGTTGCCGGAAACAGCGGGTCGTCATTTCCCCAGAGTTTGACCTGCCGCAGGTAGTTCACCCAGTCGGCGACGATCTGGTGAATTTCTTCTCCGACGGGAAAAAAGAACGTGGTGAAGGTCTTGCTGAACTTGGTTCTCACTTCGCGGGCGTCCTGGTAGACGCTGTCGTCGGCGAGGTCAACGTGCTTCAGCTTCATCGATGCGATGGCGCTGTCTCGTGCGCCAGTCAGAAAAGTGAAAGCCACAAGGGCACGATTTCGCCGCTCGATCTCAGAGTCCTTCGGCATCATTGCAATGACGTGCTTGACCTGCTCGATGGTGGGAAAGTTCTTTTCGCGCCGCGCCGTCGCAACTCGCGTGTCCTTGTCGGACAGGTTGAAATAGTCCGCGTCGGAATACTGGAGACAGGACTTGTAGCCCGGCCGCCCCGCCAGCCATTGGAAGAACCGCTTGAGGTGCGCGAGCGTGGCGTGCAACGTCGCCTTGCTCAGTTTTTCGCCGGTCGCCTTGCTGTCCTGTTCCGCGAGGTGCCTTTTGAATGCGATGGCCTGCTCGAAACGGAATCTTTTGAAATCGTGGAACCCAATGTCGGCCTCGAACCGAGACAGCGCCTTAGCGACGGCGTCCACCGTTGCCTCGCTGTGGCGCTTGGCCTCCTTCAGATAGGCGAAATACTGGCGCTTGATCCGTTCGTTAATGGGGTTGTGCGTGGTCATGGTGTGCTGCCTCCTATTTGAAGTCACTGTTCACGGAGGGCTATGCGCTTTCGCCTATGTGTCCCGGTGCTTGCGTCATCGTGATGTCCAATTTGCCGCGAACCTGCTCCAGTTTGGCCAGATTGACGCGCCGATACATCATGCAATCGCACTTCGGGCAAATACCGATCAGGTTGCCCAAGGTCGCGGTCGAAACCTGGCATTCGGCCATGTCGCCGGCTGGCTTCTGCGGGGCGCGGCAGCGCACGCAGTAGATTTCTCCCGGCTGGCAAGTCCGCTTGTTCTTCAGCCGTCGCGCCTGAAGGAAAGCGGCAAGATCACGGCCGAGGATCAGCAGGGGCCGCTTACGGTCACTTGTCGGCAGGCCGCGCTTGATCCAATCGCGCACGGTATTCCGGTGCTTGCCAAACAGCTTGGCGATCTCCTCGACGTAATAATTGCGGTGAATCTTGACGAGCCGGTAATTCGGATGACGTTTCCGCTTGAGACGCCGTCCTGCTCCGACCGTGGGCAACGCGCACTGACTCACGCCTTGGCCTTGCGGCTCGCTTCGATCCGCCGCTGTAACCAATCCTAAACTTCTGCCTCCAACCAGCCCACTGCGCGCCCGCCCAGGCTCACCGGCTTGGGAAAAGTACCTTGCGCAATGCGAAGGTAGATCGTGCTCCGCGACAGGCCGGTGCTTCTCTTGACGGCGGGAAGTCTCAGCATCGTGTGCATCATCTTCAAATCTCCTTGCGCGAATTTGGATCAGATGAGACACACCGTAGTTGGGCGATTTGGGCGATGAAACGGCGAGACTCAACACACCGCCGCGCAAGGCTCGTTAGAAAAATCAACGGCTTGGATTGCGAGCGAAGTGCCCCCATAGCAGCGAGCACGGCGGAAGCTGTGTAAGGAAACTCTAGGAAAACAAGGAGATAGCGGGCGGGAAGCTGGGCGAAAAAATTCCGCCTAACTATTTTATTTTTTCACGATTGATCTGATCCACGCGGCGGTTCGACGCAGCGCGGAATTGGTTAGATGGAGAATTCAATCCAATTAAAGGGTTAAAACCTGATCTCAGCCGCCGGCTTTAGCCGATCGGCTGAAGCATCTGGTTACCGGCATGGAAGTATTTTTATCGAAGCCAACTCTACCTAGGATCTAGAAAGACGCTATGGAAAGATTTCTACAGAACAGGCCCCAAAAATAATCAGTGGCCGTCTTTCTTAAACTGCAGTATCACGTCCCCCGGGGAACTCCTGCAGCAGCTTCTTAATCGCAGCTCCCAACTCCCTGTGTGTAAACGGTTTGGCGATATAACCGTCACAGCCTGCTTCTAAGCATTTCTCCATATCTCCGGGTAAAGCGTTCACCGTGGCAGCCAATATAGGAATACTCCTAGTGTTTGGATTATCGCGTATTAGAATGGTTGCTTGGAGTCCGTTCATTTTAGGCAGGCAGATGTCCATGACAATCAGGTCAGGAAGTTCAGAGATAGCCATCTCTACGGCCTCCACGCCATTTTTCGCCACTGTGACCTCATAACCAAGAAACTCCAGCTCCAGCTGCATCACATCAATTGTGTCTGGATCGTCTTCCACTAAAAGAATTCGTTCCTGCACGAACGTCTCCAAATAAACTTCCTATGGACAAGTTTAGAAAGTAATGGTAGCGCCCAAGGACTAGCCCGCTTCGCTTCCTACCTCAACCAGCCCTCTCTTAATTTCTTCAACCATCTCCACTGGCAGGCTAACGGTAAAGGCCGACCCCTTTCCTGGCTCGCTCTCCACCTCAACTGTTCCTCCCAGGAATTCGGTAAACTTCTTAACGATATAAAGCCCCATACCCACACCCCCGTAGCGTCTTGTCTCCGAGCTATCTACTTGGTGAAACCGCTCAAAGATCAAGGGCAGTGCTTCTTCTGGAATGCCTACCCCCGTGTCTGCAACCTTAAACTCTAGAATCCGTTCTACTTTGAGATAACGGGCTGTCACAGCGATATGACCCTTAGCTGTGAACTTCAAGGCGTTTGCTATAAGATTCTGAAGGATATGTCTGAGCTTCTCCCTGTCGATTTTCACAACCGGCAAGTCGCGGGAATAGTCCAAAATGAGGCGAACCTTTTCATTCAAGGGGATCTCGGAATCCGATCTGAGATCGTTCAGGAACTCACCGAGATTAACCTCAGAACTCTCTACCTTCACCGCCTTAGCCTCGATGCTGGTCGTCTCCAATATCTCGTTGATCATCTTCAATAAGTCCTCCGAGCAGCCTATCACTTTGCTCAAAGCCTCCACCTGTTTCTGGTTAATCTCCCCCAACATTCCATCTTTGACTATACTCGTATAGCCCATGATCACGTTCAGCGGTGTTCTGAGCTCGTGCGACATGACGCTTAAAAATTCATCTTTCACCTTGTTTGCCTTCTCTAGAGCATCCCTAGAGGCTTTTAGATTATCGAAGAG
>CAZNES010000076.1:0-21778 GCA_964572145.1 uncultured Syntrophobacteraceae bacterium
TATTTGCATCTGTGTCCGAGATAAAAGTGCAATACCTTTTGGACATTAATCCCATGCTGAGCGAAGCGAAGCATCTCTCTTTTCCACTCAGGGCTCCGCGAAGAATCTCAGTTCTGGATTATGTTGCTCGCAAGCTGAAAATGACCCACTACCACGAGGCGGAGGCTGGTTGCTCTCAGCCGCCCCGTATAATAAATCTATTCGCGCGATGTCCGTGGACTTTATCCAGAATGAACTCGAAGAGCTGAAACGGCAGGGGCTCTATCGTACGCTGCGCCGCGTCGAGGGCGAGCAGGGCCCGACACTGATGCTGGATGGCCGCGAGGTGCTCAACTTTTCGTCCAACAACTATCTCGGCCTGGCGAACCATCCGGCGTTGAAGAAAGCGGCGAAAGAGGCGATCGATCGCTACGGCTGCGGCGCGGTAGCGTCGCGATTGATATCCGGCAACATGACGCTGCACGAGGAACTGGAAGAGAAGATCGCCAAGCTCAAGGGAACCGAAGCGGCGCTGGTCTTCAACTCCGGCTATCAGACGAACGTCGGCATCATCCCGGCGCTTGCCGGCGAAGGCGATGTTATCTTCAGCGACGAATTGAACCACGCGAGCATTATCGACGGCTGCCGCCTCGCGCGGGCGAAGACGGTCGTCTATCCGCATTGCGATCCAGCGGGTCTTGAAGACGCGCTCAAGAATAGTCAGGCCAACGGCCGGAAGTCGATCGTCACGGAGACGCTTTTCAGCATGGACGGCGATGAAGCGCCGCTGGCGGAAATCGTCCTTCTGTCCGAGCGCTACGGCGCGCTCGTTATGGTCGATGAGGCGCACGCGACCGGAGTCGCGGGTCCGAACGGAGCGGGTGTTGTCGCTAAGCTGGGCTTGGGAGACCGCATTCCGATTCAGATGGGCACGTTGGGAAAGGCGCTCGGCGGATTCGGCGCCTACGTCGCCGGTAGCCGCGCGCTGCGCGAGTTGCTCATCAACCGCTGCCGCAGTTTTATCTTCACGACTGCGCTGCCGCCTGCGGTGTTGGCGGCGGCGTGCGCGGCCATCGATCTTCTGTACCAGGAGCCGCAGCGGCGCCTCGCGCTCTGGCACAATATCCGCGCGATGCGCGAAGGGCTGAGAAATTTGGGCTTCTCGTTGGGCGCAGGCGAAAGCCAGATTGTGCCGCTGGTCATCGGCGACGCGGAAAAATGCATGGCGTTCTCCGAGCGGCTGCTGGAAAAAGGCGTCTTCGCCCAGGGCATCCGCCCGCCGACGGTGCCGGAGGGAACCTCGCGCCTGAGAATCACGCTCATGGCGACGCACACGCATGAGCACTTACACCGCGGGTTGAAGGCCTTCGAAGAAGTACGCGGTGAATTTTGAATTCTTAATTTTGAGTTTTGAATTGGAATCCCGGTCCGAAAATTTAGAATTCAACATTCAACATTGACTTAAAAATGACCATGTCGCGATACGAACAACTAAAACGTCTGGACCACACTTATTTATGGCATCCGTTCACGCAGATGCAGGAATGGATGGGCGAGGAGCCGTGCATCATCGAGCGGGGCGACGGCCACTATCTCATCGATGTTCAGGGAAATAAATATCTCGACGGCGTCTCGTCGCTCTGGTGCAATGTTCACGGCCACCGCAAGGAAGAGCTGGATCGGGCGATCAAAGAACAGCTCGACCGCATCGCCCATTCGACTTTTCTCGGCCTCAGCCACGTGCCCGGCATTGAGCTGGCTGAAAAGCTTATCGAGATCGCTCCTCGCGGCCTGCAACGCGTCTTTTACTCCGATGACGGCGCGACGGCGGTCGAAGTCGCGCTCAAGATGGCCGTTCAGTACTGGCAGCTCAAGGGCGAGACCGGCCGCACGCGCTTCGCCTCACTCATCGAGGCCTATCATGGCGACACCGTCGGCTCGATGAGCGTCGGCTACTCCGAGACGTTTCACCGTTTCCATCGCTCGCTTGTCGTTCCGGCCCTGCGGCTCAACCCGCCGCACGTCTTTCGCTTCTTTAAGCGCATCAGCGAAGAGGAAGCGCTCAGAAGCGCAATTGGGGAAGCCGAAGAAAAACTTTCTCAAGAAAAGAACTCACTCGCGGCGTTGATCGTCGAGCCGTTGATGCAGGGCGCCGCGGGGATGTGGGCGCAACCTGCGGCTTACCTCAAAGCGCTCGGCGAGATCTGCCGCAAAAACCGGATTCTTTTTATCGCCGACGAAGTTGCGACCGGCTTCGGCCGCACGGGGAAGATGTTCGCGTGCGAGCACGCAGGCGTGAGTCCCGACATACTCTGCGTCGCCAAAGGCATCACCGGAGGTTATCTGCCGCTGGCGGCGACGCTCACGACTGAAGAAATTTTCTCGGCGTTTCTAGGAGAATACAAGGACTTCAAAACCTTCTTTCACGGTCACACGTACACCGGCAATCCGCTCGGCTGCGCCGTCGCACTGGCGAGCCTGGAGCTTTTTAAGAAGGAAAAGATCCTCGAACGGATGCAGCCGAAGATCGACTACATCAAGCACCGGCTGGTAGAAGACTTTCTTCCGCTCGGTCACGTGGCAGACGTGCGCCAGTGGGGGTTCATGATTGGCATCGAGCTCGTCGAGGACAAAGAGAGTCGAAAGTGTTATCCAACAGAGAAAAGAGTGGGGCACAAGGCGATCTTAGAAGCGCGCAAGCGCGGCGTGATGATCCGGCCTCTCGGCGACGTAATCATCCTGATGCCGCCGCTGACGATGGGCGAAGAGGAGCTTAAAATTTTACTTGGTGTGGTTTTAGAGTCGATAAAGGTTGTGACAGAGGTTAGATGATCTCCAGTGTCATTCTGAGGAGCGTAGCGACGAAGAATCTCTCCGACCGACTTCGGCAAAATTTTGATTCTGAGAAGGCAGAATTTCCGGAGAGATTCTTCGCTGCGCTCAGAATGACAATCAGCGTTATGAGTCGGTCCATGTTGTCACGGAAAGTTAAATTAACCACAGTGTCATTCTGAGGAGCGAAGCGACGAAGAATCTCTCCCAGGCGATTTCTACCGATGAGAGAATACTACGTTTATATCTTGACGAACGAATCACGGACGCTCTATACCGGCGTCACGAACGATCTTGAGTTACGCGTGTACCAACACAAGCAAAAACTCATCCCCGGGTTTACCGCTAAGTATAACATTAGCCGGCTTGTCTATTTTGAAACCATTCAAGATGTTCACGCAGCTATCGCAAGAGAGAAGCAGATCAAAGGGTGGTTACGGAGGAAAAAAGTTGCGCTGATCGAGTCGATGAATCCGCAGTGGAAAGACTTGAGCACTGGCGATGAGAACTCAGGAGTCCAAGAAAAGACTCGGAGAGATTCTTCGCTGCGCTCAGAATGACAGAAAAGCAAGCAAGCGTTCTTATGGGAACAGGGATCTTTATAACCGGCACCGACACCGGAGTCGGAAAGACATTTATTGCGTGCGGTCTTGCAGGATTATTGCGAGAGTCCGGTTATCGCGTCGGCGTCATGAAGCCTGCGGAAACGGGCTGCCAGGAAAGAGATGGCCAGCTTGTTCCGGAAGACGCCGTGCGTTTGAAGGAAGCTTCCGGTTGCGAAGAACCGCTGGAAAAAATTTGTCCGTACCGGCTCAAAGATCCTCTGGCGCCCAGCGTCGCCGCCGAGCGCAGCGGCGTCACGATCGACATCGGCCTGGTCCAAAAACTCTACGGCGAGATCAGCTCAAAAAACGATATCACGATCGTCGAAGGGGCCGGCGGGCTGCTCGTTCCTCTTCTCTCTCATTATACGTACGCGGATTTAGCCAAGCTCTTGAAGCTTCCACTTGTCGTCGTCGCCGCCAATCGCCTCGGCGCGATCAACCATCTGCTTCTCACCCTGGAGCACGCCTCCTGCCGCGGTTTGCGCGTGCTAGGCTACGTTCTAAATCATCTGGACAGCCGACCCTCGCTTGCGGCGGAGACCAACGCCGAAGCGCTGCGTTTTCTAACCGCAGTTACTTGCCTGGGAGAAATTTCTTACATCGAGGGCATCGAAACTCAACGATCTTCTTTGTCTAATTTATTCGAGGAGAGGCTCGGTCGCCTGCTGGACGTGATTTTGCCTGACAAGCTGCGCTAGCAAGTAGCAGCAATCGCCACATCTAGGTCGTTGCCCGAAACTGTCGCAATCCCGGCCACGCGGACCAAACGGTTAAGGTCAATAAAACTCCGATCGCGCTGCCCATGAGCAGGGCGCCGGGCGCGCCGAGAAGCGCCGCCGCGAAGCCCGCCACCATCGCGCCGACGGAATTGGCGCCTTGAGAAAACATATTGAAGACGGAAAACGCTCTGCCGCGCACGTGATCCGGTGTGAGCAGGTGAAAAGTCGTCTGGCGCATCACCGCTTGCAGCGAATTGGTCAGTCCTAAGCAGCCAACCAGGACGAGAGACAGCCGGAAGCTGGGCGACACGGCAAAGACACCAAGACTAAGGCTGAACAGAAGAAAGGCCCAGAGCGCGAAAAGGCCTTTCCGTTTCACGTCGCCGGCGATGAGGAGCGCGACGGTGCCGATGGTGCCGCCGACGGCAGGCGCGGAAGCCAAGAGTCCAAAACCCGCCGGGCCGACGTGAAAAATATCCTTGGCAAACACCGGCAATAGGGGTTGGTAGTAACCGACGCCGACGATTGCGAAATCCAAAAGAACGAGGACAAAAACCGTCCGCTGCCCGATAAGAAACCGCACTCCGCCGAGGAGGCTCTTGAGCGAGAAAGTTTCCTTGACGCGGTCCGGTAGGCTCGGAATCTTCAGCAAAAAGATTCCCGCCGCAGCGGGGAGATAAAACAAGGCATTCAGCAAATAGGCGTTGCCCGCGTCCATCCAGGCCAGCGTCAGCCCGGCCAGCATCGGACCGACAAAATGAGAGCCTTGAGAGATGCTGGAGTTGAGCGACACGGCGTTGGTCAGATGGGAACGGGGCACCAGGCCTGAGATCAGCGCCATGCGCACGGGATTGAGGATGATATTCACGCCCGAGGTGAGGGCGGTGCCGACGAGAATGTGCCAAACTTCGATTGCGCCCGTGATCGTCAAAATTCCCAGGACAACGGCAGTGAGAAAGTTAGCGGCGATGGTGAGGAAGAGGAGCTTGCGGCGATCGATGAAGTCCGCCAAGGTACCGGCAAACAGTCCGATGGCGAATAACGGAATGCCCTGGGCGAGTCCCGTCAGTCCCAACTGGAACGCCGAGCCCGACAAGTCATAGACGTGATAAAGATTCTGCATCTGGCGCATTTGATGCGCTATCGTGACAAAAAGGGAAGCGCTAAAAAGCAGGCGGTAGTCGCGATAACGAAGCGAAGCCCATGGCAACAGCGCTCCTGTTTCACTGTCGTTTTCCGTTGGAGTGCCGGCCATGGATGTCGTTTCACTGTAGGGGCGGGTTTTAAACCCGCCCCTACTAATTAAAATTCCTTACCACCTCGTCATAGAGTATTTTCAGAGGTATTTTTTTCGCCGCGGCGATTCGTTTCAAATCTTCGTATTCGGGCGCCGCTCTTTTTGTGCCGTCGGGCGCCGCAATAACTTTTACTTTTATCGTGCCGAATTTCGTTTTGACTCGCGCGGCGGAGCGCTTGAGGGTCACGCGCTTGACCGGGTAGTAGCGGAGACCGATGGTCGAAGTTTCGCGGAAAATAATCCCGGCGAGTTTTTCTCGGAGCGCAGGCTCGGCGATGACCCGGAGAAGAGTCGCGGGCCGGTTCTTCTTCATCTGAATCGGGGATAGAGAGACATCGCGCGCGCCGGCGGCGAAGAGACGATCGAGGGCGTAGTCGTAAAACTCCGGATTCATGTCGTCGATATTGGTCTCGATGACGACCATCTCATCCCGAGCCCATGCCGCCGAATTTTCGCCGAGGACGAGGCGCAGGACGTTCGGGCGATCCGGAAAATCTTTTGCGCCGGCGCCATAGCCGATTTTTTCCACCGTCATCTGCGGCGTCTCGTTGAATCGAGATCCGAGAGTAGCAATAAGAGCAGCAGCCGTCGGTGTCACCGTCTCGCCGTCCAAATCGATGAACTCGACCGGAAGACCTTTGAGAAGCTCCAGCGTCGCCGGGCCGGGAAGCGGCAGCGCGCCGTGCCGCGAGCGGGTCACGCCCCGTCCGAGCGGGATACGCGAGAAATAAAATGCCTCGATCTTTAGATCGTGAATTCCTATCGCCGCCGAGATGATGTCCACGATGGAATCGGTCGCGCCGATTTCGTGAAAGTGAACTTTCTCGGCCTTCACGCCGTGGATCTTTCCTTCCGCCGCCGCCAAGCGGGCGAAGATCTCGATCGCACGTTCTTTGACTGCAGGTTCCAGAGAGCTTCCGTCGATCAGGCGCCGGATCTCCGCCCACGTCCGCTCCGGCTCTTTTTTGCCGGTGAGCACCCGAAAGCGCAGCGCGCGGATGGCGTGAAGTTTTTTTGTGGAGACCGCGAGGCGAAATTTGAGCGAAGGGATTTTTTTAAGCTCAGACTTGAGCGTTTCGAGCGGCAGGCCGAGATCGAGCAGCGCCGCGACGAACATGTCGCCGCTCGCGCCGCCGATCAGATCGCCGTAAACGATTCTCATCGTAATGCTGAATATTGAATTATGAATTTTGAATTCAACATTCAAAACTCAAAATTCATAATTGGCGTGCCTACCACGGCGTGTGAATTTCTTTGCCGCCGAGCTCGACGTAGATCTTCTCCGGTTTGAAAGGTTTGCCGGCGAGCCGGTCGGCGAGCCAATCGACGATCAGCGTGCGCGAGCGCGGGTTGCGAATCGAGTGCTTTTCGCCTTCGTAAACGACCAGGACTTTCGGCCCGCGGATTTCTTCGATCAGGTCGTAAACGAATTCGATCGGACACAGCTCGTCGTCCTCGCCGGCGACGATGAGATACGGGCAAGTGATTTTGGAGGCGACTCTTGCCAGCGTCAGCGTCTTCGTGAACTCGTCGAAGGCGGCCTCGTCGTCGTAACCCGACATGTACATGTAGTTGAGCTTGAAGGTCGGCGAGGCGGTGTTGAAGATCGTGTATTGGCCCGGCTCGACGCAGACGCCGCTCACGGCGCACGCCTTGAAGCGCGGCTCGGCCGCGGCGACGCGCGGCCCCCAATAGGAACCCATGCTCGAGCCCATGATGGCCAGCCGATTGGCGTCGATCTCCGGTCGCTTGACCAGGTAATCGCAGGCGAGTTTGCCCGCGTCTTCATAATTCGACGCGGTGCATTTGATGCCGCCCGCGCGCGTCTCGCCCTGGCCCGGTCCGTCGATTACAAGTACCCCAATGCCCCGTTCCAAAAACGGATCGCCGTAGAGCGGGTTGTCTTCTTTGACGCCGTCCATGCCCGGGATGTAGAGGACGCAGGGAACTTTCACGCCCGCCTTTATGCCCGGTGGGAGGTGCAGCAGCGCGGAAATCGTTTTTCCCTCGTAGGGCAGCTCGACGCGCTCGATCGGCCGCCCGGCGAACTGGATGAACTTGTCGTAACAGGCGCGCTTCTTTTCCCCCCACGCGATGCGCTTGGGATTGTTGTCTTCGTAGATCGCCCACATCGCGTTGGTGTAGAACGTAGCGGCGACGTAATAGTGCTCGCGCGCTTCGACATGGTGTCCGGCCTTTTCCGCCTCGCGCCCGAGCGCTTCGCGGCGCTCGGCCGCGCGTGAGAACTCGCGCGGTATGTCGGTGAATTTTTGCACCCGGCGGCCGATCTCGCGCAAATCCGACTCCGCGCCCGCGCCGCAGTTGCGCAGAAGTTTTGCGGTCCGGCCCTGGTCCCAATCGAGGCCGCGAGTTTGGATCACCTGATCTAAAAGCCATCGTTGCTCGCGCCAGCGTTTCATTTTTCTCTCTGTCTCTACGCGCATATCTCTTGCTCCTTAACGGGGTTTTACAAATCGGTCGTCGATGAACTTTTTAAGGTCGACGTTTTTTAGCGAAGAAGTGGTCTCGGCGAGGCTCTCGCGCACGGCTTCGAGGCCCTTTAGCGAAGGATAGGGCGGGCTGGAAATCGCGCCGCCGTATTCGCGGTATCCGGCCTCCAGGATCGAGTCTTTCTCAACTTTCGCGTAGCGCTTCAAGACGTTAAGTGCCGCCTTCGAATCCTCCGTATAAATCTTCGCTCCTTCGGTGAGCGCCGCCATGAAAGCGCGCGCGACGTTCGGATTCGCGTTAACGTAATCGCGTTTGGCCGCGATGCCCGAGAATGTGAACTCCTTGCCGAGATCGGGAATGAAAACAAGCCGTCGATAACCCAAGTCGAGTGCAGCGGTGGAGAATGGAGGAGAAAGAATCGCGGCTTGAACCGCGCCGGCCCGAAGACCCATGAGAATGTCGGGTATTCCGCCCATGCTGATCAAGCTGACATCTTTAGAGGTCAGGCCGAGGTGTTCGAGAGCGGCGCGGGCCGCGAGATCGGCCGCCGAGCCGATGCGGGTGATGCCGATTTTTTTCCCTTTCAGTCCTTCGCCGCGCGCAATCGACGGCTCCGCGACCAGCGTGAAGACCATCTTGTGCACGGTGGTGCCGATCCAGACGAAATCCGCCCCTTGCGCCCAGGCCGTCATCATCGGGCCGGGGGCGAGATGGCCGAAATGGATCTCGCCGGCAAGCAGAGCCTGCGCCGCCGTGGTGCCGCTGCGAAAATAAATCAGCGACGAATCGAGGCCGTGTTTCTTGAAGATTCCCTGCTCGTGCGTCAGCCACAGGCTGCCGATTCCGGCGGAAATCGCGCTGTACGCAACCTTGACCGGTCGGTTCTGGGTGGCTGCGGTTGCGGAGAAAAACCAAAACAACGCGAGCGCCAAATTCACGCTGCGGAGAAGCTTTTTCCCAGTCATGCCGGCTAGACTCTAGTCAAAAAACACCGCGATGGCAATGCCGCGGTGCGGCCAAAGCAAGTTGACCCTGAGAAAGTTTTGTGTCTATAGTCATTTCAGTTGGTTGGCCTCTTTTAGCCTTGTATTTCTAAGCCGATATTTAAGATGCTTTTTGATTTTGCCAATGTTTTTGTCTTTACGGTCTTGGGCGCCGGGTTCGTTGGCGTCAATCTACTGATCGGCAAATTACTCCGCCCGAACAACCCCCAGGCGCGCAAGCTCTCAACTTACGAGTGCGGCGAGCCTTCGACCGGCAGCGCGTGGGTCAACTTCAATATCCGTTTTTATATCGTGGCGCTGATTTTTATCGTCTTCGAAGTCGAGATCGCCTTCCTCTTCCCCGTCGCTGCCGCTTTTCGCCGTTGGGTCGAAAGCGGGCAGGGCGCCTTTGCCTTCGTGGAGATCCTGCTGTTTGTAGCCATTCTCATGCTGGGTTTGGTTTACGCCTGGGCCAAGGGCGATCTCGAATGGGTCAAGAAAGTTCCATCGTAAGAGGGATATTCCATGCAACCGCTTCTCAACTCATTACCGGAAACGGTTTTTACCACCAAGGTGGATCAGCTCCTCAATTGGGGGCGGGCCTCCTCCCAATGGTACATGCTGTTCGGCCTGGCCTGCTGCGCGATCGAGTTGATGCAGACCGGCGGGCCGCGCGCCGACGTGGACCGGTTCGGCTGCGTGCCGCGGGCAACGCCGCGCCAGTCGGACCTGATGATCGTGGCCGGAACGCTGACCTACAAAATGGCCAAGCGCACCAAGCTGCTCTACGAGCAGATGCCCGATCCCAAGTACGTCATCTCTATGGGGAGCTGCTCTAACTGCGGCGGGTTGTTCCAGCTCGCGTATTCCGTCTGCAAGGGCGTCGATAAAATCATTCCGGTCGATGTCTACGTGCCGGGTTGTCCGCCAAGACCCGAAGCTCTGACCGAAGGTTTGCTAAGAATTCAGGATAAGATTATGCGCGAGCGCTGGCTGGTCCGCGCGCCGGCGGCTGAAGAGCGGGCGGAGACTTAAAGAGGTGGAGGCCCAAGAGATCTACAATAAGCTGGAGCGGCAGTTCCCGGGCAAAGTAGGCAACTTTCACGGCGACGTTTTCGACCCATGTCTCAACGTCGAACCCGAGTCCGCCGTCGAGGTTTGCCGCTATCTCCGGGACGACCCCGAGACGGCCTTCGAAGTTCTCTCCGATCTGACCGCGCTCGATCTTCCCAAAGAGAACAGCCTCCAGGTCGTCTACCATCTCTATTCCTATTCCAAGCGCCACCAGATCGTCCTGAAAGCCGATCTGCCTCGCGAGGGGACGCCGAGTATTGCCACCATGGAGGGAGTTTGGAAAGCGGCCAACTGGCTCGAGCGCGAGGTCTTCGATCTTTTCGGCATCATGTTCGAAGAACACACCGATCTTAGAAGGATCATGCTGCCGGAGGATTGGATCGGCCATCCATTGCGCAAAGACTACGTCGAGCAGGAAGAATACGACGGCATCAGCACGCAGCGCGCGCCGCTGGTGGAAAAATTACTGCGCTGAGACGAATTTATGAATGAAGCGGTTCAGCCCGAGAGCGAAGTTTTTCACACCGAAGACATGACCATCAGCATCGGTCCGCAGCACCCGAGCACGCACGGGGTGTTGCGCTTTGTGGTCAGGACCGACGGCGAAGTTATCAAGGAAGCGATTCCCGACGTCGGCTATCTGCACCGCTCGATCGAGAAGATCGGCGAGAAGTGCACCTGGCACGGCTACGTTCCTTATACCGACCGTGCCGACTATCTCGCGGCGATGTTCGCCAACCAGGGATTTTGCATGGCGGCCGAGAAGCTGGGCTCGACTGAAGTCACGCGCCGCGGGGAATTCTGTCGCGTTATCGCCTGCGAACTCAACCGGCTCGCCAGCCATCTCATTTCCGTCGGGACTTTCGGCCAGGACATCGGCGCGGTTACGCCGTTTCTCCACGCGCTCCGCGAGCGCGAGACGATCAACGACCTGATGGAGGAGATTTGCGGCGCCAGGCTGACGTACAATTATATTCGCATCGGCGGCGTCGGCTACGACATCACGCCCGAGACCTGCGGCAAGATCACCGTGTTCCTCGACCACTTCGAGCTCATCGTGGACGAATACAACCGGCTGCTCTCCTACAATAAGATTTATATCGAGCGGCTCGTGAACGTCGCCGCGATTACCAAAGAAGAGGCGTTTCAGTACAATCTCGTCGGGCCTAACCTGCGGGCGTGCGGCGTCAAGTGGGACATCCGCCGCGACATTCCGTATTCGGTCTATCCGGAACTGGATTTTGAAATTCCCGTGGGAAACGGCGAGAAGGGCACGCTCGGCGATTGTTACGACCGTTACTGGGTGCGCATCCGGGAGCTGGAAGAGAGCTGCAAGATTCTCCGCCAAGCTCTCAAGATGATGCCCAAAGGGCCGGCGATCTCCAAGGTCGCGCGCAAGTTCAAGCCGCCCGCCGGCGAGGCGTACGTCCGGGTCGAGGCGCCGCGCGGCGATATGGGATTTTACGTCGTGAGCGACGGCAGCGAATATCCCTATCGCGTGAGAATCCGCACCGGCTCGTTTACCGCGATGGCGATCATCGACAAACTCAGCCGCGGCATCATGGTCGCCGATTTGATCGCGCTCATCGCCAGCTTGGACGTGGACGCGCCGGAAATCGATCGCTAAGAAAAAAATGCAACAGTTTGTCGATCAGCTCATCCAGCAGGGGTATTTCGCAGGACTGCCGAAAGAAGTCGTGTACGCCATCGCGATGTTGCTCGCGGCTTTTGTCGTCCTTTCCGTCTTTGTCGCTCCGCTCGCGGGCGTCACGAGCTGGCTGGAGCGGCGGGTGTGGGCGCGGATGCAGTCGCGCGTCGGTCCCAATCGCGTCGGCCCGCAGGGAATCTTGCAGTGGATCGCCGACGGAATCAAGAATCTGCTCAAAGAGGACATCATCCCCACGGCGGCGGACAAAGTGCTCTTTCCACTCGCGCCTTATGTCGTCTTCGTCGGATTTTTGTGCGCGTTTGTCGTAATTCCTTTCGGCGGCTCGCTCATCGTCGCCGATCTCAACATCGGCATTCTTTACTTGCTGGCGGTAACTTCCATCGTCGTCGTTGGCATTATGATGGCAGGCTGGGCGTCCAACAACAAATGGTCGCTGCTCGGCGGCATGCGCTCGGCGGCGCAGATCGTGAGCTACGAAATCCCCGCCGGGCTCGCCGTGTTGACGATCGTTTTCGTCGCCGGAACGATGAGCACGCAGGGGATTATCCAGGCGCAGGGCTGGGCGCCCTGGGACTGGTTTTTATTTTACAGCCCGTTTACCTTCGTCGCCTTTTTTCTTTATTTCACTGCGGCGCTGGCCGAGGGCAACCGGACGCCGTTCGATATCCCCGAGGCGGAATCGGAATTGGTCGCCGGCTACGTCACCGAATACAGCGGCATGCGTTTTCTATTTTTCTTCTTCGCCGAGTGGGGCAATCTCTACGTGATCGGCGCGGTGGCGACGATTCTTTTTCTCGGCGGCTGGCAGGCGCCCCCGATTCCATGGGTCACGGACCAGCCGGTGCTCAAGGGAATTCTCCAATTCGGCGTCTTCTTCATCAAAGCGTATCTTTGGGTTTTCGTCTCCATGTGGGTGCGGGCGACGCTGCCGCGCGTGCGCGTGGACCAATTGATGGCGCTCTGTTGGAAATACATGGTGCCGATGTCGTTTGTTTGCGTGGTCGGAACCGCCGCCTGGATGGTCGTCTGGCCGCACGGAAATCGCAAGGCGAGCATCGCGATGTTTATCATCGGCGTCAGCATCCTCGGCCTGTTCGGCAAACGGGTCGGCTTTCAGATCCGCCACTCGAGGCCGACGCTTTATCTGAAGCCGTATATTTGAGCGGTTACCAATCGCTTTGACTTTCTTTTGCGACTGAAATATCCACTGGGGAACATGAAAGCGCTCGCTGCCTACGTCAGAAATATTTTCGAGACGGTCACCACGATTTTCGAGGGGATGTCGATCACGCTGTCGCATCTGGCGCGCCGTCCCATGACGGTCCAGTATCCGGACAGGATTGACAAGCCGGTCCAGGAGACCCTGCCGTTAAGATACCGGGGGATCTTGGAGGTGGACATGGATATCTGCACCGGCTGCCTCGCCTGCGAGCGGGTCTGCCCGATTATTTGCATCACGATCGGCATCGATATGAATAAAGAGACCAAGCAGCGCAGCTTCAGCCACTTCGACATCGACATCTGCAAGTGCATGTATTGCGGTCTGTGCGCGGAAATCTGTCCGACCGGATCGATTCGCCATTCGCAAGAGTTTGAGGGCGCCAGCTATAACCCGGCCGGTCTGGTGCGCCACTTTGTCACCAAGCCGGTGTCTCTTTACAAGCCCAAAAAGGGCGGCGAGACCGATCCGACCATGGCCAAGAAGGCCGAGATCGGACAGAAATATTTGGACGAGTTCGCCACTCCGGAAGGACCGGGAGGGGCCGGAGCGGGAGAGGGATAGATGGTCGATGAGTCCGGCGCATCGGCCGGTCGCCGTCCTCGATTCCCGATTGTAATTCACTGACCCAAAGAGCCGTGGCTCTTTGGGATTTTTTTTAAGAGCGAGACAGAGCCTCATGGAACTTGCCGCGGTAATTTTTTATCTGGTCGCCGCCGTCACGGTGGGCTCCGCGGCGCTGGTGGCGTTCTCGCGCAATATCATCTATTCCGCCTTCTCTCTCCTCGGCGCCTTCGCCGGCGTCGCCGGAATCTACGTGTTTTTGGGCGCGGACTTCGTCGCCGCCGTGCAGCTTCTCATCTACGTCGGCGGCATCCTGGTGCTGATTCTGTTCGCGGTCATGCTCACGCACAGAATTACCGACGTGAAGATCACCAACCGCGCGGCGGGAAAAATTCCCGCGCTCGCGATCGTGGCTATTCTAGCCGGGCTTTTGGTCCAGACCATTCGACAAACTCCCTGGGCCAAAGCCAAAGAGGTCCTTTATGTTCCGACTTCGGCAAAAATCGGCGATATGTTTCTGCAAGATTATCTGCTGCCGTTCGAGCTGGCCTCGTTGGTCTTGCTCGCGGCGCTGATCGGTGCCGTGGTCCTGGCGCGAAAGGAAATCCGGGAGTAGCGGATGGTTATCGGTCTGACTCATTATTTAATACTCGGCGCGATCGTCTTCAGCCTCGGCCTTTACACGGTGCTCACGCGGCGCAACGCGATCAGCATTCTCATGGGAGTCGAGCTGATCCTCAATTCGGCCAACATCAACTACGTCGCCTTCGCGCATTTCAGCAGCGGCAGCGTGGACGGGCAGGTTTACGCGATCTTCGTCATCATGCTGGCCGCGGCCGAAGCGGCGGTGGGGCTCGCCATCGTGCTGGCGATCTTTCAGCTCTTCCATACGATCGACGTCGGCGCGGTGGAAACGCTGAAGGAGTAGGAAGAAGGCTGTAGGCTGTAGGCGGTAGTGGGAGAAATCTTACTGATAACTGTTGCCTATTGCCTACCGCCTAACGCCTAAAATTATGGAACATCCGATACAAACAGACTATCTTCGCTGGATCGTGCTGCTGCCGCTCCTCGGGGCGGCGTTAAACGGTCTGCTTGGGGCGCAGTTGCAGAAGCGGATCGGCAAGTGGTGGGTGACTCTCGTCGCCTGCGCGCCGGTTGTGGCGGCGTTTGTGCTGTCGCTGGCCGCCTTCTCCAGCCTGCGCGCGCTTCAGCCTGAGCAGCGCTTCTTGATCGATCGCGTCTATTCCTGGCTCTCGCTCGGCTCGCTTCATGTCGATGTCTCTTTCTGGGTCGATCCGCTCTCCGCCGTGATGATCCTCGTCGTGACGGGCATCGGCGGACTCATCCACATCTACTCGACCGGCTACATGCACGACGATAAGTCGTACTGGCGCTACTTCGCCTTCCTCAATCTCTTTACCTTCTCCATGCTGCTGCTCGTCACCGCGGACAGCCTGCTCTTGATGTTCATCGGCTGGGAAGGCGTCGGCCTTTGCTCCTACGCGTTGATCGGCTTCTGGTACCACGATCACGTTAACACGCGCGCCGGCAACAAGGCTTTCATCGTGAACCGGGTCGGCGATTTCGGTTTCATACTCGGTATCTTCCTCATCTTCTGGTCGTTGGACGCGGAAGGCCACGGCACGGTCACATTTCGCGAGATCGCGAAATACGCCTCCCTGCTCGAGGGAAAAGAATTTTGGGGCATGGGAATCGCGACGCTGGCGACGTTGTTTCTTTTTCTCGGCGCGGCGGGAAAGTCCGCGCAAATTCCGCTCCACGTTTGGCTCCCCGACGCGATGCAGGGCCCGACGCCGGTCAGCGCGCTGATCCATGCCGCGACGATGGTCACCGCCGGCGTGTACATGATCGCGCGGCTCAACTTTCTCTTTTCGCTGGCGCCGCTGACGTTGGCGGTCGTCGCGGGGATCGGCGTTGCCACCGCGCTCATGGCGGCGACGATCGCGCTCACGCAGACCGATATCAAGCGTGTGCTCGCTTATTCCACGATCAGCCAGTTGGGCTACATGTTTTTGGCGGCCGGTGTCGCCGCCTACGGCGCGGCGGTCTTTCACTTGATGACGCACGCGTTCTTCAAGGCTTGTCTGTTTCTCGGCTCGGGCAGCGTGATCCACGCCATGGGCGGCGAGCAGGACATGAGAAAGATGGGCGGGCTGCGCCACGCGATGCCGTGGACCTTCTGGACTTTTATGATCGCGGTTCTGGCGATCGCCGGCACGCCGCTCACGGCCGGGTTTTTCTCGAAAGACGAAATCCTCTGGCAAGCCTTCTCCAGCGAGCACGGCTCGGTCTTATTGTGGCTCTTGGGAGTGGCGGGCGCCGGACTCACGGCGTTTTACATGTTTCGCCAATTGTTTATGGTTTTTTTCGGCAAATGCCGCGCCGACCATCACGTTCAGGAACATTTGCACGAATCGCCGCAGACGATGACGCTGCCGTTGGCTGTCCTCGCGCTCGGATCGATCGTCGCGGGATATATCGGCCTGCCGGCGCTCATCGGCCCGAATCTTTTCGCCGAGTGGCTCGAGCCGGTCTTGGGCGCCGCGCACGAGGCGCACGGAGCGGCTGCGGTTGAAGGCACTCTCATGCTCGTATCCATCGGCGTCGCGGCATCCGGCTTCTTCCTCGCCTACCTCATGTATTACAAGCAATCGTTGTCACCGGAGCGATTTTCCTCGCTCGCGGGCGGGCTATTTTACCGGCTCTTCCACAACAAGTATTACGTCGATGAGATTTATCAGTTCGTTTTCGTCGGCGGGACGCTGCTCCTGGCACGGATCGGCGCGTGGATCGATCAGCACATCATCGACGGCATCGTCGATGGCTCGGCCAAGACCACCGCTTTCGTCTCTTGGCTGAATGGCCTGTTCGACAACTACATCATCGACGGCATGGTCAACGCCGTGGCCGACATCACTTTCGGCGTGGGTAATAAATTCCGCAAGGTGCAGACCGGCAACATCAACAGCTATCTTTACGTGATTCTCGGCGCCGTCGTGGTTGCCATCATCGTGAAGTTGCGGTATTCGAGCTGATTCGGACGGGGGAGTGGAAACCATGACAGACCACGTTCTCACCTACATGACCTTTTTTCCTATGGCAGGCATGATCGTCGTGCTTCTCTTGCCGAGCGATCGCGCTAATCTGATCCGCTGGACCTCGGCTCTGTTCACCGTGCCCCCGCTGCTCCTCGCCGTCTGGCTCTACGGCCATTTCGACGGGGCGAACCCGGGTCTCCAGTTCGTCGAAAAAGTCGCCTGGATCCCGGCTTACAATATCCAGTATTTCGTCGGCATCGACGGCATCAGCATCTCGATGGTTCTCTTGACCGCTCTCCTCAGCTTTCTCTGCATCTTCGCTTCGTGGGGAATCGACAAAGGCGTGAAGGGCTACTTCGCGCTGTTTCTGCTCCTCGACGCCGGCATGATGGGCGTCTTTGTCGCGCTCGACTTTTTTCTCTTCTACATCTTCTGGGAGTTGATGCTGCTGCCGATGTACTTTCTGATCGGAATCTGGGGCGGCCCGCGGAGAGAATACGCGGCGATCAAGTTCTTTCTCTACACGCTTTTCGGCAGCGTGCTCATGCTGCTCGCGATCCTGGCGCTCTATTTCAGCAGCGAGCCGCACACCTTCGACATGACCCAGTTGATCGCCAACAGCAACCACTACGGCACGACGCCGCTTTCGATTTGGCCGTTCGATCACTTGCGCTGGGGCTTCCAGCACGTCGTGTGGATGGCGCTCTTCATCGGCTTTGCGATTAAAATCCCCGCGTTCCCGTTCCACACCTGGCTGCCCGACGCGCACGTCGAGGCGCCGACGGCGATCTCGGTGATTCTGGCCGGCATTCTGTTGAAGATGGGAGCCTACGGGATTCTCAGAATCAATTTTCCAATGCTGCCGCAGGCGACCGCCGATCTCGCCTACGTTTTTCTCGGCGCTCTCGGGACCTGGAACATTATCTACGGCGCGCTGTGCGCCATGGCGCAAAAAGATTTTAAGAAGCTCGTCGCCTATTCGAGCGTAAGCCACATGGGCTACGTGATGCTGGGGATGGCGAGCTTCACGCCGCAAGGGATCAGCGGCGCGGTCTTGCAGATGTTTAATCACGGAACGATCACCGGCATGCTCTTTCTCATGGTCGGCGTGATCTACGACCGCGCCCATCACCGCGACATCGAGGGCTTCGGCGGCCTGGCGGCGGTCATGCCGGTTTACACCGGCGTCAGCGCGCTGGCGATCTTCGCCTCGATGGGGTTGCCCGGCCTTTCGGGATTTATCTCGGAAGTGCTGGTGCTGCTCGGCTCGTGGCAAAAATATCCCGTTCTCACCGTATTCGCGGCGACCGGCGTGATTTTGACCGCGGGTTATCTGCTCTGGACGATCCAGCGGGTTTACCTCGGCGCGGTCAATGAAAAATACAAGGCGATGCCGGAAATCAACGCGCGGGAGCTTTTCACGATGATCCCGCTGGGGATCATCGTCATTATCGTCGGCGTCTATCCGAGCGTGGTGCTCGATCTGATCCGCGCCTCGCTGGACCAGCTCAATCAGATCGTCATTCCGCATCTCAGCTAAGATCCGATGGACCTGGGAAATATCGCCAGCCTCGACTTTTTCTGGCCGGAGGCCATTCTCACTGGCACGATTCTCCTCGTCGTGCTGATTGATCTGTTCCTCAAAAATAAGAGAGCGCTCGGCCTGCTGGCTCTGGCAGGGTGTCTGGTCTCCCTGTGGGCCACGCTTCAGCTCTACGGCGCCTCCGGCGGCTGGCTCTTTCATCGGATGATGGTGCTGGACAACTTCAGTCTCTTCTTCAAGCTCGTCGCGCTCGCCGCCGCGATTTTGGTTCTCTGGATGTCGCGCACCAGCCGGGAAATCGGCGACGTCCACCAGGGAGAATACTCGGCCATTCTTTTGAGCTCGACGCTCGGAATGTTTTTTATGGCATCTTCGACGAACCTCCTGATGGCCTATCTCTCGCTCGAGCTCGTGAGCATCACTTCTTATATTCTGACCGGATTTTTACCGCACAATCGGCGCTCGAGCGAGGCGGCGCTGAAATATCTCATTTACGGCGGCGTCGCGTCGGGAACGATGATCTACGGCATGAGCTGGGTCTTCGGCATGACCGGCACTCTGGATTACGCGGGCATCCATCAGGCGCTGCTTCAAGGCGCGCCGAGTCGGATCGCTCTTTTCATCGCCTTCATTTTCATCCTTGCGGGCTTCGGCTACAAGATCGTTTTCGTTCCGTTTCATATGTGGTCGCCCGACGTTTACCAGGGCGCGCCGACGCCGATCACCGCTTTTCTTTCGGTCGGCTCCAACGCGGCGGGCGTGGCGATTCTCATCCGCTTCTTTTTTCCGGCCGTATCACAGCTTGGCGACGGCGGGAACTGGCAGTTTCTCTCCGGGGTAGAATGGCCGCAATTTCTCCTCATGGTCAGCATGGTGACGATGACGCTGGGGAACCTCTCCGCGTTGAATCAACAAAACTTGAAACGCATGCTCGCCTACTCGGGCATCGCGCACGCCGGCTATATCCTGATGGGTCTCGTGGTGCTGAACAACGAAGGCCTCCAGGCGATGCTGTTCTACATCGTCGTTTATCTGATCATGAACCTGGGCGCGTTCCTCGTGGTCGTGATTGTCGCCAATGCGACGGGCAAAGAGGATATCGAGGGCTACCGCGGCCTGGCCTGGCGCGGCTCCGCCGTCCCCGCGGTCTGCATGGCGATCTTTCTTTTTTCTCTCACCGGTCTTCCTCCTTTCGCCGGTTTTGTCGGCAAGTTTTTCCTTTTTGCCGCCGTGATCAAGCAGGAATTCTATCTGCTGGCCGTCGTTGCCGTCATCAACAGCGTCATCTCGCTCTATTACTATGCGCGCGTCGTCAAGGTCATGTTCCTCGACTTTCCCGAGCCGGCGGACGGACCGGTCGAGATGAACGCGGGCGCCGCGGTGCTGCTCGGCCTCCTCTCCGGCATGACCCTGCTCTTTGGTATCTATTGGGGCCCTCTGGTGGCCTTCACCAATCAGTCGCTTAAATTCTTCGTCAAGTAGAGCCAAAACGCCGACTGACGTTTTTTGGTCAATTCTCGCCCGTTCGTGACACTCTCCATCTGCAATCGATTGTCTCGATCCTGAAAACCCGAATAAACACAAGCGGTTTTTAAGAAAAGCCTACTGGCACCTCGCTTGCTTCGTTCACTGACCCCACAGGTCTTTAAAGGAGCAATGCGATGATCAGAGACAAGAAGTTCTTCACTTGGGAGCTCATGACGTTGACGGTTTTGTGCTTGACCTATCCGCAGGTTTCCGCAGGCGAGCAGCCGATGGACCGGATCAAGAGCGCGATCGAACGGGTTTCCGAGGTGCTCCAGGATGTCAGCGCCAAGTCGGGCGCCAACAAGGCCGAAGCGGTACAATTGATACGCGAGATCATCTTGCCCAGCTTTGACTTTGCCGAAATGGCCCGGAGATCTATGGGCGACCGCTGGAAGAATTTGGATGGGCGCCAGAACGAGTTTGTCGGCGTCTTCGCCGCTTTTGTTGAAAGCGCGTACATGAACACGCTCGCTTCCTACCGAGGCGAAAAGATTATCTTCCTGCGCGAGCGCGTGAATCAGGATCTCGCTCAGGTCGACACCCAGGTCGTGTCGGGCAAGGGAGAGCCGCTGTCGGTCAATTATCGGCTCCACCTCGTACAAGACGATTGGAAAGTCTACGACGTGGTTGTCGACAACATCAGCCTCGTCAGTAATTTTCACTCTCAATTCAACCGGATACTCGCCACCGCTTCGTTCGACGAGCTGCTCAAAAAACTGCGCGAGAAATCCGATAAGCCGGTCTGACGGAACCCGCTCCGCTTCGTGAAATACAAACACCCATGGGATGCTCATGGGTGTTTTTGTTTTGTCCCCCCTTTTCTTACGCGGCTTGACAAACCATCCATCAGGAAACTATGAAAGAGTTTATGCTCGACACCTTGAAGCGAAAAGAGATGCTGCGAACCATGCTCAGAGTCCGCTCCTTCGAAGAAAAGCTCAACGAGCTCTATCAAAACAAAGTCATGTTCGGCAGTCCGCACTCCTATCGCGGGCAGGAGGCGATCGCGGTGGGCGTCTGCTCCGCCCTCGAAGCGAACGATCTCATCGCGAGCTACCACCGGGGAACCGGCCATCTGGTCGCGAAAGGAGCGGATCTTTACCGTCTCATGTGCGAGTGCCTCGGACGTCTCGACGGTTATTCCAAGGGACGCGGCGGCAAGATGCACATGGGCGATCTCTCGTTCGGCTTTCTCGGCAACACCGGCACCGTGGGCGCCACGGTTCCGGTCGCAACCGGCGCCGCTCTTGCGGCAAAGATCAGAGGCAGCACGGAAGTTGCCGTGAGTTTCATGGGCGACGGAGCAATGAATCAGGGCGTCGTTCACGAGGCGATGAACTTCGCCGGGCTGTGGAAGCTTCCCGTAATTTACGTGATCGAGAATAATTATTACGCCATGACCGTCAGCCTGGAGAAAAGCGTCGCCGTCAAGCATCTCGCCGAGCGCGCCGCAGGTTATGGCTTCGAGGGCAAGGTCATCGACGGCAACGACGTCGAGTTGGTGTATGAAGAGACGCGCAAGGCCGCGGACAAGGCGCGCCGGGGCGGAGGCGCGACGCTGCTTGAATGTCTCACGTACCGATGGGACGGCCATTTCGGCGGCGACCCTGGCACCGGCTATCGCGCGCGGGAGGAAATCGAACAGTGGAAACAGCGCTGTCCGATCAAACGGCTAAAAGAAAAATTGATGAGCGAAGGAAATTTCACCGAAGCGGAGTTTGAAATACTCAGCGCGTCCGTCTATGCCGAGTTGGACGAGGTTGCCGCTAAAGCCCAGGCATCTCCACTTCCTCCAAAAGAGGTCGAGCTCGACGGCGTGTTCGCTGAATCCGAAACAGGACATGACTAGCCTGGAATATCATCGATTTTCGCGTCTTGGCGCGACGAATGATCCGAACTTCGTGTACTTCGTAATACTATGCTTAAAAGATTTCGCGGTTTGAGCAAATTTCCTTGCGCGCCAATCCTAAGTTGCCGAATCGACGAGAAAATACAATATCACCACGAAGGCCACGAAGGATTCGTAAATTTAATAATTTTTGAACTTCGTGCTCTTCGTGACCTTCGTGGTGAAATGTCTGTTTCTACTTTGGTTGCGGCATGGCCGCACTAGGCTCTTCGTGGTGAGAGGACTTTAACCACGAAGGACACGAAGGCCTCGAAGGAAGAGGAGTCACAGTGGCACCGAACATGGTCGTTAAGGAGATGCGCCTTCAGGAGGCGCTCCGGGAGACGCTACGGTACGAGATGGCGCGCG
>CAZNES010000077.1:0-18551 GCA_964572145.1 uncultured Syntrophobacteraceae bacterium
CGGAGCGAACATACGAGACGATGATTTCGATGTTGACGAAGGATGGCCGCTTGAACCCTAAAGTCGCCCGGGGATATATGGAAGTCTTGCGCCAGGAGCGGCCGGTGCCGCCGGATCTCGACCCGCAAAAGTTTTTGGATTTTTCACTGCTTCCCTCGGGAAAGTAGCGCGACGCCATGAACTCTCAGGCCCGCATCGGCCTCATTATCCCGTCAAGCAACCGGCTTACCGAACCCCAGTTCCACAGATTCGCCCCGCCCGGCGTGGGCATACACGCGACGCGGCTGCGGATGACGGGAAAATGGCACAGGCCGCTTAAGAACCTCAAGGAAGCCATCGCCGAAGCGGCTGCGGCTCTTTCCGACGTCCGACCGGACATCATCGTCTTTCACTGCACGGCGAGCTCCATGGAAGACGGGCTTGCGGGCGATGCCGCCGTGGCGGAGTGGATAGAAAAGGCGGGCGGTTGCGCTTCAATGACGACGGGCCAGGCCATAACCCAAGCGCTAAAATTTCTCGGCGTCAAAAAACTCGTCTTGATCACTCCCTATGTAAAGAAAACAAACGAACATGAGATCTCGTACTTGAGCGAAGCCGGTTTCGAAGTGGTTCATGACTTCGGTCTTGGGCTTTCCGGCGGCGATGAGTACATCACCGTCACACCCGAACGCTGGATAGAAATTGTCTCGAAGAACCTTCGACCTGAGGCGGAAGGCTACGTTCTAAGCTGCACCAACACGACTATGATCGAAGCGATCGAGGAGTTGGAGCGGCTTTTCAAAAAGCCGGTGGTCGCGAGCAATCAAGCCGTCCTATGGTCCTGCTTGAGGAAGCTCAACGTAGGTCGCGAGATCAAGGGTCCGGGGAAGCTCTTTGCGCTGTGAGAAAAAGGCTCGCACGCCGAGCCTCACAGCACCGCGATCAGCTCGATTTGAAACAAGAGCCCGCCGCGGATGTCTGCCTTGAGGGCGTGGCGCGCCGGCCGGTTGTGCTCGTCGGGGAACATCTTGAGCCACGCCTTGTTGATCGACTCGCGGTCCTTCTCGTCCTTCAGATATACCGTCATGTGGCCGATGTTCTCCGGCGTGCCGCCGGCCAGCTCCATGAATTTGTGAATGTTGCGGAATAAAACTTCGGCCTGCTCGTCCGGATTCTCCGGCACTTTGCCGGTTTCCGCGTTCTTGCCAGAGATCGCCGAGGAAAAAACCATATTGCCGATTTTCGCGCCGTTGGGAATCGGAACTCCGTGCGCCAGCCCGGGCATTTCGATGACGGTTCTTTTGGCCATGATTGCTCCTTGTCATTGGAATTTTTCTAATCTTTATATCCCAGCGTCCCGACAATTGACAAGCGAAACGGGATGATGTCTTAATCGGTAAGGAGAATTTATTTTATGGCGGAACTTATTGCCAGCCTCGCGATGTCGCACGCGCCTCAGTTGATGTTGAACCCGGATCAGTGGGGACTCTTGAATACGCGCAGTTGGGACCCGCTGCCAGTCAGGCCGGAGCTGGAGAGCGAGACGATCGAGGTGAAGTGGAATAAATGGAAGCGCTGCATGGCGGCCATCGACCAACTGCGCCAAAAACTGGAGGCGCTCGCGCCCGACACGCTTGTTCTCGTGGGCGACGATCAGCACGAAAACCTGATCGAGGACAACATGCCGCCGTTCAGCGTCTTTATCGGCAAGGAAGTCGAGGCGAGCACGAGCCTGCGCTATTTAAATCAGCCGCGATCCGAAAACCGCAGCCGCTATAAAGTGGACGACGCGCTCGCCCTCGGTATTCTCGACGGACTCATGAATGACGGTTTCGATCCCGCCTATTCGCGCAAAACGCGTTACGACGGCGGGCTGGGGCACGCTTTCGCCCGTGTGCTCAAGTTTCTCACGCCCGATGCGCGCTTCTCGATCGTTCCCATCATGGTCAACACCTACTATCCGCCGGCGCCTTCGGCAAAGCGTTGCGTCCAGTTCGGCAAGGCCCTGGCCAAGGCGATACGCGGATTTTCTGAATCGAGACGCGTCGTCGTCATCGGCTCGGGCGGACTCAGCCACACGAAGATCGACCTGGGGCTCGACCGCGAGCTTATTCAAGCGCTGGAGAAAAACGACCAGAAGTTTCTTCAGGAGATGAGCTCCGCGGCGCTCGTCGAAGGCACGTCGGAGATCCGCAACTGGATCGTAGCCGCCGCCGCCGCCGACCGCCCCGCAACGATCATCGATTACCAGCCGCTCTACCGGACGCCAAACGGCGTCGGCTGCGCCATGGGCTTCGCGGCGTGGTGATTGGCCTGCCGACAATTATCGAGTAGATGCCGTTACCGTGTACGCGAATGTCACTCAGTCCCACATCGACCTGGGTCCCCTGGAGTCATTCCCGCGAAAGCGGGAATCCAGATATCCCAGCTTAAACAATCCCCACCCACAAATCGGTCCAGTTTGGATTCTGCCTCTCGATCAGTTTCAACTTCCAATCCCTGTTCCATTTTTTCATCTGCTTCTCTCTTGTTATTGCTGAGACCATGTCCTCGTGTAACTCGTAGTAAACGAGCCGGTGAACTCGATATCTTTTACTGAAACCTTCGACGAGGTCGTGCTGGTGTTCCCAAACGCGCTTTTGCAGGTCGCTTGTGACTCCGATATAAAGCGTTCCGTTTCGTTTACTGGCGAGAATGTAGACTGCTGGCTGCTTAGGCATCTAATCGCTGGATTCCCGCTTTCGCGGGAATGACTTACAATGCAGCCTCTTCCGAATCAGCTGAACCGGTCGCAGCAGCGCCTTTTCATCGCGGCGATAGACACGACCGCTTACGCCGCGACGCACTTCATGTCCGAGACGGGATCGACTTTCACGTCGAGCTTTTCCCACTTGTCGCCGCCGTCCTGGCTGGCGTAAAGCTCGCCGCCTCTCATCGCGGCGTAGACGCGACTGGGATCGCTCGGATCGAGCGCGATGGCTTCGGGAAAGTCTTTACCGGTCGTCGAAATACCGCCGTCCAATCGCTGCCAACTCTTGCCGCCGTCTTTCGTTCGGATCAGCATCGACTCCGCGCCGCTCTGCCGCTTGCGCCATTGCCCCGGCTGTCCGTTGGCGAGCGCGGAGTAAAGCACTTGGGGATTTGTTGGATTCATGACAAGCGGCACGGAATATTCGTGGGGAAAGTCCATCGCCGTCGGCGCCCAGCTCTCACCGCCGTCGTCGCTTTTGTAGAGCGCGCGGCCCGGCGCATGGCCCAGTCTGAAGTCGTGGCCGCCGGTCGCAATGAAAAGCGATTTCGTATTGCGCGGATCGATCACGATCGTATGCACGTCGGCGTCCACGTTCTTGTTCAGAAGCTTCCAGCTTTTGCCGCCGTCGGCGCTCTTGAGCATGTAGCCTACCTGGAGCGCCGCGTAAATCGTCTTGGAGTCGTTGGGATCGATGGTGATGTCCCGGACGTGAGGCTCCACGGTCGAGACCGGATAATCCACCGAGGCCACGGAGGGTACGCTCCAGACCGATTCCAATCGCTCCCAGCTTTTCGTGCCGTCGCGGCTGACAAAGATATCGATCGGCTCGGTGCCGGCGTAGACCGTATCGGGATCGTTCGGATCGATGGTGACGCATCGAACCTTGCCGGGGCCGGGCTTGCCGTAGCAGAGTTTTTTCCAGCTCTTGCCCGAATCGTCGCTGTGCCAGACGCCGTCGCCGCGGGTGCCGGCAAAAAGAGTGCCGGGACGCGACGGAGAAACCGCCACCTCCTGCACGTCCCAATCTTCCAGCGATTGCTGCTCGACCTTCCAGCTTTTTTCGGCTTCGCCTTTGACCGTGACCAGCCCGTCGTCCGTAGCCAGATAAAGTATCGTCGCCATATTATTTTCCTCCCACGATTTTACGCGGTACGTAAATCACTAGCACACGGAGATTGACGATAACAAGAGTGGCCGGGCGAAAGAAACGTGCTCGTGATCGTGATTCGTGTTCGTCTGGAAAACGAGCACGAGCACGAAACCCGCGGAGGATCGCCTCGAAGTTACACGAACACGACGCCTTCAGTAGCCGCGCTCTTTATCGACCACGTTGCGCAAACTCTCTCCCGCGAGAAAGCGGCAGAGATTGTCGCTGAAGATCGGCAGCACCAGGTCCCATTTCTGCGCCGCGGCGCCGGCGATGCGCGCCGTGATCATCACGTTGGGCGCATCCCAAAGCTCGGACTCCGGCGGCAACGGCTGTTTGGCGAAAGCGTCCAAGGCCGCGCCGGCGATCCAATGCTCCTTCAGCGCGCGCGCGATAAGTTTTTCGTCGATCGCCTTGCCGCCGGTGAGATTGATCAGATATGCGCTCTTTTTCATCGAGCGCAGCTCCTTCTCGCCGATCAATCCGCTCGTCGACGGAACCGACGCCAGGCATAGAACCAGAAAATCGACTTGCGGTAGCATCTGCGGAAGAAAGTCCGGGCCGCCCAGCTCGTCCACGTAATCCGGCTTCCCGTCCACGGTTCTTTTCGTCGCGAGGACGCGCAGACCCAACGCTTTGGCTTTTTGCGCCAGCTCCGAGCCGATCGTGCCGAGGCCGACGATGCCCAGTGTCTTGCCGGCCACGTCGTCGGTGTTCACTCTTTCCCATTTCTTTTGCCTTTGCGCTTCCAAGCACTGCGGCAGCTTTTTCGCGAGCGCGAAGATGCAGGCGAGGGCGAACTCCGTGAAGGAACGGCCGTGAATGCCCTTGGAGCCGGTGACTTGAATCGGCCGGCTCATGACCGACGGAGTCAGATAAATATTGACGCCGCCGCGGGTGACGTGCATCCAGCGGAGCTTGGACATGCGCGCGACGAATTGGTCGGGAACCGCGTCCTCGGTAAAGATGGCGTCGGATTCCGTCCCTTTGTCTTGCCCGTCTTCTCCGAGGACGAAGCGGACGTTGGGAAACGTGTTTTTAAGCGCGCTCAATTCGTTTTCCGGAAGCTTGATACGAATCCAGACCTGTAAATTTTCCATGCTCCAGCTTTAGGACAGCTCACTTTTCTTGTCAACCAACCTTCTCGCTTGACAGAAATCCATTGACATGGGAAGTAACGAAGGGAGATTTGGCGCGAGCATAGAGGGAAAAATATGACAGCGGAAGAAATGATTGACCAAAAAGGGGAGCCTGGTCTCCCGCCTGATCGCTTCATCGCCGGGATCTGAGAGGTAACCGTTTTGCGTCAAGCTCGTTCGCGGCGTAAGAGTTTCAGGTCGAAGGGGAGCGTGCGGCCATCGAAAATTCAAAATCTAAAACAGGTGCTGATCCGCGTCGAAGCATCAAAAATGTGAAGCCCGACGCGGCGCTGGCGAAAAACGTCGCGCTGTCTTGCCGCATCCTCGCGAAGCTGGGGCTTTTCAAGGAAACGACCGGTCACGTGAGCGCGCGCAATCCTGATGGGCAAAAGATGCTCATCAGGGGCAGGGGAGGAGCCGAGACCGGGCTGTTATACACCCGGCCAGCGGACATCGTTCTTTCCGATTTCGACGGTGCGCCGCTCAAGAATCGCGCCGGTTTGAAAACTCCGAACGAAGCCTGCATCCACGGTGAGATATATAAGCGCAGGCCCCAGGTCGGCGGCGTGGTCCACGCGCATCCGCCCTCGATCGTGCTCGCGAGCATAGCGGGAATCTCGCTGCGCCCGATCTACGGCGGCTACGACCCGCAAGGCATGCGGTTGGCGCTGCGCGGTATTCCGCTCTACCAGAGCAGCCTGACCCTCCATTCCAAAGAACAAGTTCACGCGATGCTTGAGGTCATGGGCGACAGCGATGTCTGCGTGTTGCGCGCCCACGGCGTCGTCGTCACGGGGAAGACCATCGAGCAGGCCACCATCAAAGCGATCAAGCTGGATCATCTGGCGAAGATGAACCTGCAGGCCGCCGCGTTGGGAAACGTCGCCGCTATTCCGCAGGAGGACATCGATGCGTTCCTGTCCCGCAGAAACGCGCTGGACAGGTCGCAGGAACCGCTCTGGCGTTTTTATGCGGAGTGGGAGAAACGGAATTGAAAACAGGCGTAAGGGGTTAGGGATAAGGCGTGAGGGGTGGAAGAGACTAGGGATTAGGAGGTGGAGGTTATGGGCGCGAAAATCGAAAATCCAAAATCCAAAATCCAAAATTTGAAGCAGCGGCTGGTAGAAGGCTTGCAAGTAGTCACCGGCGAGGGAATTTTGTCCGGCTCCGGGCATCTCAGCGCGCGCATCCCGGGAACGGAAACTTTTTTGATCAATCCGAGATTCGCCGGCGTGCTCGCCGATCCTAAAGATATCTGCACGGTTAATTTCGACGGCAAGCGGATCGCCGGCAAAGGGCCGATCCCTTCGGAGTCTCTCATCCACAGCGCGATTTACCGCGCCCGGCCGGACGTCGGCAGTGTGCTCCATTGCCACGCGCGCAGCTCGATTCTGATGGGACTTCAGGACGGCGGCTTGATCCCGTTCAGCCGCGAGGCGCGGCTGTTCGCGGACGGCATCCCTATCTTTCCCGACAGCCACGGCATCAATTCGGATGCTTTGGCGCGGCGAATGATCGAGGCGCTCGGACCGCACCATGCGATTTTTCTACGCGGCCACGGCTGCGTCGTGACGGGGCCCGGCATCGAGGGGACCTGCATCTCGGCGATTCAACTGGAGCGCGCCTGTCAGGACCAGCTTCTGCTGATGAGCTTCACCACGCCCAAGCCGCTGGCGGACGCCGGCCGCGGTAGAGTGACGGCACGGCTGGAGAATCCCTACCGCGCGTGGCCGTTCCTGCTCTACAAACATAAAGTAAAATCGAAGGCGCAGATCCGCGCCGCGATCCGAACCCTCGACGAGGGCGAGCATTACTAGAAAGGCAAATTGCAAAATGCAAATTGTAAAACGCACAATGGGAGAGGAAAAGGAGATTTTAACTTTTGCACTTTGCAGTTTGCACTTTACAATCTTCCTGTCATTTTTTCTCTGCGTTGCGAGACTCGTCTCCGCCCAGGATAAAAAATTGGATCTGATGACGATCTCCTACGCGTCGGTCTCCGGCACGCGCGCGCCGCTCTGGATCGCCAAGGAGCTCAACCTCTACGAGAAGTACGGGCTGGACGGCAATCTCGTCTACATCTCCTCCGGCATCACTTCCGTAAACGCGCTGCTCGGCGGCAGCGTTCATCTGATCGCCGCCTCGGGCTCTTCCGCCGTAGGCGCCGCGGCGAGCGGCGCTCCGGTCGTCATCATCGCCAGCCTTGGCGCGATCGACTACAAGCTGATCGCCAATCCGTCGATTACTTCGGTGCAGGCGCTCAAAGGTAAAACGATCGGATCGAGCCGCATCGGCGCGGGCTCGGATTATGCCCTGCGCCGCCTCCTTCCGAAACTCGGATTGCAACCGGGAAAGGACGTTCAATTGATACCGACCGGGCTCAGCGAATCGGACCGGCGCATCGTCATCATGCTGCAAGGAAAAATCGACGCGACGCTCGCGACGGCAGACAATATTCTACAGTTGGAGCTGCAAGGGCAGAAAGTTTCGGTGCTGGCCGACTTGCTGGAGAACGGCGTCTACACCACGGGCAGCGATATTTCGACGAGCCGGCAATTCGTAAAGGACAAACGCCGGCAGCTCAAGGCGTTCATCATGGCGCTGACCGAAGGTGTCGCGGCCGGACGCAAGGATAAAGAGCTGGCGTTTCGTATCTACCGCAAATACATGAAAGTGAACGAGCCGAAGCTGTTGGAATCAATGTACAAGAACTATCTTCTCGGAACTATTCCGATGAGGCCTTTTCCGCGAGAGGAAGCGCTGCAAAACGACATCGAAGATCTGAGCCATACCTATTCCGTGCTCAAAGGCAGAAAGATAGAAGAGTTTACCGACCTCTCGCTCATCAAAGAGCTGGAAAGCGAAGGGTTCTTCACTAAACTCTACGGCCCCGCAGGCCGGTGAAAAAGGCTCATATGCTTCGTTGTGCGCTCATCGCCTCGCTCGACGTACTAAAAAGAGTACGCCTGCATCTAGCCTGTCCTGAGCGAAGCCGAAGGATCGATTTCGCGCGCGCCTCGCCTCTGAGACCTTTTTGACCGGCCTGAAAGCGGATTCTTCGGGAACAGATGCAGTCGGCGGAGCGGCGTCCGACCCCGCTTATCTGATCGTGAAATTTCGCTGATCGCCGCGCGGCAGCCGAATGAAGATGAGAACACTCCGACTCGCATACCGCGACGACGACCGGACGCCGGTCATCTTCTGTATCAAGGAGATGGCGCGGCGACATTACGACATCGACGTGGAGGTCGTGCAAATAAAAGGAACGGAAGAGTACGAGGCCGCGCTCTTCGACGGCTCGTGCGACGTGATTATCGAACACCTGGAGTATCTTTACGACGAAGCGGTCAAAGGAAAAAAAGTCGCGCTCTTTTGCGCTCCCAGCAAAGGCAGCAGCCAGGAGCTGGTCGTGCCCGCGTCTATGCGCTCGCCGGAAGAATTGAAGGGCGGTATGCTGGCCGTCAGATCTTCCGGCCAGCCGCACGCGGCGTCCCTCTGGCTCAGAATGATGGGACTCGAAAATGAAGTCCGAACGCGGCTCGTCAAAGACAACGAAGTCGGGCGCTGGGGACAATGGAAAAAAGTCGTCTCGGGAGAATGCATCGGGACCTTCATGTCGCCGCTCTATCTGGAGCCGGCGCTCTCTGCCGGGCTGAAGGTTCTCGACGTTCCCGACCTTCCTAGCGTCGGTCATTACGCTCAGGCGTGCCTGTCCGAGTTCGCGGCGAACAATTCCGCGTTTCTAAAGGACTACTTGAGGGCCGCGATTCACGCGGTTTGTCTGATGATCTTTCGCCGTGACGAAGCGCTGGCGATCGTAACCACGGAGCCGATGAAGCGGATGAAAATCGAGAGCAGGGAGGGGATGGAGCGACAATTCGATGCCATCGTCAAGGGACTCAAGCCCAAGCCGTACCCGACGCCGCAAGCGATCGCCAACACTTTCGCAATGGCCGTGCTGGACTACCCCGGCGCGAAAGACATGAATCCGCTTTCTCTTTGGGACCTCCACTGGGTGAGGCAGCTCGACGACGAAGGTTTTATCGACGGCCTGATACAAAATCTCCTTGAGCAGTAGTAATATATGTCTGTGGGGCGATTATAAGCAACGCAAGAAAAAGGAGATTTGAGATGCCGCTGACGAGAGATTTCAAAGAAACCATTCAGGCGCGCGCCCGACGTGATGCAGCGTTCCGTGAAAGTCTCCTGAAAGAAGCCGTAGACTCGCTCCTTTCCGGAGATGTAGAAACTGGCAAAACCGTTCTGCGCGACTACATCAATGCCACTGTCGGATTTGACAAGCTCGCCACCATTACGAAGAAATCTCCCAAGAGCCTGATGCGCATGCTGGGCCCCAACGGTAATCCGCAGGCCCGCAATCTGTTTGAGATCGTCGCCTATCTTCAGAAAAAAGAGGGCGTCCATCTTAGAGTTCGCTCCGCACGCGCCTGAGAGAATCGCACGACATTGAAAAGCTTCGGCGAACGGAATAAAAGAAAAGCCTAAGCCCCCGTAGCTCAGTTGGATAGAGCACAGGATTCCTAATCCTGGGGCCGTGGGTTCGAATCCCGCCGGGGGCAATTTCTTGGGATCTCAAATGGCAAATCTCAAATTGCAAATCTGAGATTCCGAGCGAAGCGAGGACAAGGAGGACGTCATGGCGCTGCCGGGAAAAGCTTTCGTCCAAGAACTCCACGACATGGTGCGAAAAAAACATTCTAAAGACCACCCCGTTATCGCCATGGTCGAGAGGGGAGAATTGGACCGCGATCAGCTCAGAGGTTTCGTCGGCCAGTTTTATCTTTTCTTTCCCAAGCCGTTTCCTAAGCCGATCGCGGCGATGCTCGGCCGCTGCCCGGAGGATGCGGAGCTGGAGCGGATGTGGATCGACAATGTCGTCGAAGAGGGAACGGGCGAGATCACCGGGACCGACAGCCACAAGGCACTCTACATCCGCTTCGCTTTGGCCTGCGGCTACGATACGCGTGAATTGCTGGACGCGGTCGAGCCTCTGCCCGAGACTTCGGCCTTTCTCGACTGGCGCGAGTTGTTATTGTATCAGCGCACCTGGCTTGAGCTGTATGCCTGCCAGGGCTTCTGCCTGGAAGGAACCGCGAGCGAGCGCATGACGCGGATCGTGAACGGCCTTACGAAGCACTATGGATTTTCCCGCGAGTCGGAAGATATCCGGTACTGGACGCTCCACATGGGAGTCGATGAGGAGCACATGAAAGTCGGCCCGCTCGCCGTTGAGCGCTACGCGACGACCGACATCCAGCAGGACCAGGTGCGCTTCGCCGTGCAAAAAACTCTCGACCAGTTCTGGCTTGCCTACGACGGCATCCAGCGCGCCTTTGTCGACCGCGACCCGCTCTACGCCGCGTGGCGCAACGGCAAGTGAAACGGAGGCGGACTCATGGAAATGGTGGATCTCTCGCACGTGATTTACGAAGGAATGCCGAAAATCCCGGCGCTTTCGGATGTTCACGTGCGGAAATTCTTCAGCCTGGAAAAAGGCCATCCGCTGAACGTGACGGAGATTTCGTTGCCGTGCCACGCGGGCACGCACGTGGACGCGCCGGTGCACATCGTCCCAAACGGCAAATCGATCGAAGAGCTGCCGCTGGAATCCTTCATCGGTCCCGGAGCGGTGATCTCCGTCAAAAAGCGGGGAGGAGAGCAGGTCACGGCGGCGGACCTGGAAAATTCGCGCGTTGCCGTGAATCGCGGCGATATCCTGATGCTTCATACGGGGTGGGACGAAAAGTTCGAGAGTTCGGACTATAACCTGCATCCCTATCTTTCAGTGGACGCCGCCGAGTGGATGGTCAAGAAGGGCGTCAAGCTGTTCGGCATCGATTGCATCACCGTCGATCTGCCCACGCCGCTAAGACCGAAGGGATTCGATTTCCCGGTGCACAAGATGCTCCTCGGAAACGGCGTCTTGATCGCGGAGAACGTGACCAACCTGGGAGAAATTGTCGGCAAGAAAATTCGCATTCTGGCGCTGCCGCTTAGAATCAAAGGTAGCGACGCCGGTCACGCGCGGATCGTCGCGGAAATCCTGAACTGACAACATGCCGCCGTTAGAACCCGTCAAAGGAATCATCGGCGCCTGCCTCACGCCTTTCGACGCAGAGGACCGCGTCGACTACAAAGCGCTCGAGCGCGAGATCGATTTTCTCGTGGCCGACTGCGACGCGGTTTCCATCGCGGCCGTCGAGGCCGCCGAATATACCATGCTCTCGCGCCAGGAACGGAAAGATTTATTGCGCGTCGCGACCGAGATGGTCGCCAAGCGCAAGCCCGTCCTTCTCGGCGCGTCGAGCCCGGCGCCGCGCGAAGTCATCGAGCTGGCGGAATACGGCGCCGAAGTGGGCGGCGATTTCATCCAGGTATTGATGCCGCTCCGCCCCTGGGGAGGACAGCCAACGATCGCCGAGCTGATGGAATTTTACACGCAAGTCGCTTCGGCGAGCCCGCTGCCCGTGGTGTGCTATCACAATCCCGGTCCGGGCGCCGACCCGCCGCAGGACGCCTTCGTCAAGATCAGCGAGATCAACAACATCCGCTATTTCAAAGAAAGCTCGCGCGACATTACCAAGATATCTCGGCTGATCGAGCAGATCGAGCTCGCGGGCAGAGGCCATTACTTCACCACGATGCAGCCGCTCCTGGCCACGTTGATGATGGGCGGCTCGGGCGCGACGATGCCGCCGCCGGGAACGAGGATCGGCGCGCAGGTGGTGCGCGCGTTCAGAGAAGGAAACATGGAGCGCGCCCGATACTGGCAGCGCTGCTTCGCGCTTTTTCCAGGCAAGTGGGCGGCCTACGGCTTGCCGCCGGTGATGAAGTCGGCGATGAAGCACTTCGGCGTCGATATTGGAGAACCGTCGCGGCCCTACGCGCCGGTCAGTCCGCGCGATCACGCGCAGATCGGACAATTTCTCCGGCAGATCGGATTGCTCGGCGAGGGCGCGCCGACGGAAAGTTCATTGAAGGAAGCCGCCGAGGCGCTGCGCCAGGAAGATACCTTTCTCCGCTGATCGCCCTCCTTTAAAATAATTATGCCCGGAATCCTTCTCGTCCTCATCGTCGCACTCATCGTTGTTTTTCCGCGTAGCCGCGCCTGGCTCGGCGAAAAAATCAAACCCTTGTCCGACTATCTGATTGTCAAACTTCTTCGCGACACTTCCCGTTTCGGCAGCGAGCTGACTGAAGAGGGCAGAGCGGAACAGAAACTCTGGCGCGAGCAGCGCTTGAGAAATCTCGGGGGATTGGCGTTGAGAGCGAAAGAAGCGATCAGAAGCAAATCGGAGCAGCCGAAGAACTGATTCTTGTATGGCCAGCAATCGAAATCAAATCGTCGTTCTCGGCGGCGGCAGCGGCGGAGTCGCCGCAGCCACCAAGCTCGCGCGCGAGCTTGGGGCAAGGCATGACGTTCTGCTCGTCGATCGGCGTCCCGACCATGTGTTTATGCCGGCGTTTCTTTTTATGATGGTCGGCGAGCGCGAGCCCGCGCAAATCACCCGAAAACTTCGCAGGTTGGAAAAACGTGGGATCAAAGTTATTCAAGACGAGATTGCCGGCATCGATCCGGCGCGCCAGGAAGTCGCGCTCGGCGGTGGAAAGATTCACTACGACTATCTGATCGTGTCCCTAGGGCTGGAGACTGCGCCCGAGAAAATCCCCGGTTACGTCGAGGGCGCGTACCACGCCTGGGAGATGGACGCCGCCATGAGAACGCGCCGCGCGCTGGAATCCTTCGACGGCGGCCGAGTTGTAGTCGGCGTGCCGCCGGGTCCTTACCGTTGCCCGCCGGCCCCTTACGAGGCGCAGTGGCTCCTCGACAGTTATTTCAAGAAGCGCGGTATCCGCGATCGCGTCACGATCGAGTATTTCACGCGTGACCCCGAACCGGCCGGCGAGGCGCACGATCCGGTCGTGTGGATGGATGCGCAGAGCAAGGCGCGTGGCATCAAGCAGCACTACGAATTTATCGTTCAATCGATCGATGCTGAAAAGAAAACCGTCAACGGGCTTTACGGATACCGATTGAGCTACGATCTTCTTTTTATGATTCCGCCGCACCGGCCGGCACGGGCCCTGATCGACTCCGGCCTGGCCGACACGGAGAGCGGAGTCCGCGTGGACTACGACACTCTGGCGACCAAATGGGACAACGTGTACGCGATCGGCGACTGCGCCGATATGCCGGCCTCAAAGGCCGGCGTCGTCGCGCACCAGGAAGCGGACGTCGTTGCGCATAACCTGAAGGTATTGCTTACAGGTAGGGGAGAGCCGGTTCCGCTCAAGCTTCATACGATATGACTTCTGGCCTACGGCGCCGGGCGCGCCGCAGCCAATCGTACCGTTTATCCGCGCGGCTGGCCGCCCTTCGGGACGGGCGAGGCGCGCTCATGGGGGCCGTCGCGATCCATCTACTGGGCCAAGATTGCGTTTGAAAAATGGTGGCTGTGGCGGTATTTCTAAAGGGAACTCATGGCCGCCAGGACTATAAAGAAATACCGCCCAACGGTTCTCGACAACGTGTGCGGATATTGCCTTTTCTTTCAACCGCAAACGACGAAGTCCGGCGCGTCGCGCTCGGGCAACTGCTGCTACCATAAGGAATGGATCGAGAACGCCTACCGAACGACGTGCAGCGAGATGAGCCATGACCGTCTCGATGAACAGGGAATTTACCACCTCGTCGCGAGCAACGGCTCCGGCTGGCAATATATCCGCCGAGCCGCAAAGGTTCGTACCCGCCTGTACTCGGTGAAATAATATTTTCAAATGTGGTCGTAATCTCTCCGCCCTAATACACCGTGGCAGGGGACGTTACCGGATAGGATCTTTTTTCTTCAATATTATGTGAAATTTTCCTTTAGGAAAGTTTACATAATATATCTTATCAGACGTTAGGATGATGGCTCAATAATGCCTTCTTAGGTCCGCAAGTTCGCTTTCTGTCGTCTTATTGTGGAATCAAAGCGACCGCAGGAATTCCACGAGTTGGTTAATCTCTTCAGGCGTTAGACCGAGCGACAGCGACTGCGTGTAAAACCGCACTACCTGTCCAAGTGTCCCGAGTGCTCCGTTGTACATGTACGGTCCCGTGAGAATAAGACCACGGAGTTGCGGAACATTAAAATATAAGTTCGGACCCGTCCCCACGAAGCCCGCGCCCAGATCCGTCTTCCCGCTAAAGGTTGCGTTGATCTGGTTCCTACGATTTTAAGGATTGTCACTGAAACGGATGGAAGAAGTGCTGGACTTCGCGGCGCTGCCCGTGAAGCGCAGGTATACGCGCGGGTCGGGAAGAGAATTTATTTTGTATTTACCGCGCCGGGAACTTCGCCGATTTTTGCCTCCAGTTCCTGGATTCGGACCGAGATCTCGTTGATCCTATCGGCGTATGGATTGTCGCTTACGTAAGCGCGGTAGGAAGCCAGCGCATCTTTGAGCTTCCCGGTAAGCGCGCTGCAGCGCGCCTTTCCTAAGGTGGCGTCCGCTTTCAAAGGGCCGGCGATCTTTTCAGCTTCCGCGAAGCTCGACGCGGCTTCCTGGCACTGTCCGCCTTGTTCTTGAAGGTAGCCGAGCGATACGTAAGCCGTCTGGCGCACGACCGGCTCCTTTGGATCTTTGGCGATCAACTGCCGCAACGAGTCCGCGGCCTTCGAATTATCCTGGAGCGCCGCCTGAGTGTTGGCGGTATAGAGGAGGCCGAGCCGGCTGTAAAATGACGAGCGGTAGATTTCCAAACGCTTCAACGCTTCCAGGGCATCCTTATATTTTTCCCCGTGATAAAATCCGACGGCGCGCGCATACTCCTCGGCCGCCAGACGGTTTTGCCGCCGGCTGTAGAGATCCCACCCGAGCAGCGCCGCAACGATAATGGCCAAAATCACGGCCGCCGCGATGACGGGAGTTTGATGAGTCGTGAAAAAGCCAAGAGCTTGCCGGAGTAGCGTCATGAAACGGTCCGGCTGCCGGATCTCTTTGCGGGTGATTCGTCTGGGAGCGCTTGCCATTCAGCCCTGGAGCAAAAGTAGGATTTATTTTATCGGTGAGGCGGAAACCGCCTCTTAAGGGTTGTTAAAAATTAAATTTTTCAATTTTCCATCCTGTCATTCTGAAAGCAGCGTAGCGGAGTGAAGAATCTCGGTCGAGATCCGGAGTTTATCCTGAGCGCAGCCGAAGGACCACGATGACAGAAACTCGCGTGACAATGCATTTGTAAACTTTATTATTTCTCAGACGCTTAAGGCGGTTTCCGTTATCAGGTTTTATACTTGAAGTCGTCCGGAGTCATATTCTCCAGGATCTCACCCCATTTTTCTTTTGAGATGTTGGAGACGTTGGCTACGTTTTGCTGGTCTTTACCATCGTCGTTCTGCTGGAGAATACTGGAGGCCTCGAGAACCGCCTTGGCGACATAGATCGGCGTTTTGGTTCTGAGCGCCAGCGCGATCGCGTCGCTGGGCCGCGAGTCGATGGCCATTTCCCGGTCGGCGATCTTGAGATAGATCAACGCATAGTAGGTATTCTCTTTGAGCTCGGTGATCTCGACGCAATCGACGGAGCCGCCCATTTCCGTGAGAATATTTTTCACCAGGTCGTGCGTCATGGGGCGGGCCATCTTGATTCCTTCGATCTCGGTCGCCATCGCGGTGGCTTCCGAGAGACCGATCCAGATCGGAAGGTTCAGCTTGTTGTCGGTATCTTTCAGAATCACGATCGGAGTTTTGGTCACCGGATCTAAAGTCAGACCGCCCACGGCCATCTGTATGGAGTCCTCCCTCTTTGACATGCTAACCCCCTTGTTCCTGTGCTGTGATCAGCTCTCCCGTCAGCGAGTTGGCCCCGGCCGCGGTGATTCGAACCCTGGTCAATTGACCGGAAAGTTCCTCCGGTCCCACGAAGTTCACAATCCGGTTGGTTCTGGTCCGTCCCATCATCTGACTGCGTCCCAGTTTTGCTGGTCCTTCGACCAAAACTTCCTCTATCTTCCCTACCCTCTTTTCGTTCTTGCGCCGTGAAATCATTCCTTGCGCCTTGAGGACTCTATCGAGCCGCTCCTTCTTTACGTCCTCCGCCACGTCGTCGGCATACATCTTATTCGCCGACGTATGCGGCCGCGGCGAATAACTGAACGCGTAGATGTCACCATACTCTACCTCCTGGAGGATTTCTAGACTCCCCTCGAATTCTTCCTCGTTCTCGCCCGGAAAGCCGACGATGATATCGGTGCTCAAGGCCACTTCCGGACGACGAGCGCGCAAGCGCCGGATTCGATCCAGATATTCCTCGCGGGTGTAACCGCGGCGCATCCTTTGGAGAACGCTATCGGAGCCCGACTGGATTGGCAAGTGAAGATGCTCGCAAAGTTTGTCGAGACTGGCGTAGGCTTCGATCAGCCCGGGCGACAAATCCTGCGGGTGGGAAGTCGTGAAGCGAATTCGTTCCAATCCCGCGACGTCGTTGACGCGATGCAACAATTGCGGAAACGACAACTCGCCGGCGGTTTTTCCGTAGGAGTTCACGTTCTGCCCCAGGAGCATCACCTCTTTGACTCCTTGCGCCGCCAGCTCTTCTATTTCGCGCAGGATGCTCGCGCTCGGCCGGCTGAGCTCTCTGCCGCGCACGTAAGGCACGATGCAAAAACTGCAAACCTTGTTGCATCCGTGCATGATCGTGACGTACGCCTTGGCACCGTGAACGGTCGGCCGCGCTTCTGGATCTTCCATGTAGGAAGGATCGCGATAGAAGGCGATTTCGACCGGGCGATTTCCCGATGACTCCGCCTCCCGCACCATCCGGCCGAGCTTGTGAATGTTGTGCGTGCCGAAGACAAGATCGAGATGCGGCACGCGGCGCAAAAGATTCTCCCCTTCCTGCTGCGCCACGCATCCGCCGACGCCGATGATGACGTCGGGATTTTTTTCTTTGAGCTCGCGCCACCGGCCGAGCGCGCTGTAGACTTTCTGTTCGGCCTTGTCGCGAACGCTGCACGTGTTGAGCAGAATCAAATCCGCCTCTTCCGCCAACTCCGTCGGCGCGTAGCCCTCCCGTTCCATGAGGCGCGCGATGCGCTCCGAATCGTACTGATTCATCTGGCAGCCGTAGGTCTGAATGAAAAGCCGCTTCATGCCACGATCCGATCTATGATTTTGTAGAGCTGCCCGATGCTGCGGCATTCTTCCACCACGTCGCAGTGAACCGCGTAGCGGTCCATCTCGCTGTCGCCGTATCCCCAGGTCGCGCGGCTCTCCGGATTGAGCCAGACGAGCTGCTTGGCTTTCCGCCTGATTTCCTTGAGCACCCAATCGTTGGCGCGGTTGTAGTTGTTTCTGCCGTCGCCGATGATCATGAACGTCGTCTTCGGAGTGACCACGGCCAGGTGCTCGCGATGAAACAATTCGAATGCGCGCCCGAAGTTAGAGTGGCTGTACACGTCGATCACGTCGCCGCGGAGCGCCGTCTCGACCGCTTGCTGGATGTCGTTGTCCTCGAAGAGCCGCGTGACCTCGCCGATGTCGCTGACGAAAACGAAGCTGCGCACTTTACTGTAGAGATCCTGAATGGAGTAGACGAACTGGAGCATGAAGCGTGAAGCGTTCAAGACCGAATCGGAGATGTCGCACAGTACGACCACTTGCGGCTTTTCTTTTTTTCTCCGGTCGAGCTGGATGCGGAACGGCACGCCGCCGTACTGGAGGTTTTTACGGAACGTGGCGCTCACGTCCAGACGCCCGCGGCGCGAGCGCCGGCGCCGGAGTGAAAGCAGGTTCTTGAAGCGCCGCGCCAATTGGACGACGACCTCGTTCATCTTGCGAATGTCGTCCTCGGTATAGTAGGCGAAACTTTTCTGCGACAGCTGGTCCAGCCGCTCGCGCATCGCGCGCGCCGGCTCTTTTTTTTGCGTTTCTCGCTGCGCCAGTTGCCGTGCCATCTGGAGCAGGTCGCGGAACCTCTGCTCCGCGTACGCGGACATCTTTTCGACGGTTTGCGGGTCGGCGCCCATGCGGAGGAGCATGAGCTTGAAGTTTTCGATCTCGTCTCTGATTCCCTCCAGACCGAGACGCTCGGCGATTCCCTGGGAAAGGATGAACGCCCGCAGCTCGCCCCGGCTCTCGTTCGCCTCCTCTTCGGCGGCCTCGCGCAAGAGCCGTTCCACTTCACCCATGTCGCCGGCAAGAAGCGCGCGGGTCAGGCGCGAGATCTGCCCGTCCAGACTATCCAAGAAGCTTTGGATATGATCGAGCATCCGCTGAAACTCTTCCGGGCTGAGTCCCAACTGCTGCATGAGATTTTGCTCGAGCTTGCGGGAAGTCTCGCCGAGTCCCAGGAAATAGAGGTCGAAAAGCTCGTCGAAGGTCTTGGTATCGATGGAACGCTTGATCAGCGAGGCGCGCAGCGCGCTCTTGAACGACCGCTGATCGCCGACGCCGACGAACTCCAGCGCGCGCGCCGCGTCCATATTTTCCGGCAGCGAAACGCGGATGCCGTTGCGCCTGAGCAGCTCGGA
>CAZNES010000077.1:18651-21681 GCA_964572145.1 uncultured Syntrophobacteraceae bacterium
TTCGCTTTACGCACGGCAAGGTATTCCTTGAGTTCCTGCTGCGCCTTGCGGATGTCTGCTTCGTACTTCATCAGAGTCGAGAGCGTTTCGTTGACCAACGTATCGTCGAGACTTTTGATGTTGAGCAGCGTCAGCGCCTTCACCCAATCGAGCGCTTCGCTGATGCTCGGCCGTTTCTTGAGATCGAGCTTGCGCAGGCGATGAAGAAGCCGCACCACTTCGTCGGCGAGCTTTTCGTCGGCACCCGGCACTTTGAGCCGGATGATTTCCATCTCGCGCTGCACGTCGGGGAAATCCAGATAGAGATGCAGACAGCGGCGCTTCAGCGCGTCGGACAATTCCCGGCTGTTGTTGCTTGTGAGGACGACCAACGGTATGTGCTTCGCCTTGAGGGTTCCCAGCTCCGGCACGCTCACCTGGAAATCGCTCAGCACTTCCAGCAGAAAAGCTTCGAACTCCGTATCCGACTTGTCGATCTCGTCGATCAAGAGCACGGTCGGCTGCGGCGATAACAGCGCGCGCAGCAACGGCCGCGGCAGTAGAAATCGATCGGAGAAAAACACGTCGTCTTCTTGGGAGATGCGCTCCACGGCCTGCTGCAAAGTCTTCGCGCCCTCGACGACCTCGCCGATCTTGTCTTTGAGGATCTGCGTGTAAAGCAGCTGCTTGGCGTATTCCCATTCGTAGAGCGCCTTCGCCTCGTCCAGTCCCTCGTAGCACTGGAGCCGGATGAGCTCCAGCCCGAGCGCGCCCGCGAGAACTTTTCCGAGCTCGGTCTTGCCCACGCCGGCCGGTCCCTCGACGAGAATGGGCTTGCGCATCGCGCAGGCGAGATAAACCACCGTGGCCACCTCGCGGCTGCAGATGTACCGCTCTCCCGCGAGACGCTTCACAACCTCGTCCGCCGACTGAAACATGAATCCTCCGTTTGAGTCTTGGAAGGTAGCATAAAAATTTTTAGTGAACAATGTAGCTGGAAGGCGGCGTTGCAGAACGCGCAGGCTTTCTGTAAACCGTAAACCATGTGCACGCTCGCCCTGTATCTGCGACAGTTCGAGGATTATCCGCTGGTCGTTGCAGCCAATCGCGACGAGCATTTTTCGCGTCCGTCGGCGTCGCCGCAGCTTCTGGCAAACGATCCGCCGATCTTCGGCGGCAAGGACCTCGTGGCTGGTGGCACGTGGCTCGGAGTCAACGAGTTGGGACTCGCGGCGGGTATCGTCAACCGTAGAGCGGCGCCAGCCCAATCTCGTGAGACGATTCGATCGAGAGGCCTGCTCTGTCTCGATATGCTGCGGGCGAAAGATACGGTTCATGCTCACCAACGGCTCGAACGAGAAAATGGATCGAGTTACCAGCCGTTTCTTCTGCTGGTAGCGAGCGCCGAGATGGCCTTCGTGGCATTCAACACCGGCGGCGAGATCAAGCGTCTGGAGCTTGAAGCGGGACTGCACGTTTTCAGTAATACGTCTTTCACGGATTCCGGCGGCGGCAAGCTCGACCATGCGCGCGAGCTTTTCGCCGCCGCGGCAGCTCCCTTAGAGCCACAGTTAAAACGATCGCCAGCGCAACAACTGGATTCTGCCGTCGGCATCCTGCGCGGCGTGTTGAGCAGCCACGACTCAGGCGACAATTCTCAGGAGCAGCGAGACGCGATCTGCGTCCACGCCGCGCCCGACTACGGCACCGTTTCTTCCAGCATTATTTTCTATGCCGCCATCGAGAGGAAATTTTATTTTTATCATGCGTCCGGCGCTCCCTGCCGGACGACTTACGAAGCCGCAGAGCCGCCGAAACTTTCATGACAGAAGTATCCGAACCGAAGAGCGCCGCTACTGTAATTCTTCTCCGTCCTGCACAATCCAGCGGCCTGGAGATTTTCCTCACGCGCCGTCCCGACCGAATGGATTTTCTCGGCGGCGCCTACGTCTTTCCCGGCGGAACGGTCAGAAAGGAAGATTGCTCGGAAGGAATTCTGAAACGCTGCGGGGGGATTTCACCGCACGAGGCGAGAAACATTCTTGGAGCGCATCTTAAGCCGGATGTTGCCTTGGGGCACTGGGTAGCGGGAATCCGCGAGCTGTTCGAGGAGGCCGGAGTGCTGCTGGCGAGGACGCCGGACGGTCGAAGCGCCGAGGTGAGCGACGAAAAACGGCGAAGAGTGGCCGGGAAGCAGATCTCTTTTCGCGCGCTGTTGGAATCCGAAAATATTTTTTGCGACGGAGGCGGGTTGCGCTATTTTTCCCACTGGCTTACGCCTGAGGAATTCGCTATCCGCTTCGACACCAGGTTTTTCATCGCCGTCCTTCCGCCGGGCCAAGTTCCACTGGAAAAATCCGAGGAGGTCGCTCATGCTTTATGGCTCACGCCCGAGCGCGCGATGCAGCTCTACACGCGCGGCAGCCTGCCGATGATCTTCCCCACCTACGCGTCGCTCCGAACGCTGGCTGATTTCGATTCGGTGGAGAGTCTTTTGGCAGAGTATGGGAAAGCGACGCCGTGAAGCCGCCTACAGACTATGATGCAATTAAAGCGTCTTCAGTCTAATCCTGTCAGGTTCATCTTTTCTTTACTCCCCTAGCGTGATAAACGACGGCAAGAACGGGGTATAAAAGATGAACAAGACCGGTCTGTCATCAATCCTCATAGCCGTTGCACTGCTTACTGTTGCAGTGATTGCCGACGCGCAGCAACCGAAGAAGGTCCCTCGGATAGGTTATCTAACGACGCAAGACCCAGGTCGTGAGTCCGCCCGTGCCGAGGCAATTCGGCTGGCTCTGCGCGAGCTTGGCTACATAGAAGGACAGAACATCGCCAGCGAGTACCGATATGGGGAGGGGAAGCCAGATCGGTACCCTGAGCTTGCGGCTGAGCTGGTGCGTCTCAAAGTTGATATCATCGTGGTAGCAGGAGGGAGCGGGGTGATCCGGGCGGCCAAGAATGCGACCAAGACGATTCCCATCGTTATGTCGGGCAATCCGGGCGATCCTGTCGAGGCAGGCCTAGTTGAAAGCCTTGCCCGTCCCGGCG
>CAZNES010000078.1:0-21571 GCA_964572145.1 uncultured Syntrophobacteraceae bacterium
GTCAATCGAGATGCCCACGGTGCGGTACTTCATGCCCTTGAAGTCATCTGGTTTCGTGATCGGCTTCTTGAACCAGCCGAGCGGCTGCGTCGGCATCGGACCATACAAGAAGGAGACCACGTTGGCGCCGATGGAAGCGTAGAGCTTGTTGAGCAGCTCCTTGCCGCCGCCGTACTTGTGCCAGGAAAGCATCATGTTGGCGTCCATAGCGAAAGCGGGACTCGATCCCCAGAGCGCCAGGGCGTTTTGCTTGCCGTAGTGGTAGACGACCACGCCGTGACCACCGTCGAGGGTACCTTTGGACACGGCATCGAGCAGACCAAAGGCCGGAACCACCGCGCCGGCAGGCAGCACGTCGATCTTCAGATCGCCGCCGGTCATGTCGTTGACCTTCTTGGCGAAGTCGAGCGCGAACTCGTGGAAGATGTCCTTTAGCGGCCAGGTGCTCTGCCAGCGCATCGAGATCGGCCCCACCTGCCCCTTGGCGATCATCGGGAAGCCGAGCGCCGCCGCGCCGCCTACGGCTGCTGCAGCCTTGAGGATGTTTCGGCGCGAAATCTTTTCCGCACCCTGTCCCTGGATTTTCTTTTGTTCAGGCATGATCTTCTCCTCCTTCTTATGGTTATGGCCCTGGGATCGCGTCAACGCTTATATACACTTTGCGGATTTCCGTCAATCATTATTTGACACCCCTGGCCGTCGATAAGGGACGCCTGCTTCGTTGTCGCTTCGGGCTCGCATCCTCACGTACTAACTACGTATGCTCCGGTGCGATCCCTCGCTCCGCCTTGCATCCGCATCCTTCTCGACGGCCAGGGTCTCGAATATCGATTTGACCGATGACTTGACCTCGGATAGGCTTCTTTACCATGAGCCGGGACGCTCTCATCCGTGAGCTGCGCGCCATCGTCGGCGAGAATTATCTTCTCATCGAGAAAGAAGACGTCATCGTCTACGAGCAGGACGCCTCGATCCTGCAAGCGATGCCGGAGATCGTCGCGCTTCCGGGTAATGTTGAGGAGGTGGCGGAGGTGGTGAAGGCGGCGCAACGCGCCGACGTTCCAATTGTCCCGCGCGGCTCGGGCACCGGGCTTGCCGGCGGCGCGGTGCCCGCGGAAGGAGGCATCGTTCTCTCTCTAGCCCGCCTCAATCGCATCCTCGAAATCGATCTCAAAAACCGTCTGGCAATTGTCGAACCTGGCGTCATCAACCTCGACATCAGCAAAGCGATTTCGCAGGACGGTTTCTTCTATGCTCCCGACCCGAGCAGCCAGGCCGCCTGCTCGGTCGGCGGCAACATCGCCAACAATTCCGGCGGCCCGCACACGCTCGCTTACGGCGTCACCACCAATCACGTGCTCGGCGTCGAGGTCGTCCTCGACGACGGCGAAGTCGTCTGGCTCGGCGGCGTCGTTCCCGACACTCCGGGTTACGATCTCTGCGGCGTTTTTGTCGGCTCCGAGGGGACGATGGGAATCGTCACCAAAGCGGCCGTGCGTCTGATGAGAACGCGCGAATCGGTGCGCACGCTGCTGGCGATCTTCGATCAAACGGAACGGGCGACTGCGACCGTTGTCGATATCACAGCCGCTGGAATCATTCCCGCGGCGCTGGAAATGATGGATCAATTGACGATTAGCGCGGTGGAAAGAGGCGCTCCTTGCGGATACCCGACCGATGCCGCCGTCGTCTTGCTCGCCGAGATCGAAGGTGTGCGCGAGCACACCGAGCGCGCCATGGCGCTCGTCGAATCGATCTGCAAGCGCAACGGCGCGCGCGAAGTGAGACTGGCGAAAGACGAAGCCGACCGCCAGCTCCTCTGGAAGGGACGCAAAGGCGCCTTCGGCGCGCTCGGTCTGCTCGCGCCTAATTATTATGTCCAAGACGGCGTCGTGCCGCGCGGGAGCTTGCCGGAGATCATGGCGCGGATCGCGGAGATCGCGACGCGCTACAAATTACTCATCGCCAACGTCTTTCACGCCGGCGACGGGAATCTCCACCCCAATATCCTTTTCGATATGCGCAAGGCGGGAGAGCTCGACCGGGTCATCGAGGCCGGCGGCGAGATCCTGAAAGCCTGCGTGGAGCTCGGCGGCAGCATCACCGGCGAACATGGAATCGGATTGGAAAAGAAGGCGTACATCGGGCTGCTCTTTAACGCTGGAGATTTGGACGCGATGGCGCGCGTCCGGCAAGCCTTCGATCCCGCGGGCCGCTTCAATCCGGCCAAGCTGTTCCCGTCGCCGGCAAGCTGCGGCGAGGTTCGCATGGAGCCGGGAAAAATTCCGGCAGGTCTATGGATCTAGAGAAGGCGTTAGGCCGTAGGCGATAGGCATTAGGCGGATCAAAAATAATACAAGAAAAGAGCAGCTACGTGACGGAGCCCGCGCAAAGTCTCATGCCGAAAGCGACGCTCGATATTCCCGAACTTTACCAGTGCGTTCATTGCGGGCTTTGTCTCGACGCCTGTCCGACTTACCGAACGCTTCATATCGAATCCGAATCTCCACGTGGCCGGATCCATTTGGTGAAGGCCGCCGCCGAAGGACGCATCGAGCTGAATGAACGCTTTGCCGCTCACCTGAATCTTTGCCTCATGTGCCGCGCCTGCGAGACGGCGTGTCCGTCCGGAGTGAAATATGGCCGCATCGCGGAAGCCGCGCGCGCAGAGCTCGGGCCGCCGGGATCGCCGTTGGCGCGCGCCGCGGCAAATTTCGCCTTCACCTCCGTGCTTCCGTTTCCGGCACGGCTGCGGGCGGTAGCTAGGCTGCTTCGATTTTACCAGCGCAGCGGACTCGACCGCGTCGCGCAAAAGCTTCTGCCGGGAAAAATACGGGAGATGAGCAAGATGCTGCCGGCCGTGCCGGATAAGTTTTTCGCACCTGCGGCGGAAGTCATGCCCGCAATCGGCGCGCGACGCGCGCGCGTCGGCATGCTGAGCGGCTGCGTCATGAGCGTTCTCTTTTCCGAGATCAACGAGGCGACGCTCCGCGTGCTGAGGCTGAACGGTTGCGAGGTCGTGCTGCCGAAATCTCAGGTTTGCTGCGGCGCGCTCAACATTCACAACGGCGAAACCACGACGGCGAAGAGAATGGCGCGGGAAAATATCGACGCGTTTCTCGCTGCGAAATTGGACGCCGTGATCGTCAACGCCGCCGGCTGCGGCGCGGCGATGAAAGAGTACGACCACCTCTTGCGTGAGGATCCCTATTATGCGGAAAAAGCCCGGGCCTTCAGCCGGCTCGTGAAAGACGCGAGCGAATTCCTGGTAGAAATCGGACCGATCGCTCCGCTGAAGCGGATCGAAATGACGGTCACTTACCAGGATCCCTGTCATCTCGCGCACGGGCAAAAAGTGAGGGCGCAGCCGCGGCAGGTATTGAAAGCTATTCCCGGACTCAGATTCGCGGAGATGAACGGCGCCGATCGCTGCTGCGGCAGCGCGGGGATTTACAACCTCACGCATCCCGAGATGTCCCAGGAGCTGTTGAAAGAAAAGATGCGCTCGATCGCCGAGAGCGGCGCGGCGGCGGTCGTCGCGCCCAATCCCGGCTGCATGCTCCAGCTCCGCTACGGCGCGAAGCGATACGGCCCCTCGGTCCGAGTGTTTCATCTGATGGATCTCCTCGATCACGCTTACGGCGCCGATAAAGACGCCTCATCCGGATGAAGCTTTCCAGCGAAGCATTGAGCGCCAAGTTGGAACGCGAGCTTGACGCCGGATCGCTGGTCAATAATCCAGCCTCATTCGCCGCCTATGCGGTAGACGGAAAAATTCCGGCTCTCGTTTGTTTTCCGTCCACGCCCGAGCAGGTCGGCTCCGTCCTTCGTATTTGCGCCGAGGCGGAGGCCGCGGTCGTTCCCTGGGGCGGCGGGACGTCGATGAGACTGGGAAATATTCCGCGCCGGTTGGATGTCGTGATCGGCCTGGAAAAACTCGCTCGGTTGATCGAGCACGACGACGCGAATTTGACGGCGACCGTTCAGGCCGGGATGAGCATCGCATCCTTTCAAGAAATTCTGCGACAGCGGCGGCAGTTTTTGCCCCTCGATCCGCCTCATCCGCTGCGCGCAACCGTCGGCGGAATGGTTGCCGCGAACGTCAACGGGCCGCGGCGCATGATGTACGGCGGCGTGCGCGATCTCGTGGTCGGCATGAAAATGGTCCTTGCGACCGGCGAGCGGATCAAGGCTGGCGGCAAGGTGGTGAAAAATGTCGCCGGCTACGACTTGTGCAAGCTATTTATCGGCTCGCTGGGGACGCTCGGCATCGTCACCGAAGCGACCTTCAGAATGGCGCCTTTGCCGGAGCGCGCGGCGTCATTTGTCGCCTCGGGCCCGATGGATCGCTGCGCGCGGTTCGCGGACGACTTATCGTCTTCCCCTTTGCTGCCTGCGGCGGTTACGGTTCTCGGTCCCGCGGCAATAGAAAAAATTTTTCGTAACACGGAGACGAGTACCATCGCTGTCCAGGTGGAAGGATTCGAAGAGGCTGTCGCCCGGCATTTGCGCGATCTTGAGACTATGACTGAGCGTGCCGGGCTAGCCGGTGAAATCCTCGGGGAGGAATCGCATCAGCGCTTGTGGGAAGAGGTTCGGGATTTTGGCTGTGGCGATACGGGAGTGCTCTACCGGATGACCGTTCCGGCAGGCTCGGTGGCGGAGATTTTGGCGGCGGTGGACCGCCTGATCGAATCCGGGAGACACGCGCGCTACGCGGCTCATCCAGCCGTGGGAAGTGTCTACGTATCAACGACCGGCGATCGAGCGGGCCTAGAGTGGTTTCCCAAACTCGCCGAGCTGGCGCGCGCGCACAAAGGCCACGCGATCACCGCCGCCGCCCCCTTCGGACTGAAGCAAAGCATCGACGTCTGGGGGCCGGCGCCGCCGGGCCTCGCCTTGATGCGCGAAATCAAGCGCCGGTTCGACCCGCAGGGCATGCTCAATCCGGGACGATTTGTCGGCGGCCTTTAGCCGGCTCGGGTAAACGGTAAAGTTTCGCTTGATCGCGTCGATTTAGTGCTGAGGCCAGAGATAAAATAGCCGTGCGCCTAGCGATCGCGCCAAGTTGCGAGTCCTTGACAGGTCTTATCGTTCATTATAGGAAGGTGCTTCGGTTTTCAGGCCTAGGTGACTCGCCTTACAGGGGAAGGGTGGCGTTTCGATGAACCAGGACGAGTTCTTGACCACGAAAGAGGTTGCCCAGTATTTAAGGGTGGACCAGTACACGATCTACCGGCTGGTTTCCCAGAAAAAAATCCCCGCGTTCAAAATCGGCAATCAGTGGCGCTTTAAGCGCAGCGTGCTGGAGCGCTGGCTGAAAACCAAAATGAACATTTCCATTTCCCACTGACTTTCGCTTGCCTCAGCGTCCAATCGGCATTTTTGTTCTGCTACGCTCCGGTTTCTCGTAAGGAAGGCTCAGCGTAAATGTCGAGCCCTGCCCGGGCGCGCTCGTCACGTGAATGCGCGCGCCAAGTATTTCCGCCAATTTCTTGACGACGTAAAGTCCCATGCCGACCCCGTCGTAGCGCCGGGTGTCGGAGCTGTCGATCTGATGGAAGCTGTCGAAAATGCGCGTCAGGTGCTCTTCGGGTATGCCGATGCCGGTATCGGAAACGGTGAACTCCACAAAGCCGTGAGGCGTGAGGCGTGAGGCGTGAGGGGAAGACGCCTCGTCTGCTTCCCGGTCGCCTGCTTCCACCCTAGCCGTTATTTTCACCGTACCGCGATGCGTGAATTTGAGCGCATTATTGATAAGATTTTGCAGCGCATGCTTGAGCTTTTCAGCGTCGGTTTTCACCATCGGCAAATCGGCGGGATAATCCCACTCCAGAGCGACCTCTTTTCCCTCTGGAATCTCGTAGTGCGATTTGAGTTCGTCGAGCAGGCCGGGCAGGCCGACTTCCTGCCCGGAACTCAAGCTTTCTCCGGACTCTATGCTGGTGACCTGCAGGATATCGGTAATCATGGTGAGCTGATCTCTGGCGCGGCTCATGATTTTTGCCGCCGCCTCCGATTGCATCGGATTCATGTTGCCCAGAACTTGCTCCTTGAGCAGCATGGCGTAACCAATGACCACGTTGAGCGGCGTGCGCAGCTCGTGAGACATGACGCCTAAAAATTCCTCTTTAGCCCGGCTCGCCGTTTCCAACAATTTCCGGGTTCGCTCCAGCTCCTCCGCCAGCCGGTCTTTTTCAGCCGCGAGGGCGTTCGCCGCGATGCTGAACCTAGTGCCGCGATCGGCCAGCTCGATCTGCTTTTTCAATTTCGTTTGAAGAAGCTCGACCTGGGCGAAATACCCGTAAAAGAGCGCGATGACGAACGGGAAGATGATCCGGAGATAGATCGTCGGCTCATACGCCTCGGTCGAGCGCAGCAGGAAATAACCGTAGAGCAGCGGCGACAAAACCGCCACGCCGATCAATCCGCGCATGTTCCGGCAAATGCAACAGAGAAAGATCGTCGCGAAGCAGACAACGTAAAATTCCGAGCCCGCCTTGCCGTTGACCGCCAGAGTCGCCGTAAGAAACAAGGTATCGAACGCAATCAGCGGCGCAAAAAAATAAAACGACTCGAAGAAACGCTCTTCGACGAAATAAAGAGCCAGGTTGGAAAACAAATAGATAAGCACGAACCCTTGAAGCGCTGCCGGATCGATCGATACGTTTTGGGAATAGAGCAGCAAGTAAGAGCAGACGATGGTAAACGGCCAGCGCACGCGGATGAGCGTCGCCTTTTTGGGAAGATCGAGGCCTTCCCAGCTCCACGAAACGCGCGCGGACGATCCGACGGCTTGAGCGCTTTGCAGATTCTTCATAACGCGGGAACGGCTAAAGCTCAGACGGGCGAGCTATTCCAAAACGCCGGGGCTACTCGCGTGCGAAGCGCTTTGCTCCAGCGAGCCGGTGCTATCGGATTTCGAAACCAGCGCCAGTATGTTCGTTCGGTTGAAGCGCCAGCGGTGGCCGATCCTGTTTCCCGGAATGATTCCCTGTTCGGCGAGCCGATAGATGGTTCGTTTGTGGACCTTGAGTAATGCGGCGGTTTCGTTTGCGGTCAATATTTCATCCATGTTGGTTTCCCTCCCTGCGATCAGCAATGCGTAAAAGTTCGCTAGACTCGCCGTAAATGCACAGAGCGTGCCATACGGGATAAATATGGCGCGGAAAGAGAAAAGTGGGCCAATTTCCAACATAATTTTATGATCGAAACCGGAAGAGACTGCGAACGGACCTAATACGGACGGACAAAATTGTCGCGCCGCGACGAATGTTGGACCCATATGTGTGCCGTCGGACGAGTCATATCGGAGAAATAAATATGAGCCGCCTTTCGCGTGGAGGCTGCGACGGTCAGCGGCCTTATTTTTGTATTCCGCTCCTCGTTGCGTAAGCACGGGGAGGCTTCCTACGAAAAGAGTTCCGGCCAAAAGGAACACGCCGCCGGTGAAAACGCCCTCTACCCATCTCCATGACGTACGGTTCGACGAGGGGATGCCGCCTGCGGGCGCAGCGATGCTTGACAAAAAATAGTCCGGTTAGTAAAAGTTGTCGACAACTCTGTAGACAACTTTTCGGCGGAGTGGTTGCATGGGCCAGATCAAAACCGTCAACGCGCAGGAAACCCTGGTGGATCAAGTCGTCAATCACATTCAGACCGAGGTCGCGCAGGATCGCCTTAGGGCCAATCAGAAAATCAGCGAGAACCACATCGCCAAGCAGCTCAAGATCAGCCGCTCGCCGGTTCGGGAGGCGCTCCGCGTCCTAGAGCGCGACGGGCTCATCAAGCTCGTTCCTGGAAGGGGCGCTCATGTGGTCGAAGTCACTCCGGAAGACGCCTGTGAGATTTTCTTGCTGCGCTCCTATCTCATCGGCTTGGCGGTCCGCTTGGCGACTCCGGGCTTGACCGGAAAGGACGTGTGGAAATATAAGAGGTGGGTCAAAGACTTGCAGCGCGCGGCCAGCCAGTCCGACCCAACCGCATTTTTGGTCATTACATCACAGATAGAAATTTTTTTTACCAACCACTGCGGCTCCGTGAGGTTGACGCGCTTCATCGAGATGCTCGGCAACCCCTGTCTCAAGTACCGGGCCTTCCTGGCCTCGGTCCCCGGTTATATGGAGGAAGTGAGTAAGCTCCATCTGGGTATCGCGCAGGCGATCGCAAAAAAAAACGCCAGACGGGCGGAGAGCTTGAGGCGGTCGATCAGCGAGAAGGGCAGTCGATTAATTTACCAGTATTTTTTGAGCCACTCTAACAAGGGGCGCGACCATAAGATGCTCGCGTAGACCGCGAACCGGGAGAGACGGACTATGTCGTACCAAAATATCCAACAACTCGATCAGGAGCTTGAAGAAAAAAATTTCCAGGGCCTTTGGAACGAAGCTTTGTGGAAGTCCGACGCCAAGCTCATGACCAAAGATCCTAAGACGGCGGTGCTTCCGTGTCTTTGGAAATGGGACGATATCGACCGTTATCTCCGCCAGGCGGGAGAGCTTGTCGGTTTGGGTGGAAAGGTAGAGAGACGAACGCTCCGCTTGCTGAACCCCGGCCTCAAAGACCTCACAGGGCAGAAGCGCGCGACGACGCACACGATTCACATGTCGGTCCAGCTTTTGAAGCCGGGCGAGCTGGCCAGCAGCCACCGGCACAACTTCGGCGCGTTTCGCTTTATCGTCAAAGGCCGGGGGGCTTATACCGTGGTCGAAGGCGAGAAGTTCTTCATGGCGCCGGGCGATTTGATTCTCAATCCGCCCATGACCTGGCACGGGCACGGTAACGACGCCGAGCCCATTCTCTGGCTCGACGGGCTCGATTATCCGCTGATTCTTTCGCTTCAAGTTCTCACTTGGGAGCCGTTTCCCGGCGATTTTCAGCCGATCAAGGAATCGTCCAAACTGACGGCGCACCGCGTCGGGATGGCGCGGCCGGTGTGGGAGAAGGCCGCGGGTCCCCTGGCGTACAAGTGGGACGAGACGTATCAAACGCTGAAAAATCTGGCAGCGAGCGACGGAAGTCCGTTTGACGGCATCGCGCTGGAGTACGTGAATCCGGTCAACGGCGGCCACACGTTTCCGACGATGTCCTGCTGGATTCAGATGCTGAGGGCCGGAGAAGTGACGCAGACGCACCGGCACAACAGCAGCGCGGTGTATCACGCGTTTCGCGGCAGCGGCGTCACGGTGATCGACGGCAAAAAATACGAGTGGGAGCAGGGCGACTGTTTTGTCGTGCCGCTATGGAGTTGGCACAGCCATCAGAACCGGTCGAAGAATGAGGAAGCGATACTTTTTTCGATGAACGACCAGCCGATGCTGGAGGCGCTCAAGCTCTACCGGGAAGAGCGGGGCGAGGCAAGGTAAAGTCATGAAGAATTCGTTGAAAGCTCTGATCCTGCTCGTTGGATGTTTGGCTCTGCCCGTCTCGTTGTCGGCGCAGGCCAAGCCCGATTGGAAAGAACGATGGAACAAGACTCTGGCGGACGCGAAGAAGGAAGGGAAGGTCGTCGTCTTCGCGCCTCCCGGCGAGTTTATCCGCGGGGCTTTCGTCGATGGTTTCAAAAAAGCCTACTCGGATATCGAGATGGAATTCTCCGCGGCCCGAAGCGGCGAACAGGCGGTCAAGTTGCAGGCGGAGCGGGATGCGGGAGTCTATAGCGTGGATGTTTTTGTCGGCGGCCCGACGACCGCTAATTTTCAAATGAAGCCGATGGGCGCGCTGGATCCGATCCGGCCGGCGCTGATTTTGCCCGAAGTGGCCGAGACAAAATACTGGCGCGACAATCGGCTCGAGTTCTCGGACAAAGAAGGTCTATACGATCTGGTTTTCGGCATCGAGCTTTCTCCGCCGCTGATCTACGATCCCAAGCAAGTCAAGCGCGATGAGGTCGACCAACTGCAGGATTTGCTGAACCCAAAATGGAAGGGGAAGATCGTTATCAACGATCCCTCTGTCTCCGGGGCCAGCGTGCCGCTCTTGCGGTTTATTTGGACGATGCTCGGACCGGAGAAGGCGACGGATTATTATAGAAAGCTGAGAGCCCAAACCGGCGCCGTCGACCGGGACTTGCGACGGCAGATCGAGTGGGTGGCGCAAGGTAAATATCCGATTCTCGTGGGTCCGAGCCCGAGAACCGCCGGACAGCTCCAAAAGCGCGGTTTGAAGTTCGAGTTCTTGCCTGAGTTCAAAGATATCGGCGGCATGACCGGCTCCAGCTCGGCGACGGTGATGAGGCTCAACAAGGCGCCCCATCCCAATGCCGCCGCAGTCTTCATCAACTGGCTGTTAACCACGGAAGGTCAAACGCTCTGGAGCAAGGCAACGGATCAAATGAGTTTGCGCTTGGACGTTGCCAAGGACCACGTCCCCGAATATTTGATGCCGGGGACGAAAGGAAAATATTGGAAGTCCTATACGGAAGAGGCGCAAACGCGGACGGCGGAGGAGGAGAAAATCCTCAAGGAGCTTTTCGAGCGGTAAATGTTCGCCCGGTTTTCGACCGCGGCGCGTCAATCCAATCGAGAATAATAGGGAGGTCAGATTTATGGCGTTTTCGGGACCGGTTCCAAACGACAAGCTCTACATGGAACAGGTGCGCTACGGCAAAGATGAGCAGAAACGGCGCAAGGATTCGCCGATCTTTGTCTCCGGCGATGATGTTGCGAAGCTGCTCGAGACGAATCAGGGCGTTTACATGGTGGATCCGAGATTGGGTTTCAACAACCGGACCCACCGGCTGTTCGTCAGCAAGCACGTTCCGACGGAGGCCGAGGACAATAAGGCGTGGAAGACCCTGGGTCATCGTCACACGGTCGAGGCGGTGATTCATTGGCTCGCCGGAAAAGGCTACAGCATCGTCGACGGCAAACGCTATGACTGGGAAGCGGGCGATTTTATCTGTGTGCCGATCTTCGCGTGGCACCGCCACGTAAATTTGGCGAGCGAGCCGGCGATCCACGTCGCTTCGACCACCGGCCCGCTCTACATGGGAATCGGCCAGGCGGTGTACGAAGACGAGCGCTACCCGGAGCACTGGATCTACGCGCAAGAGGGAGAAGAGGCGCTGCGTACCTTGATTCCAGGGGGAGTCGCCGATGCTGCGGGAGGCGATGGCGGCAGTCAGGCGGGCCGGCTTTACGCCGAGCAGGTCGCCTTTGCTTTCAATGAAGAGCATCGGCGGCGCGCCGGCCGCGTGTTAGTGAAAGGAAGCGACCTCAAGTTCGAGCCGACGGCGATGGGGAACCTGGCGTACGTGGTGGACAGCCGGATCGGGTTTCACGTCAAGGCATTATCGACAGTGGTCGCCGAGATTCCTGTGGACAAACGATCGGGCGCGCACCGCCATCTCTACGACGAGATCGACTACGTTCTGTCGGGAAACGGAAAATGCATCGTCGCCGATCAGACATTCGAGATCAAGAAGGGCGATACCCTGGCCATTCCGGTATTTGCCTGGCATCAATATTTTAACACCGGCGATACGCCTCTTCGGATACTGGCGCACAGCACGCGCGTCGCGATGGAAAATTTAGGCCTGGTTCTTACCCATCAGGGAGAGCTTGCAGATCATTGATAAAAACGTGAGTTGGCCGGCTGCGGATAAATGATCCGGTTGAAACCAGCAGGAGGGAATAAAAATGGTGGATAAAGATTTGCTGCAAAACTTTGATAACGAGTTGGCCGAGAACAGTCTGGAGGGGCACTGGATGGGCGGCTCGTCCGAAGAGGACAAAGTCGCCTATGAAAAAGATCCTCACACCTCCGTACTGCCGCACGTTTGGAAGTGGAGCGTTATCCATAAGCACTTGATGCGCGCGGGAGACATCCGCGGGCTTGAGGGGATGGCGGCGCGGCGGACGCTGCGCCTGATCAATCCCGCGTTTCAAAATCTGCCAAGCCGGCGCCGGCGCGCGACGACGCACACGATTCACATGTCGGTTCAGCTTTTAAAACCGGGCGAGCTTGCCAGTAGCCACCGGCACAACTTCGGCGCGTTTCGCTTCATCGTCGAAGGCCGGGGGGCTTACACGGTGGTCGAAGGCGAGAAGTTCGTGATGGAGCCGGGCGATCTGATTCTCAATCCGCCGATGACCTGGCACGGCCACGGCAACGACGCCGAGCCCATCGTCTGGCTCGACGGGCTCGATTACCCGCTGCTCAACTCTCTCCAAGTGATCACCTGGGAGCCGTTTCCGGGGGATTTTCAGCCGATCAAGGAATCCTCCAAGTTGACGGCGCACCGCGTCGGGATGGCGCGGCCGGTGTGGGAGAAGGCCGCGGGCCCGCTGGCGTACAAGTGGGACGAGACCTACCTGACGCTGAAACATCTCGAGGCAAGCGAGGGCAGTCCATTTGACGGAGTCGCATTGGAATACGTGAACCCGGTCAACGGCGGCCACACGTTTCCGACGATGTCTTGCGGCATCCAGTTGTTGCGCAAAGGGGAAACGACGCGCACGCACCGGCACAACAGCAGCACGGTGTATCACGCATTTAGAGGCAGCGGCGTCACGGTGATCGACGGGAAGAAGTACGAGTGGGAACAGGGGGATTGTTTCGTGGTGCCGCTATGGAGTTGGCATAGCCATCAGAACCGGTCGAAGAACGAAGAAGCGATACTGTTTTCGATGAACGACCAGCCGATACTGGAGGCGTTGAAGCTCTATAGGGAAGAGCCCGGTGAGACAGGGAGAGCATAGGAGCGAGTCGTCTTGAATCGAGGGAGACATTGCCATGTCAGATCAGAATGCGATTCAGGAGTTTGACGAGCAACTCGGCAATAAGAGTTTGGAAGGGTTATGGTTCGACGTTACCGAAGCGGACATTGTCGGTAAAGATCCCCGCACGACACTTGTGCCGCACATCTGGAAGTGGCCGGACCTCCACCAGAACCTGCTTAAGGCAGGGAAAATCCAAGGACTGGGAGGACAGGCGGAGAGGCGCGCGATCTGTCTGGTCAACCCCGGGCTTAAAGATTTAAAAATGAAGCGACAGAGGGGGACCACGCACACGATGCAAATGACGGTTCAACTGCTGAAACCCGGAGAGCTTGCTCGCAGCCATCGGCATAACTTCGGCGCCTTTCGGTTCGTGCTGAAAGGCCGTGGGGCCTACACGGTGGTGGAGGGGGAAAAGATCGTCATGGAAGAAGGTGACTTGATCCTCACGCCGCCCATGACCTGGCACGGCCACGGCAACGACGCCGAGCCCCTCATCTGGCTGGACGGTTTGGATAATATTTTGCTCAACTCTCTGCAAGTTATTTTGTGGGAGCCGTTTCCCGGGGATTCTCAGCCGATCAAGGAATCCTCCAAGCTGACGGCGCACCGCGTCGGGATGGCGCGGCCGGTGTGGGAGAAGGCCGTGGGCCCGCTGGCGTACAAGTGGGAGGACACCTATCAGACGCTGAAACATCTCGAGGCGAGCGAGGGGAGTCCTTTCGACGGAGTGGCGCTGGAGTATGTGAATCCGCTCAACGGGGGGCACACGTTTCCGACGATGTCATGTTGGATACAGATGTTGCGGCCTGGGGAGGTGACGCAGACGCACCGGCACAACAGTAGCACGGTGTATCATGCGTTTCGGGGCAGCGGGGTGACGGTGATCAATGGAAAGAAATACGAGTGGGAGCAGGGGGATTGTTTTGTGGTGCCGCTGTGGAGTTGGCACAGTCATCAGAACCGGTCGAAGAACGAGGAAGCGATATTATTTTCAATGAACGACCGGCCGATGTTGGAGGCATTGAAGCTATATCGAGAGGAGCCCGGGGAAGGCGCATAGAGCGGGATAGGGAAAAGGAGCGAGTGAGTTGAAAGAGATCAAAGGCATTGTGATGCCGATCATGACCCCGTTCAATGAGGATGGCGAGTTGGATGAGCCGGTAGGGTGCGAGCTGGCGGACTTTCTCATCGGCGCGGGGGTTCACGCGCTGTTTTTGTTGGGCTCATTCGGTCAAGGTCCCGTGATGCGAATAGACCAGAGGAAGAGATTCGCCGAGGTTATCATCAAGCACGTGCGCGGGAGGGTGCCGGTCGTTGTCCATGTAGGCACTGCGGACGCCTATTCGACGACGGATCTAGGGCTGCACGCAAAGTCGGCGGGCTCAGACGCGATTGCCGTAGTAGGGCCGTATTATTACAGCGATCATACGGAATACGAAATCATGGAGCATTTTAAGGAGGTAGGACAGCGGGTGGGGATGCCGATGATGATATACAACAATCCACCCTACTCAGGCTACGACATCACGCCTCCCGTGATGCTGCGCCTGAAGGAGCAGGTGCCGCAGATTTTCGGCGCCAAGATTTCGGCCGATAGCCTGGAGGTAGCGCTCAACTATCTTCAGCAGCTCCCTAAAGAGTTTGCCATCTATGGCCTAGCCTCGGCCCTATTGCCCGGGGCCCTTTATGGGCTTCGAGGTACGATTGTGCCTACTATGATTTCGTTCCCGGAGTTGGCGGTTTCGCTCTGGCGCGCCTTGGAGGAGAGAAAGTTGGGTGAGGCGCTCGCGTTGCAAACCAAGATGAATGAGATCCGGAGTGCCATGCGGGCGCTGAGACGAACTTATGGAGAGGGGGTGCAGCGCGAGGCGATTCGACTCAGGGGATTGGCGGTAAAAAAGTTTCCCAGATGGACGACCAGGTCCTTTTCTCCGGAGGATAGAGCGGTGCTGGCGCAAGCGTTGCGCAATGCCGGGGTGCCGACTGTCGCGTAGCGGCCGTTGAAGAAAGGAGTGGAGAAATAATGAAAACCACAATAGGGCGCCGATGGTTTCTTGGCGGACTGTTCCTGGCCCTAGGGGGATTGGTCGTGCCGTTCCCTGGATCCGCGCAGGAGAAGGCCGGCTGGCAAGGAAGGTGGGAGAAGGTTCTGGCCGACGCCAAAAAAGAAGGCCGGGTGGTTGTCGATGGCCCGCCGGGAGAATTTATTCGCAACGCTCTAGTCCAAGGTTTTAAAAAAGCCTTCCCTGAAATTGCCGTCGAATATTCCTCAGGGCGAGGCAGTGAGTTGGCCGCCAAAATTAGGGCGGAGAGAGACGGCGGCCTGTACACCATGGATTTGATTGTGCAGGGCACCAGCACCGCTCTCCTCTATTTTAAGCCGATGGGGGTTCTCGAACCCATCAAACCGGCACTTATATTGCCTGAAGTTACGGATACGAAGTACTGGTCGGATAATCGCCTAGAGTTCGCGGATGCGGAGGAAAAACTAAACTTGGTTTTCGCCACCATCGTCAAGACTCCTGTCGTCTACGACGTCAAGCAGGTGAATCGCCAAGAGGTGGATGAGCTCTACGAGCTCCTTAATCCTAAGTGGAAAGGGAAAGTCGTTATCAATGATCCTATTCCGTCGGGTTCCGGAAATGTGACCTTCAGATTTATTTGGGAGACCCTGGGTGCGGAGAAGGCGGCAGACTATTTTAAAAAGATCCGTGCCCAGGCTGGCTCCGTGGATAGAGATGAGCGCCGTCAGATCGAGTCGGTTGTAAAAGGGAAATATGCAATCCTCCTCGGCCCCGGGGATAGAATAATACCGGAACTATTGAAGCGAGGGCTGAACTTCGGCGTTTTAGAGGAATTCAAGGACTATGGCAGCTTAAAGACCGCCGGCCCCAGCAGCCTTATGCTGTTTAATAAAGCGCCCCATCCGAATGCGGCAGCGGTCTTTGTCAACTGGCTGTTGAGTAAGAATGGGCAGATTGCCTGGAGCCAAGCCGCGGGTTATGTCAGTCGGCGGACAGATGTTACCGCAGATCATCTGCCTTTATACGCTGCGCCTCGGTCGGGGAGCAAGTATTGGGTGAGCTACCTTGAGAACGCAATCCAGCGCGCTCCGGAAGAGGAAAAGCTTCTAAACGAGCTTTTTAGCAGATAGCAGGATAAGTACGAAAGGAGCCGTTGGCTTGAAGGATATCAAAGGCATTGTCATGCCGATCCTGACCCCGTTTCAAGAGGACGGGGAGCTGGATGAGCCGATGGGGTGCGCGCTCGCGGATTTTCTCATCGGCGCGGGAGTGCACGCGCTGTTTTTACTGGGCTCATTCGGTCAAGGTCCGGTGATGAGAATCGACCAGAGAAAGAGATTCGCCGAGGTCATTATCAAGCACGTGCGCGGGAGGGTGCCGATCGTCGTCCACGTGGGCACGGCAGACTCGTATTCCACGGCTGAATTAGGACTGCACGCAAAGTCGGCTGGCTGCGACGCGATCGCCGTGGTGGGACCGTATTACTACAACGACCATACGGAATACGAGATCATGGAGCATTTCAAAGAGGTCGGGCGGAGAGTAGAAATACCCATGCTGATTTACAACAATCCGCCCTATTCCGGTTACGACATCACGCCTCCTATGATGCTGCGTCTTAAAGAACAGATACCGCAGATTTTCGGCACGAAGCTTTCGGCCGATAGCCTCGAGACGGCGTTGAACTATCTCAACCAGTTGCCGAGCGACTTCTCCATATTCGGCCTCGCTTCGAGCCTCATGCCGGGCGCTCTCTACGGCATCCGGGGCACCATCGTCCCACCGTGGGTCGCGTTTCCCGAATTGGCGGTCGCGCTCTGGCGCGCGCTGGAAGAGAAAAAACTCGAAGAAGCATTGCAATTGCAGACAAAGATTAACCAGCTCCAGACGGCTCTGAGGCCGCTCGGCAGGATTTATGGCCGCGCCGTTCAGTGCGAATCGGTCCGGGTGAGAGGATTTGCCGTCAAGAAATTTCCCCGCTGGACGACGAAGCCGCTATCGTCGAACGACAGGGAGATTCTCGTCGGCGCGATGCGCCGGGCGGGTTTGTCGGTTGCCGTACAATTGCCAAGTTGATATGTCGAGAGTCGCGTCGTCGATGGTTCGCTTGCCCATTACAGGAAGGAAAAAAATCATGGAACGTTCGCGCCGTAAAATAATCTCGTGGCGCTTTTTTGCCGTGGTCGCTTTTATTGCTCTAGGATTTGCGTCGCTGGTTCGTCTGCAACCCGGTTTCTCGCAAACCAAGCCCGCGTGGCAGGAACGATGGGAAAAGGTTTTGGCGGCGGCGAAAAAAGAAGGTACGGTCGTGGTTTTGGGACCACCCGGAGATATGATTCGCAACGCCATGGTGGACGGATTTAAAAAGGCTTACCCCGGGATCGACGTCGAGTATTCAGGGGGAAGGAGCGGCGAGCAGGCGGTAAAGCTCGGCAGCGAGAGAGACGGCGGGATCTACAGCGCCGATGTTTTTCTCGGCGGGCCTACTACCGCGAACTTTCAGCTCAAGCCCATGAAGGCGCTGGACCCGGTAAAATCGGCTCTGATCTTGCCGGAAATTACCGACTTGAAGAATTGGCGCGACAACCGGCACGATTTTTCCGACGCCGACGGTCTCTACGATCTAGTGTTTGTCGGTCAGGTTTCCTCGCCCCTGATCTTCGATCCACGGCAGGTGAAGCGCGAGGAGATCGACGAGCTTTACGAGCTGCTCAATCCCAAGTTCAAAGGGAAAATCGTCATCAACGATCCTACCGTATCGGGGTCGGCCGTTCCCGTCTTCCGCTTTATCTGGGAAGTATTGGGGCCGCAAAAGGCGACGGATTACTACAGGAAGCTGCGCGACCAGGCCGCCGTTGTCGATCGCGATCAGCGCCGGCAGATAGAGTGGATCGCCCAGGGGAAGTACGCGGTTCTTCTGGCCCCGAGTGACGGGGTCATGTCCCAGCTGCTTCAGCGCGGGTTAAAGTTCGACGTGCTGGATGAGTTCAAGGACTACGGGACATATATTGGCGCCAGTTTCGGCACGCTGATGCTTATCAATAAGGCGCCTCATCCGAACGCCGCCACGGTTTTCATCAACTGGCTGCTGACCAAAGACGCGCAGTTGGCCTGGAGCAAGGCGATGAATCATGTCAGCAGAAGGTTGGACGTGCCCACCGACCATCTATATTCCTATACGATTCCCAAGCCGGGGATGAAGTACTGGATCGGCTACAGCGAGAAGGCTCAGACGCGCACGCCCGAAGAGGAAAAAATACTGAAGGAGCTTTTCGCCAGGTAGTGAACCGGACCCTGCCGCACGAACCGTCAGAGGTGAAGCTTGTTCTTGAGTAAGGCGCATGTCCCCGGGGGTTCCCGGACATGGCTGCTTTTACTGCCTCTCTTCGGGGTGATGCTTTTGGTCACGGCTTACCCCGTCGGCCTCATTTTTCTTAAAAGCTTCGTATCGAGCCGTCCCGGACAGCCGGCAACTTGGGGTCTTCAAGGATGGATCGGCGCCTTCAGCGACCGCGCTCTGCTTTCCGTCCTGGTGAACACGTTCAGCCTGGCCATGGTAAGAATAGCGATCAGCTCGGTGCTGGCGATTTTCTTTGCGTGGGTGGTAACGCGCACCGATACGCCGTGGAAAGGCCTCATAGAGTTCGCGTTGTGGTTTGGTTTTTTTCTCCCGCTGCTGCCCATGACGATGGGATGGATTCTGCTTTTGGATTCGCACTACGGGCTCATCAACAAGGGTTTGATGCGGCTTTTCAATCTCCCTCTCGCTCCATTCAATATTTTTTCCTACTGGGGGATCATCTGGTGCCACCTGGCGTTCAGCACGTCGGTGCGATTTCTCCTGATCACGCCGGCCTTCAAATCGATGGACGCGGCGCTGGAAGAAGCCGCGCAGACTGCGGGCAGCAACCGGCTCGGGATTTTGTTGCGCATCACCGTGCCGATTCTCGCGCCGGCGATTCTAGCCGCTACGGTGTTGGGTTTTATCAAAAGCTTGGAATCCTTCGAAGTGGAGTTGGTTCTCGGCATTCCCGCCGGTATTTACGTTCTGCCGACGCGGATTTACGACTTCATCCACTGGGAGCCGCCGCTCTATGGGCAGGCGACGGCGCTGTCGAGCATTCTTCTCGTGGTCGTCTTTGCCCTCGTGTTGATCCAGCGGCTGACGCTCGGTAGACGTCAATACACGGTTGTGACCGGCCGGGGCTATGCGGTCAGACCGCTCGGCCTCGGTCCATGGCGCTGGGTGACTTTCGCCATCTGCATATTGTTTATCGTCGGGATGATCGTGTTGCCTTTGTGTACTCTCGTGATGGGAACTTTCATGGAGGTGTTCGGCTTTTTCAATCTGGCCAGCTCCTGGACCACGCGCCACTGGACGGCGGCATTTCACGACCCGATCTTTGTCCGCTCTCTCGTCAACACGCTCATGCTCGGATTCGGCGCCAGCATCGCCGGTACGCTGTTTTATACCCTGGTCGCCTACTTCATCGTGCGCAGCCGTCTTCCCGGCCGAAGATTGATGGATATTCTTACGTGGCTCCCCTGGGCGTTGCCGGGAATCTTGATCAGCCTCGCGCTCCTGTGGGCGGTGCTCGGCTCGGGGAGCTGGGTGAGGGCCCTCTATGGAACGGTTTCTCTCCTCATCCTCGCCATCATCATCAAGGAGATACCGCTCGGCAGCCAGATCATCAAAGCGGCGGTGATGCAGATCAGCAGAGAGCTGGAGGAAGCCTCCGCGGCTTCCGGCGCTTCCTGGATCGCCACGTTTTGCCGCGTTCTCGTACCCTTGCTCAAGCCGACGCTCGTGTCCGTCGCGATCATCATGTTCATCGCGGCGGTGCGGGAGATTCCGGCCGTGGTTTTCCTCTCGACGAGCCGGTCGCGGACGATTTCTTTGCTAATGCTCGATGCCATAGCGGATGCGAACATGGAGCGCGCCGCCGTGATCGGCTTCTTTATCGTTTTTCTTCTTGTGGCGCTCTTGCTGCTGGCGCGCGCGCTCGGCTTCCGCTTGCATCCGGCAGGCGGCCATTAGGTTCCCTCGACCGCCCGCTCGCAAGCGTTCGACGAAAGGAGTTTTGCCCGATGCCCTATTTCAAAGACGTGCGCGAACATCTCGCCGCGCTCGACGCCGCGGGTCTGTTGGTGCGGGTCGATCGCAAGATCAACAAAGACACGGAGCTCAATCCGCTCGTCCGCCTCCAGTTTCGCGGCCTGCCGGAGAGCGAGAGAAAAGCGTTTATATTTACCAACGTGACGGATCTGTCCGGGCGGCATTTCTCCATTCCCGTAGTGGTGGCGTGCTTGGCGGGCTCGCGCCGGATCTATGGCGTCGGACTTCAATGCGACCCGAACAAGATCACCGAGAAATGGACCCAAGCGCATGAGAAACCGATCGAGCCGGTCATGGCGCAGAGCGGTCCGGTGCACGAAGAGGTGCACGGGAAGGACGAGCTCGATCGCGCCGGCATGGGATTGGAGGAATTTCCCATACCGATATCGACGCCGGGCTTCGACGCCGCGCCTTTTACGAGCTGCAGCCAGTGGATCACGAAAGATCCCGAAACCGGCGTCAGGAACATCGGCACCTATCGCGGCATGATGAAATCCCGCACCCGGCTCGGGATGAACGCCGGCGGCGGGCAGCACATCACCCAGCACTGGCGGAAATGGCAGAAGCTCGGCAAGCCGATGCCGGCGGCCGTGGTGATCGGCGCTCCGCCGAACGTCGCCTATGCGTCGGTCATCAAGATTCCTTACGGCGTGGATGAGTACGCCGTCGCCGGAGGCTTGGCGGGCGAGCCGGTGCCGGTGGTGAAAGCCAAGACGGTCGACATCGAAGTGCCGGCCAACGCCGAGATCGTGCTTGAAGGGTTTCTGCGCACGGACGCGCTGGAGCCCGAGGCGCCGTTCGGCGAATTCACCGGCTACATGGACCCGCAGCAATGGAACCCGTTTTTTGAAATCACTTGCGTCACGCACCGTAAAGATCCGATGTTCGTCACGATGCTGAGCCAGTTTCCGCCTTCCGAGTCGAGCAAGATCCGGACTGTGGGAAGCGAGGGAAACGCGATTTCTTTTCTCCGCGGTCGCGGCTTCGAGTGCGTGAAGGACGTCGGCTACAATGAGTCGAGCGGGGGTTGGGGGCTTTGCTGCATTCAGGTGAGCACTCCGAAAGAAGGCGAAGTGGACGCGATTCTAGAGGCGTGCACCAGTTCGCCGTCCATTCGATGCAAGATGATCGTCGTCGTCGACGACGACATCGACCCGAGAGACACCGAGTCCATCGTATGGGCCATCACGTATCGATTGCAGCCGCACCGGGACATGAAGGTCAAGCGCATGGGCCTGGTGTCCGCCGACTGGTCCGCGTTTCCGCCGGGCACCGGCGATCCCGGCGGATTCCAGACCGGCGAGCCGGAGATGAGCGTGTCGGTCATGCTGCTCGACGCGACGCGGAAGTGGGCCTATCCTCCCGTGTCGCTGCCGCCGAAAGCTATCATGGAGAGCGTCCTTCCCATCTGGCGGGAGCTGGGTCTGCCGCCGCTGCAACTTCGCACGCCGTGGTACGGTTATGATCTCGGCTGGTGGTCGGAGGCGGAAAAAGAAGCGGGGAAACTCGCGCTCGAGGGACGCTACTACGAGACCGGGAAAAAAATGGAGCGGGAGCGCGTCGCCGCGCCCAAGGCGGATGCGAAGGATAGATAGGTTCAAATTCCGATTTCCGAGCTAGAGATCCTTCACCTTCGTTCAGGATGACACCTCGCCTGTCATTCTGGGAATAATGCTCAAAAGGTATTGCTCTATTCATGAGAAATTCCT
>CAZNES010000079.1:0-21425 GCA_964572145.1 uncultured Syntrophobacteraceae bacterium
TCTGTGTCCGAGATAAAAGTGCAATACCTTTTGGACATTAATCCCATTCTGAGCGAAGCGAAGAATCTCCATTCTGAAATGACTTGCTTCCAAGTCGCGGCGTCAACTTGACAAGGACATAGTGTAAGGTTATGAGGGCCTCGCGAGGACCCAATATGTCGAACGAATTGGAAATCGGTTTTCCCGAGATGCGCTACGACATCACGATGCCTTTTTTCGAGCGCAGAGTGAAGATCGAAGGCGTCACGCTCAAGCCGGCCAAAACTACTGCGATGGTCTTCGAGGACAATCCTAAGCTTAGAGAAGGCGACTTCGGCCTTTGCGATTTGAATCTCGGTTATTTCCTGCCGGCCATCGACGCCGGGTGGGAGCTGATCGGTCTTCCTGTCTTCTCGAAAAGAAAGCCGGTCTATCCATATATTTTTTGCCGCGCCGATCGGGGAATCGATTCTCCCAAAGATCTGGAAGGCAAAACCATCGGCACGCGCCAGTACCGCACGGCGATCAGCGTTTGGGTGCGCGGGCTGTTAAAGCACAGGCACGGCGTCGATATCTCCAGGATGACATGGGTGGCGCAAATCAAAGAAGTTTTTCCCAACTACGACAAGGCTACGAAGATCGACTACGTGGACGGGCAAAAAAGCGCCGTCGATCGCCTGCTCGACGGCGAAGTCGCCGCCATCGTCACGGACATCTCCGACGCCAAGCTCGCCGACAGGCTCGAAAATAGCCCGAAGGTGAAGCGGCTTTTTCCCAACTACGTCGAAGAAGACGAGAGGCTCTATCGCGAGACCGGCATCTTTACGCCGGTGCATATCATCGTCATGAGCAAAAAACTCGACCGCGCGCATCCCGATCTCGCCGGCAAACTCTACGTTGCTTTCGAACAGGCGAAGAAAATGGCGTACGATGACATCCTGAGCGAGCGCGGCGGGTTTTCCGTCGTGTACCTGCGCGAGCGGCTCAAAGAACAGTTTGCGCGCTGGGGCGACCCGTGGAAATACGGCATCCAGGCGAACAAGAGCACCATCGACACGCTCATCAAATACAATTACGAGCAGGGGATGATCCGCTCGGAGCTTCCTTATAAAGAGATCTTCGCCGCGTCCACGCTGGAGAGTTGAAATTATTTTCCCGCCGAGAATGTATTCCCAAAGGAGAAACGCACATGCTTCCTAAGGAGCAGAACGATTTGCTGACGCGCACGGGGCCGGGCGCGCCGATGGGCGAGCTGATGCGCCGCTACTGGATTCCCGCGCTTTTGTCCGAGGAAATTCCGGCGCCGGATTCGCCGCCGGTGCAAGTGCGGCTCCTCGGCGAAGATCTCGTCGCGTTTCGCGACAGCAAGGGGCGCATCGGCCTGCTGGATGAGCACTGCGCGCATCGCGGGGCTTCTCTCTTCTACGGCCGCAACGAGGAGTGCGGGCTCCGCTGCGTCTATCACGGCTGGAAGTACGACGTGGAGGGCAACGTGCTGGACACTCCGGCCGAGCCTCCCGAGAGCGATTTCAAGACTAAAGTTCGCCAGACCGCCTATCCGACGCGCGAGGCCGCGGGCGTTATTTACGCCTATCTCGGGCCGCGCGAAAAAATGCCGCTCTTCCCCAACTATGAATGGATGCAAGTTCCTTTGAATCAGACCTACGTCACCAAGGCGCTCCTGGAATGCAACTATTTCCAGGGGCTCGAAGGCGAGTGCGATTCTTCCCATCTATCCTTGCTGCACCAGACCTTCACCCCGGGGCCGGCGCGCGCGATCTGGCGCCTCGATCCGTCGCCGGTGTACGAAACCGAAGAGACCGACTTCGGCGTGCGGCTCGTCGCGACGCGGAAAGCCGGACCGGGCCAACAATACGTCAGATTGTCGAGCTTCGTCTTGCCCGTTTATGGCTGCGTTCCCGCCGGGCGCCCGCCGGGAGAGCTCGACGGCTACGAGATCCACATGTATGTCCCGTTCGACGACACGCGCGCGTGGCGCTACGACATGGGTTTCCGAAGAAACCGTTCCGTCACCGAGGAGGAGGTACATCGGCGGAAACAAATCGGCCCCGGCTACGTGCGCATCCGCAACGCGCGCAATCATTATCTTCAGGACCGGGAGATGCAGAAGACGGTCAACTACACCGGCATCGAGGATTTTCTCAATCACGACGCGTGCGCCACCGAGAGCATGGGGCCGATCTTCGATCGGAGCAAGGAGCATCTGGGCGTGAGCGACAAGGCGGTGATCGCTCTGCGCAAATTCCTGCTCAGCACGGTCAAGGCGGCGCAAGAAGGAAAAGAGCCGCCGCATCTCATACGAGACGAGAAGCGAAACCGCTTCCCGCACATCGATTGCTTTGCGGAGCTTATGCCTTCGGGCATTCACTGGCGCCAGCAGTTCGACTACCTGACGGAGACGGCGGGAAAAGAAAATCCAGCCGGCTTCGCGCCCAAGCAAAAAGCCGTCTCTTGAGGGGGAAAATGAAAAAGACAAAACAACGGGGAACGGCAAATGGAAAATTCGCGAGCAAGCTCGCCGAGCAGGAGCTTAAAATCGCCGCGGAGATATTGGAGTGGGAGATCGGTGATATCTGGGGCCACGTCGGCGTCCGCATGCCGGAGCAGGAAGGCATCGCCGTGCAAATGTTCCGGCGGCCTGAGGAAGCGGGGGAAAAAGACTGGCTGGTGCGCTTCGACTACTCGCTCAAAAAAATTTCAGGCGTGGGGACAATCCCGCGCGAGTCGACGATCTACACGGGGATTTTCAAGGCGAGGCCGGACGTCAACGCCATTGTTCACTCTCACGCGCCGATGTGCGTCGCGATGAGCCTGGCCGACAAGCCGGTGTCGTGCGTGCACATGCAATCGTTCAATTTCGGACAAGGCGTGCCGATCTATCCGAGGCCCATCTACATTATCGATGAAGCCGAAGGCGCGGACCTGGCGCGGGCGCTCGATAAAGCCCCAGGGATCATGATCAAAGGGCACGGCATTGTGACAGTCGGGAAGTCTATTGATGAGGCATCCATGCAGGCGCTGCGCATGGAGCGGGCGGCAAAGATTCAGGCCATCGCCCATCTGCTGGGGTTTTCCGGCACCGACGAGGCGTTTCTCGAAGAGCTGGCGGCCAGTCGCAAGAAGCTTTTTGCCATTCGAGGAGAAACCGGCCCCGCCTACCCTTCCGCCGAATGGAGATACTATGCCGATAAAATCAAAAAGGGTGAGCGTTGGACCAGGGGCTGGACGTAAATCGTGCTCGTGATCGTGTTCGTGGAGACAGCGCGATTCAACTGCTGAAAACAATGTTCAATTTCCGGCGCGTCCTGTTGGCCCTCTTCCTCTTTTTTATCTCCCTAGGCTACCTTGCCGCCGCCGAACAGAAAGCCGCATCGCAATCGGATTACGAAAAGACCATTGCGGCGGCGAAGAAAGAAGGAACGGTCGTCGTCGCCATCCCGCCGAGCTCGGAACTGAGAAAACAATTGGAGACGGCGTTCAAAGAAAAATTCGGCCTTGACTTGGAGCTGGTCCCGGCGCCGGGGCCGGCGAACGCAAGCCGGATCGCCTCGGAACAAAAAGCCGGCGTGCGCTACTTCGACGCGCTCATCTGCGGCACCGGCACGGCCGTCACGCTTGCGCACGACGGCATGCTCGAGCCCATCGAGCCCAACATAATTTTGCCCGAGGTGAAAGATCCGAAGAACTGGTGGGGCGGCCACATCTGGGAAGACAACGTCAGCACCAGACGCTTCCTTTATTCTTTCATCGCGGAAGTCGGCACTGGAGGTCTGTGGTACAACCCGACGCTCGCCAAACCGGAAGAGCTGCGCTCTTTCGACGATTTTCTAAATCCGAAATGGAAAGGGAAAATCGGCCTTAGCGATCCGCGCGTTCCGGGCTCGGGGCAGTCGTTGTGGTCGTTTCTCTGGGAAATCAAAGGCGAGGACTATCTTAGAAAATTGGTGCAGCAGGATCTCTTCGTGAGCCGAGACTTGCGCCAGGTCGCCGACGCCTTGGCCAAGGGCAAGCTCGCCATCAGCATCGGCGCCGGCCATTCGCAATACGAGCCTTTTTTAAAATCCGGCCTGCCGGTCAAGCAGTTGCCCACTCCCGCGGAAGGATTGCCCGCGAGCAACGGCTTCGGCATCGTCGGCATCGTGAAGAATCCGCCGCACCCGAACGGCGCTAAGCTCTTTATCAACTGGCTCCTCAGCAAAGAGGGACAGGATTTATACGGCAAGGTGATGAAGTCCTCCACGCGCCGGCTCGACGTGGACACGAAATGGCTCGTCGAATACGGCGCGCAGGCGGCCAAGGACACGCTTACGCTGGAAGAGTACAACCGTGTGAGGAACCATTTGGAAGATAAATATGCCAAGGTCAGGGCGCCCGCGGGAAAATTTGCCGAGCAGATTCTGAAGTAAGGAGAACAACATGCTTGCATCGATCCGAATGCCGCGCAGCATTTTTTGGCTCGCCGTCTCCGTTCTGACGTTGCTCGCGCCGGTCGGCAACGCGCTCGCGCAAACCGACTGGAAGAAAGATTGGGAGCGGACGCTGCAAGAGGCGAAAAAAGAAGGCAGGATCGTCGTCGGCATTCCGGCGCGGCCCGAGCTTAGAAAAGAGCTGGAGCTTGTGTTCAAACCGAGGTTCGGCGTCGATATGGATCTTTCGGTGGCAAGAGGGCCGCAAAACGCAAGCCGGATCGCCTCCGAGCAGAAGGCCGGAGTTAAATACTTCGACGTCTTCATCGGCGGCTCGGGGACGTTCGAGTCGCTCGCCGAGGACGGCATGGTCGAGCCGCTGATGCAAAATCTGATTCTTCCCGAGGTCAGGGGAGAAAAATACTGGTGGGGCGGACACATCTGGGAGGACAACGTCAAAACGAAGCGCTTCCTCTATTCCTTCATCGCCGACGCCGGCTCCGGCGGCTACTGGCACAACACCTCCCTGGTAAAGTCCGACGAGATTCGCTCGCTCGACGACTTCCTGAATCCCAAATGGAAGGGCAAGATCGGATTCCTCGATCCGAGGACTCCCGGCTCAGGCCAATCGGTCTGGTCTTTTCTGTGGGACGTTAAAGGAGAAGGGTATCTCAAAAAGCTCGTTCAACAGGATTTGTTTGTGAGCCGCGACCAGCGGCAGTTGGCCGACGCGCTGGCGAAGGGCAAGCTCGCCATCGCTCTCGGCGTCAGCTTCTACACGCTGGAGGGATTTATCGTCGCCGACCTGCCGGTCAAGGAGCTTCCCCCGCTTAAAGAAGGGGCGCCGTCGAGCAACGGCTCCGGCGTGATCGGGATCGTCAAAAATCCGCCGCATCCTTACGCGGCGAAACTATTTGTGAATTGGCTGCTGTCGAAAGAGGGACAGGAACTTTACGTCAAGGTCATGCACCAATCGACGCGCCGCCTCGACGTTGATACCAAATGGCTTCAGGAGCACGGCGTCGAGGCGGCAAAAGACGTGCTCACCATCGAGCAATACCACAAGGTCAGAAATCACCTGGAGGACAAGTACATGACGGTACGGCTTCCCTCGGCCCAATTCGCCGAGCAGATTTTGAAGTGACGCGCTTCCTCTCATAACGTGAATGACGCGAGTCCGAAGGGTTGTCTCCCAAAAAGAGCTGAAGCGAGCCTTTTCTATCCGCCTACGTGTTTTTGTCCGTGAGCAGGGGGTGCCGGAAGAAGTAGAGCTCGACCAGGACGATCGGAAAGCCACCCACTTTTTAGCCACCGTCGATGAAAAAACCGTAGGAACCGCCCGGCTTGTCATCGCTAACGCCAGAGCGAAGATCGGGCGCATGGCCGTGCTTAAAAGCTATCGCGGCAAAGGAGTAGGGAAGGCGCTGTTAAAACGGGCTATCGAGTTGGCGCGCAGGCGCCGTGCGAAGCTGATTTACCTACACGCCCAGGTTCCTGTTGCCGGCTTTTACGAAAAGCTGGGCTTCCATTGCGTGGGGCGCGTGTTTATGGAGGCGGGCATACCGCACCGCAAAATGATCCGTACTTAAGATTTGTACAGTATTTCGATTTTGCGGCGCGGCAAATGATCCCATGCAAGAAATTATTTTTTCAGGCTGGTCAGAAAGGTCTCAGAGACGAGGCGCCCGAAAGTCGTCAAGCGCAGGCGTACTCTTTTAGTACGTCGAGCGAAGGCGGCTGAGGGCAACGAAGTATATGAGCTTTTATGACCGGCCTGCACCGGTTTTGGGGATGAATTTCAGAGCGACGCCATTGTTGCACCAGCGTTTTCCCGTCGGCGGCGGGCCGTCGTCGAAGATGTGGCCGTGGTGGCCGCCGCAACGCGCGCAGTGATACTCGGTCCGAGGCAGGACCAATTTATAATCCGTGCTGGTTGCGAATGCGCCGGGAATCGTCGTGAAAAAACTCGGCCAGCCGGTGCCGCTCTCGTATTTCATCGTCGAGGTAAAAAGCGGCAGGTTGCAGCCGGCGCAGACAAACACGCCCGGCCGCTTTTCATTGTTCAATGGGCTCGATCCCGGACGCTCCGTGCCTTCTTCGCGCAGGATATCGAACTGCTCAGCGTTCAGCCGCTTGCGCCATTCGTCTTTGGAAAGCTTCAGCGGCTCCGAGGGCAGCGGAACTTTGACGCTATCAGCCAGCAGCGCCTTCCAATTTTTCTGCAGCTCTTGAATGTCTTTGTTGGTTGCCGCCTGCGCGGCAAATGCAAAATCTCTGAACGCAGTCCAAATCCCAGCCACCAGCAAACCCTGCAACAATTCACGTCGGGTCATATGGATAGAGCTAATTTAATTGGTGGTGAAGGTCAAGGGAGGACGGTCTGGAAAGCGGAGCGTCTTTCGGCTAAGGTTCCCTCGACGCACGCAAGGAGGACAAGATGAGAGTCGTTGACGTCATCGCAGAGATTCTCAAGCGTGAAGGCGTGGAGTTTCTGAGTTGTTTTCCGACCGCGCCGATGATCGAGGCCGCGGCCGCGGCGGGCATACGGCCGATCGTCTGCCGCCAGGAGCGAGTCGGAGTCGGCATCGCCGACGGCTTTTCGCGCGTTTCCAACGGGCGGCGCATCGGAGTTTTTGCCATGCAGGCCGGTCCCGGTACGGAGAATGCCTTCGCCGGGGTCGCCACGGCTTTTTCGGACTCCGTGCCGATCCTCGTGCTGCCCGCGGGCAACGCGCGCAACGTGGCGCAGACTTTTCCCTTCTTCCGCGCCGTCCGCTCATATGCCGGCGTAACCAAGTGGGTCGAGGAGCTGATCCTGCCGGAGCAGACACCGGAAGTGATGCGCCGCGCTTTCAGCCTGCTGAAAATGGGACGCCGGGGACCGGTCATGATCGAGCTGCCGGCCGATGTCGCCACGGCAGAGTTTCCCGGAGCGGAAATCCGATACCGGCCCGTAAAGGCGGCGCGCTCCGCGCCCGATCCGCGCGACATAGAGATGGCGGCCAAGACGCTCGCCGGAGCGAAGAATCCGCTCATCTGCGCCGGCCAGGGAGTGCTCTACGCCGAGGCGTCCGCCGATCTGGTCGAACTGGCAGAGATGCTCGAGGCGCCCGTAATGACGACACTCGAAGGAAAGAGCGCTTTTCCGGAAGACCACCCGCTTTCGCTCGGCACCGGCGCCGGCGTCGCGCCGATGTATGTTCACCAGTTCCTGCGACAGTCCGATGTGGTTTTCGCCATCGGCTGCAGCCTCACCCACCACGGCATCACCTTCGCCGGAATACCACCGGGAAAAACGATCATTCACGCAACCAACGACGAGAGAGACTTGAACAAACATTACAGCGCGGACCATCCGGTCGTGGGAGACGCAAAGCTCGTGTTGCGCCAGTTCATCGAAGCGGTGCGAGAGCTCAAGAAGGGAAGAAAGCCGGAGCAGAACGGCGTCGCGGCTCAAATCAAAACGGCGCGCGAGGCCTGGCTGGCGGAATGGATGCCGAAGCTCGCGTCGAAAGAAACGCCCATCAACCCTTACCGGGTCATGTGGGAATTTATCAATAGCGTGGACGCCAAAGACGCCATCGTGACGCACGACTCGGGCAGCCCGCGCAATCAGCTCGTTCCCTTTTACCGCGCGACAACGCCGCGCGGCTATCTCGGCTGGGGAAAATCGCACGCGCTCGGAACCGGCCTGGGCCTTATCATAGGGGCGAAGCTGGCGGCGCCGGAGAAGTTCTGCGTGAATTTCATGGGCGATGCCGCCTTTGGGATGACGGGACTCGACTTTGAAACCGCGGTGCGCTGCGGCATACCGATACTCACGATCGTGCTAAAAAATTCCACCATGGCGGCGGAGACGCGCCACATGGGCGTCTCGCATGAGCGCTACCGCACGCGAGACCTCGGCGGCAACTACGCGGAGATGGGGAAGGCTCTCGGCGGATACGCGGAGAGAATCGAGAGGGTTGATGATATTGCACCAGCGCTCCAGCGCGCCCGGCGCGCAACCGAGAACGGACGCGCTGCCTTGTTGGAGTTCATTACGTCCGCGGAGATCGCGTACTCACGGAAGAGCGAGTGAGTTAAAATTTACAGCTTCGCGTCAGAAAAGTCCCGTTCGGCATCATGCTGACCGTCGTTCCGCTGGGACAAAGCGAATCTCGACACGACGGTTCAATGCCGATGCGATTCGGTTGAGCATTACCAGGGAATGGCCCTCGTAATCGGCATCTTCGAGACGGCAAATAACCGATGCGGTGGTGCCGACCAGTTGTGCCAGTTGTCGTTGACTTAGACCGGCGTGCGTCCGCAGGGCGACGATTTCGCGTGCAACCTGATTGTCGGCCCGCGCTCTCTCCATGCCGGCAAGCCGTTCCGGTTTGCCTTCATAGTAGCGTCGATGGAGGATTTTCACCGCATCCGTAGTCGGTCTTGTCTTTTTCTTTGGCATGATCAGCCCTCCTTGTAAGTATGCCGCCCCGGGTCCAGTTCGAACCTGCGCTTTCTCCCGAGCGCATCTTCGATATCGCGCGGCGGCACTTCGCGCTCCTTAACTAGACCATGGGCGAGAACGGCGGCAACGCGACCGTGAAAGAAATATAGCATGCGATAATTCATGCCCCGAAAACCGACACGCAGTTCGTAAATGCCGTCTCGTAAGTAATCCGATTCCGGACGCCGCAGCTCATGGCCTAGATCTCGCAGCCGCTCGATGCGCACCCGGCACTTGTCTTGGACTTTGGCGGGGAGACGGTCCAACCAGTCGAGCACGGGAACCGTGTCCGCGTCTTCCCGGTAGAAAACAACCGTAATTTTCGGCATGACACCTTGGCATGTTCGCATTATTGCGAACAATGATCAAGAGCTTCCGAATACGAAATTTTCTGCCCAAGCTGGGCCGTCTGAAGAATGGACGAGGATTCGGATAGTTTCACGTTTTCGCAATTGCGAAAACGTGGCGAGCATTAAGGCGAGTAGGTTCCACGGTTCGCTGGCCGGTCTTCTTTTAGGTCCACAGAAAGTCTCGGATTTCTATTAGACGATGCAGATTGCGCTGGTCCTCACCGTGCCATTCCCGTTCCAGGCGCGCATGCTTCTTGACTGTCCGATAGTAGGCTGCATACTTTTTCTTGTTCGGCGTCGCCAGTCTTCTGAACTTCGTTCCTTTCACCTTGTTAAAGCGCAGAGGTGGCTTGGCTATTCTCTTGTCATCCAAAGGACCCCTCCTGCTTGAGCGTATCGCAGTCCACCACCGATAGAGGTCGCGTATCTCCTTCCACGCTCGACGGTGAAGGGCACCGTGGTTCCAATCGATGTGCTTGTCGGGATGTTCTTGTTCCACGAAGTCGACCAATAATTGGAAAGCCGCATGGAGCATGATCTCGTCCTTGTCGTACCAACCGTGCCGCAGCGTGCGAATGGTTAGTTGCATGCGTTTGGATTTCTTTTGTTGTGTCATTTTCCTTTAGGTAGGAAGGGGAATCTTTCTAGGATAGACGCGAAGGAGAAAAAAGAAAAGGATGAAGTCGCTATGCGTTTCCATGTTTCCGGAATTCCGGAAACGTGGAAGGCTAGGCGATCGGGGAATCTTGCCGCCTTTCAATTCTCACGCGGCAAACTTCGCCGTCGCGGTCATGGCAACCCTGCCTTCGCTATCCAGCGCCCAGAGTTGAGCTTCGCGCCCGCCGGCCGACGGGTTTCCAGCTATCGTGAAATTGCCGGTATCGTAAATCTGGCGCAAGCCTTTGAAATCGAACGCGGCCAACCGGCGCGCCGGCAACTCCTTGCGGCACATCTCGATCATCAGCTGTGATACGAGCGAGCTCTGCACGACTAAACCAGGAAGCTTTTCGACCTTGGTGACGTAGTCGCGGTCGTAGTGGATCCGGTGGCTGTTGAATCGGATCGCCGAGAAGCGGAAGAGCAAAGGCGGATTGGGCTCGACCGCCAGCCGCCAGGCCGCCTCGGCGGGAGCCGCGGGCGGAGTCGAGGGCGCGGCCTCGGCCCTCTTTTCGCTGAGCATGACCATATCGCGCTCTTCCACGACGCCGAGGCCGCGGCTGCTCGAAATACTGTGCCGCTCGACGACGGTCGCCATAGCTCCGTTCGGCCCGTCGTCGATTCGAATGTCGGCAATCTCGGTGACCCGTGTGATTTCGTCGCCGATCCTCAGCGGCTCGTGGAACGTCACGCGGGTGCCGCCGATCCGGCGGCGCGGCAAAGGAATAGGCGGCACGATGCCGCCGCCGGAGGCCTGACCGTCCAGCCGCATCTGTGAAGGCCGGTGCGAGGGCGGGAAAAATGCGCCGTACCATCCGGGTGGAATCGGCGCGCCCTTGTCCATGGGCGGATTTTCCTGTCCCAATGCGGCGGCGAACTTTAACATCGCCGAAGCCGTAACCACGTCGACGGCCGTTTCCTTTTTGCCGATATAGCTTTTAAAACTCTCCAATGACTCAGCCATGGCAGCAACCTCCAAGTTAGTAGTCCTTGTCGCGGAGCCTAGTCCGCCACGGTTCGTTGTGTCAAGCAGCGCGCCCGGCGCGCCCGGCGCGCAACCCAAGACAGCGGCGCCGCGCTGTTGGAGTTCATTACGTCTGGGGGAGGCCGCGTATTCACGGAAGTGTGAATGAATTACAGGGGGATGAAAAATGGGGCGTGATGATGGCTCCGTCCGGCCCTTTGAGTAACTATCATAGTCCGAGATCTGACCCTACCTCCCTTCCCACGTTTGCATCCACTTTTTTCTTCGGCAGCCGCCTATTCACCAAGTCGTCGATTTTATCGGGTCGAAAACCGTGATGTCCGCCGGCAGCCCGGTTTTGAGATAGCCGTGGTTGAGCCTGAGCTTCTTCGCGGGGAGGGCAGAGATTTTCCTGACTGCCTCTATCGTTTAGGGCGACGCGGCTACCGACCAACGGATGACCGCCCGCAACTCTCTAGAGCTCACTTCTTTCAGCGGCCATACTTATCACGTTTTCGCAATTTCGAAAACATGGCAGATATCAGGTCTCGTCAAATTCTACCCTATCGTTCTGGTCTGATCTGCCACAGGTGTGGTAAAGGAGTCAACATTGGACAATAAAATTGTCCAGGCAATTGCAACCAGGAAATTTTCACATTGAGCGACAATATAATTTCTTACCTCGAAATGTGCCGGCGTGAAGGCGCCAGCCTTCAGCAAGGTATGAATTTCGGAATCGCGCATAACCACTCGGTTATATTGATGTCGCTTCGACGGAATGCGCCATATCGGGATCGGTTGGAGGATAACGGAACGACTCTTATATACGAAGGGCACGACCAACCAAAGACGTCGCTGCACCCTAACCCTAAAGTGGTCGATCAACCCGAGCGATTTCCTTCAGGTAGCCTCACACAAAATGGAAAATTTCATGAAGCCGCCCAATCGCATAAAAATGGTAAGCGCTCACCTGAGCGCGTACGAGTATACGAAAAGATCCAACCAGGTATATGGTCATACAATGGTGTTTTCCATCTCGTCGATTCCTGGCGCGAACATGATGAATATCGCCAAGTTTTCAAGTTTCGACTTGTGGCGGTCGAAGGGGATGAAAGTTTTGACCAGCCTCCAGCGCGCAATATCCAGCGTCGTCGACTAATTCCGACTTCTGTAAAGCTTGCCGTCTGGAAGCGAGATGCAGGAAAATGCGTGATATGTGGCGCTACGAACGAGCTTCATTTCGATCACGATCTACCTTGGTCGAAAGGAGGAACGTCGATAACCGAACACAACGTACAGCTGCTGTGCGCGAGGCATAACTTACAGAAACACGATCGTATTATCTGAGAATCTGCCCTTCGACTACTTTTTTAAAGCGCCGGGGCGCAGAGTTCTTGGCGCGTGACTTTGCCGGGCAACACGTCGATGCAAGCGCCGGGGTAGTTCAAGGGGTCAAATCTTGGCCTATGTGTTTCTCCGTTTCAAATTCCACATTGATGCAGAAATCAAAGATGTGACGGGATCGGACGACCCAGCCGAAGTTAGTTGGCGCAAAAGTAAAACAAAGAGGCGAAATAGGCAAGAGGCGATGGAAGGCAAGGAAAAAGTAAAAAGGTAAAAGGAAAAACAGCGGGAAGGCGCGAGGCGAGCGGCACCGGGAAAAAGCTGTGATCGTGTTCGTGGCTCGTGCTCGCGTCGAGTTGGCCCGGGGCTAGTCTAGGTCCAGAGCAAAACGGATGGCCTCGTCGATCTTCTGGATTTTCTCCGGTGTCAAAGCTGTGATTCGCTGCTTAACAAGGGCCTTGGGCAAAGTGGTAATATCGTCCAGGTTCACTACGCACCGGACAGGCATTCCGTCGCTTTGATCCAGAAGCACCTCCACGGGTATGTTGCGCATGGTACGCGTTACCGGCGCAACCGTCACGGCCGCTCGGACTCGGTAGGCTGAATCCCGACTTAGGAGCACGGCTGGTCTCCGCCCGGCCGGCGCAGGCATATCAACCCACCACACCTCGCCACGCTTCATCTACCACTTTTCTTTTGGCAGCCGCTTCGCAAGCAACCTAGCTGAGGTCTCCGCCCAATCCAGCCCTTCCGGTTTCTTTAGGTAGCCGTCCATGTATCGCCGGTCCAACTCTTTAGCCGCGAAGCTTTTCAAGCGCTGCTTGCAGGCCTCCCGAATAAAAGCGGCGCGACTCTCGGCGACTACACCCGCCGTGGCGTCGATGCGTTCCAACAGCTCGTCTTCCATTGGAACTTGTATGATTTTCTTTACCTTGTTTTTATCCATAAGGGATACCACAATCGCTTACGTATCATTTACCATACCCTTCTACCCAGATCAAACGAATAAAGGCAAGCCGGAGGGCGACGGGTGAAAGTATGCTGCCACCCGGTAAGGAGCCTTAGCCTCTATCATCCAACTGGATGTAGTTGCCGTCGGGATCGAAGAAATACAGCGTTCGATTGCCTTTGCGGCCGACGGGTCCGAGATGAAAATCGACTCCCCACTCCTTGGCCCGCTCCAGGAAAAGATCAAAATCCTCTTTGCTCGCCGAAAAAGCATTATGGTTGAAGCTGTCCTCTTTCCAATCGCGCGCCAGCGGCTTCGGCCGTTTGACCAGCACGACCTCCACGCTGTCATTGGCGCACTTGAGTCGCAGCGCCTCGGGCCAATAGCCTAAGATATCGCGCCACGGCTGGTTGTCATCGCTGACCCGGTAATTCCGCCGGCCGTCCTTATCCACCGGGTTTCCATGCACCTTCATCCCCAGCACGTCCACGTAAAAGCGCTCCGCCCGCTCGAGATCGTTTACGGGAACCCCGATATGATAGACGCGCTTGAGATTGATCTTGCCCATCGTCGTGCCTCCTTTTGGATAGGCTCACTGCCGCAGCAATAGTTTATTATAGAGTGCGATGAGTTCTTGATAGCGATCGCCCCATTTCTCGGGCGAGGGAATTAAGACCTTGCGATCGCCGACGTCCTCCGGACCCTTCGTGGTGATATTCTTGTGGCTCACCCACCGGCCGTGACCGTACATGATCTCTTGCCCCTTCCTGGACAGAAGAAAATCCGCCAAAAGGGCGGCGGCGTGGGGATGCGGCGGGTGCGACGACATGTAGATCGGAACCAATGATTTCGCCGGAACGAAAGGCTGGGGGAAAATGTAGTCCAGCGGCGCGCCGCGTTTTTTCATCGCGATGGCTTCCTGGTGGTGGCCGTCGATCTGCACGGGAAACTCACCCGCGGCGACGAGCTGCATGCCCAGAGTGGGTCCGCGCCGCACGTTGAGCTTTTGCGCGCCGATTTTTGCCGCCAGCTCCGCTCCTTTTGCTTCTCCGTAATAGTCCATCAGCGCGGCCAGCCAGTCGTAGGATTCGGTGTCCATGGCGAGCTTTCCCGCCCATTTCGGATAGGTCAAATCCTCGAGTGACGCGGGCGCGTCCTTGCGGCTTGTGAGCTTCGTGTTGAAGGTGAAGACCATGGGGGTGGCGAACAGGCCGTTGAAAAAGCCCTCCTTGTCGTAAAAGCCGTCGCGCAGAAGCCTGCGATACGGGGTCCGATAGCGCATGATGGCATCGGCTTTTCTCAGCGTATTGATCGTCATGCTCCGAGTGTTGAAGACGTCGTACTGGTACGACCTCGCCCGAGTCTCCGTGAGGACGCGCGACAATAACGCGCCGCCGCTGCCGGTCAAAGCGTTGACTTTGAGGAAGGGATAGTCCGCTTCGAAGCCGTTGATCAGATCCTGCGCATACGGGCGGTTCATCGCCACATACCAGGTCACGGTCCCCTCTTTTTTCGCGCCATGGACAAGCCTCGCCTGGCGCTCAGCTTCCGGCAACTGATTGATTTCTTCGAGCAGCGTCTCGTCCGTTTGGGCTGCGTGTAGTCCAGCTGATAAAAAAACCAGCGCTATAAAGGGCAACCCACTCAACCGGTGAAGAAGAATTGCGACCCGCATATCAGCTTCTCTTTACGACTAAAAAGTCCGGCTGGGCAGATGCGGGCCGGGCGATGTTGTGGAATCAAAGATGTGACCGGATCGGGAGACCCAGCGAAATTAGTTGGCGCAAAAGTAAAACAAAGAGGCGGAATAGGCAAGAGCCAACAAACAGGCAATAAAATAGGCATGAGGCGAGAGGCTCCGCCACAAAGATTGGCGGATCAGCCTTTGGCTGAAACAGGCAGGCGCTTCGCGATCTCAAATGGCAAATCTCAGATCTCAAATAGGAAGAAACGGACAAGCACTAGGGATCAGGCGGGAGGCAACAAAAACGAGCGGAGGCGTACTTCAGCTCACACCCTGTGGCTGCGCCGCCCCTCCTCGTAGTGCGCTTGCGGCGTCGCGTTTGTTTTTACTGCGCGCCAAAAAGCAACCAGTGGCGCAAAGAAACCCGCTGGGGACTCCTTGAACGCCCCCCAGAACACTTTTGCAACTCGATTCAAGATCTGCACAAAACGATTCATGGGATTCATGATGTCCACCTCTTGTTCGAGTCCTGCACCGAGAACCTCCCTACTCCCCCTAGTGACCCAAATGATGCAACATCAAATATGTTGACCAGATCGGGAGACCCAGCCGAAGTTAGTTGGCGCAAAAGTAAAACAAAGAGGCAAAATAGGCAAGAGGCAGGCGCTTCGCGATCTCAAATGGCAAATCTCAGATCTCAAATAGGCAGAAACGGACAAGCACTAGGGATAAGGCGTGAGGCGAGAGGTAACAGGCGAGAGGAGGAAACAGGAGAGAAGGAAAAAGTAAAAAATGAGAAATGGCCGTCTTTGCATTACTTCTGCAGCCTTGAATCGTTGCGACACCACGGTTAGTATAAGGCCATGTTAGATTGGTCGTCTTGTCCAGCGGTCGAGCGTGATCCGGAGCGCGTAAGCGGCGCGTGGGTGTTCCGCGGCACACGAGTCCCGGTCTCGGCCCTTTTTGAGAACCTGGAAGATGGAGTCCAGATTAGTGAGTTCGTGGACCTGTTCCCGGGCGTTATCATCGAGCAAGTGCGTGCGGTCCTCGACCATGCCGCCAAAAGCCTGAATTTGTCCCAGGTTGCCTGAGTGCGCATTCTCTTCGATCAGGGGACGCCAGCGCCCCTGCGGAAGCTGCTAAGCTCTCACCAAGTGGAAACTACTTTTGAGCGTGGTTGGAGTACGCTGAGCAACGGCGACCTGCTGACAGCGGCAGAACAAGAGGGCTTTGAAGTTTTCGTCACTACCGACCAGAACCTGCCCAATCAACGGAATTTGACTGGCTTGAGAATCGCCGTCGTTGTGCTGTCATCGACCAGTTGGCCGCGTATTCAAAACGCTGCTAGCGCGGTCACCCAAGCCATAGACGCTGCTTTACCAGGAAGCTTCACAGAAATAGCTATCCCGTGAACTAGCACACATTCATCCGCTACCGCGTGCTGTTAACGGTCCCGCCCTTTCTGGTCGCTAAAGTTCGGAGATTGTAAAGCGGACAATTGGGTGCAAAATGGAATTATGGAACAAGAAAAAGATTTCGGAATAACGCGGCGGGGGTTTGTTGGAGCTGCGCTGGCGGCGCCGATCTTTTTATATGACCTGGGCGCGCTTGCGGCGACGCGGGAGCTGGAGGCGACGCCGGCGTGTGGAGATAGTGATGATATTACGCCGGAGCAAACGCCGGGGCCTTTTTTCAAGCCGCGCTCACCCGAGCGCAAGTCGCTGCTGGAGCCGGGCATCCAGGGCACGAAATTTATTCTCGAGGGCGCCGTCCGATCGACCAAGTGCAAACCGATCGAAAAAGTTCTCATCGATTTCTGGCAGGCGGATTCGCGCGGCGAGTATGACAACGCCGGCTTCAGGCTGCGCGGGCACCAGTTTACCGGCGGCGCCGGAAAGTACCGGCTGGAGACGATCGTGCCGGGACTCTATCCCGGACGCACGCGCCACTTCCACGTGAGAGTGCAGGCGCCGAACCGGTCGGTTCTCACCACCCAGCTCTACTTTCCCGGCGAGCCGGAGAATAAAAAAGACGGCATCTTCAATCCAAAGCTCGTGATGGTTATCCGCGAGTCAGCCGGCGCCAAGGCGGCAAGTTTCGACTTCGTCGTTCAGGCCTGAGGCGAGAGCAAAACAAAAAATTAGAACCGGCCTTCTTTTTCCAACTTCCTCACCACGCTGTCGTCCACCAGCTCCTCGGCCTTGAGGCGGCGGACCTTCTCGTTAGTCGCGCCCAAGAGGCGGATGACGTTGCGGACGCCGTCGACGCTGGGAGAGATTTTCCGCTCGTAAAGGCCGACGATGTTCTGATAACCCTCCTCGGCGTCCTCCACGCGTTGAAGGCGAAGCCCTTTGGCCAGGCTTCTCAACGCGCGGGGCTTGTTCTCGGGATTGCGGATGAAAGCGAGGCTGTCGAGAAGTGCTCGGAGAACGTTTTCCAATATAGTGGGTGACGAAGTGACGAAGCTCTTCCGCGCCATGATGCCCGAACCTTGATACGGGATCGGAAGCTTCTCCGCGTCGGCGAGAAGACGAAAGCCTTTGTTCTGTAAAATCTTGCCGAAGGTGTAACCGACGAACGCCGCGTCCACGGTGCCGCTGGAGAGGGCTTGCGCGATGACCGCCTGGTCTCCCAGCGCCCTGAACTGTATCTTGTCCCGTTCCGGCACGAGGCTCCAGTAGTCGAGCATCAGCATCGTGAAAATCCAGCCGCCGCCGCTCAAGCTGTTGACGCCGAGACTCTTGCCCTTCAAGTCGGCCGGACTTTGGATCTTCGGGCTCGCGATGAAATTGCCGGTGAGTTTGTTAATGAAGCCGGCGACGAATACCAGGTCGGCTCCTTCGGCGATCGCGCCGAGGTTGGCCGCAGAGACCGAGCCCCAGTGAAATTGAGTTTCACCCGAGCTCAGGGCGGCCATGCCGACCGGGCCGTTGCGCACCTGAACGAAGCTGAGATCGAGGCCGTATTTACGGAAGAAGCCCTGATCCTGCGCGACGTAAACCACGCTCTCTCTCTCGCTCAGCGATCCGGTTGTCATGACGACTTTGACCGTCGGCGCCGCGGCTCGAGCAGGGGCGAAAATAAAAAAAGATAAAAATAGAGCGAGCGCTGCGGCCGATTTAATTATCATTTCGGGCCTGTATGAAGGATAACAGCGGAAGATTAAAAAGCAAAACCTATGCGTAATCGGGAGCGCGCAAAAAACACCCCGGCAACGCTCCCGGCGATGCCGGGAGCGATATTGATTTACGGCGGAGACGAAAAAAACTCAGGCTGCTTTGACTTTTCTACAACCCGGACAAACGTAGAAATAGCTGACAAGCAGCATGATGCCGGAAAGGCCGACCAGAATGTAAAGCCACCGCGCGACCATTGCGCCGAAGATTTGATCGACCAGGTTCACGTTAAAGATAGCGATGAGGCCCCAGTTGAGCGCTCCGATGATCGCAATGGCGCCGACGATTTTGCACAGCGAGCATGATCGCATCAGCATACGGTTCTCCTTTCGTCTGCGAACCCGCCAAAAAAAAAGCCCAGCCGGGAAGACCCGGGTCCGGGCTAGTGTAAAAACAAATCTGACGGTGTCACCGGATCCGCGCCGATCCAGCCAGAATCGATTGGGTCTAGGGTAGAACAGAGTAGCCGTCGGCGTCAAGAAAAAAGTAGGGGGTCAGGCAAAAGGCATTAGGTAATAGGCAACAGGGGGGAAACGACGTGATCGTGTTCGTGATCGTGAAAAAGCAGGCATCAGGCAACAGGCACTAGGCAATAGGAAGAGAGGAAGGAAGAAACCACTAAGCACAAGGTAATGAATTTTTGAAATCAGCGAACCCAGCATCTTGCTGATCTCTTCAATTTCTGCGAGGAGGGCATCGGCGATTGACCTTTTCCATGCTGTGAATCACTACAACAACCCGGCGGCAGAAACCAGTCCCCGGTCTTGCCTGGTCTCTCGCGCCTTCCGCCTGACTGTTGCCTGATGCCTTACGCCTGTTGCCTGGCTTGCACAGGGTTTACAACTCCCCTAGTATTTGTTAAGCGCATAATATCCCGGCGTAAAAGTTGTCCTCATTGATGACATCACCTCCCAAAGGACGTCCTACCTACTGCGTTATAGATCTCACAGCGCTGCGCTGGAACTTTGAGCAAGTTAGAAAGACCGTCGGGTCCGGCGTGAAGATTCTTTCCGTGGTCAAGGCGAACGCTTACGGCCACGGCGTGCGGGAAGTCGCGAAGACTCTCGCTCAAGCCGGCAGCGACGGCTTCGGCGTCGCCACCGTTGAAGAGGGGATTGAGCTGAGAGAGTCCGGGATTCGCGCGCCGATTCTCGTCTTGACCGCCATCTACGCCGGGCAACTCGGCCAACTTCTCCAACACAAGCTCACGCCTGCGATCAGCGACCTGGATACTCTCCGCGGTTTGGAACGGCTGCTGCGCAAGCGATCGCGCTCGCTGAATTTCCATCTTAAGGTCGACACCGGCATGGGCCGGCTCGGCCTGCTTCATTCGGAAATCGAAAGCTGGCTGCCTGAGTTGAACAAGCTCAAGGCGCTTAAGTTAGAAGGGCTTTTTTCCCAACTCTCCCATGCGGAGGATGAGAAGGCAGATTACACCCGGACGCAGATCGAGGCTTTCCACCGCGCGTTGGAACGGCTTCAACAGGCCGGCTTCAATCCGCCGTCGGTCCACCTCGCCAACAGCGCCGCGCTGATCGCCGAGCGTAGCGCCCGCTTCACCATGGTCCGCCCGGGGCTGATGCTCTACGGCCTCTATCCCTCGCCGGCAATGTCGCAGCTCGTGAAGCTCAAGCCGGTGCTCTCGTGGAAGACGCGCGTCATGCAGGTGAAGCGGCTGCCCGTGGGCTCAAGTATCGGCTATGGAAGAACGTTTGTGACGCGGCGGGAAAGTTCAATCGCCACGCTGCCGGTGGGCTACGCCGACGGCTACCACAGGCTGCTGTCGAACCGCGGCGCGGCTCTGGTGCGCGGGAAAAGAGCGCCGATAGTGGGACGAATCAGCATGGATTTGACTATGGTGGATGTTACCGATATAGCGGGAGTCAGGCAGGGAGATGAAGTTGTTCTGCTCGGCCGGCAAGGCGACGCGGCCGTCTCCGCCGACGAACTCGCCGGTTGGGCGGAGACGATCTCCTACGAAATCGTCACATCGATAAGCGCGCGCGTGCCGCGCATTCAAAAAAATTGAAGGAGGGTTGAACGAGCGTGGGCAAGATTCAGAGGGCCTTGGTCAGCGTGTCCGATAAGAACGGAGTCGTCGCGTTCGCGCGGGGACTTGCAGCGATGGGCGTCGAAATCATCTCTACGGGCGGCACGGCGGCGCTGCTCAGACAGGAGAAAATCCCCGTCAAAGACGTCTCCGAGATCACCGGTTTCCCGGAGATGATGGACGGGCGGGTGAAGACGCTTCACCCCAAAGTCCACGGCGGACTGCTGGCGCTCCGAGACAATCCGGAGCATGTCTCCCAGATGAAAGCCCACGGCATCGCGCCGATCGACCTGGTGGCCGTCAATCTTTACCCCTTCGAGGCGACGGTGGCGCGCGGCGCGCCGTTTCACGAGATCGTCGAGCAGATCGACATCGGCGGCCCCAGCATGGTGCGCTCGGCGGCGAAAAATCACGCCCACGTCGCGGTCGTCGTCGAGCCGGCCGACTACGAAGAAGTGTTAAGCGAACTGAAGCAGAACGGCGGCGAGCTGTCGGCCGAGCGCCGGTTTCGCCTCGCCTGCAAAGCGTTCCGCCACACGGCGCGCTACGACGGCCTCATCTCCAACTACCTCGACTCCCTCGACGCAGAGCGCAAGCCCACTCCCTGGGGACAGACGCTTAATTTGCAATTCACCAAGCTTCAAGACCTCCGCTACGGCGAGAACCCGCACCAGGGGGCCGCCTTTTACGCGAGCGGCGAGGGCCGCGGCCCGTCTATTACAAAAGCGAAGCAGATCCAGGGCAAAGAGCTCTCCTACAACAATATCCTCGACGCCGATGCGGCCTTGCGCGCCGTTTTGGAATTTTCGGAGACGGCGACGGTCGTCATCAAACACAACAATCCCTGCGGCGTCGCTCTCTCGGAAAAATCTCTCGCGGATTCTTTTCGCAAAGCGCGCGCCTCCGATCCGGTGTCGATCTTCGGCGGCGTCATCGCCTTCAACCGTCCGGTCGATGAAGAGACGGCGACGGAACTTAAGGAGATTTTTCTGGAGATCGTGCTGGCGCCTTCGTTCACGCCCGGCGCCAAGGCGGTGCTCTCCTCGGCCAAGCGCCTGCTCAATATCCGTCTGCTCGAACTCGACATGGGAGAAAAAGCGGCCGGCGGTCACGATCTCAGACGGGTCCGGGGCGGGCTATTGGCGCAGGATTGGGACACCGGCTCGGTCGATGTGCGGGCTTGCAAGGTCGTGACGGAGCGCAAGCCGACGGAGGATGAATACGCCGCGCTGGATTTCGCCTGGCGCATCTGCCGCAACGTCAAATCCAACGCGATCGTCTTCGCCTCGCGCGACCAGCTATTGGGCGTCGGGGCGGGACAGATGAGCCGGGTGGACTCGGCCAAGATCGCGG
>CAZNES010000080.1:0-21340 GCA_964572145.1 uncultured Syntrophobacteraceae bacterium
TTCACCTCCCAGCGATAGAGCGTGTAGGAAATAAACTGCGGGAGCACCTGCGGCACGATGCCGTAGAACAAAATCTGCATGCGATTCGCGCCGGTGGACTGAAGCGATTCGATCGGCTGCGGATCGACGTCCTCCAGGACTTCGCCGAAAAGTTTTCCCAGCACTCCTCCGGTGTGGACTCCGAGCGCCAGCATCCCGGGAAAAGGGCCGAGGCCAACGATAAAAACAAAGATCAAGGCCCAGACCATCTCCGGAATCGTGCGCAAAATATTCAACAGCGACTTGGCCGAGACGTAAGGGACGAGCCGGAGCGCGCGCTTCCACCACTCGCCGGGCTCCATTTCGTAGAGCAGCCCCGAGTACATTAAATTGCGCGAAGCGAAGAAGACGACGGAAAAGCCGATCACCGCGGCCATGAGAGTCCCGAGAAATGAGATGGCGAAAGTTTCGATCGTGCCGCGAAACGCTTGCTGCAGAGTGGCGGGAGAAAAATCGGGGGGAAACAATCTCTTGATATAAGCGAGGATCTGCCCGCCGCCCTCCCGGCTAAAGAGCTCGCTCAGGCGAATATCCGCGCCGTGATAGCTCCAAATAAAAAGCGCCAGCAGCCCGGCGGCGACCAGGTAGTTACCGAGAGTCGGCCTCCCTCTCCGCTCGTGCCCCGGCCAGGGCATGACGATACTCTTCTGCTCGGTCGGGCTGCCGCTCATGGTTCGATCTTCTTCACCATCGTTCGACCCAGAGGCTCTCGACGGGTGACCCTGAGTCCTGCCGAACGGGTCATAAAATCGCCCGCACTTTCGCGCTTAAGTAATCGACTCCGGCCACCATCAAAAAAAGAATGATGAGAATGGTCAGAATCTCGTTGAAGTTGAACATCCGCATGGAGATCTCGATCTGTTGCCCGAGACCGCCGGCGCCGACCAAACCCAGGATCGCCGAGGCCCGCACCGCGCATTCCCAGCGGTAAAGCGTGTACGATACGACATTCGGCAACACCTGCGGCAGCCAGCCGTAAAAAAATATCTGCAGCTTGTTCGCGCCGGTGGATTGCAGCGCCTCGAGCGGCCGGGGATTCACCGCTTCGAAGATTTCCGAATAGACTTTTCCGAGCATCCCGCCGTACGCGACGCCGATCGCCAGCACGCCCGGGAACGGCCCCAACCCGACCGCGCGTACGAACATGAAGGCCCAGACAAATTCGGGAATCGAGCGAAAGAAGCTCAACGCGCCCCGGGCGCAATAATAGATCGAAAGGCGCAGCGCGAAGCGCGTCGGCGCGCCCGTCGTATCGGCTTCGTTCAAGATTCCTCCCACGCTGAAATTTCTCGTCGCCAGAATTCCGATCGGAAAGCCGATGGCGATCGCAATCAGCGTCCCCATTACGGAAATCTGAATCGTCTCCAGCGTGGGAACGATCATCAGTGAAAGAAATTGATCCGAATGTTCCGGCGGGAACATTCCGGTCACAAACTTGATTACATTGTCTCTGCCCTGCCGCTCGAACAGCAGGAAGAGGTCCACGCCGACCCGGCGCCAGCTATCCACCAACGCCAGGAGGAAGAGCAGGCCGAATAAATAAGGGAAGGCCGATTTTTGCGAGCTACTGAAGTATGGATGGACTTGACTCTTCATCCGTGATCCCGTCTCGATCGGTGTCGGGGAGGCGGCCCGAGTAGAGATCTTCCAGAAGATCGTCCGTAACTTTGTCGGGCGTGAGATCGAAAAGCGCGGTTCCGTTCCTCATGCCGATGATCCGGGGAAAAAACTCCAGGGCCAGATCGACGCTGTGGAGATTGACCAGCAGCGTCTTTCCCATAGTCTCGCTGATCTCGACCAGCAGCTTAACGATCGACGAAGCGAGGGACGGGTCCACCGAGGACACGGGCTCGTCGGCAAGAATGACCTCCGGGTCTTGCAGAAGGACGCGCGCGATCGCCACTCTCTGTTGCTGGCCTCCCGAAAGTTCGTCCGTGCGGCTGAAAATCTTTTCCTCGATTCCCACTTGCTTCAATGCCTGGTAAGCCACCTCGACGTCTGCGGGGCGGACGAGCGACCATAGAGACCTCGCCGTAGACCATTGTCCCAACCGGCCGCAGAGGACGTTGTGGATGACTTTGAGGCGCGGCACCAGATTGTGCTGCTGGTAGACGGTGCCGATCCGCCGCCGCACCTCGCGCAATTTTGTGCCGTGCAGATTCACGACCTCGCCGCCGTCGATCCACAGCCCGCCGGAAGTGGGCCGAAGCGTGAGGTTGAGCAGGCGAAACAGCGTCGTCTTGCCGGCGCCGCTCGGCCCGATCAGCGCGACCTTCTCCCCTTTTCGCACCGCGAGGTCGAAGCCTCCGAGCGCGATCTGCCGGCGCCCGAAGATTTTCACGACCTTGTCGAGACGATACTGCTCCATGAAGCTTCTCGCGACCCGTCTAGTTTTGATTGATGAGACCCGTGATGAGGGCGGCGTCCTCGAGGCTTTTCCACTGCTCGTCTTTCGCGGGAATGTAACCCTTGGTCCGATGCAAGTCGAGGAGTTTTTTGTCCTCGGGCTTGTTGTAGTCCAGCTTGAGCAATGCCTTGGCAATTTTTTCTACCGTGGCATTATCCAAACCGCCGCGGACCGTCCAGACATAATCGACGTAAGTTGGCGTAGTATAAAAAACCACGACCTTGTCGGTGTCCACTTTTTTGTTGGCGACGAGCTTGTCCCATACCAGGAAGTTGAGCGCGCCGGCGTCCACCCGCCCTGCTTCCACCCAGGCGGCCGTCGCGTCATGAGCGCCGCTGAAGCTGAACTTGGAAAAGTCCTTTTCCGGATTGATTCCGGCTTTCATTAAATAGTAGCGCGGCATCAGGTGGCCGGAGGTAGAGCTGACGCTGCCGAAAGAAAAAGTTTTTCCCTTGAGGTCATTGAGATCACGGACGCCGGTATCTTTCCGCGTTATGAACTGGCTTTTAAACTCGGTGTCTTCCTTGCGCATGACGATTCTTTTGGCCCCCTTAGCCCTGCGGGCCGCCTGCACCGACGTAAGCCCGCCGAACCAGACCATGTCGAGCTTGTTCCCCGCGAGTCCCTCCACGGTCGCCGCGTAGTCGACGACCGGAGTGAACTTCACCGGAATGCCGACCTCCTTCGAGAGGTAATCGGCGAACGGCGCGTAGATGCGCAAAAGCTCCTGCGGATTCTCGTCCGGAATCGCCGAAATGCGCAATTCCTTCGGCGCCTGCTGAGCCAACGCTCCTCCGATGGATAGCACCAGAAAACTAAAAACCAATGCAAGCCGCTTTTTCATTTTTGCATCCTTTCAATCTGGATCCTTCATGTCTTCACGCAACCTTACATAACAATTTTAGCTTTAAGTCAAATAGCTAATTTCTATATGGAAGCCGAATTTGACGCTTTCGTCTATCCTTCGCTCCAGAAGATCTAATATGAGGCCCTCCTCGATAACGTATTGGCTTCCTACAGGGTCACTTGTCGGGCGGCTTGTGCTATCACGCGGATCTGGTCGTCACCGCGATCCTCTGCGGATGGAATCCGGATTATCCCCTATGCGCGATCCGCCGTCACGGTGTGACGGCAACCGTTAGTTATGCTTGAGAAACTGAATAAAGGCGTGCGCTACTGGCGAGAGGACCCGCTGCCGGTGAGTGACTTGATAGAAATCTCGTTCCAACTGAAGCCCGCGAAGAGGAACCTCTTTGAGAAGCCCATCTCGAATCTCCCGCTGGATGGAAGTGCGAGAAAGTATAGAAAAACCAAAACCGGCAATCAGGGCTTCTTTGATCGCTTCGGTGCTGCCGAGCTCCATAATGACCCGCAGGAGCTTTTCCGACTCATAGCCTCTCCGAGTCAACAATCTCCGAACCGAGCGAAGCGTTCCGGATCCCCCCTCTCGGGATATAAAGCCTTCCTTCCGAAGATCCCGGAGATCAATCGCCTTGAGACGACCCCACGGATGGTTCTTAGGCACTGCGAGGACCATTTCGTCTTTCCAGATTTTGTGAAAGGTGAGCCTTCCGTCTTCCCCTTTGAAGCCGACAAAGCCGATCTCCACCTCTCCGTCTAGAACGGCCTGCACAATCCCCGCCGAATCGCCAATGCGGAGGACAGGCTTGACTTCGGTATATTTCTCAGCGAAGGTGGCCAGCTTGCGCGGGAGAATGTATTCGCCGGGTATATTGCTCCCCCCGACCAGGAGTTCACCGCGAACCTTCCCATGAAACTGGTCAAGCGAAGCCAACGTATCTCTTTTCAATGCCAGCAGTCTTTTAGCCGAGTCCAACAGAACCTGCCCGAGCGGTGTGGGCGTTATCTTTCCGCCCAGCCGATGGAAGAGCTTCGCGCCCAGCTGTTCCTCGAGCGTACGAACATGGGCGCTGACCGTCGGCTGCCGGAGCGACAAATGCGTCGCGGCGGCCGAAAAGCTCTTGTACTCAGCCACCCAATGGAACACTTCCAACTTGTAAAGATCCAGGTCGGTCCTTGCTTTCACCATCGCTCCTCCATTAAACGTAAAGACGAGCGACATTGTCAACCTCGATTCTCGGGGTTATATTTCCCCTGATGGCCAAGACGACGCCACTGATAGATCTGCACCGGGCGCGCCGCGCCGTGCTTATCGAAGACGGAGGCTGGATTCTGCCCGCGCGCTTTGGCGCGCCGCTCGAGGAGTATCAGGCGGTTCGCTCGGCGGTCGGCCTCTTCGACCTGTCCAATTATGCCGTATTGCAGCTCACCGGTGCGGATCGCGTTCCGTGGCTTCAGGGGATGGTCAGCAACGACGTTAAACAACTCGCTCCGGAACATGGAGTCTATGCCGCCGTCCTGGACGTGAATGGAAAAATTCTCGCCGATCTGAGAGTTCTCTGCGCCGAAGATTCTTTCCTGCTGTTGCTATGGGAGCCGTTGAAGGAGAAGGTGGTCGCCCATTTGAACCGTTATCTCGTGGCGGACGACGTCGAGATTAAAGATTCCGGCGAACGGTACGGGATCATTTCTATCCAGGGGCCGCACGCGTTGCTTTTATTGAGCGCGATAGCTCCTCACCAAGACCCGCCCGTGCAGATGTACGGCCACTGCCTGCTTCGCGTCGGAGAATACGAGATTCGCGCGGTTCGCTCGACGCACACCGGCGAAGAAGGATTCGATCTTTTAATGGAGATGGGAAATCTCGCGCCGGTTGTCGAAGAATTAGAGCGAGCGGGCGCCGCCCTCTCGCTCCGCTGGACCGGTCTGCAAGCGCAAGACATTCTCAGAGTCGAGGCGGGCATCCCGCGCTACGGCATCGACATGGACGAAGACAATCTGCTGCTCGAAACCGGTCTCGATCAGGCAGTGAGTTTTCAAAAGGGCTGTTACATCGGACAGGAAGTCATCGAGCGGGTCCGCTCGCGCGGCCACGTCAACCGGAAGCTCGCCGGCATCATGCTCGCCGGAAAAAGTCCGGCAGACCGCGGCGACAAGATCACTTCCGACGGAAAAGAAATCGGCAGAATCACCAGCTCGGTTTTTTCTCCGCGGCTACGCCATGCCATCGCTCTTGGCTATGCGCATCGAGATTACTTGCAGCCGGGAATGAGCGTCCTGATCGAACGAAACGGCGCGCAGGTTGCCGGTACGATCTCGGCGCTGCCTTTCATCTATGATACTTCCCCTTGAAAACTCACCGAAGGTTAAGATAGATATACCGGACTTTACCTGAGTAAGGAGATCTGGGAAATGGCATCGTTCTTTAAGGTGTGTAAAACAACCGATATCCCGGCGGGATCTGGAAAGACGGTTGACGTGAACGGCAAGGCGGTGGCGCTCTTCAACGTGGATGGAACATTTTACGCGATCGACGACACTTGTGCGCACCGCGGCGGGCCGCTCGGCGAAGGCGAGCTCGACGGCAAAATCGCCATTTGCCCCTGGCATGGTTGGAGATGGGACGTAACGACCGGCGTTAATCAACTGAACCCGGCGGTCACCGTGGTTAAATATGAAGTGAAGGTTGAAGGTGAGGACGTCTCGGTCGCCGCGTAACCTCAGGGTTAAAGGGATTCAGAGTTAAAGGGTTTAAGGGTTAAAAAACCCGGCCTCAACTTCAAGCTCGACCGTATCTAGCCGCGATTGATTTTATCCAGTTCCGCCAGCAGCTCCTTGTTCTCGGGAATTCCCTTCTCGTACTCTTTGCGATAGCGGATTACGCCCTGCTTATCGACGATGACGACGGTTCGCTTGGGATAACCTTCCGGCCTCAGACAGTCATAGAGCGCACACATCGCCCCGTGAGGATAAAAATCCGACAGCATCGGAAAATTTATTCCGCCCATCTTCTCGGCGAACGCCTTATGTGAAAACGGTGAATCCACGCTTACGCTCAGGACCTGAGCGTCTCTGGCCTCGAACTCCTTGCGGTCGGCTTCGAGGTTGGTGAGCTCCTGCTGTCAGCCGCCGGTAAAATCGAGCGGATAGAACGCCAGCACGACGTTCTTTTTGCCGAGATAGTCCTGCAAGCCGACCTTTTGCTCCCGCGATATCGGGAGAGTGAAATCGGGCGCCTTCTGGCCTACATCGATTGATGCCATAACGAATCCTCCTTAAGAAATTGGAGTGATGGAGTAATGGAGTGCTGGAGTACTGGAATAGCGAAACGCAGAAGATTCGCTTAACCAAAACTCCATTACTCCAATACTCCAGTACTCCATTTCTTCCCTACTCCATTACTCCATTCTCTTGTTTAGGTAAAGCCGAATGTAATCTTTCAACGCTTCGCGCGTGCTGTGAAAACCGAGGTCGTCCCAAGGAATGTCCCGCGCGTCGAAAGTGGCGGCTTCGGTGGATTCGTCGCCGGCATCGAGCTTGCCGCCCGTCACTTCGGCCGCGTAGACCACGATCACGTTGGGAGAGCCGGCATACGAGTATACTCCGACAATCGAATCCAAACGGACGTCCAGGCAGGACTCTTCCTTCGTTTCGCGAATCGCCGCATCGGTTACGCTTTCTCCCCGATCCACGTAACCGCCGGGAAATACCCACTTTCCGAGAGACGGCTCGACTCCTCGACGCAACAGGACGACCCGCCTGTCGATGGTGAACAAAGTTCCCGCGACCACCTTGGGATCGAGATAAAAAATGAACGAACAGCTCTGGCAAACCAGCCGCTCCGGCTCTCCAGCCTTGAGCAGCCGCCGCTCGAGCCCGCTGCCGCACTGCGGGCAAAAACGATATTCACCGTGCCCGTGGCCGTGGCTATGCTCTTTTTCGTGCGCCATGTTTTTTCTATTTATCGCACGTGCGGTTGAAACAAAAGGGCGAATTCGCTAAGCCTTACCCATGCTGCGCGCGGTCATCTTCGATTTCAACGGCATCCTGGTGGACGACGAGCCGATTCATCTTGAGCTGTTTCGGACAGTCCTCGAAGAAGAAGGCTTGTCGCTCACCGACCAAGATTATTACGCGCGCTATTTGGGCATGGACGACCGCGGCTGCTTCCGGGCGGTGTTCAAAGACCGGGGGAGGCCATTGGATGACGCCGCGCTGGCCAAGCTGATCCAGCGCAAGGCGGGATATTATCGAGAATCGATCGCCACGAGAACGGTAATCTTTCCCGGCGTGGAAATTCTCGTTCCCGCATTGGCCCAGCACCTTCCGCTCGCCGTAGCGTCGGGCGCGCTGCGCGAGGAGATCGAGATTATTTTACAAGGGGCCGGATTAAGAGACTTCTTTCAGGTCATTGTCAGCGCGGAAGATGTTTCCGATGGAAAGCCCCATCCGGAAATCTTCGTGAAGGCTTTGCGCGAGCTAAACCGTGTCGGCGCGCGAAACGAGCCGATTCGCTCGTCCGAGTGTCTGGTCGTGGAGGACTCGAAAGAAGGGATATTGGCGGCGCATCGCTCCGGCATCAAATGCCTGGCCGTAGCGAACTCGCATCCCGCAGGCGAGCTGAGGGCCGAGGCGGTGGTCGGCAGTCTGGAGGAAGTCACCCTCCCCTTTTTGGAATCCCTCTTTAAGTAGTTTTCTCTTTTCTTACCTAATGCCTATTGCCTACAGCCTACCGCCTATCTATACGGGCTTTGCTGCGGTCTGACCGTTATCTCCACGGGACACGAATTGGGCGGCGAGGAGAGCACGAACAACACGGTCTCTGCGATATCTTCGGGGCGGATCATCTTGCTCCGGTCTACTCGCTTGTTCTGCGGAATCAACGGCGTATCGACGAATCCCGGGTGAATGACCGAGACTTTCACGCCGTACTCGCGCACCTCCTCGAAAAGCGACTGGGTGAATCCCAAGAGCCCGAATTTGGACGCCGAATACGCCGCGGTGTTGGCCTGGCCGGCTTTGGCGGAAATAGAGCCGATATTAATAATCGCGCCGGATTTTCTTTCCTGCATGGCGGGAAGAACGAGCCGGGTTAAAATCATCGGCGTGCGCAGGTTGACTTGAAACGTCCGGTCCCAATCTTCGGTTTTGCCGTTGATGATGGGAGCGGTCTTACCCCAACCCGCGTTATTGACGAGGATATCGATCGAACCCCATTCTTTCAGCGTCCGCTGAACTAGGCGGTCCAACTCCTCGTCGCGCGTCACGTCCGTCGGCAGGACGAGCGCGTCGCCGTTGCCGCCGCGAATCTCCTCCGCCACCGAGCGCAGCTCCGCTTCGCTCCGCGCCGCCAACACGACGCGCGCGCCCGCGCGGCTGAGCGCGATCGCGATCGCCCGGCCGATGCCGCGGCCCGCGCCGGTTACGATGGCGACTTTGCCCGTCAGAGATTTCATTGGACCGCCGTTACGAGATCAGTGCACGGTAGACGAATCGTCCGGCATCGGCGGCTGCATGACCGGCGAGCCATGATGATGGATCAGCAGCCAGCCCGCCGGATGTTTTTCGAAAATGTTCGTGGTCAGGACAACGGCGGCGCTTTCCACTGCGCCGAGACGGTTCGTGAGGTTCTCGTATAACGTCACCCACGCCACGGAATCGCGGACCGCGATGCGCGGCTCGGTCAGCACGAAGCGCATCTCGTCGGTATTCTCGAAGATCCTACGCCAACTCGTCATGACAGGCTCCCAACCCCGCAGCATTCCCCATCCGGGATGGAAACATTCGATATAATCCGCCCTGAGCCAGACTCGTTCCATCTGCGCAATATCGAAGCTTTCGAACGCCCGGTAAAAATTCTCGTTCGCTTGAAAGACCTCGTTCTGTTCGCTGCTCATCATGCCGGAACTTCAATGCGACGGCTTGGGCGCCATGAAGACAAGCAGAACCAGCCGGCCCGGTCCGGGGTTCGTTACGCCGTGTTTCTGTCCCGACGGCGCCATGGCGATCTCGTCTTCTCCCAAATCTCGTTCTTGATTTCCAATCTGAAAAGAGCCCCGGCCCTGAACCACGTAGTAGATTTTGTCCGAGCCTTCGTGCGTGTGCGCCGACTGGCTCTGCCCCGGCTCGAAGCAATAAAGATCGCAGAACAACCGCTCGGTCTCGAACAGACCGTTTTTTTTCATTTTCTCGGACGCGAACTGCGCCGCTGCGGAAATTTTTCGAAAATTCGCCATGAGAGTCTCCTGACGTTACTTGCTTTTCATACGCGTGGCGGCCCTGCAAATCAAGGGGGAAAAAATTAAGAGCCTAAGGAGAGATTCTTCGCTCCGCTCAGAATGACAGGAGACTGAAATGTCATCCTGAACCCTTCATCCGTCATCCTGAGCGAAACGAAGGATCTCTCTCTGTTCAGGGTAAACTCCGTGAAGGATCTCTCCGACATTGAGCCGCTGTCCATATGGAAAGACCGGGCCTTTTTCAACGGCCTGTGCTATTTTGTTTGCATGAATTCGGTTCTCGTCCGCTACCACGAGATCGCGCTGAAGAAAGGCAACCGGCCCTACTTTATCGACCTGCTGAAGAGAAACCTAATTACGGCCGTGCGCGGACTTTCGCTCACCGAAGCGAAGACGCTCCAGGCGCGGATCCTGCTCTGCTTCGGCGAAGAAACGGATCGGGAAGAAATCAGCCGGCGGATCGGGCGGGTGTTCGGCGTCGCCAACTTCTCGTTTGTCGAGCGCACGCCGGCCGATGTCGATTTTCTTCAGGAGCGTATCGTTCACGCGATCGACGGAAAACAATTCGCTTCGTTTCGCATCGACGCCCGCAGAGCGGATAAAGAGTTTCCACTCACGTCGCCCGAGATCAATCGCAAGCTCGGCGCCGCCGTCAAAGCCAAGAGCGGCGCACGGGTCGATCTCGAAAACGCCGAACTCACCATTGCCGTGGAGATCCTGCCGCGCAGCGCATTTTTCGGTTTCGACAAGATCGCCGGCGCGGGCGGCTTGCCGGTCGGCGCGAGCGGCAGAGTCGTTACCCTAATCTCCGGCGGCTTCGATTCTCCGGTAGCCGCTTACCGGATGATGCAGCGCGGATGTCGGCTCATTTTCGTTCACTTTCACAGCGCGCCTTACCTCGACAAGACATCGCAAGAAAAATGCCGCGAGCTGGTGAAGCTGCTGACGCGCCATCAGTTCAATTCCCGCCTCTATCTGGTCCCCTTCGGCGAGATCCAGCGGCAAATCATTGCAGGGGTTTTGAGACCGTTGAGGGTCGTGCTCTACCGCAGGATGATGCTGAGAATCGCCGAGGCGATCGCCAGGAAAGAAAAAGCTCAGGCTCTGGTCACCGGCGAGAGCCTCGCGCAAGTCGCTTCGCAGACTCTGGAGAATATGACCGTAATCCAACAGGCGGCCGGCTTGCCGATATTGCGCCCGCTGGTCGGCATGGACAAGCAGGAGATCATCGACCAGGCGAGAAAAATCGGCACGTTCGAAATTTCGGCGCTTCCCGACCAGGACTGCTGCCAGCTCTTCGTGCCGAAGCACCCAGCGACCAAAGCGAGGCTTGCGGACGTGCAAAAAGCGGAGTCGCGGCTCGACCTCGGGGCGCTCGTTCAACTCGGAGTGGAGGGGGCGGCGGTGGAGGAGTTCAAGTTTCCCGATTGATTGCGACGGAGCTATACGTAGCCCTGGATTTCCTGCAAGCTGGGCGGAAAGAACAGCTCTTCGATCGGGAACTTTTTCTTGATCATCCCCTGCTCGTACTCATAGCGCACGGCGGCTTCGAGGGCTTTTCGGTTGTCGTCTAAATTATACGGCCATGGATCGTGGCCGAAAATCCGCTCCTGGTCCTGCATCGTCTCTTTCACCCAGACCAGAGTGAAATTCCGCGGGTCTTTCATCCGCTCGTAACAAATTTCCTTGGAGCGCTGAAAGGCCTGCTGCAAGCTCACCGCGACCCAGGGATTTTTTTCCAGGATCTCCTGCTTGACGACCACCGTGTGCATGATCGGATAAATTCCGCTCTTCTTATAGTAATCGACCTCGGCCGCTTTGGCGTCGAGAAATAGCAGGCCCACCTTCGGCGAGCCTTTCTTGATCGACGGCAGCGTCTCGGGATAAAGCGCGGCTTCGAGCTCTCCGTCGAGAAGCATCTGATCGATATTTTTTTCTTTCGGGACGCGCCGCACCTTCATCCACTTCGCGGGCTCGAACGGGATATCTTCTTCTTCCTGACACCACCACTCGACCGTCTTCAAATCGACGCCGTAATGGTCCTGCAAGATTCCGCGCATCCACAACCCGGCGGAATTTTGCAACGTATCGAGCCCCACCCTTTTGCCGTTCAAATCCGCCGGTTTCTCGACGCCGCAATTCATCCGCTTGACCATGTAGCCGTGGCGAAACCGGCGATGGGGAAAAACCGGAATCGCCCTGAACGTTCTGCCTTGATCGAGAGCGACCAGGTACGCGACCAGCGACAGCTCGCAGACGTCGAACTCTTCGTGCCGCAGCATGCGCCCGTGCCTTTCGGGCGACGCCATCGTGAGGACGTTGAGATCGATGCCTGCGGGGACGACAACGCCTTCGATCAGCGGCCGCAAGAGATCGTAGGCTCCGCAGGCGAGCGTCAGATTAAGTTTGGCCATCGGTTCTCCCTACGTGGCGCTTATAATCTTCCGGCGTGTCGATATCGAACGTGACGCCCTCGTCGTCGGTCTCGAGCTCCAGCGTATCGGCAGCGTGCGCGTGGACGACGCTTTTCGCGCCCTGATCGAGCGGCGCGCTCAACAACTCGGCAAATAGCCGGCGAGAAAAAATCACCGGGTGGCCGCGCCTACCGTTCCACTTCGGCACCACGATCAGTTTTTTCGATTCGTAAAAGAGCTTGATCATCCGATTCACCAGATCGGGACTCAGAAACGGGTGGTCCACGAGATGGACCAGAATTCCATCCACATTTTCCGCCGGCAACGTCCGGATCGCCGCCGTCAAAGAAGACAACTGTCCCTGCGCGTAGTTCGGATTGACCACGATCGTAACCGGCAGCCGGCCGATCTTTGTTTCGATCTCCGCGGCGTTGTGGCCGAGGACCACGATTATTTTTTCCACCTTCGCCGCTTGAAGGGATTTTACGATTCTTTCCAGGAACGACACATCGCCGATCGGCAGCAGCGCCTTCGGCCGCCCCATCCGGCGCGACTCGCCCGCTGAAAGAATGACGGCGACGATCATCTCGTCAATTCACTATAACAAACCCCCGGCATGGTCAAACAAACTTAGGGCACGCGCACAACGCTGCCATCATCGGCGCGGCGGGCGGAGGCCTGACTCGAAGCGAGTAGACGTCCGACACTGATATTTCTCAGAGATAACCTACGATTCAAATCCGCAGCTCGGATCAGACTAATAGAAACCTATCGGCTACCGCGGAGAGGCAGGACTCCGCCCACCGCGCCGTCGCCGCGCCGTCGCCGTACTTGACACCAAACACGCCAAGCTTCTATGGTAGCGGAGTCGAACGAACTTCAAATTGATCGAACGAGGTAAATTTATGATCGACGGATTAAAAGACAAGGTTGTTATCGTTACCGGCGGCGGACACGGCATCGGCAAGGCCTATTGCCTCGGCTTCGCTCAGGCCGGCGCCCGCGTTGTGCCTGCGGATATCGATGGCCCGGCAGCCGAGCAAGTAGCCGCCCAGCTCGCCGGGAAAAGCGAGGGCAAGGCGCTGGCGGTGCGCGTGGACGTCGCGAACGAAGAATCCACCAAGCAGATGGCCAAAACCGTTCTCGATCGCTTCGGCCGGATCGATGTTCTCGCCAACAATGCGGCCATATTTGCCACGGTTCCGATGAACCGCGGCCGCATCGAGACGATCGACCCGGCGGAGTGGGACCGGATGATGGCGGTCAACTTAAAAGGACTTTTCTTTTGCTCGCGCGCCGTGCTGCCGGCGATGCGCGCGCAAAAATCCGGCAAGATCATCAACATTGCATCCGGGACGGTATTCTCCGGCAGCCTCGGCCGCATCCACTACGTCACGTCGAAGGCCGGCGTGATCGGCTTCACGCGCACGCTGGCGCGCGAGGCCGGCGACGACAATATTCAGGTCAACTGCATCGCTCCCGGCTCGACCCTCTCCGAGGAAAATCCCACGGAAGAGATCCTGCGCATGCGGCAAGCGCCCGTCCAGACACGCACGTTGAAGCGCGTGCAAAAGCCCGAGGATCTCGTCGGCGTCATGTTGTTCCTCGCCTCTCCGGCCAGCGATTTCATGACCGGCCAGACCGTGTGCGTCGACGGCGGACAGAACTTTCTCTAAAGATGCGTCCGGCCGTTGGACGCCCAAGGAGCGCGCTCATGGGAAAACTAAACGCCCGAAGGAATGCAGCTCCTGCTCGGATGGATGGCGCAGACCGATAACCGCGCCAAAGGCGCCAAGGCGGAGCAGTTTATCGATGCGACCCCGCTAAAGAAATCGAAAAAAGCGGCTTCGTCAGCGCGCTTTATCGGTAGCCCCCTTCTCCTCGTAGGAGCGAGCGCGCCAATAATAGTTCACCAGCCCGACGTACTCGTGCACGGCTTCGGCTGCTTTTCGGGCGGCCTGCTCGCTGGGAAAGATTCCGCCCGATCCGAATCTCACCGTAAAGTCCCCCGGAGCGGCGATCGGCTCGGGCGCTATGGATACAAAAGCGAGCATGCTGCGCGGCATGTGGATGGCCGAAGTGACCAGAAGATAACGTTTCCATCCTCTCCGGCTCAAGATTTTTTGCACCTGAACCGCGCTCTCGAAGGTGTCGCGCGAATCCGGCTCCGGAATCACGTGCTCTTTCGGAACTCCCCAAAGAAGCAGGTAGTCGCAGACAATCCCGTTCTCGTTTTCCGGAGGAGTGAGGGGATTGACGTGGCCGCCCGAGACGATGATCGGCTTGGGATGAAGACGATAGAGCCGCCACGCCTCGTCGAGGCGGCGGAACAAACTCTCATCGACGCTGGGGAGCGGGATCAAACCGCCGGGCGCCACCACCCCCGCCATCAAGACCACGATGGCATCGTAGGGCTCGGCGCCGCGCGGATCGATCAGCGCGGGATAGCGCGATTCGAGCGAATAGCGCAGGCCATGGCTGACGTAACCGCTGTGAAGAGCGACGATCAACACGGTGGTCGCGAAGAGCAGCTTTCTGGCCCAGCGCCGCCGCCAGAAGATCAGGACTAAAATCAGCAATACGACCCACGGCATCGGCGGCAGAATGATTTCTTTCAGAAATTGCTTGAGCAGGAACATCCAGCAATCCTTATCCGATGGAAAATGAATTTTCCACCGACCCGGAGCGCGCCGGCGACTCTGAACCCCAATCGTTTTCGCGTGGCGAAAAAGTTTTATGAGGTTTCGGAACGGCCCGGGAACGCCAGGCGCATAATGCGCCGAATCAGCGCCTCGTAGTTGAGCCCTGCCTTGATCGCGGACTCAGCAAACTCGTCGCTGCGGTCCAGGTTGGGATTCGGGTTGGCTTCTAAAATAACGATCTCTCCCGCAGGAGTCACCCGGAGGTCGATGCGGCCGTATCCTCGTATGCGCAGCGCGCGGTACGCTTTTTTGCAGATATCTCCGATGCGCTCGGCCATAGGATCGTCAATCCCCTCGGCGAAAATATTCCGGATGCCCCATTTCTTCCGATAAGCATCGTCCCACTTGGCTTTGAAGGTGGAGAAGCGCGGCCGTCCTTCGGGAATCTCACCGAAGATCACCTCGCGAAGAGGAAATACCTGCAAGCGATCGTTCCCCAGGATGCTCACATAAAGCTCACGCCCATCGATGTATTCCTCGGCCAGAGCTTCCTGGTTCATGCGCTCGTGGATAAAGCGGATTCGCTCTTCGAAGGCCTGATCGTTTTCGACGAACGAATCCTGAGAAATTCCGTACGAGGCTTCTTCCTGGAGCGGTTTGATGAAGAGCGGGAAAGAGAGCCGCTTCGGCCTTCGAATCGTCGCGCCGGGAGGGAAGACCGCCGAGTCCGGCACGCGAATGCGATGATACGCGAGAATCTCCTTCGCCATACCTTTGTTCTTGCAAAGCGTGAGTCCGGTGGGACCCGAGCCGGTATACGGCACGTCGAGCATTTCCAAAAGACCGGCAACGTTGCGGTCGTAGGCCGAGCGGGCGTTGAAATGTTCCGTTAGATTGAACACCGCGTCGGGCGGATGGGCCTTGATCTCGTCGATGATGAGTCCGGGGTCTTCGTAAACGCCGACGGTCCTCACTTCGTGGCCGAGCTTTTTGAGCGCGTCGATCACGTGCGCTTCCGCCGCCCAATCGTCGGTCTTGAGCTCGCGGCTGAAATCCTGGTCCGCCGGCGGGGTCCCCGCCGAATCGAAGAGCACCAGCACCTTGTACTTTCGCCGCGTTCCACTCATAACGAGACGGCTACACGTCTTTGAACTTTCCGGTCAGGCGGTAATGCGAAGCGAGCGTCGCCAAATAGGCCGCGATCTCCAGGCCGGCGGAATCGGAGCGAAGCCGCAAATCCAGCGCAGCGCAGCGCTCGGTCAGCGCGCGCAAGAGGCGGTCCACGGTGAATTTGGGCTCGCCGCTCCATGCCGAGACCGCGCTCAACATCGGCTTTCTGCTTCGTCTCAAAAATGACGCGGCCCGGTCGGCGTCGGGGGCCGACGCGGGGTCCGCGAAGAGCTTGCGCAAATCGGCGTCGAAAAAATCGGGGAAATCCTGCGCGTAGAGCCGCCGGCGCTTTTTGTAATATGCCTCAAGACGCGACTTGAGTCGTGACGCCTCGCTCATCCTGTTGCGCGACAACACCAGCGGCTTCTGTCCGGCGAGCTTGCTCATCAACTGATCGACGTATTCGAGCTTTTCGAGCGCCTTCCATCCGCGATACTGGATCTTCCAATCCAAGCCCGGAGTCAGCCAGATCGCCAGTGTCTCGGAAAAATCTTCCTCGGGATGGCTCTGCGCGTACCAGCCATCGAGGTGGCGCACGAAGCGCTTGCTGTAAGGGCGCGAGCGAAAGCTCTCGGAATATTCCTGCGCAGGCGAGCCGAAGATTTTCCGCCACTGGTTGTCCTTTGTCAGCAGGTAAGCGTGGTTCAAAACGTGGCCCATCTCGTGGCGCAAAAGACGCATGCACCACGACTCGGCGCCGCCTTCCACTTCCATCATCATTTTCTCTTCCAGCTTTTTGAGCCGCGGATGGGCGAGATAAAACGGAATCGCGATCGTCGCCGCGCCGTCGGGGCAGAACCATTCGTCGCCGAGATAGCAGACGGGCTTGACCGGGATTCCTTGCTCCCCCAGCTCGCGGTGAAAATTGCCGATCCGCGACTCGAGCTCGCTCCCGGCGATCTGGACCTTCAGATCGCAAATCCGCATGCGAAGAAGCTCTTCGTCACCGAGTTCGGCGAGATCCTGCGGGGTGGCGGCGGACGATTTTTCCTTGGCCGGCGGGGAGTCCATGGCAGGGTATTCTAGCAAAGGTTGAACAAGCAGGCCAATGGCGACCTCGCCCGGAGCGGCTCGCGCTCGAGAGCTGGGTCCTGTCTCAGAAGTTCATTGAACGAGTCGGCGCCTTCCCGTCGTCATTCCCGCGCAAGCGGGAATCCAGGTTTTCTTGGCTTTTCTGGATTCCGGCTCGCCCCCCGCTTTCGCGGGGGTTGGCCGGAATGACGTTAGGAGCTATACAACCAACTTCAGGGACACCACACTAGAGGATTTTACTTTGCCTATAGGAAACCCAACCGCTCGGCCATCGGCGTGGCCGGAAAGACGTAACCGCAGGACTTGCAGGTGCGGATGGCGGCGTCGGCGTTGAAGGCCTCGTAAATATTCGTCACCTGTCCGGCAACGTCCTCTTGAACGACCGTGCGGGACAAAACTTTTTCATCGCACTTTTCGCAGAACCAGACGAAGTCTTCCTTCTCGTCCGGCGTTCGCTTGCGCTCGATAACGAGGCCCCAGGTGTTCTCCGGGCGGCGCGGCGAGTGCGGCACGCCGGCGGGACAGAGAAAAATTTCGCCTGCGCCGATCTTGACGACCTCCCTCTTCTCTCCATCCGGCTTGAGGTGAAGCTCGATGCCGCCTTCAATCTGATAGAAAAACTCGTCTCCCGGCTCAACGTGGAAATCGAGACGGACGTTGGGCCCGCGGAGAATCATGACCAGAAAATCCTTATGATGAACGAGCAGGCGGTTGGTTTTATAAGGAGGCGAGAAAAGGTTTTTGTTCTCTTCTACCCAGCGGCGGAGGTTGTATGTGGACAGAGCATCCATAAAATTGGAGTACTGGAGTGTTGGCGTATTGTCTTAAGAAATTTTGGCTTTTTCCATCACTCCATTACTCCACCACTCCAAGACTCCATTCTTCGTGACTCCATTACTCCATTTTCAATTTTTGGCACTCCCTCGCGACGCCGTCCGTCACCGCCCACCAGATGCCCAGACCCCTCCTCAGCGCTCTCAGAACTTTGACTTGCAGCTCCTGGGTAGTCGCAAACTTCTCCACCAACTCGTAGCCCACGTTGCTGTGCTCCGTGTCGGCGACGCCGTGCTCGGCGAAGAACTCGATGTCGCGCTCCTTCAAACCGTAATGTTCTTTGAATGAGCGGAAAAATCGCCCGCCGGTGAGGTGATTGGAAAATTCGTTACAACAATTGGTGGACGCGACTTGTTCCAGAATACTGCCGCTGCGGAGCGCGATGTCGAGCCAGCCCGTGCGCGCGAGCACGGTCGTCGGCAGAAAGTCGTTCTCAATTTCGCGCCGCTCCAGCTCGCCGGCTGGAATACCGATCGCCGCGCCGAAGCGGAGAAAAAGCGCGCGATGGCCGGCCACCGGCCTCGGGCTGCCCGCGAAATATTGGTAGCCGACCTCGGACATGATGATGTCCACAAACTCTTTCTGTATCTCCGGATCGTGGATGCCGGAGAGCTGGCAGCGGACGAGCTTGGCCGTATTGATCGCCACATTCATGCAGAAGATTCCCCACGCCTCACTCGCCCAGACGCGAATCTCCTCCAGGCTGAGCTTGCCGTCGTAGAGCGCGAAGTAAAAGGGATGATGCAATCGCGCGTGGCGCTCCTTGACCTCGGCCATGAGAAACTGACAAAACTCTTTCGGCGGTAGCGGGCCTGCTCCCAAAGGATCGTCGGGCATGCTTCACCTCAAGAATGGAGTATTGGAGTACTGGAGTAATGGTAAAAAACAGAATCCCTTTGTCCAATACTCCAACACTCCATTGCTCCATCACTCCAATCGTTATTTTCCGTAGAGCTTGCCGACGAATCCGTTGTCTTCGAGTTCCTTGAGATAGCGCGCCTCGACGAATCTTTTCGGATCGGCGCCTTTGGCCTTTGGATTGGTCTTCGCCAAGTCCTCCAGGATCACTTCGACCCCTTTGAGCGTCGGGTACGGAACGCGCGCCATGAATTTGACCGCGTACGCGTTGTACGCTTCTTCCAGCGCGGCTCGATCGTTCGACTTGGTGAACTTGGCGATTGAGCGCAAACTCGCCTCTTTCTGCGTCTTGTAAAAATGAATACCCTCGGTCACGGCCTGAACGAAGCGGCGCACCACGCCCTCGCCTTTCTGAATCCGCGTCCGCGTAGTCACGAGGCAGGTGCCGAGATAATCGAGACCGAGATCGGCCAGCGCAGCCATCTCATTGAAACCCTGCTGCTTCGCCTTCGCCGTAATCGGCGGTTGCAAGAGAACCGCATCCACCCGACCGGCCTCAAGAGCCATGAGCCGCGCGGGCTGCGTGCCGACGCCGAGAAACGCAACCTCTTTGTCCGGCACGATTTCCCATTTCTTGAGCGCCACTCTCGCGCCATAGTCGTCCGAGGCGCCCGGGCGCGAAATGCCGATTCTCTTTCCCTTGAGATCGGCCGGCTTCTTGATTGCCGGCGCCGTGAAGATGGAATGGTCCATCGTGTTGATGAAGCTCATCAACACGACGACGTCCGCGCCCTCGAGATTCGCCGCGATCGAAGCCGGTCCGGCGAAAACCGTAAAATCGACGTCGCCGGAAATCAGGCCGGCGATGTTCGGCGGGCCGCCGGCGATAAAGATAATCTGCGGATCGAAATCGTATTTGCGAAAAATGCCAGCGTCGTAAGTTACCCAAAGGATCGCCTGCGAGCCGCTGATGGCGCTGTGAGAAATTCGAATACGGTCGAGCGTAGAGGCCGTGGCGGGGTTCAACAGCGCGGCCAAAGAAAGAAGTAGGAAAATTCTCCGCGTCATTGCCTCCTTCTCCGTTACCGTTTGAACTTGTTTCTGTTACTGGCGACTTCGACCCGGTTTCCGTCCGGGTCCAAAAAACTCACCGAGCGGTTGCGCGCGACCTCCAGGATTTCCGGACCGCTCACGACCGGAATCCGCTTCTTTTTCAAGATCGGAAAAAGATCGTCCACCTCTTTGTCGCTGGCGACGTAAACGCAAAAGTGGTGCAGGCCGGGAACACCGTCGCCGCCGGCTCGCTTCGCCTTCGCCGGCAGCTCCATCAGCGCGATGTCGTGATGCTCGGCGCCGAAGCTCAGAAAAGACATTTTCGTTCTCGGATTCCTTCCGGAAACCTCCATGCCGAGAACGTCGCGATAAAAGCGCTCGGATTTTTTCAAGTCCCTCACGTTCAGGACCACGTGACCGAGCATCGCGCGTTGAACCCCCATTGCGCTCTAACTTTTAGTCGTTATGGTTTGTGCTGTCAAGAATAGCAATGCATTTTACGGTCTGTCCGCTGCTGAAACGCGTGGCGTGAACCACGGATCTAGCGGCACTATCCGACCAAGAAGCGGATGGCGACTGCATAGACGGCTCGGTCTTAACCCTCACCCCTGAGCAGCTCCGACTTGCGACCACCCATTGTTTAGTATATACATCATTGATGTTCGATTGGGACCCCCAAAAAGCTAGAGCCAATTGGCTTAAGCACGGGGTCTCGTTCGAAGAAGCGGCCACGGCTTTTATCGATCCGGATGGGTTGGACGGCGAGGATCTGGAGCACTCACTGATCGAGCCACGCCGGTTGCGCTTGGCCAAAAGCGCTTTGAGCAGAGCGCTGGTTATAGCTTACACCACAAGGAGACGAGGCGATGAAGAGATCACGCGAATTATCAGCGCAAGGCGGGCGGGCCGGAAAGAAAGGAAAAGATATGAGGCCAAGGAAGATTGATTTCTCGGACATCCCGGAGCTTTCCGAGAAGCAGCTCTCCCGTATGCGCCGCGTGGGACGGCCGACACTGGGAGATGAACCAAGAAAGCTCATTGCGATTCGGATGGATGCGAAAGTTCTGGCCTGGCTGCGCAAGACAGCCGACAAGAAGGGATTGCCTTATCAGTCGCTTGTCAATGAGATCTTGGCCGAGGAGATGAGGAAAGCGAGCTAAGGTTCCTCCTCCTGCCCCCCCAGCGGCACGATCCGACCAAGAAGCGGAAGGCGTCGCTCTGCCAAGATTGTCTAGAAAGGAAAGCCCGATCCTGAAGCTTGTCCTCAAGAGGAGATTAGTATTATGTCCTCGGAATTTAGTTTTGCACAGGGAGAGGGCGAAAAGATGAGAAAGACAAAAAAGTGCAAGAAGTGCGGGATTGAGATGTACCAGGATGATCGCGGCGAGTGGTTTTGCCCCGACTGCGTCATTGAAGAGATCGAACCCGACTTTCTGGATGAAAAGCAAATCGCTCGCGGTGAACTGAAGCGAGCGTATGTCCTGGAGCCTCCAACCAGGCAAGTTAGTTTACGGGTGTCGGTAGGCGATTTGGAACTGGCCCGGAGGCTTGCGCGCCGCAAAGGGATACCCAAGTATCAAACCTACATTAAGACACTGCTTCACGACATGCTGGTGAAAGAAGCTGAAAACGAACGGTAGTTTCCTTAAATACGGCGAGGCCCACTCCTCTTTGTCACGCTGAAAATCTGTATTATGCCCCGGAATTGTCCCTCTAAATCCTAATTCCTGATTCCTAACTCCTGCCCCCGAGCGGCACGATCCGATCAAGAAGCGTATGGCGTCGCTCTGC
>CAZNES010000081.1:0-21228 GCA_964572145.1 uncultured Syntrophobacteraceae bacterium
TCGGCGGCCTTGCGCAAGATTTTCCAGCGCTCGTAGCCCGTGAGCTTGGCCATAACTTTCGCACCGCGCTCGGCGTAGCTCAAGGCGCGTTCCACGTCGGCGGCGTCTCCCTTGGGCACGGTGTCGATAACCGAGTTGTCGAAGGGATTGCGCACTTCGATCTTTTTCGGCTTATCCGTCCACGCTCCCGCCAAAAACATTTTCATATTGGTGAATCCTGCCTCGCCGCGGTTATGCCGCGAGCGTCAATCTTTCTTCTCACCGCCGTCGCCGCGGAAAAAACTCCGCCCATAGGCGCGGTGAAAAGAGGTCCAGCGCGCGCCCGGCTCTTTCTCCATCAGGAACTGGATGGCTTGGATCTTGCCGTCCAGATCGTCGAGATAGTGGAGAATCATCGCCTCGACCGTCTGCGGAAGTTTCGGCGAGCCGAACTCGTACGAGCCGTGATGGCTCACGAGCATGTGCTTGACGAGCATCGCCAGCTCTTCCGGAAATTCCGGGATCGACCGGATCTTCTCGCTGACTTTCTCGACTTCCATGACGAGATGGCCCAGGAGCTGGCCGCCGTCGGTATACTCCACCGCGCGGTCGTAGGAGAACTCGTAGATCTTGCCCATGTCGTGGAGAAAACCTCCGACGAGGAGCAAGTCGACGTCGATCCCGCGGTAGTTCTCGACAACTTTGAGAATCAGCTTGAGCAGAGAAAGCGTGTGCTCCAACAGGCCGCCGAGATAGGCGTGGTGGATGCTTTTTCCCGCCGGCGCGCGCTTGAACAGGTCCATGAAATCGTCGTCGGTAAAGAACGCCTCGACCAAAGCGAGCAGATGAGGATTCTTCATACCGCGCAAAATCGCCGTCAGCTCCGCCGCCATCGCCTCAGGGTCGTTGGGACTCTTGGGCAGGAAGTCCTCGGCCGCCACCTCCGTATCGTTGACGCGCGCGACGTCGTGCACGCGGATTTGCAGCCTCCCTTGGTAGAGAGTCGCCTGCCCGCGTACGCGCACATAGTCGCTCTTCTCGAATCCTCGCGCCAGATCGTTCGCGCGGTCCCACACCCTACCCTCGATCTCGCCGCTGCGGTCGAGGAGCTTGAGAGTCAGATAGCCGCTGCCGGACTTGGTGACGCCCTGGTTCTTGGCGGCGCACATAAAAATCGAGTCTACCGGCTGGCTCTCGCGCAGGTCGCTGACAAAAATCAATTTCATGGGTTAACCTGCATAGCGCAGCGACTGCGCCAGATCGTAGAGCGACTGCACCAGGAAGCGCTGTAAAAACAAAATCACGACGAAGACAAGGATCGGAGAAAAATCGATGCCGCCGGCATAGAGCGGTAAAGCGCGCCGCAGCCGGTAGAGCACCGGCTCGGTGACGCTGTAGAGAAAGCGCACAATGGGGTTGTGGGGATCGGGATTGACCCAGGAGATCACCGCGCGGGCGATGACGATCCACATATATAAGGTCAGCAGCATGTTGACGACCGCCGTCAAAGCTTCGACCAGATTGGCAAGAATAAACATAATTGTTCTATCCGCTCCGTGGACCGAAAATGGCCGTTCCGACCCGCACCAGCGTCGCCCCTTCTTCGATCGCCACCGGATAATCGTGCGTCATGCCCATCGAAAGCTCTCTGAGATCGACGTTGGGCACGTTCAACGTCTTAAGCTCGTCGCGCAACTCGCGCAGCGCGCAAAAATAAGGCCGGATCTCTTCCGGCTTGTCCCGGTAGGGTGGCACCGCCATCAGTCCTTCTATTCTTATATAAGGCAGTTTGCCGATCTCCTCCAAGAGCCCGGCGACGCGGCCGCGGGCAACTCCGCTTTTGCTTTCCTCCGCGGCGAGATTGACTTCGACAAAGACGCGCACGGCCCGCTTCTTCTTTTTCCCTTCCTTGTCCAACGCCCGCGCGAGCTCGACGCTGTCCAACGTTTGTATCAAATCGAAGAGATCCAAAGCCGTCCTGGCCTTGTTGCGCTGGAGGTGACCGATCATGTGCCACTCGACCGATCCGCCGATGGCGGATCTTTTGGCCTCGGCCTCCTGGACGTAGTTTTCGCCGAAGAGCCGGACGCCCGCCTCGATCGCCGCCTGGATCTTATCGACGCTTTGAGACTTAGAAGCGGCCAGTAATCTGATCTCTGTCGGATTCCTGCCCGAACGGGACGCCGCTTCGCCGATGCGCTCGAGCACCTCGCGGCAATTGACGGCGACATCGACCATGAACGTTCCTTGAATACCACATTCAACGTTATAAATCACACCGCATTTGAGAATAAACTTGACTTTCCCGGAGTCAAAATTTACCCTTGCGCAGGGATGCCTTATTCATCTCTGGCTTACACGCGAGCCGACCTTCTCCGGCTCAGAGACTTACTGGAGAAAAAAACGGGACTCTACCTTCCTGACGAGAAGCTCCACCGGCTGGAGGAGGCTTTCAAAGGACTCCACGCGACGATTCCCACGGCGGCTCCTCGGGAGATCATTCGCGCCATCGAGACCGGCGACGCCGAGGGAATCGCCGGTTTCGATCAATTGGTGGCGGCGATCGCCACCAATGAAACCTACTTTTTCCGCACCCCGGTCCACTTCGAGACGCTGAGGGATTACCTCATCCCGGAGCTTGTCAAAAAGAAAAACCCTCAGAGAAAAAAGACGCTCAAGATCTGGAGCGCCGGCTGCTCCACGGGAGAAGAGCCTTACTCGATCGCCATTCTGCTGTTCGAGCACTTTCCCGAGCTCGTGCTGTCGTGGGAAATTGAAATTCTCGCCACCGACATCGACCACCAAGCGCTCCGAAGCGCCGGGCAAGGGATCTACCGGCCCTGGTCCTTCCGGGGAGTGCCGCCGGAGCTGATCAAGAAATACTGGCATCCGTTGAAAGGAGAATCGCGGCGCGTGGACGATCGCGTTCGCTCGCTGGTGCGCTTTGCCCCGTTCAATCTGGAAAGCGATCCCTACCCGTCGTCTCTCAACGGCACGAGCGGCCTCGATATCATTGTCTGCCGCAACGTCACGATCTACTTCCGCCTGCATACGATCAAAAAAGTGCTGGGCAAATTTTTCCAATGCCTCGATGCAGGAGGGTTCCTGCTGACCGGCGCGGCGGAATATTCGTGCGAGACCTACCGGGACTTCGAGGCACGGGTGTTTCCCGAGACCGTCATCTATCAAAAGCCGTTCCCAAGGGCGTCCGCTCACGCTGCGAGCCCACTGCCACTTGTCTGGCCTGCGCCTTTGCAGCGCCCGTCCCCGAAGACCGCCGATGCCCGCGCCTCTAGCGTGCCGCCGCAGGAACAAAGAAGCTCGGAGGATCCCGTGGTTAAAGCCGTCGAGTTGATATCCCAGGGCGAGCTGGACCCGGCGCTGGTGCTGTTGGCCGCTCAGGCGGAAACAAGCCCACGGGACGCCCGCGTCTGCTTTCTGCTAGGCCAGATCGCCGCCGATCGCCAGCACCTTGGAGAGGCTTCTTATTGGCTCAACCGCACGATTGCGTTGAACCCGCTCAATCTCTGGGCCCATTATTTTATGGGACTGCTGTGGATGGAAGACGGCAAGCTGGACAAGGCCCAGGCCGCTATGAAGAAGACCGTCTATATCGACCCGAATTTCGCCCTTGGACATTTTTATCTCGGCAAGGTCCACAAAGCACAGGGCAAGCCGGAACAGGCGCAGCGAAACTTCGCCGTGGTCAAAAGCCTTCTCGCCGCCGCTCCGCTATCGGAAAATTTGAGCGGGACCGAAGGGCTCACCGGCCGGCAGCTCCTTATGCTCGTGGATAAGGAACTCCTTCCATGAAAAATGAATTCATGCTGCTTACTTTCACCCTCGAGCCGGTCTGGTACGCCATTTCCGTACACGAAGTGCAAGAGGTGGTTCCCCTGCCGGAGCTTACTCCTCTGGCGGACGCTCCGCCGTTTGTCGGCGGCATTTTCAATCTGCGCGGGAAAGTGGTCACCGCCGTCGATTTAAGACGGCGCATGGGGCTTGCCCGCCGGCCCTGGGACCGAAAAACCGCCGTCCTGGTGACGCCTTTTCAAGAGAAGCTTTTCGGTCTGATCGTCGACCGGGCGCTTTCGTTGATCCAGATTTCCCGCGACGAGATGGAGCCCGCCCCGGACTTTTCTTCCTTTCTGGGAACTCTGCAAAGCCAGTTCATCGCGGGTGTGGGAAAATGGGAAGGACGGCTGATTCCGATCCTAAACTCCGAGCGCGTCTTCTCAGTCATCGAAGCGCACGAGCTGGGGGATTGGCAAACCAAACAAACCGATGGATGATAGGAAAATAACCGTCGTTGCGGACGGCGGCGCAATCGAGCAGGAGGATTTGCGCGAGCTTTTCCGCGAGCGGGCGCGGACCTTAAGCGAGGTTCCGGCGCCGGAAGAAAGCGGGGAGAAGATCGCCGCTCTTTCGTTCGAGCTCGGCGGCGAAATTTTTGCGGTCGAGCTCAAGCATCTGGCGGAAACCCGCCGGGCGACGCCGCTCCGCCGTGTGCCGGGCGCGCCCTCCCATCTCGCCGGAGTGATGAATCTTCGGGGAGAACTCGTGCCGGTGATCGATCTGGGCCCCATCCTTGGCCTCGGCCAGAAAGAAATCCCCGCAACGTTATCGTCCGTTCTCATCCTCTCCGTTCAAGCAAGCAAGCTGGCCCTCGCCGTGGACCGCGTCAAAGACATCGTGACCTTCGCCGTCAAGGAGCTCAAGCCGCCCCCCCTGTCGCTCGAACCCGAGCGGGCGATTTTCATCCGGGGCGAGTACTTGATCGACCGGCTGGCGCTCAGCCTGCTCGACATGGAAAAGATCGTCGCGGATTCCCGCTTTGCGGGACCGGCGTGAGAAGCGGGACAATTCCAGGAGAAAAATATGAAAAGTTTTTTGCCGCGCGCCCTCTTTCGTAAGTTCACCCCTTCTACCATCAAGGGGAAGCTCACGTTCTGCTTTCTTTCCCTGTCGCTCACCCCGATTCTCGCCATCGGGACTCTGGCCTACCTCAGCAGCCGCGGTAGCTTGGAAAAAGAGATCATCAACAAGCTCGACGCAGTGGCGGACAACAAAAGCTACATTCTTACCATCTGGTCTAAAGCCCAACTAACGGACGCTGCTAGGCTCACCAGTAGTGACGCTATCAAAGATCTGCTCTCGCCCAGCTTTCGGATAGTCTATCCGAATCTGGTAGCGAAGACAGACGAGGAGAGAGCGAACCGGGTAAAGAACCTCATCACGGCGCTGCAAGAGACGAACTCTCTTTACGTCGATGTGCTCGTTGCTGACGGAGATGGTAAAATCGTGAGATCAAGCTCTAGGGCCTTGCTTCAAGAGGGGAAAAGCCTTAGCGAGATTGGCCTCGCAAAGTTAGACAAGAACGAAGCTTTTTATGTCAGCCCCGTCTTTTTTTCTGTGCCCGCCCAGCAGCACATCTTCATGATCGCCAGCCCAGTCCATGACAATAACGCGGTCGTAATCGGCCACGTGATCTTAGAGGTCGAGCTCCGACCCGTCCATCGACTTATCGACGAGCGCTCCGGCTTGGGCCAGACCGGCGAGGTGATGATCGTCGACCGCGATCACAGGATGCTCACGCAGTCGCGCTTCAGCGAGGCCTCGACGATCCTCAAGACCGTGCCGGACAGTAATGCGATCCGCCTCGGCCTCCAAGGAGAGAAGGGCCACGACTTCGATAAGGATTATCGCGGGGTCGCGGTGGTCAGCTCTTTTCGTCCCTTGCCTGAAATCGGCGCGGTTTTGATCGCGAAGATAGATGAAGCCGAAGGGCTCGCTCCGATCAAGAAGCTTCAGATCGCGGTGCTCTCGGTCATCGTTTTGACTCTCCTGGTCGCGGCCTGGGCCTCGATCGTGATCGCCCGCACCATCTCACACCCGATCCGGGAAGGCGTCGGCTTTGCCCGCCAAGTTGCGCAGGGCGATTTGACCGTCTCCATGCCCACGCGCGACTCCTCGGAGATCGGACTCCTGGGGCTCTCGCTGAATCAAATGGCGCAGGACTTGAGCCAGATCGTCATGCGCATTATCGAAATGGTCCAGAACACCAGCACGGCGGCAAGCCAAATTTCGGCCGCCGCCGAAGAGCAAGAGCGCACGGTGGCCGCGCAAGCGGCGTCGATCAACCAGGTCACCACCACGATCCAGGAGCTGGCGCAGTCATCAAACCAGGTGGGAAAGACCGCCGACGAGATGTCCGTGCAATGGCGGGAAGTCAGCCGGTTGACCGAGGAGGGAAACCGGGCGGTGCAAAAAGGCATCGATGAAATGAACCATCTGAAAACTCAGTCCCAGGGAATCGCCCAGAGCATTTTGAATCTGAGCGAGCAGATTCAGCGCATCAGCTCGATCGTCCATACCGTGTCGAGCATCGCCGAGCAGACCAACATGCTGGCGCTGAACGCGGCCATCGAGGCGGCGCGCGCGGGCGAGCACGGCAAGGGATTCGCCGTGGTTGCGACCGAGGTGCGCAAGTTGGCCGATCAAAGCCAGAAAGCCGCCGCACAGATCGGCGCGATCATCCAGGAAATTCAGTCGGCCTCGCAGAACACCATCCTGGCCGTGGAAGAAGGCAGCAAAGGCGTCGAGGAAGGCGTGCGCCAGATCCTCCAGGCCGGCGAGACGCTCCAGGGCGTGACCTCTACGATCAAGCAAACCATGGGATCGGTGCAGGAGATCACGCTGGCGACGCGCCAGCAAGCCATCGGCGCCGATCAGGTCTCCGAGGCGATGCGCGCGATCGATCAGGGAATGAGAGAGACCGTGATCGGAACCAAGCAGACCAACCTCGCGGCGTCTCAATTGATGACTCTCGGCCAATCGCTCGAGCAACTGGTCAAGCGATTCCGCACCGCCGAGGGAGATCATTTCGAAATTTTCGAACCCACGAAAAACTGAAGATGGAACCGGGCGATCAAGAGTATCAGCGTCTGTTCCAGATCTACCGCGAGGAGTGCGACGAGCACATCCAGAAGCTGAACGACGGACTCCTCGCGCTCGAGCGCCAACCCCAACAGGCGCCGATCGACGAGATCCTGCGCTCGGCCCACAGCCTCAAAGGGGCTTCGCGGATGATGGGCTTCAATAATCTGGAAACGCTCGCCCACTATCTCGAGACCCTGCTCACCCAACTCAACCGCGGCGAAAAAGAAGTGAGCCCGCCGATGATCGACGCGCTTTATCGCGACATCGACGCGGTGACTCAAGCTCTCGGCGCCCTGGTGGAGGGCGCGGAACCGCCCGCCATCGACGCATTGATCGAAGATCTCCAGGTCGCCGCCGGAGAAAAACCGGCCGCCGAACCGGTCCAGACGCATCCTTCGCGTAAAACTAAAGTGAGAGTGCCCGCGGGAGGAGAGCGGTCGCCTGCCAGCCGCGACGGCGCCGCCACTCTCAGCAGCATCCGCGTTCAGACCGACCGTCTGGACAATCTGATGAACCAGGCGGGAGAGCTTCTGGTCACCAAGATCGAGGCTTTAGACAATCTCCGGCAGATCGAAGACACGCTGGACTCCTTGGAGGAATGGAGGAGGAGGCTCGCGCGGGAAACACATAGCCCCTCTTTCAGGCGGATCGAAAGAGTCGGCGACGACCTTTCCAGGGCCTTGCAGCGGCTTTCGGACAATACGCGCCGGCTGGAGCTGCTGGTCGATGGCGTTCACGAAGGCGTGCGCGACCTGCGCCTGCTGCCGTTGTCCACGATCCTGGAGCCCTTTTTTAGAATGGTCCGCGACTTGAGCCGGGACCTGGGAAAACAGGTGGACCTCGTGCTGGAGGGAACCTCCACCCGCCTGGACAAAAAAATCTTGGAAGAGCTGCGCGAGCCGCTAATCCATCTGGTGCGCAACTCGGTCGACCATGGAATCGAGCCGCCAGAGGAACGGGAGCGCAAGGGAAAACCCGCTTGCGGGAAGCTCACCATCAGCGCCCGGCAGGAAGGGACCAAGATCCTCGTCATGGTCAAAGACGACGGCAAGGGACTTGACCCCCGCGTCATAGCGGAAACGGCGGTAAAAAAGGCGCTGGCCTCGGCCGAGGAGATCCAGCGGTGGCCCGACGATGAGGTGTTGGATTTGATTTTCCAGCCCGGGTTTTCCACCGCCGCCGGACTAACCGAAATCTCGGGCCGCGGCATCGGCCTCGACGTGGTCGTGGAACGGATCGAGAAGCTCAAGGGCTCCATCGCGACGGAATCCAAGCCCGGCGAAGGCGTGACCTTCACGTTGTCGCTTCCGCTCACGCTCACCACGACCCACGCGCTGCTCTTCCAGAGCGGAGGCGACATCTTTTGCCTGCCGACCGACGCGCTGGAAAAAACCCTCTTACTATCGCCCGACGACATCACCCATATAGAAGGCAAAGCCACGGTCGTGATCGACGGAACTCCGCTCGCCTTCGCCTGGCTTGCCGATGTTCTCAACCTGCCTAAAATCGACGCCGGCAAGAACGGCACGCTTGCGGCGCTGCTGCTCCGGGGCGCCAAAGGAAGAGTGGTTTTCGGCGTCGAGGCGCTCTTGGGAGAAGATGAAATCGTGGTGAAGGCATTGGGAAAATTTTTCGGCCACCTCCCGCAGTTGACCGGCGGGACCATCCTCGGCAAAGGAGAGATCGCGCTCATTCTCAACCCGAACGATCTGCTGCGTTCGGTGTCGCACCAAACGAAAGCGTCTCCGGCGCTTCCGGTCCGCGCGATCGCGCCGGGGGCGCCGGCCAAAAAGCGCGTGCTCGTGGTGGAAGATTCGCTCACGACGCGCACGCTGGAGAAAAACATCCTGGAAGCGGCGGGCTTCGACGTGACCACGGCGGTCGACGGCGAGGACGCGTTGATTAAGCTCTACGAAAAGACTTTCGACATCGTCGTCAGCGACGTGCAAATGCCGCGTCTGGACGGCTTCGCGCTGACCGAGAGAATAAAAAAGGACCAGCGCTTCAAAGACCTCCCCGTGATCCTGGTGACCGCCCTGCAGACCGACGCGGACAAGAAGCGCGGGATCGAGGCGGGGGCGGACGCTTACCTCACCAAGGCGGTTTTCGATCAAAAGCGCTTTTTGGAGATCGTCCATCGCTTCGCGTAACGGGAGAAAAAACGTGTTCGTGCTCGTGTTCGTGTTCGGCAAAGAGGTTCGCGCTACCGGCACGAGTTTGAATTACGATCACGAGCCACGAGCACGAGTCACGATCTTATGATTAAAGTTCTCATCGCCGACGATTCACCGTCGATCGCCGCCATGATGCGGGATCTGCTGAGCCACGATCCGGAGATCGAAGTCGTGGGCTGGGCGAAAACCGGACGCGAAGCGGTCGATCTCAGAAATTCGCTGAACCCCGACGTGATGACGATGGACCTCAACATGCCGCTCATGAGCGGGCTCGAGGCGACCAAGATCATCGCTTCGAGCCGTCCGGTTCCTATTCTGGTCGTGAGTCAGTTGATCGAAAGCCGTGATTCGGAGGTCGCCTTCGAAGCGCTTCGGTGCGGCGCGATCGACGTCATGGGCAAACCGAGCGGCGCCGGACCGCAAGGATTTTCTCAGGTCGGCGAAGAGCTGATCTTCCGCGTCAAGGCCGTGGCACACGTTCATCCGATGCGTTTGGTCAACAAGCCCGTTGCGCAGGCCGCGTCGCCGCCGAGAGCCGAGATTAACCGGCCGCCGAGACCGGCGGTCGTAGTCATCGGCGCCTCCACCGGCGGCCCGCCGGCGCTCGCGAAGATCCTCAAGGCGATGCCGTCCTACTTTCCGGTCCCGATCGCCATCGTCCAGCATATCGCGCCGGGCTTTATCGCCGGCTTGAGACAATGGCTCGAGCGCGAGTGCCCGCTCCCGGTAAAGCTCGGCGTTCACGGAGTCCCGCTGCGCAACGGAAACGTCTATCTCGCCCCGGACAATCACCATCTCGAAATCGGCGCGGGAAAAAAGTTCGCGCTCACCGAAAGCCCGCCGCTTCAAGGACACCGTCCCGCAGTGGACCGGCTGATGGAATCGGCGGCGCAAATCTACGGCCCCAACGCGATTGGAGTGCTGTTGACCGGGATGGGACGGGACGGCGCCCAGGGCTTAAAAAAAATCCGGGAAGCCGGTGGCTGGACGATCGTTCAGGATGAAGCCAGCTCTCTGGTCTTCGGCATGCCGCGAGAGGCCGTCTTGGCCGGCGCGGCCGGGGTCGTCAGCCCGCTGGAAAAGATCGCCGACGAGATCGTCCAGGCAGCCTTCCCCAGAGAGGAGGGTAAAACCACATGGCCGCAAAAATCGTAGTCGTCGACGACAGCCGGACGCAGCGCAGCACGATCGCCTTGGCCCTCGAGCGTCAGGGCTATCAGGTCGTTCAAGGAAGCAACGGGCTGGAGGCATTTCACCTCGTTCAAAGCGAAAGTCCGGACCTCCTCGTCTCGGACATCATGATGCCGGAGCTGACCGGCTATCAGGTCTGCCGGCTGCTCAAAAACGATCCGGCAACGGAGGACTTGCCTATCATACTGCTCACGACCCTGGACCAGCAGGAACATCGCTTTTGGGGCAAGGAGGCGGGCGCCGACAGTTACGTTCTTAAAGACGCTGGCACGGCGCCGCTCGAGCAGGAGGTCGCCCGATTGCTGGCGGAAAAGAAGCGCAAGCCGGCGGCGAAGCCCGTATCTAAAGGCGACGTGCCCTTTGCCCGGCAGACTGCGCGTGCGCGCTTGACCGACCTCCTGGACCGCCTTCTTTTCGAGGCGACCATCAGCAATCGCATTCGCGAAACCGGCCGTTCGAACAGCGATCTTAACCGCGCGCTAAAAAATTTCTTCGAGTTCTTTCAATCTCTCATCGATTACCAGATAGCCGTGCTCTGCCTGCGCGGGCCGAGCGGCCCGGTGCTGATCGTTCACCTGGCGGAGCGGGTCCCTGCCGCCTGGCTGGAGCTGGCCAAGCAGATCATCCTGGAAGAGAAGCTGGTGACAACGAAAGAGAAAGAAAAGTCTCAGGAGAAATTGCTCAATCCCGAACTGCTGACCACGGAGGAACCGGCCGAGAGGAGACAACTCGCGGTGCTCTCGACGCCTTTTTCCGGCGCAGTCGAAGGCGCCCTGGCGGTTTTTACCGCCAACCGTGCTCTCTACACGGACGAGACCAGAGAAACGCTCGGGATCGCCGCCCGCGCGCTCGAGCCCATTCTCGCGTCTAAACTCCAAGCGCAAGAGCTGGAGAAGCTAAAGGCGGATTTCACCGCGATGATCGTCCACGATTTGCGGTCCCCGCTTACCGCAATTATGTCGAGCGCCGCGGTCATCGAGGACGGCCTGGTGGGACCGGTCACCGACGAGCAGAAGAATTGGCTCCTTAAGATCAGCACAGGCAGCCGCAGCCTGCTGAACCTCATCAACGATTTTCTCGATCTTTCCAAGATCGAGGCCGGCAGGCTGGAGTTGATCCGGGCGGAAGTCGATCTCGAGCAACTGATCCAAGCGAGTCTCGAGGATTACATGGTCCTGGCTCGCGAAAAAAAGATTTCCTTGAACGGCCGTTTCGAGAAGCCCCTCTCGCGAATCAACGTCGATGCCGCACGGCTCGGACAAGTTTTCACCAACCTCATCAGTAACTCGATCAAATTTACCGGCGAGGGCGGGACGATCGAGTTGGGCGCGGCGCAAAACGACGGCGAGACCACCGTTTGGGTCAAAGACAGCGGCGTGGGAATTCCCGCGCATGAGATCGGAGACCTGTTCGAAAAATATCGCCAGACTCAGAGCGGCAAGACCTCCAAGCACAAAGGCACGGGCCTGGGGCTAGTGATCTGTAAAATGATCGTCGAATCCCACGGCGGAAAAATCTGGGCGGAGAGCGAGGAGGGGAAAGGCACGACGTTCTTCTTTAACCTGCCGTGAGTCGTAGGCGCGGTTTGCGAACCGCACCTGCCTACTTCTCAAGATACCCGCAATTTCGGGTCGAGCGCGTCGCGGAGCGAGTCGCCGAACAGGTTGAAGGCGAAGACCGAGAGGCTGATGGCGATGCCGGGGAAAATCCCCATCCACGGCGCGCGCTCGGCGAATTCCACCGCGGCGCCGGAGAGCATGAGCCCCCAGGCCGGCACCGGCTCGGCGACGCCGAGACCGAGGAAAGAAAGCGAAGCCTCGAGCAGAATCGCCTGGCCGAGAAAAGCGGTCAGCATGATGAGATAAGGCGCCATTACGTTCGGCAGCATGTGGCGGAAAATAATCCGCGTGTGGCCGAATCCCAACGCGCGGGCCGCATCGATAAACGGCGTTCGCTTGAGCGAGAGCGCGCTGCTGCGCGCGACCAGGGCGCAGCGCGGAATCATCGGCACCAAAATGGCTAAAATCACATTGACGACGCCGGTTCCCAGCACCGCGACGACCACCAGCGCCAACACGATCAGCGGGAACGAAAGCATGAGGTCCATAAAGCGCTGAACGATCAGATCGACCTTGCCGCCGAAGTAAGCGCTGGTGACTCCGATAATAGCGCCCAGCGTCGCGCCCCAAAATGAAGAGCAAAAGCCCACGAAAAGAGCGGTGCGCGACCCGTAGATGACGCGCGATAGGACATCGCGGCCGTAGGAATCGGTGCCGAACCAATGAGCCGAGCTCGGCGCCTGAAGCATCGCTGCATAATCGGTCGTTAAAGGGTCGTAAGGAGCGATGAGATCCGCCAGCGCGGCGGCGAGCAACATGACGATGATGATCGCCGCCCCGGCGGCGCCGAGCGGCCGAGCGCGGGTAAAGCGCAAACAGGCCCCCACCCAGCGAGAGAAATGATTGGGCGCGGCCGGGGATATGACGCCTACGCTTATTTCTTTAGCCATAGCGGAGGATTGGAGTAATGGAGTGTTGGAGTGATGAAGTAGTGGATTAAGGCGTTCATGAGGCTCATTACCCCAATTCTCCAGTACTCCATTACTCCATTCTTCATTGGTATCGGATGCGCGGGTCGAGCCACGCGTTGACGAGATCGAGGAGGAAGTTGACGAAGATGAAGACGAACGAGGTCAATAGCACCAGACTCTGCACCATGGTGTAGTCGCGCTGGCTGATCGATTCGACGAAGAGCTTGCCGATGCCGTTCAAATTAAATACCTGTTCGGTAACGACCAGCCCGCCGACAAGAAACGCAAACTCGAGGCCCAACACCGTGATGACCGGCAGCAGAGCGTTCTTGAGCGCGTGGCGCGTCAGCACGACTTTTTCCCATAGCCCCTTGGCCCGGGCCGTGCGGATATAATCCTCGCGTAACACTTCCAAAACCGCCGAGCGCGTCATGCGCGTCGCCACGGCGGAATATCGGTAACCGACGGCCAGCGCGGGCCAGACGAGCTGCAAGAGATTGGCCTTGGGATCGACCCAAAACGAGGTGAAAGTCAAAGGCGGAAGCCAATGGAAGTAGATGATGAAGAACAGAATGATGAGGATGCCCAGCCAAAAGGAAGGGATAGAGAGCCCGGCGATCGAGAAGACTCTAACAAAATAATCGACCCACGTGTCCTGCTTTAGCGCCGCCAGCGTTCCGAGGGGAATCGAGATGAGAACCGCGACGAAGGTCGCCATGAGAGCAAGCTCGATGCTGAGTTCGAGACGGATCGCGATCTCATGCGTGATCGGGCGCCCGGTCCACATCGAGTCGCCGAAGTCGAAACGAACGATGCCCCACATCCAGTTTACAAACTGCCGCGCCAGCGGTTTGTCCAGGCCGAGCTGAGCGCGCTCCCGCTCGATCGCCTGCCTGGGCGCGAACGTGCCGCTTCCCGCGTACTTGAGCTCGACGATGTCGCCGGGCAACACGCGCAAGAGGAGAAAAACCAGCGCCGCGACGCCGAGCAGCGTCGGGATCATCAGCAAAAGGCGGTTAAGGATGTAACGCCGCATTTCAAGGTAAAAGTAGAAAACGAGAAGCGGTGTTTTTTGCCTTGATTAATATAGCTTGAGGGAAACGTCCCTCAAATCCTGGTTGACGTAATGGCTCGGCGTGATCTTCCAGCCTTGGACTTTGGCCCAATGCGGAACGATTCGCTGCCACCACAGGATGTGAAACTGGTACGCCTGCTCGTCCAACACTCTCTTCTCGAACTGTCTCAGGAGCTTCAGCCGATCCCCGAGCGCCGTCATGCGGCTCTGCCGGTCGTAGAGCTCGTCCAGTTCGTCGTCGTTGTAGCGCGCGTAGTTGAGGGAGCTTTTCTTGGCGCTCAAGAACTTTTGCAGTTGCAGATCCGGCTCGTCCATGAAGTCGCAGGCGAAATCGATCCCGGCGTCGTAATTGCCCTGGCGCAGATCGTTGAAATAAGGCCCCTCTTCCTGCATGACGTGATTGACGTTCAAACCGATCTGCCGCCACTGATCGATGGTGTAGACACCCGTCACCTCATAGGGCTCTTTCACGTTGCGGTTCTTGAGCGTGAAAGAAAACCCGTCGGGCACGCCGGCTTCTTTGAGCAGACGCCGCGCTTCTTTCCTGTTGGCGTCGATATTTTTTCCGAACCCGGCCAGCTTGGTGAGCTCCGCCTCCGGCGTGGCGAACTGCGATCCCGGACGGAAAACTCCGCCGACGTACTTCATCAGCGAAATTTTGGCGAGCGCTTTGGACGCGCCCCAGCGATCGATCGCAAGACTCATGGCGCGGCGCACGCGCGCGTCGCTGAAAAACTTTTTCTCGCTGTTGAGCGTGACGGTCAGGTTGCAAATCCACGGGCTTTCCTGCACGACGCCGTTTTTCCCGAGGGTCTTCATGATATCTTCCTCAGCCGCTGGGTTAAAGCCGCGGAACTCGATCAACGCCTGGCCGCTGCGCACCGCGGCGACGCGCGGCGCGGTGTCGCGGACGAAAATGGCCTTGAAGCCGTCCAGGTAGGGGCGGTCTTTCATATAGTAGTTCAGATTTTTCTTTCCGATCCAATGGGAGCCGGACACCTGCTCGACGAAGACGAACGGCCCCGACCCCATGACGTTTTTCTCGTACCAGCGCGGGTCTTTGGCGAGGAGGTCCGCTTTGTAAATAAAATTCCACGGCGAGGCCAGGTTGGCGATAAACGACGCCGACAACTGCTTCAACTCGAAGACCACCGTGTAGGGGTCCGGGGCCTCGATTTTTTTTACCACCGAATACGACGCCTGGCGCGCGCTCGCGACGCCTTCCGGCGGGAAGATGATCTTGTCGTAGGTCGCCTTCACGTCCCTGGACGTAAGATCGCTGCCGTCGTGGAATTTGATTCCCTTGCGAATCTTGAAGGTGTAAGTAAGACCGTCTCTGGAGATGGTCCACTTATCTTCCGCCACGTCGCCGATGATTTTCGGATAACCCTGCGGATCGAAGCGGAGCAGCGTGCTGTACTGAGGCGCGAGCGGGTGCAGCATCGCGAAGGTCGTCTCGCGGTGGCCGTCGAAGGAAGGAGGCGTCCCGCCCACGGCAAACACCAACTCGCCTCCGGCGCGAGGTTTCTCCGCCTGCGCGGCTCCGGCGGGTGAAGAGAAAAGCAGACAAGCCAGCGAAAAAATTACGCCCGCGGTAATAACCATATTCCATTTCGTCGTCTCACTTGGTCTCATCTGGGTAGCCTCCCTGTCTAGTATCTACAATGATTGGCCGCCTATTAAAGACAAGCGGCATGATGCCCATCGTTGCGAGATACCTAGTCCATATACCTTTGCAAAGTCAAGAGTCGAACAGACCGGTAAAAAAATACTCGAGGTCGAGCGCGAAGTGGCCCCCGAGCAGGTCTACGACTTCACACTGCTAACGGCCATCAACAAAGAGTCGGGACGGTAAACCTCTGAAGAGAAATTCAGACGAGGGCGCAGGCCACCCAGTGATCCGGTCTCAGTTCTCTCAATGCAGGGATAGCTTCCCTACAGCCTGCAACCGCAATAGAACAACGCGGGTGGAAGACGCACCCTGAAGGCGGATGGGAAGGGCTCGGAACCTCGCCGCCGAGAACGATCCGCTCGCGGCGCGCCTCGACCTCGGGATCGGGCACCGGAACCGCCGAAAGCAGCGCCTTGGTATAAGGATGGAGCGGATTGTCGTAAAGCTCCTGGCGATCGGCGATCTCCACGATCTTCCCGAGATACATCACCGCGATGCGGTCGCTGATGTGGCGCACCACCGAGAGATCGTGCGCAATGAAGAGATACGTCAGAGCGAATTTCTCCTGCAGCTCTTCCAATAGGTTGATGATCTGCGCCTGAATCGAGACGTCGAGCGCCGAGACCGGCTCGTCGCAAACGATGAGCTTCGGCTCGAGCGCGAGCGCGCGCGCGATGCCTACCCGCTGCCGCTGTCCGCCGGAGAGCTCGTGCGGATAACGGCCGGCCATGATCGGATTCATACCAACGACGTGGAGCAAATCGGCGACGCGGTCTTCGCACTTTACGCCGTTACGCGCAAGCGCGTGCACGCGGATCGGCTCGGCGATGATCTGCCCGATCGTCATGCGCGGGTTGAGTGAGCTGTAGGGATCTTGAAAGACGATCTGCATGTGCCGGCGGAGCGGGCGCAATTCTTGATCACTCATGCGCGCGAGGTCCTGTCCCTCGAACAGCACGCTGCCGTCCGTGGGGCGCTCGAGCTGCAACAAACACCGGCCGGTGGTCGTCTTGCCGCAGCCCGACTCCCCGACCAAGCCCAACGTCTCGCCGCGGCGAATCGAAAAACTCACGTCGTCCACCGCTTTGACCCAACCGACCACGCGCCGCGCGACGACGCCGCTCAGGACCGGAAAATATTTTTTCAGTCCGCGGACCTCCACGATCGGGGAATTTTGGATTTGCGCCAGAGGACGCATCCGTCCGATGCCCTGTGGCGGATTGGATTTTGGATTTTGGATTTTGGATTCAGAATTCATGATTTAAAATTCATATTTGTCGTAACGTTTCGGCGACCCAACACGCGGAGTGATGGCCGTTTTCAATCTGCCGCAGCGGCGGCGCTTGCTCCGCGCATTTGTCGATCACGAATTTGCAGCGCGGAGCGAAGCTGCAGCCCGGCGGCAGATTCCATAGGTCGGGCGGCTGGCCCTGGATGGGATCGAGCTTGGACTTGCGCGGCTGGTCCAGGCGCGGCACCGAGCGCAGCAGCCCGATCGTATAAGGGTGGCGCGGGTTGCGGTAGATCTCGGCCGCAGCGCCGCTTTCGATGATCTTGCCCGCGTACATCACGTTGACGCGGTCGGCGTAACGCGCCACGACGCCGAGATTGTGCGTGATGATGACCAGCGCGACGCCGAACTGCCGGCTCAGGCCGCGCATTAATTCGAGCAACTGCGCCTGGATGGTCACGTCGAGCGCCGTGGTCGGCTCGTCGGCCAGGATGAGCTTGGGCCGGCAGGAGAGCGCGATCGCGATCATCACGCGCTGGCGCATGCCGCCGCTGAACTGGTGCGGATACTCGCTCAGGCGCTGCTCCGGGTCGGAAATCCCCACGAGATGCAGCAGCTCGAGCGCGCGCCCCCGCGCCGCGGCCTTGGAGATCGAACCGTGCGCTTCCAGCGTCTCGGTGAGCTGGCGCTCGATCGTGAGGACCGGGTTGAGCGAAGTCATCGGCTCCTGAAAGATCATGGCGATCTCGGCGCCCCGCACGCGGCGCATCTCCTCCTCGCCGAGCTTGAGGAGATCTCTTCCTTGAAAACGAATCTCGCCGCCGACGATTGACGCTTGCGGCCGGGGGATGAGCCGCATGATCGACAAGGCAGTCATGGTTTTGCCGCAGCCGCTCTCGCCGACCAGAGCCACCGTCTCGCCTTCTTTCACGTCGAAAGAAACTCCGTCCACGGCCTTCACCAAGCCGAGCGACGTCGCGAGATAAGTCTTGACCCCGCGGACTTCCAGAAGATCGGCCATCCTTCGATCCTCAGGCCGATGAGCGTGTCGATCCGTGCAGCACACGCTTCAGCGCTTCCATGTGGTTTTGCAGGTGTTTGATCACCATCGCCTCCGCCAGCTCCGGATTTTTTTTAAGAAAAGCGTCCATGATCTGATCGTGCTCGCGCATGGAATAGTCGAGCCGTTGAGGAACGTTAAGCGCCACGATCCTGGTCTTGCGGATCTCTCGGCGCATCTGGTCGATGAGGCGGTAGAGACGCTCGTTGCCTGCAAGCTCGGCGATGAAACGGTGAAACCGGCTGTTGGCCTCGAAGTAGCCCTCGGTATTTTTTCCCTTGTAGGCTTCCTTGAGCAACTGGTGCAATTCCCTCAGACGCGCGACTTCTTCCGGCTGGGCCCGCTCCACGGCCAGTCTCGCCGCCAATCCTTCCAGCACGCTCGCGATCGAATAGTAGTCCTCGATCTCCTCGACCGTCGGCTTGCTCACCACCACCTGTTCGTTCGGCAAGAAGCTCACGTAGCCCTCCGCCTCCAAACGCCGCAGCGCTTCGCGCAACGGCACGCGGCTCACCTTGAGCGACGCGGTCAATTTTTCTTCGGCAAGTTTTTCTCCCGGGGCCAGCTTGCCGGCCAAAATCGCCTGCTTCAGCTCCTCGGCGATCAGCCGGATGAGAGAGCGAAAACGCTTCTCGGCGCGATCTTGTCCTCTGCGGATCACGGCTTGTCTTCCTTACGGCCGGGGGTTTTTTTCTTTGCGCCGCGCGGCAGCGAAGGCAGCCCGCGCACAAGTTGCCGCAGCGCCTCTCTCACCTTGCGTAGATGACTCTTTACCGTAAACACATAGCCGCCGTCGAGTTGCCGGAGATACACGTCGCGGCCTATTTTTAAATGGCCGACATCCTCACCCTGCGCCATGATCAACTGCCCGGCGCGGTCCCGCACCAGCGCCAGTGCCAGAGGAGGAAGAAAACCGTCGGGCGTAACGTAGAGGACCGTGAAGGTCTCGATTAGGCCCTCTCGGCTGGGCGAGGCGGGAGTCGATTTGTGCCGCCGGATAGGGCGGGCGGGGTTGGGCGGAGGCGGCCAGAAATTTTGCCGGCGCTCGCCCTCGACCCTTCGAGTTTCCTCAGGGTGGTGAGCTGGTCGAACCACGCGCTCGATAATCGTCACCAAGTTATTCGCCCCGAGCCCGCCGGTGCTCTGGGCCAAAGCGCGCCTGGGCTCACGCTTGGACTTCGCCTTGACGTTGCCTCTCAGCCTTTCGGCCACTTCGACGACTTGCGCGACGCCGCTCCCGCCTACCGGATGGCCGCGCGATTTAAGACCGCCCGACGGATTGATCGGCAATTCGCCATCGATCGAGGTTCGGCCTTCTTCCACCGCCTGCCATCCCTTGCCGGCGGGGAAAAAACCCAAGTCCTCCGTGCTGATAATCTCGAACGGAGTGAACGCGTCATGGACCTCGGCGAAGTCGATTTCCTTCGGCGCAATGCCGGCCATGCGATAGGCGCGCTCGGCCGCCGTGCGTGTGGCATCGAACGACGTGAAAGATTTTCTCTCTCGGAGTCCCGCCGGGCCCGTTCCCTGGCCGATGCCGGAGACGACCAGGTCCGTTGTCTCCGCCGTCAAGAGCACCGCCGCCGCTCCGTCCGTCATAGGCGAGCAATCATAAAGCCTGAGAGGCGTCGAGACAAGCTTGCTGGCGAAATACGTCTCTTTGGTGATCGGCTTCTGAAACTGCGCGAACGGGTTGCGCGCGCCGTTCAGATGATTTTTCATCGCCACCAGACAGAGGACGCGCTCGAGTCGCGCCGAGGACAAGCGGTATCGCTGGCGATAGCGCTCGGTGATCATCGCCGCCAGGGCGGGCATCGTCGCGCCGCACAAGCGCTCCTGATGCTCGATCACCTCGGCAAGGATGCGCGTGGCCGCGCTGGTGCTGAGATGAGTCATTTTTTCGCCGCCGATGACGAGGACGCTGCGATAGTGCCCGCACGCCACGGCATGACAGGCGGCATGCAGCGCCGACGCTCCGGCGGAAGAAGCGGTCTCCACCCTGAGCGCGGGCACTCCCGACACGCCCAGCGCATCGGCGACCTGGGCGGCGATATTGCTCTCTCCCGTGAACTCCTCCGGATTCATCGCGCCGATGTAAAGCGCATCCACTTCTTGGATCTTTGAATTCGACAGCGCCGCGGCCGCCGCGTCGCAGAAGATATCCACGAGCGTCTGCGCGCTCTTGCCGAACTTGGTCATGCCGACGCCGGCTATGTAAACCGCGCTCATGGCTCGATCATACACTATCGTCGCTCACGAATGAAATTTTAAGGCTGGCTGGTAAAATACGTCGTAGGGCAAAGCGCGGACATCGCCGCAACAATGGTAAGGTCCGCCTGGGGGTTTCTCGAAGGGCCGACGCGTGGGACGAGGAGAATCAAGCGTACCAGGAAAACATTCTCAGCACTTTTGTCGAGCGTAAGACGGGCGAATCGCATCGGCCCGGAGAGAGACTCCCAGGCGGACCTGCTAAAGTTCTCCGCTACGGATGATGAGGCAATCCTCGACAGGAATCTGGAGGGAAACCGCAGCGCCGGGCTTGAGCGTCATGTTCGGCGCGCCCTTGGCCTGGATCTTTTGTTTTCCCACGAGCAGGTGCAGCTCCGTGGCTTCTCCCAGATAAGTAAAACCCTGGAGCTCTCCCCGGAGGACGTTATCGCCCGAGACGAGATCCCCGTCGGTCGAGATCACAACCTGCTCGGGCCTGAAAGCGATCAGGACTTCTTTCCCGGCTTGGTCCTGGGGTCCCTTCAGCGTCGCCACGAGCGTTCCGATCGGGGTCTCGACGCGCGACCGGCCGCGCGCGTCCGGCCCTTCGACGAGCCGCCCGCGGATGATATTGGCGGCGCCGATGAAATCGGCGGCGAATTCATTTACCGGGCTGGAATAAATCTCGCGCGGAGTGCCCGACTGAACGATGCGGCCCCGGTTCATCAGCGCGATCTCGTCGGAGATGGCCAGCGCCTCCACCTGATCGTGCGTGACGTAGAGCGTCGTCGTCCCGAGACGCCGCTGCAGCTCCTTCAATTCCCAGCGCATCTGGTTTCGGAGCTTCGCGTCGAGGTTGGAGAGCGGCTCGTCGAGCAGCAAGACCGTGGGCTCGCCCACCAGCGCGCGCGCGAGCGCCACCCGCTGCTGCTGCCCGCCGGAGAGCCGCGGCGCAAGCCGGTCGCCCAGCTCTTCGAGGCCGACCAATTTAAGCGCCTTGTGGACCTTCTCCTGAACCTCGTCGCGCGGCCGGTACTTCGCCTTCAATGGATAAGCGACATTTTTGAAAACCGTCATGTGCGGCCAGATCGCATAGGACTGGAAGACCATGCCAACGTCGCGCTTGTTGCCGGGGATAAAAATCCCGTCGCGCGAGGAAAAAACTTTCC
>CAZNES010000082.1:0-20789 GCA_964572145.1 uncultured Syntrophobacteraceae bacterium
CTTATATAAGTCCTCAACAAAGGGACAACTTTCTATTGAACCTCAGATCCGTTCTCTTACTGGTCGGGACAGTCTGTCCTTGATCCTCGTGAGTGGGATTAGGCTCGGATGGTCCTCAGTCCAGCAAGCTCTTGAAATCGGTGTTACGCTAAGATGATCTCCTCTATGAAAATCTGCAACCGAGTTAATATAAGGCTAAGCGCAGGCGTACTTTTTTCAGTACGTCGAGCGAGGCAGATCGAGCGCAACCATTAGAACGCCTGTCGTCCCAGGCTATGGCAGGTGAGCCTTTTTCAGCGGTCGGAGGACGAGTTAGGCCATGACAAGCAAGTGCTTGCCCTGGCCGCTCTCGTGAAGATGTAAGGAAAGGGCTTTGCTACTTGAGATGACGACTGACCAGCTTGGTCATCTCAAACATCGTGACCTGTTTCTTGCCGCCGAAGACCGCCTTCAAGCTGTCGTCGGCGTTGATCATCGTCCGCTTCTTTTTGTCCTGGAGCCCTCTGCGCTTGATGTACTGCCAGAGCTTCTTGGTGACCTCAGTGCGCGGAAGAGCCTTGCTCCCGACCACCTCTGCCAAAGCCGCGGACGGCTGCATCGGTTTCATGAATGCAGCGTTCGGTTTGCGTTTTTTTGCCGCCATATTCTCCTCCTTGGAGTTAGGGATTTTCTAGTTCCTGTTTATAGCAAAGGAAAGTTTTTATTACCAGCTTTTTTTTCATTTTCTCGCAGGGCGCGGGTCGCTTCTTCATCCACCCTCCATTCGCTGTTCCCTAGGGTAAGCGCCACCCCGTAGTCGGTCTTCGCGCTCGCAACCGAAACGTAGCCCTGGCGCACGTCCTCGAGCACCTTTTCCGGCGGTCGCTCCAGGGGATCGCCCATGCCGCCGCCGCCCGGACGCTCCAGCCGCAGGAGGTCTTCCCTACGGAGAATGTAATCGCCGAAGCGGGAAGGGAGTCTCTTTTCCTCCGGCGCGCCGGGATTGACGAGGCAGGCGCCTTTTCTACCCGGCATACCTCCCTCGGCGCCCTGGGGCGCGATCAGGTGCTTGTCCGTGCGCATCGAGAAGCGGACTTCATCCTGGAGAATCCGGCATTCGCGGACGAAGCCAAGACCGCCGCGCCAGGCGCCGGCGCCGCCGGAGTCGGCGACGAGCTCGAAGCGCTCCACCCGAGTGGGAAATTCGGATTCGATGATCTCCACCGGCGCCGTTCGGCAATTGCTCAGATGAAACGCCATGGCCGAGACGCCGTCCTTGCCCCGTATCGCGCCGGTGCCGCCGCTGAAGATTTCATAGTGGACGTAGGGTCTGCCGGCGCTTTGACCCCGTCCGCCCAGCACCATCGCGCCGCTGCCTGAGCTGCCGGCGACTTTTTTCTCCGGCGCGAATCGGCCCAAAGCCCTGAAGAGCGCCTCCACGACCGCCAGCGCCGTCGGCATATACGTGTTGACCGCTCCGGGGAAGCGGGGATGGAGCACGCTGCCTTCGCGGAAAGTGGCGCGGCTCGCCGCGGCGAGCCCCTGATTAATGGGCAGGAACGGATCGACGAGAGCGACGAGGCAGTAAGAGCAGCAGGCGTGTACGAGCGGCGGCCGGATATTGGCCGGGCCTCGCGTCTGGTCGCTGGACTGGGAGAAATCGAAATGAATTCGGCCGCCCTGTTTTTCCACCTTCACGTGAATACGGATCGGGCGGTCGAGATCGATGCCGTCGTGATCGACGAAGCTTTCTCCCTCGGAGGAGCCGTCGGGCCAGGAGGAGAGGGCTTGCTGGATCCTCGCCTCTGTATAGGAAGCGAGCAGCGCGGTTGCGTCGAGTATCGTCCCTTTGCCGTAGCGCTCCATGAGCTCGGCGAGCCTTCTCTCGCCGAGGCGGTTGGCTCCCACCTGTCCCCGGAGGTCGCCGATCACCAGCTCGGGCGTGCGGCTGTTGGCGGCGATGAGAGCTTCGATTTCTTTGACTGCTTGACCGCGGACGGCGAATTTCACCGGCGGCAGGTGGAGCCCTTCCTGAAAAATCTCCCGCGCCTGGCCGGAGCCGCTTCCCGGGACGGTGCCGCCGATATCGCTCTTGTGCGCCATGTCGGCGGCGAAGCCGACCCATTCGCCGCGGAAAAAGATCGGCGTCAGCACCGCCATGTCCGGCGCGTGCGGGCTGCCGCCCAAATACGGATGATTGGTGATGAACGCATCGCCTTCGTCGATCTCAGAGGGCTGGTAGTACTTGAGCACGCCCTGGGCACAGGCGGGAAAAGCGCCCATGTGGAGCGGTAGCACGACGTGCTGCGCGACGACTTCTCCCTTGGTATTCAAGATCGCGCAGCTCGCGTCCTGAGATTCGCGGATGATCGTTGAGAAGCCGGTGCGGAAGAGGGAGTTCTGCATCTCCTGGACGATGCCGGCCAACCGCGCTTGGATCACTTGCAATGTAATCGGGTCAACAGTCATGGCGCGCAATGTTGAATTTTGAATGATGAATTTTGAATTGAGGAGTTGAATTCAACATTCAAAACTCAAAATTCAAAATTTGATGATCGCTTGAAAGTAGCGATCATCAATATATCTCCTCGCCGGCGGCAGCGGCAGAGGGAGCCGTTTGCTCTCCGCGAGCAGATCGAGCACTGAAGCGACGCCGATCTCCGTGGGCTCAAGACTCGGCGCCGAGGGTGAACTTAGATAAAGGTCGTAGGTTTGTTCCGCCAAAGCCGGCGCCGTTTCGGTCGCGCGGCTCAAGATTTCAACGGCTCTCGTGCGATTCGCGGGGGCGGCGAGCCAGTCCCACGCTTTCTTTATCGCGCTCAGAAAATTTACGAACCTTTGGTCGACTGCAACTGTTTTACGCACGATACCGACCGTAAATGGATAGGCCGGCACGACTTCGACGGAAGAGCCGAGAAAACTGAAACCCTCTTTCTCCAGGAGAAAATGGAACGGCTCGGTCACCATCGTCGCGCTCAGCACACCCTGCTTGAGTTTCTCGCATCGCTCCAGCGGCGGCCCCGACGGAACCAATTCGTACGAGTCGTCTTTCAGGCCGTAAGCGCGCAGGAGTTTTTTGAGAATCAGCGCCTCCGCGGAGCGGCCGTCGTTCACGCCGATCTTTTTCCCTTCGAGCTGCCGGGCGTGCTGAATATCCGCCTGCGCCATCAAACGATACTGCGGCCGGTCGTTGCTGTTGGCGATGACGGCGAGCGGCGCGCCTTTGACCATTGCATGAAGAGCAACGTCTGGAATGACATTGATGATATCCAACGATCCATCGATCAGTCCGGCGACCGGGTCGGGCGGACGCGTGAATATGTTGCGCTCGATGGAAAGATTCGCCGGTGCGAAAAGATCGAGCGCCTCGGCGATAAAAAACGGCCAGTTCATCGCGGAGAGCTGCACCTGGCCGTAGCGGAGTTTGTCAGTCATATTTCTCGTTAGCGGGAGGCGGTAGGGGCACGGCGCGCCGTGCCCCTACATGCAACGCACTGGCTTCCGCGCTTCATCCGTCCGTTTCGCATCGATCACGAAGTCGTCGTTTCCCACCTGGATGACGACGCCATACTGCTCGCGCGCTTTCGCGCTCGTAACGTAGCCGTTCCTCACGTCGGCCAAAACTTTTAGCGGATCGCGCTCGAGAGGATTTTCCAGGCCGCCGCCGCCGGGAGTTTCCAGGCGCACCACGTCTCCGGGGTGGAGCGGGTGATCGGAGAAGCGCGAGGGAATCTCCTTTTCTTTTTCCGTGCCGGGATCGAGCGTGCACTTGCCGGTTTTTCCCGGGCGCCCTCCCTCGATCCCCTTCGGCGCGACGGCGTGCTTGGTCGAGCGGAGCGCGAAGCGCGCCTCTTGATCGAGAAATTCGTACTCGCGCACAAAACCCAAACCCCCGCGGAACTTGCCCGCGCCGCCGGAGTCGGGGATCAGCTCGAAGCGCCGGATGCGCGTGGAGAATTCCGACTCGATGATCTCCACCGGCGCGATGCGCGCGTTGGACTGGTTGACGTTGGTGCCCGAGACTCCGTCCTTCCCGGTGCGCCCGCCGGAGCCGCCGCCGAAAATTTCGTACTGCACGTAGCTTCGGCCGGTCTTGTTGCTGCGCCCACCGATGATGATCGAGCGGCTGCTGCAGCCGTCGGCGACTTTTTTGTGCGGCGTAATCCGGCTGAGCGCTTCGAACAGCGCTTCGACGAGAGCGTGGACCGTTGGATTATACGTGTTTACCGGCGCGGGAAAATGCGGATCGACGACACTGCCCTCGCGCACTTTGATCTCGACGACGCGCGCCATGCCGTGGTTGATCGCGAGCGCCGGATCTACCAGAGCAATCAGACAGTACGCGCATGCGGCCCGCACGACCGTGGGGCGTATGTTCGCCGGCCCTTTGGTCTGCGCGGCGGAGTCCGTGAAGTCGAAGAGCAGGCGATCGCCGGATTTTTCGACTTTCACGTGGATGCGCACCGGCTTGTCCAGCTCGATGCCGTCGCTGTCGACGAATCGCTCTCCCTCGCCCCAGCCGTCGGGCCACGAGGCGATCTCGCGCCTGACTTTCGATTCCGTCAGCGCGAACAGCGCCGCGTAAGAATCGAGCACGGTATCGCGGCCGTATCGTTCCATCAATTCCTGGAAGCGGCGCTCGCCCAGGCGGTCCGCGCCGACCTGTCCGCGCATGTCGCCGATCACCAGCTCGGGCGTGCGGCTGTTCGCGCCGATGATCTCTTCGATGTCGCGGCTGGGCTCGAAGCGCGCGGCGTATTTGATCGGCGGGAGATGCAGTCCTTCCTGAAAAATCTCCCGCGCCTGGCTCCAGCAACTTCCCGGCACCGGGCCGCCGATGTCGCTCTTGTGCGCCATGTCGGCGGCAAAACCAACCCATTCGCTGCGGAAAAAAATCGGCGTCAACACCGCCATGTCCGGCGCGTGCGGGCTGCCGCCCAAATACGGATGGTTGGTGATGAACGCATCGCCTTCATGGATTTCGGAAGGTTGGTATTGCTTGAGCACGCCCTGGGCGCAGGCGGGAAAAGCGCCCATGTGCAGCGGCAGCACGACGTGCTGCGCGACGACTTCTCCCTTGGTATTCAAGATCGCGCAACTCGCGTCCTGAGATTCGCGGATGATGGTGGAGTAGCCGGTGCGGAAAAGGGAGTTCTGCATCTCCTGGACGATGCCGGCCAGGCGCGCTTGAATCACCTGAAGTGTAATTGGATCTACTATCATAACGCGCAATGTTGAATGTTGAATGATGAATTTTGAATTGAAGAATTTGAATTCAACATTCAAAACTCAAAATTCAAAATTTTACTTCGCCTTCACAATTAAGTTACGATATCCGTCCACGGTCGCCATCTGCTCCGGGTGGATCACCGTCGTAGTGTCGAGCTGCTCGATGACTGCCGGGCCGGAGATCTTGTGTCCCGGCTCCAGCAGGTCGCGGCGATAAATTTGGCAAGTGAGCAGGCCCTGCTCCTTGCCGAAGAAAATTTTTCTCTCTCCCGTGCGCGCGGCCTCGACTTTTCCACCGGCCGCTTTTGCCGGTGAAAGCTTCGCCTCCGGCACAAGACCGGTCGAGACCAGGCGCAAGCTCACAAGCTCGACGGGTTCGGATTCCGCTTTGTGACCGTGGGCCTGTTCATGCTGCGCGTCGAAGCGCCGACGGATCGCGTCCAGATCCGCCGCTTTGAACGGCGGCGTGGGCGAAGGCACGGTCAGCTCGTATCCCTGCCCGGCGTAACGCAAATCGAGAGACGCTTGCAGCGCGATCTCATTGTCGGCAAAGCCTTCGCCGCGGAGATCTTGTTTCGCCCGTTCGGTCAGTTGAGAGAAGAGACGGTTGATTTCATCCAAATCCAATTCTTTCAGCGGCGCGAGCTTCGATCTCACGTAGTCGTGCTTGACATCGGCGAGCAGGAGGCCCAGGGCAGAAGTAACTCCGGGTATCAGAGGGATGAGCAGCGTCGGAATGCCGAGGTCGAGGGCGATTCTTCCCGCATGCATCGGGCCGCCGCCGCCGAAGGCGATCAGCGTGAAATCGCGAATGTCGTAACCCCTTTGCGACGAGACTGCCTTGATTGCTTCTTCCATTTTAGCGTTGATAATTTTCAGAATCCCGTCCGCGGCCTCCAGCGCGCTCAGGCCTAGAGGCCGGGCGATTTTTTCTTCCAGCAGCCGCTCCGCTTTTTCACGGTTAAGCTTCAAGCGCCCGCCAAGGAATTTCTCCGGGTGGAGCACGCCGAGCACCAGATTGGCGTCGGTGATGGTGACGTTTACTCCTCCTTGATCGTAGCAGATGGGGCCGGGGTCGGCGCCCGCGCTATCCGGTCCGACCTGAACGCCGCCGACGGCGTCGATGCGCGCGATCGTTCCACCCCCGGCGCTGACCGTGTTGATATCGAGCATCGGCAGGCTGATCGGCCGCTGGTTGATTCTTCCCTGCGTGGTGATCGCCGGTTTCCCCTCGTGGATCAGCGCCACGTCGCAGCTCGTTCCGCCCATATCGAAGGTGATGATGTTTTTGATTCCGGCGCGCTGGCTGATGCCGAGGGAGGCGATGACGCCGCCGGCGGGACCCGACAAAATGGTCGCCACCGGTTTTTTCGCCGCGCTCTGGAACGTCGCCACGCCGCCGTTGGACTGCATGATGTAGAGACGCGGCGTTGCGACGCCCATTTCTCTCAGTCGCTGTTCCAGCCGGCCGAGATAGCGGCTCATCACCGGCGCGATGTAGGCGTTGATCACCGTAGTGCTCAAGCGGTAGAATTCGCGGATCTGCGGCAAGACTTCGCACGAGAGCGAAAGACTCGCCGCGGGAAATTCGCGCTCGACGATTTCTTTGATCTTCAACTCGTGGTCGGGGTTCAAAAAAGAAAAGAGAAAGCAGACGGCGATCGATTCGACTTTTTTTTGCTTCAACCTGCGAATGGCTTGCAGCGACGATTCGACGTCGATCGGCTTAAGCGCCGCGCCACGAAAATCCACGCGCTCGGGAATTTCTTCGGTGTAGTAGGGCGGCGCGAGCAGTCTCGGCTTTTCGAAGAATAGATCGTACGTCGCCGGCCCGTAGCCGCGCGACTGCTCCATGACTTCATAAATGCCGCGAAAGCCTTCCGTGACGAGCAGGCCGGTTACCGCGCCTTTCTCTTCGAGCAGCGTGTTGGTTCCCACGGTCGTGCCGTGGGAGAAAAAGGAGATGTCTTTCGCCGCGACGCCTTGATCGAGAAGCTCCTTCAAGCCGTTCAGCACGGCTTGAAACGGCTCCTTCGGCGTCGAAGGGACTTTGGTGATTGATATCTCTCCGGTGTCTTCGTTAAAAAAAACAAAATCCGAAAACGTCCCGCCCGTGTCCACCGTCACGCGATACTTCGCCATCGTGAGTCTGGCTGTAACATTATTCATATGACCGTTCAACTATGACGTAGCAGTGGCTTCGAAGGGCCCTCGGGTCGCTTGGTTTTCGCCAGCCATCCCTGCTATATTTGGCGCTGAAAGTTACCCATTTAGCAGGGCAACTAAACTGCGGATGTCCTGGGACAAAAAGGGATCGAATGAAAAATCGCATAACCAGCGCTGCGGCTAAGGCATTTAGGGAGCGGTGGGAAGCTGTAAACGCCGCCGAGCGGGAAGAGTTGCTCAAGACTCCAATCACGCACAAGTTGATTCAACTCGCTGCTCTCATGGCATCGGCAGAAAAAATGGGGTGGACTGAAAAACTGGCGGCGGAAGAGGCCGAGGTGCGGGACCGCTGGCGCCGACTGAGAAAGGTCTTAGGTGACTAAGCCGGAAGACGCCCTGGTGCCTCTCTTAGCGGCTTTAAACGATCTCATCTCGTGGTTCGAAAAAGCGGACGTTCGTGCCGCGGTCATAGGTGGGGTGGCCGCCTCCCTCCTTGGTCGTCCCCGAGTCACGCGGGACGTGGACGCCCTCGCGGTGTTGGATGAACAACAGTGGGAAAAATTTCTCGGCGCAGGCGCAGCGTTCGGGTTTGTCCCAAGGCGTCATGACGCGCTCGCGTTTGCACAAAGCACGCGCGTTCTATTGGTCCGTCACGACGTCAGCGGCATAGATGTAGACATTGTTTTTGCCGCCTTGCCATTCGAAAAGGAGGCGGTGGCTCGCGCCAAGTCATTGAGCTTAGGCGGTTTGCGCATTCCTCTAGTCGTTCCCGAAGATTTGATTGTCATGAAGGCAGTCGCCCGCCGACCGCGTGACATCGCGGACATCGAGGCCCTGCTGGACACTCATCCCAAGCTGAACTTGAGAAGAGTCCGCCGCTGGGTGCGTGAATTTTCGGCTGCACTGGGAATGCCGGACATCTTGCGCGATTTAGAAAGTATTATAAAACGGGGCCAGGGGAAAAAACGAAAAAGGTCCCGCCTCTAGAGACTCCTGACAGGAAGCTCTCCCGCAGCGTTGAAGAAAAAAAAATCCGAAAACGTCCCGCCCGTGTCCACCGTCACGCGATACTTCGCCATCGTGAGTCTGGCTGTAACATTATTCTTGTAGACGTTCAACGAGGCCGCTTTACCTTAGAAGATAGCGCTATCGCAACACCTTTGGGCTGTCAGAGGGATAGTCTTCACCAGGAAAACAGTTCTTGACAGAGTTTTCGCAAAAGAGGGATATTTGACCCAATTTGGTTTAGGTTGCCACGTCACCTATGACATATAGGCATCCGGAATTTCTGTGTCCCTCGTAGCTCGTTTATAATTACGCGGCCCGCATTGTCTAACATGAATTACTGGGTTTTTATAGTAACACAAAAGAAAATTGACGGTGAGACGCTTTCGGGGGAGGAAATCCTACGGCAATGGTTTGAGGACAGGTTTTGGGGACTCGGCGAGAGAACACCGAACCGTCGTTCACTTCAGAAAGGCGATCAAGCGGTCTTCTATGTTGGCATGCCCAGCATGGTTTTTGCGGGCGTCGCTACTTTAGCTTCTGATCCTTTCACACTACCCGCCGAACAAAAGCATAAGTTCAGTCACGGGAAGAAGTTTTACTCCACAGACTATGGCATTCTGCTAGATAACATCCGGATGTGGGAACCTTCCCGCTCAGTCAAAGACCTCTTGCCCCATCTCAAGTTCATCGAAAACAAAGAAAACTGGTTCGCTTATTTTCAGGGTGGAGTCCGGCAGCTCTCGGAAGATGATTTTCGGGTAATTGCAGAGGAACGTGCTCCGTCGCATCTAGAGGGACTTGCAAAGGATGAGTCCATAGTCAGTGATAGCCAGTTTGCGCTCGAAGCTCATCTTGAAGAATTCATAGACCGAAATTGGGAAAATATCGATTTTGGATTGAACTTGGTTGGCTACGAAGTGGATGACCAGACTGGCAGGCAATTTCCTGCTGGTCCATGGAGTATCGATTTTCTTTGCGTGGATAAATCCGCTGGTGACTTCGTAGTTCTTGAACTGAAACGTGGTCGAAGCAGTGATGCTGCAGTGGGCCAGCTCTTACGCTATATGGGTTGGGTGGAGGAAAACCTTGCGAAGCCTGGGCAAAAGGTACGAGGCATCATCATCGCCAAGGAAGTAGATGAATCCCTTCGATATGCAGTCAGGAACTTGGCAGATGTGAGTGTGCTTACATACCGAGTTGATTTCAAGCTTTCTCCCTTCGACAAGTTTTCAGTTAAGTCAAGTTGAAACAAAAGCGGCGAAGAGAGAAGGGCTCAGAAGTGTTTTCCTGGTCGAACTGACCAGTAAGTTTTTCTTGCCTCCAATTTGCCCGACGCAGTCAGGTCACTATGGAGATCGACAAAGCACTTAAAACCCTCGGCATTGGGCTCTCGCGCGTCCTCCGCTACTCCTATGGAGGATTCCTTGTGGTCGCTTTCGGCAGTGTAGTAAATCCGCCGGGCATGCAGATAATTTTGAAGACTATTTCCTGGGAACTCACGGCACTCTCGGCCTTGGTAATAGGGGCAGGGATCTACGCTGCTCACAGAAGTGTTGTGATACCAATTCATCATCTCACTTTATCCGGCGTGTTCCGTTTCTTGGAGTTTGTTGGACAAACCCAAGCCAACGCGACGTGCAGTCCGACTCGCTGGCTAGCAAGTATTGGAGTGAGGCGTTTTCGACGGATGTATGGTTACAGCACCTTGAGGCGGAGCAACTTCTTGCCGGAGCACGAGAGAGAAAGGCTCGACATCGCGCACGCCGAAAACGGCTTGGTGGTGATGACGGCAGAAGGCCTATTTGCCGCAGCGTGGTACGCGTCGATTTATCCTGAAAACTCACTAGTTGGGCCTTGGCCACTTTCGGTCCTAGGGTTAATGTTTTGGGTTGCTTCATATCCGGGTGCCCTGGAACAACATAGCCTCGAATGCATGCATTGGCGTACGAGGGCAGACGATGCTCGAATTGTGTTGAGAAGTTTCGGAGTGCTCTAGGGGAGACACAAAAAAAGGGCATATTACTTTATGGTGACAGGCGGGCTGATGAATAGCGAGCCTGTCTCGTTTTGTGTTCTAATTCCTGAACGCGTATCTCCGCAATTCACTCCACTCTAGACAGGGCGGTTCAGAAATGGTGACAAAGTCTGACTTGCAGTCGTTTCTTCAGTGCCCACGAAAGCTCTGGCTTGAGCATAAACGTCGAGACTTGATTTCTACTGATGACTCAACCATCTACCGTCGTGCCACCGATGGCAACATTGTCGGAGAACAAGCGCGCAAGCAGCTCGGCTCCGATTTCATCTGGCCTCCCTCGACTGAGGACAAAGCAGCTGCTGCCGACAAAGCACGAACGCTATTAGCAAAATCTCCCGGCAAGGCCGTTGCCGAGGTGCCTATGTATCATGCCGGTCTGTACGCGCGTGCAGACGCATTGGTTCCTGATGGTGCCGGATACGTCTTGCGCGAAACGAAGGCATCTACCTTTCCGCTGAAGAGAGACAAGGTCACTCAAGATGCCCCGGAAGATCATCATCTCAACGACCTCGCGATTCAGGTATGGGTGATGCGTGAAAGCGGCTTGTCCATGACACGCGCCGAACTCAATCTACTAAACAGCCGCTGGCGCTACCCAGGCGGAGAAAACTATTCGGGTCTTTTCCGGCAGATGGACGTAACCACGGAGGTTCAATCTCTCACGGATAGAGTATCTCAGTGGCAGCAGGACGCGGAGAAAACACTCGCGGGAGACATGCCGGTCATCGTTACCGGCAAGCAATGTACCGACCCTTACCCATGCCCATTTAAACCCTATTGCGAACCCTTGGACCCGGCTGGGCCGAAGGACCCCATTGAGCTTCTGCCGGACTTAGCAGGGAAGAACCTTGCAAAGAAGCTGCGGGAGACGAAGGGTTATACGTCGATCATAGACCCGAAGCCTGATGAACTAACCGGAACCCAGGCGGAGCTTTATCGGAGGATTCAGGAGGCCCACCGCACCGAGGCCACCGTGCTTGCGGAAGGCAGTGAGAAAGCTATGGCCGCCTTCCCCTATCCAAGATACTATTTCGATTTCGAGGCGATTGACTTACCGGTACCGAGATGGATGGGTGTTCGCCCGTACGAGCACATTCCCTTTCAGTGGTCGTGCCACATCGAACGGCGTCCCGGGATCTTTGAACATGCCGAGTTTCTCGACCTGACTGGCAACGATCCTTCACTACCGTGCATCGAAAAGATGCGTGAAGTCATTGACCCAGACAACGGCGGGCCAATTTTTGTGTACTGGGCCACTTACGAGAAAACCCGTCTACAGGAATTGACTGAGCGTCACCCGGAACACTCGGACCTAGTGGCGAAGTACATTGCTCGGCTCGTCGACTTATTACCCTTGGTCAGGGCATATTTTTACCATCCGGCAATGCGCGGATCGTTTTCCATCAAGAAGGTGCTACCCGTGATTGCACCCGACCTCAACTATGCCGACCTCAATGAAGTCCAGGAAGGAACTGGCGCCCAGGTAGCCTATCTGTATGCGGTGTTAGAGCCCACTACTACGCCAGAGCGCAAGGCCGACCTTGAGCGGAAGCTCAGGATATATTGCCGGCAGGATACTTGGGCAATGGTCGAGGTAGCTTACTTCCTCGCGAAAGCTGGAAGACCCGTTCGCCCTGCGGGAATGTAATTCTTAACAGAAGGCGGCAATGAAGGCTCAAGAAATTGAATTGTGGGCGAGAGAGAAAATCACCGCTGTCCTATCCAACCAACCAGTAGAGGATTCTAGAATAGAATTGAAAACATCTTGGATTGAGCCAGATAAAGCCGCCCCTCGACTGGCCGCCCAAGCTAATGCGGCAAGAGGGGAACCCATTCTTTGGATAATAGGTGTGGATGAGAAGAAGCGAGCTTTGACCAATGTGGAACCTCGAGAACTTACAAGCTGGTACGAGTCGGTTCAGAAGTACTTCGATGGGTTTGCTCCCGTGCTGTTGGACAACGTCAATTTCAAATTCGAGGGAAGCGCAGTGGCGGCTCTGTATTTTGACACTGAGCATGGGGCTCCATTTGTGGTCAAGTACGCGAAACCTGGGGAAGGATACCCGCAGTTTGTCGTTCCTTGGCGGGGGAGTACAGGGCTACGAGCAGCTAAAAGAGAAGACCTGTTGCGGATTTTGGTACCAATACTGCGGCTTTCTGCGCTCATAAACGAGTTAGATTTCAACATGGCCATTGCAAGAAAGTGCGCTGAGGCTGGTCAATCTGACACCTCCTGGGGTGCACTTTTTCGCGAAGCAGAGTTTAGTAAGGCAATGGGTGAAGGTGCTCTTTCTACACTTGCAGATGACGCGAGACAACTCGTTTATGATGCATACATCATCACGAGCAGAGCAAATCAGGTCATTTCGGGCGCTTTAAATACGCCTCTGGTCGGAAGCCAGCGTGGGTCTTTGTTTAATACTGCGCGACAACAAGTAATTGATTCATTAGCCCCAATAGGGGCGGCTTATCAAGCCTTGGTCGGATCGGTCAAGAAGTAAATTCTAAAGATCGAGAAGGCGGCTATGCTATATGGAAACCAAAAGATCAGTTGTCCACAGCAACCCTAAAATCCTCGGGGGCATTCCTGTTTTCGTTGGGACGCGTGTGCCGGTTAAAAATCTGATAGATTATCTCGAAGCCGGCGATACACTCGATGATTTTCTCAAAGCGTTTCCGGCCGTGAGCAGAGAACAGGCGATCGCGGCCCTGGAGGTTGCACGAAAAGCCCTAGTCGGTGACACGCATTCTCCTGAATGAATCTCAGCTTCCTAATCTCGCGATTAATAAACATGCTCTCCGACGCGATTGTTTCGGTCATAACTAACGGCGACAAGATCCTCATGATCGAAAGAGCACCGCGCGGGTTGTATTCAGGCTATTGGGCGCCGGTGAGCGGTAAGGTCGAACCGGGAGAAAGTCAGGAATCTGCGGTCGTTCGCGAGTCGATGGAAGAGGTCGGGCTCACGGTTTGGCCGGTGCGCAAGGTTTGGGAAAATATCACGACAAGCGGAACGTATCGGCTGCACTGGTGGCTGGCCGAGTACGTTGGCGGAGAGTTGGTTCTGGACAAGAGAGAGGTGAGCGACGCGCGCTGGGTCACGGTTGAAGAGATATCTGCATTTAAGATATTCGAAGGAGACCGCGAGTTTTACGAGATGGTGCTGCTGTCCCTGACAGGTAGCAAGGTGCTTTAGGCCGATCTTTTTGCTACAGTGCGGGCGAGGATCAAGATGAAAAAACTGCTTGAAAGGGCATTTAAAGAGGCGGAGAAAGTTCCCAAGAAAGAGCAAGATGCGCTTGCACGCGCCTTGTTAGATGAACTCACCTCCGAGCGACGCTGGGACGAGCTCTTTGCCGGATCGCAGGATATTCTCGACCAACTGGCTGACGAGGCTTTAGAAGAACACCGCTCTGGCCGGACGAAAGAGCTTGACCCGGACAAGCTGTGACCTCGCGCACGACTGCGCATTTTCGCAGCGCCTTCGCTGACCTGCCACCGGTGGTGCAACGTCAAGCGCGTCGGGCGTACCGGCTCTTCCGGCAAAACCCCAATCACCCAAGCCTTCGTTTCAAAGGAGAGAGATGGCCTTAGCCCGCCTCACCGCGATGTACGGAAAGCTCGAAGGCGCCGAGGGAAAATTCGCTCGCGACGTGACGGGCTATATCGGCATAGAAGCCGGGATCTACGCTAAATGGGGACTCGATCTTTCCTGGCAGCACGTTCAAGGAACCGAGGAGCGCTATCGCAGACTTGAAACCGGCGCTGCGGATATTTCCTTTGTCGTGGGCCGGGCGGCGCTGAAGCATTTCCTGGACTCCAAGACGACGCGGTTGATCGGCTCGTCGATGAACAGCTGCCCTTACCATCTCATCGTGAGTCCTGCGGTGGAGGTCTTGAGTGATCTCAAGGGAAAACAAATCGTTTGCAGGGAAGAGCCGGCACGAAACGCGCCGTTGACTCAGGTCTTTGATCAGCAAGCCGGGCTCAGATTGGGCGAAGACATGACGCTCAAATTCTGCACCGGCGATCAAGACGCATTTGACTTGCTCATCGCCGGTGAAGTTCAAGCCGCGCTGTTACCTAGGCAGTACGGCTTCCTAGCCGAAGAAAAAGGTTTCAAAAGGATGAATGATTGGCCAGATGTTGTGGACGATCCCCTGCCGGTCGCGCTAGAGACCACGGAGAAAATCCTTGGAGATCGGAGCAACGAATTAGCCGCCTTCATTTCCGCGCACGCTGAGTCAATTCGTCACCTCAAAACGAGCCGCGATCAAACCGTCCGCATGCTCGGCGATAAGTTCGGTCATTCGCCGCCTCTCGCCGCCAAGACCTTCGACGAATATCTGGTCCTGTTGGACGACCGTCTAACCATCGACCTGAAGCACCTGGAAAATTTGCTGGCTCAAGTCGCTCCCAACTTTCCCGGCGGCGCGCGGCGGCTGGCCTCCGAATGGATCATGCCCGGCGCGCTAAGCGCTTAGCAATCCTTCTTGACACTCGAGTCTACTTCTCTTTAGGATAGCTTTCGGATTCAGCATGTACAATCCGGAGGACTGATGCAGAAAAATTTTCTTGCGTGCGGCCTCGCTCTTCTTCTCGCCACGGCTTTTCTCTCCTCGGCTCTCGCCCAAGAAAAGAAACTAGACAAGATCCGGATCGGCGGCGGCTCGGCGTCGGCCACGCAGATGTCGATGTGGCTCGCCAAGGAGGGGGGCTTTTACGAAAAGAACGGGCTTGCCGTCGAAGCGATCAGCATTCCGGGCAGCTCGCTGGCCTTGCAGGCGATGCTCGCCGGAGAAGTGCCGATCATCCAGCTTGGCGGCGCGGCGTCGATCCAAGCGAATTTTTCCGGCGCCGACACCGTCATTGTAGCCACGATCGTGCGCAAGTTTCTGTTCTCGATCTTCGCCGGGCCGGGGGTCGAGAGGATGGAAGATTTGAGAGGCAAGGTGTTCGGCGCCACCCGGTTCGGCACTCTTTCGGATCTTGCCGCCAGGTTCGCTCTCAGGGCCTACGGCATCGACCCGGACAGGGATATCACGATGGTCCAGACCGGCGGGCCGGCTGAAACCGTAACGGCCATGGCCGCGGGAAAGGTCCATGCGGCGGCCATAAGTCCGCCGGCGACGCTGCAAGCGCGGAAGCTCAAGCTGAAGGAGCTTTTGGATTTGTCTAAACTGGACGCGGAGTATCACGTCAACGGAGTGGTGACGAGCCGGCGGTATTTAAAGAGCCATGAGGATGTCGTCAGGCGTTTTCTGCGGGCCTACATCGAGGGCGCAGTCCGCGGTCAGAAGGACAAGAATTTTGCGTTGAAGGCCATGGGAAAGTATTTCAGGACCGACGACAAGGAAATACTGGAAGAGAGTTACGAGACCGTCATCAAATCCTTTTCCATCCCGCCCTATCCTTCCATCCGGGGGATCGCGAGCTTGCTTCAAGGTCTGGAAAAACAAAATCCCAAGGCCAAGGGCGCGAATCCAGAAGACTTCGCCGACAGCCGGCTGGTGCGGGAACTTGATCAAAGCGGATTTGTAAAGTCTCTCTTGCAGTGAGACGCGCCAGAACCGCGACAACTCGATCCGAGACTCACAAATTATAGAACCGTCTCGGATTATCGTAGAGGATTTTTTTCTTGGAGCCGCTGGCGAGGTCTTTGCGCGCAAAGAATTCCTTCACCAGCGCGTGTAGATCGGTCTTGGTCGCTTCGTGCGGGAAGTCGGAAGCCCAGAGCAGGCAGCCGTCGCCCAACAGCTCGACGTCGCGGCGGGTCGTCATCTCTTCGCCGCATTGAAAAAAAAGTTGTTTGCGGGCGAGAAGCGTGCTCGGCAGGACCGGCCGCTCTTGCGGCGGCACTCGCTCTAGCCGCTCCTCGATTTTGCCGATCATATACGGAACCCAGCCGCAGCCGGCCTCGAGAAAACCGAGCCTCAGCCTTTTGAGTTTGTTCATCAACCCCGAGAACATGATGTTGGTGAACTGGCGCATTTGCGGAATGACGTGCGCCAGAGCGGCCACCTCGTTGGGCTCGAGAAAGCGATCGTTGTCCCGGAGCGACGTGCATGAATGAACCGAAAGGGCGCAGCCGAGGCGGTCCGCCTCCACAAAAATCGGCCGGTACTGCGAATGACCCAACGGTAGGGGCAGACCTTCCGCCGGCAGGATGCCGCCCACCATGCCGTGGCTCTTCACCGCGCGGCGCAGCTCTTTCACCGCCCCGACTACGTCCTGGAGCGGCAGCAGAGCCATTCCGCGGAACCGCTGGTCGCGGCTAAGAAACTGATCGTGAAGGAAATCGTTGTAGGCGCGACAGAGCTCGGCCGCGTACGCAGGGTTTCCGATCTGGCCGATGTGCATGAAGCGCGTCGGGTAGAGAACGGTCAGCTCGATCTTTCCCTCGTCGAGCTTGTCCGCCCACTCGCGCCAGTCCGGCACACGGAAATCCTGATGGCGGTAGTCGTTCTGAGGAATCGAGCGGTGCCAGCCGTGGTGCGGCACCAGCGGAAAATAAAGCATCGCCTCGCGCCGCGACCTGTAGGCCGGAGACATGTATTCGATGATCTCTTCGTCGGTCTCGCGGACGTGCCCGTCCGAGTCGATGACGTGCGCCGGCGTCGCCGAGTGAGTTCGAGACCGCTTTCCGGCCGGCTTGCCGTTCCTCATGTCGGATTTCTTGCATAGAGGCTCGGGGGTTGTCAACGAAGAGCGGCTCGGTTGACAGGAAATCATCCGTGCGGTTAGAGTCCAGAAGACCGAGAGGATAACGCGTTATGTATGACCTGTTGATTCAAGGTGGACGGCTCTACGACGGCAGCGGGCTGCCTTCATATATCGGCGACGTGGCTGTGCAGGACGGGAAAATCGTCGCGGCCGGGCGCCTGCGCGGCGCCGCTCGGCGCACCGTGAACGCCGACGGCCTGGCGGTGGCGCCCGGCTTCATCGATTTCCACACTCACCTCGACGCGCAACTCCTCTGGGACCCGATTGCGAGCTCCTCTTGCTTCCACGGCATCACGACGGTCATTCCCGGGAATTGCGGCCTCACGCTCGCGCCTTCGCGGCCTCAGGATAGAGAAAGCATCCTGGATAGTTTTGTTCGCGTGGAGGCGATGCCCGTCAAGGTGTTGCGGGACGCGGTAAGCTGGGAGTGGGAGAGCTTCGGCGAATATTTGAACCGGCTCAACGGCCGGCTCGGCGTCAACGTCGCTGCGCTGCTCGGCCACTGCGCGCTGCGCCAATACGTCATGGGCGAAGCGGCCTGCGAGCGCGCGGCGACAGGGGACGAGATCGAGCGCATGAAAAAAGTTCTTCGCGAGAGCGTGCTCGGCGGCGCGATCGGTTTTTCGACCAACCGCAATCCGGTCCACATGCGCACCGACGGAAGGCCGATCGCCAGCCGTCTGGCGAATGATGAAGAGCTTTTCGCCTTGGCCGGCGTCCTGGGCGAGCTGAACCGGGGATCGATTCAGATCTCCATCGGGACGTTGGGCATCGCGGTCCCGGCAGAAAAGGGAGTTGGACTCTTCAAACGCCTCGCATCGGTAGGGCGGCCGGTGATCTGGCAGGCGATCGCTCACCGCTGGGATCAACCCGACCAATGGCGCGAGCTGCTGGACCTGGCGCAAGAAACTCTCGGCGCGGGCGTTCCCTCGTTCCCTTTGTGCAATGCCCGGCTGTTCAATAACCGTTTCAATCTCAAGAACGCGCAAGTCTTCGACGACCTGCCGACGTGGAAACAGATTTTGTTCACCCCTTTGGAGCGGAGGATGGAGATTTTCCGCGACCCCGAGGCGAGACAAAAGCTTCGCTACGAAGCGGTGGAGAACCATTTTCGCTCGCGTTTTTCCCGGCGCTGGGACCTGGTCTATATGATCAAAGCGGCAACACCGAAGAACAAGCCGCTGGAGGGAAAGAGCGTCGCCGACATCGCAAAGATGCAGGGGAATGAAGTTTTGGATGCGTTCCTTGATCTCTCCCTGGAGGAAAACCTCGACACCCTCTTTCAGACGTCGAGCAACAACGGCGATGAAAAAGCGGTCGCCGAGATTTTGAAGAGCCCGTTCACGCTGGTGGGACAATCCGACGCCGGCGCCCATCTGATCTACGACGCGGGCTACGGTTACGCCACGCGCTTCCTGGGCCATTGGATCAGAGAGCGCAAGATCATGAGCCTGGAAGAAGGCGTGCGCAAGCTCACTTTCATGGTCGCTTCGATCTTCGGCCTACACGACCGCGGGCTGATCCGTCCCGGGTTGGCGGCGGATCTGGTTGTCTTCGATCCCGACACGGTGAACGACTGCGAGCCCGAGATCGTGAGCGACCTGCCCGGCGGAGAGAAACGCCTCGTGCAGAAGGCTACGGGTGTGAACATGACGGTTGTGAACGGTGAGGTCCTGACGGAAGACGGCAAGCACACGGGCGCTTTGCCGGGTAGGGTGCTCGGCAGATCGGAGCGATTATGAAACGCAGGACGAGAAATATTTTAAGCCGCGTCCTGTTTTGTTTGGGAGTTTTTCTGTCGGTTCATGTCGGCGCCGCCGAGGTGCAACAGAAAGGCGAAGCCGAGGGCAAGGTGGTTTTTTACGCCTCGATGACCGCCACCGACGCAAAAGCGCTCGTGGACGGATTCAAACAACTCTACCCGAAGATCGACGGCGAGTTCTACCGGACCAGCGATTCGCAGTTGATGGAGAAAATCTTGACCGAGTCGCGCGCGGGCAAGCCGATCTGGGACGTCGTGAGCGAGACCGGTTTTTACGGCCATCTTCTGAAGAAAAGAGGAATGCTGGAAGCCTACGACTCTCCCGAGCGGAAATTTTTCCGCGACGCCTACAAAGATCCGCAGGCGTTCTGGACTTCGATCTACACGACCTACGCCGTTTTCGGCTACAATACGAAGCTCGTGCCCAAAAGCAGCATGCCGAAATCTTATGAAGACCTGCTCAAGCCCGAATGGAAAGGGCAGATCGGCATCGAGCAGAGGGCCTACGAGTGGTTCGCCACGACGATGAGAAATATGGGCGGCGAGGAGAAAGGGCTCGCTTTCATGCGCCGCCTGGCGCAGCAGCAGCTCCAACCGCGCCCGGGCAGGACGCTGATCGCCCAGCTCGTCGCCGCGGGAGAATACAAGGGCTCGCTCTCCGTCTATTCCCAGAGCTATGAAATCCTCAAGGGAAGCGGTGCGCCCGTCGATTGGACGCCGCTCGATCCCGTCTATGCCAGCGTTCATCCGACAGGCATCGCCGCCAAGGCGCCGCATCCCAACTCCGCGCGCCTCTTCATGGACTTTATCCTCTCGAAGAAAGGCCAGGAAATTCTTCGCGCGGCCAAGCGCATTCCCGACCGCATCGACACGCCGCCCGATCCGCCGCGGCTGATCGAAGGCATCCGCCCGGCGGTCACTTCACCCGAGGTTTACGACAACTTCGATCGCTACGTCCGGCTCTTCAACGAGACCTTCCAGTTCAAATAAATTGTATGCGCGTTGTCATTCACGGACTCACCAAAACTTTCGTCAGCGGCCGGAAGGGCGAGAGAAAAGTCCGCGCGCTCGCGGGCGTCGATCTCGAAGTGCGGGACCGGGAATTTTTCGGCGTGATCGGGCCGACCGGCTGCGGCAAGACGACGCTGCTCCACATTCTCGCCGGACTCGAAAAGCCGACCGACGGCACGGTGGAGTTCGTCGGCGATAAGAGGACCGAGGCGATGGTCTCGATGGTGTTTCAGGACGCGGCGCTGATGCCCTGGCGGACGGTGGCGGACAACGTGCCGTTGGGACCGGAGTTCCGCAAGCAATCCGTGCCGGCTTACAAGCGGGTGACGCAGTTCTTTCTCGAAGTCGTGCGCATGCTCGACTTCGGCGGCACGCATCCGATGGAGCTTTCCGGCGGCATGAAGCAGAAGGTCGCGATCGCGCGCGCGCTGGCGAACGATCCCGAAGTCATCGTTATGGACGAGCCCTTCGCGAATCTCGACGCGCAGACGCGGCTGCTGCTCCGCGAAGAGCTGCTCAGCATCTGGGAGAAACACAAAAAGACGGTGATCCTCGTCACGCACAACATCGAAGAGGCGGTGATGCTCTGCGACCGCGTCGCGGTGATGAGCGCCGCGCCGGGAGTGGTGAAGAGCGTGGTCACGATCGACGTGCCGCGGCCGCGCGGCATCAAAAGCATGGGCGACCCGGATTTTATCCGTTGTCTGGAAAAAATATGGGACCTGCTGCGCAACGAAGTCGAGCGCGCGATGCGGGAGAACCATCCGTCGCAGATCGAGCAGCCGCCGGCGCCGAAGAAAAAACACGATTGGTGGTGGTAATGAGGGGCGGAGCCCTCGCAGGCGAGCCTTTCCGGCCGAGGGCAAGTTTAGGGT
>CAZNES010000083.1:0-19596 GCA_964572145.1 uncultured Syntrophobacteraceae bacterium
TCCTGCATTTGCTTCACGGCGGACACGGAGGTCACGGTGGAAGCCACGGGCAGAAACCCGGGGAGGTGAAAAATGACTGAGACGCCTGCTTATGGTTTGTGGTCTTTGGTCGTGATCAACTCCCTAGTCTTCATCATCTTCGCTTTCAGTTTCACGAAACCTCGCACACGCCGGGATTGGCGGTCGTTCAGCGCGTTCTCGGCTTTCATCGTCGCGCTCTTCGTCGAGATGTACGGCTTCCCGTTGACCGTCTATCTGCTCTCTGGTTGGCTGACGAGTCGATATCCGGAGCTCGATCCTTTTTCTCATGACGCCGGGCATCTATGGAATACCTTGATTGGGTGGAGGATCAATCCACACTTCGATCCGCTCCATGTTCTGAGCAACGTTCTCATTTTCGGCGGCTTCATCCTGCTGTCGGCGGCCTGGAAGGTGCTCTACGATGCCCAGCGCGACGGCAAACTGGCGACCACCGGTCCATACGCCCATGTGCGCCACCCGCAATATGATGGGTTTATTCTCATCATGCTTGGATTCCTGTTCCAGTGGCCGACGCTCATTACGGTGATCATGTTTCCGATCTTGGTGACAATGTACGTGAAGCTCGCGCGGCATGAAGAAAGGGAGGTGCTGGCTGAATTCGGTGAGAGGTATAGACATTACCTGCTTTCTACCCCGGCGTTTTTTCCACGGCTAAGGGCGACACGGCGGAGACAGGAAGCGTAAGAAAGGAGGCAGGTGATCATATGAGGGGCATAGTGGGCGAATACTGAACGGCGTGTTTTTTTGGGTTCGAAAATCATATCTATTAAGGAGGACATCATGAAAACAATTATATCTCTCGCGCTTACGGCGATTCTCGGCCTATTGGGTTCCTGCACAATAAACCCGCATTCGATGGACATGACTCAAGCGGTTCAAAACGCTAGAACCCGTAGCGACCACGAAAGTTTGGCAAAGCATTATGAAGATGCCGCCAAAGATATGCAGGCCAAGGTGGACGAACATAAAAAACTACTTGCCCAATACGAGGCAAGGAAGAGTCTTTACGGCAAGCAAGGTCAAAGCCTGATAAGCCATTGCCAAGGTTTAGTGCGCATCTACGAGCAGGCCGCAGCAGAGAACATGAGTATGGCTGAATCTCATCATCAAATGGCCTCGGAAGCTAAGTAGAGCGTCCATTTGTTGTTGACCACGCTGATTTCAGCGTGGAACCAGTAAATGGGGGTTCCAAAGGCGGCGAGCATTCCGATTGGTCAAGGCCGGGGGTAATACCCCGGCCGCGAAGTGGCTTCATTCTCATCATGCTCGGGTTCTTATTTCAGTGGCCGACGATCGTTACGTTGATCATGTTCCCTATTCTCGTGACGATGTACGTCAAGCTGGCGCGGCGAGAAGAGAGAGAAGTGCTAGCGGAGTTTGGCGAGCAATATGCCCGTTACGCCGCCGCCACGCCGGCATTTATCCCTAGCTTCGGACTTAGACAACGTGTTGCTTAGGAGCAGAACGAAGAAAAGCAGTGTGCAGGATCGCTCTTTACGGGTTTTCCAAGGGATGCGAGTTCCGGCTGCTTTCCTTCCGATTTTTGCGACAAAGGAAATGTTTGGTCCGAAAGAACGCTTGGAATAATACCGATATCTCTCTGGCATGAAAGTTGCGGTTCTAACTGGGGACCTTGTGAGTAATGAATAATCGTGTTACAGAGCATTCTATGGTCAGGCGATTCAGAGCTGTAAGGGTCGCGATCGTTGCCTTATCCTTTCTTTTTGCAATCGTCGCCTACGCTTGTCCCGAGCGGGAGATGACGTGGGGCGCAGCCCAACGCTTGTCCACTCACGGTGGAATGGACAACGGGGACCCCTGTGCCAACGCCAAATCGGACACCTGCCAGCTTGTGCGCGACCGAATGGTTTCGGTTCGGGTTTCAGCATCTCAAGCGACTAGTCTGCATCATGTATTGACGAGTGCGCCGCATCCAATCGCGGAGGAGTCGGCGGTAGGCTCGAAGATGCTTCACGATCGAGGCCCTCCATCTGTAGCATACGCTTTTCATTCCGTCTTCAAACTTCAGTTGCCCCTTTCCTACCTCGTTCTTCGGCTCTAAAAATCGTCCTCCTTAAGTGCTTGTTCTCCCCGAGTTGTTTTGGGGAGAAGGCCAAATATTTCGACGCCGTTTAGCGTCGGCTCGTTTCATCGAAGGAGGACAGACATGAACTCAAAAAAACTATTCGTGGCTTTTGGTTTAAGCCTGGTCGCGTCGGCGCCCGTGTGGGCGGAGCCGCCAACGACAAATACCAATACGGAACTCATCGCGCAATTAGAGAAAGGGTACGGTGAGTGCGAGTCGAAGGCGCGTCACCTGAAAGGCGGACCAAAACTCGCGCTGCTGCTGCATCATAGGGCGATGGGTAAAGTAATCGATCAGCTCAAGGCGGGCGAGACCGTGGATGCCAATGTGCTGCACAGAATCCTTGTGGAGCACCCGAGCTGAACTTTCCGATGGCTGGAGAGGGTCTCATTCCGCCGTTTGTCTCGTTACAACCGCGGGAATAGGAGATCCTCTCCGAGGTGGAATCATGAAAAAGTACGGTGCGCTTTTCTGTCTGATCTTTATCATCGGACTGAGTCGAGGAGCTGTCCCGGCTGAAAATCCGCGGAACGAGATCTCCTTGACTCTGGCCGATGCCATCGCCGAGGCGATCGAGAAAAATCCCGAGATCGCAGCTATACGAGCGCGGCTTCGGTCGATGGCAGCGAAAGCGAAACAGGCCACATACCTTGAAGATCCCGAGATCGTGCTGCAGGCCATGGGGGTGCCGCTGAATAGCCCGGTCGATCTGGGCCGCTCCGATACCAACACGATAGGCATCCGCCAGAAGTTTCCCTTCTTTGGCAAGCTCGGCCTAAAAGAAAAGGTCGCGTTGCAAGAAGCCAAAATGGTCGGGGAGCAACTCCGCGGCAAAGAGCGGGAGATCATCGCCAAAGTTAAGACGACCTACGCGGACCTCTTCATGGCTCAGAAAGCCATCGGGATCGTCCGCGAGCAGTTGGAGCTGATCGATCTCGCCGTTCGCGTCACCGATGCGCGCTACCGGGTCGGACAAGTAACGCAGCAGGATATCTTCAAGGCGCTGCTGGAACAGACCGGCCTGATGAACCAGCTCGTCGCGGCCGAGCAAGAGAAAAAAGTATCGGAAGTCAAGCTCAACGCTCTGCTGAATCGTTCCCCGCAGGTTGCGGCGAGCGCTCCCGAAGAGCTCAGGCTGCCCGAACCTACGCTCGTCCCGGCGGAGCTCGAACAGGCGGCATTGGCGAATCGTTCGGAACTTCGGGAGGCCGAGCGCGGCATAGAGCGGGCGGAGAGGATGTACGATCTCGCGGATAAAAACCGCAAGTTTCCCGATTTCATGCTCGGATGGGACTATGCGCGCATGCCGACCGACATGACCAAGAACCGCTACCAGGCGATGATCAACATCACCGTGCCTTTTTCTCCGTGGACCATCGGGCGGCGTAATCAAGAAGTGGAAGAAGCCCTGGCTGAGATCTCCGCAGCCAGAGCGACCCGGGAAGCGACGAGAAACATGACGCTCAGCGAAATCGGCCAGGCGCTCGCCAAAGTCCGCGCGGGACAGAAATCGCTGGAGCTCTATCGAGAAGGGCTTCTGCCGCAAGCCGAACTGTCTTTCAGGGCGGCGATGTCGGCCTATCAAGCAGGGCGCGTAGAATTCGTGAGTCTTCTCGAAGCTCAGCGCGCGCTGAGAGACGCGCGCATGGGCTACTACCGCGCCCAGACGGCTATCATGCAGAACCTGGCGGATTTAGAACGGGCCGTCGGCAAAGAGATGCCTTGAGGAAATTGATGATCCAGAAATCTAACAACAGGAGAGTGATTGTATGAAAGCAGTAAAGTTGTCCGGTCTTGTACTGATAGGTCTGGCCCTTGTCGCCTTCGGGTATTGGCGCGGCATGAACGATCAAAAAACGAGCCCGCCGAAGGCGGCGACCTCGGAACCGATGGCGGGAATGGAAGGAATGGAAATGGCGCCCGGCGCCGCGATAGTAAGTCCAGATAAGCAGCAGCTTCTTGGCGTTAGAACCACCACCGTTGAAGCAAGACCTTTGAGTAAAACGGTTCGTACCGTGGGGACAATCAAGTACGACGAAACCAAGATCACTCGCCTTCATAGCAAAATCGAGGGATGGGTCGAGAAGCTCTACGCAAATTACACCGGGAAATTTGTACAAAAAGGACAGCCTCTATTCACTATGTACAGTCCCGATCTGCTCGCAACACAGGGAGAGTATCTATTGGCGCTCAAATCCCACGAGCGACTTTCCGGCAGTTCCATTCCTGAGGTGAGAGCGGGAGCCGACTCGCTGGTCGAGGCGAGCAAACAGAGACTCATGCTGTGGGATATCTCCGACCAGCAGATTCGCGACCTGGAACAAAAGCGTGTGCCGCAAAGGACTCTCACCTTTTATGCGCCCAACTCGGGTTTTGTCATCAAGAAAGACATCAATGAAGGCATGAAGATCATGCCCGACAAGGAACTTTATACAATCGCCGATCTCTCTACGGTCTGGGTCGAGGCCGATGTCTATGAATCTGAAATTCCACTCGTAAAAGTAGGACAACAGGCGACGATAAATCTCTCGTATTATCCGGAAGAGACTTTCAAGGGCCGGATTTCTTACATCTATCCCTATCTCGACGAGAAGACGAGAACCGTCAAGATACGGCTCGAATTTCCTAATCCCGCGTTGAAGCTCAAGCCCGACATGTATGTCAATGCCGAGATAAAAATCGATTCAGGAAAGCATCTGGCGGTGCCCGAAGAGGCGGTATTGGACACCGGATTGAGGAAGGTGATCTTTATCGACAAGGGCAACGGCCGTTTTGAGCCGAAAGAGGTCAAATTGGGAAGCAAGCTGGACGGGTTTTATCAAGTTCTCTCCGGCGTCAAAGAAGGCGAGAAGATCGCCGCCAGCTCGGTGTTTCTGCTGGACTCTGAAAGCCGTCTGAGTGAGGCGATGGGCGCGATGGCCGGAATGCCGGGAATGTCCACGGCTGGAACGCAAGACGTGAAGGGGATGGAAGGAAGGAAAATGGACGCGCCGGCAAAAAGCGGCCCGCAAGAAAAAAAGATTCAAGATCTGACGTTCACTTTTTCAACCAGGCCCGAGAAGGTAAAGGCGGGCGAGACTGTCCTGCGATTAAAGATCACGGACAAAGCCGGCAATCCGGTGAAGGATGCTCAAGTCTCGTTTCAATATACGATGAAGATGCAGGGCATGGCGGCTTCAAAGGCGGATGCGACCTTATCGAAAGACGGTTTCTATGAGACGAAAGCTAATCTCCCGATGGCGGGCGAGTGGGAAGTTACCGCCATGATTCGCCGCTCGGGACAAAAAGAGATTCAGGAAAAATTCACAGTGGCCGTTCAGTAGCCGAGGGAAAACATGATCGAAAAGATCATCGAGAAAAGCGCGCAGAATAAATTTCTAGTCTTCCTGATGGTCCTGTTCCTCGGCGCCTGGGGCATCTGGGCTTTGAAGAGCACGCCGCTGGATGCGATTCCCGATCTCTCCGACGTGCAGGTGATTGTCTACACGACGTGGATGGGCAGGAATCCGAGCATCGTCGAGGATCAAGTCACGTATCCCATCGCTTCCACGATGCTGGCTGCGCCGAAGGTCAAGGTCGTCCGGGGCTTTTCGGACTTTGGGTATTCGTACGTCTACATCATTTTTGAGGACGGAACCGATATCTACTGGGCGCGCAGCCGGGTTCTCGAATACCTGAATCAGGTCTCAGGCCGCCTCCCCCAGGGGGTGACGCCTGTCCTGGGATCGGATGCCACGGGAGTCGGGTGGGTATTTCAGTACGCGCTCGTGGACGAAAGCGGTAAATACGATCTTGCGCAACTCCGAAGTTTGCAGGACTGGCACCTTCGCTATCAACTTTCGAGCGTCGAAGGAGTTGCCGAGGTCGCCAGCCTGGGAGGGTTCGTCAAGCAGTACCAGGTCAATTTGGATCCGAACAAACTTGCCGCCTACCGCATTCCGGTCAAGGCGGTTGCCGATGCCATCCGCATGAGCAACAACGATGTCGGAGGACGATCCGTAGAGCTGAGCGGGACGGAATACATGGTGCGCGGCAGGGGTTACATACGTTCGATCAAAGACCTTGAGAGCATTGGCGTGGGCATGAACGGTGGAACGCCGATTACTCTGGGAAACGTGGCGCAGATTTCAATTGGGCCCGACATGCGCCGCGGACTCGCGGAGCTGGATGGCAATGGCGAGGTCGTGGGTGGCGTGGTGATCATGCGCTACGGTGAAAATGCCCTCAGGGTGATCGGGCGGGTTAAAGAGAAAATAAAAGAGATCGCGCCGTCTCTCCCTCAGGGAGTGAAGCTTGTAACCACCTATGACAGATCCGATCTTATCCAGAGATCGATCGCGACCCTGAAAGAGAAACTCATCGAAGAAATTATCATCGTAAGCGTAGTGAGTCTGATCTTTCTCTTTCACGTTCGCAGCGCCCTGGTCGCTATCTTGACGCTACCGATTGCCATCCTTCTCTCGTTTATCAGCATGTACTATCTCAAACTTACCTCCAATATTATGTCCTTGGGAGGCATTGCGATTGCCATCGGAGCGATGGTGGATGCGGCCATCGTCATGGTCGAGAATGCCCACAAACGTCTGGAACGGTGGGAGGCGGAAGGGAAACAGGGAAATCGCGCCGAGGTGATAGTCGAAGCGGCAAAGGAAGTTGGAAAACCGCTCTTCTACTCGTTGCTGATTATCACGGTTTCTTTTCTTCCCGTCTTTACACTCGAGTCGCAAGAGGGGCGGCTTTTCAGCCCGCTGGCTTTCACCAAGACCTTTGCGATGTTTTTCGCTGCGTTTCTTTCGATCACCCTGGCGCCGGTTTTGATGGTGCTGTTGATTCGTGGCAGAATTCATTCCGAAGCGAAGAACCCGGTGAGCCGTGTTCTCATTGCGCTGTATCATCCGGTGGTTCGGTCGGTGCTGCGTTTCAAGACGGTTACGATTGTGCTGGCTGTCTTGATGCTCGTGATCACCATCCCCGCCTTTAACCGGCTGGGGTCGGAGTTCATGCCACCACTAAACGAAGGGATGATTTTCTACATGCCGACGACTCTTCCGGGAATCTCCGTAACTCAGGCGAGTCGGTTGCTCCAGATCCAAGATCGCATCTTGAAGAACTTCCCGGAAGTGGAGCGGGTTTTTGGAAAGTCCGGAAGAGCTGAGACTCCTACCGATCCCGCGCCTTTCAGCATGATGGAGACCACCGTGACGCTAAAGCCGGAGAGTGAATGGCGCAAGGGGATGACCTGGGACAAGTTAGTCGGGGAGATGGACCGCGCGCTTCGTATGCCCGGCGTCGCTAACGCCTGGTCGATGCCGATCAAGAATCGCATCGACATGCTTTCCACGGGCATTCGCACGCCGGTGGGAGTGAAGATTTTCGGCCCGGACTTGAAGAAGATCGAAGAGATCGGCAAGCAGTTGGAAGGGATTCTGCCGGCAATTCCAGGCACGCGAACCGTCTTCGCCGAACGTGTGACCGGCGGTTATTATCTGGATATCAACATTCGCCGCGACGCAGTAGCCCGCTACGGTCTCACGGTCGGCGACGTTGGAATGTTGATCGAGTCGGCGATCGGGGGAGAGAGCATCTCCAGCACGGTTGAAGGAAGAGAGCGTTACCCCATCAATCTGAGATATGCGCGCGAGTTGCGCGACGATCCGGAAAAACTCAGGCGCGTGCTTGTTCCAACCATGGACGGTGCGCAGGCGCCACTGGGTCAACTGGCCGATATAGAGCTTAGCGCCGGCCCATCCATGATAAAGAACGAGGAAGGCCAGTTGGTAGGATACGTCACCGTCGATATGACCGGGCGGGATATCGGCGGTTACGTCGAAGAGGCAAAAAAGGTTGTCGCCGAAAAAATTAAACTTCCCCAGGGGTATACGCTCGTATGGAGCGGGCAATACGAGTACATGCAGCGGGCGAAGGAGCGGCTGATCTACGTTGTCCCTCTGACGCTGCTGATTATATTTGTTCTTCTGTACCTGAACTTTCAGTCGGTGGCGAAGACTTTCATCGTGCTTTTGTCCGTGCCCTTTTCATTGGTGGGAAGCATATGGCTGCTTTATTTCCTGGGCTATAATCTAAGTGTCGCCGTCTGGGTTGGAATCATCGCGCTCGCCGGCGTGGCGGCTGAGACCGGCGTGGTGATGATCGTTTACCTCGATGAAGTCTATGAAAGAAGAGTCCGCGAAGGCTCGATGACCTCGATGAAGGACCTTTACGAAGCGATCACTGAAGGCGCGGTGCAGCGGGTTCGGCCCAAGATGATGACCGTCACCGCGATTATCGCCGGCCTTCTTCCGATCATGTGGTCGCATGGCACGGGGGCTGATATGATGAAAAGAATCGCCGCTCCGATGATCGGCGGGATGGTAACGTCTACTATTCTGACGCTTGCAGTTATTCCTGCGATCTACGCTCTATGGAGAGGTCGTAAGATGGGATTTATCAAAAACAAGGTTTAGACTTAACTACAATAAGGAGGGAACCATGAAACGCTTACAGATACTAAATACAACTCTCGCAAGCGCCGTCGTAATATTCCTGGCATCAGGATTCGTGGCGGCTCAGCAGCCGTCAGGCCAACAGGAAAAGCAGCCTTCTCAGAAAGGTGAAATGAAATCCATGGGCAATATGTCGATGGATGGAATGATGAAGGAGTGCAATGAACATCATCAAGCAATGACGAAATCTGTCGATGGGATGAGCAAGACGCTGGAAGGGGCGAAGCAGTCGAACGACCCCGCTAAGATGAGAGCCGCCATCGATCAAGCGCAAAAGCAACTCGGGGAAATGAAAGAGCATATGGCCATGTGCGGCAACATGATGAACATGATGCAGAAGATGCAAGGCGGGATGATGAAGGGAAGTCCCAAGTAGTTTCACGTTAGAAAAAATGGAGGACGCTATGAACGGCTTGCAGGAGGACAGTCCGTCTCAAATGAGCCCAAATGATCTAATTGGCAGAAGGTCTTTTCTGGCTAGAGGGATTGTTGTGATCGGAACGGTAGCGTTGGGCTCTCTATCAGGCCACAAATCGTTCGGCGCCGACGCACATCGTTACAAGCTAGCGCCGGAGTCAGTCCTTCCCGCTGATATTCGCAAAGCGCCTGAAGACGTGCGTGAGGCTTATCGCTTCGCCATCGCCAACCGAGAGGTTCTGCGCTACATTCCATGTTATTGCGGGTGCGGGGCAGACGGTCACACGAGCAATGCCTCGTGCTACTTCAAAGATTCATCGACGCCTGAGAATCCGGTCTTCGATCGTATGAGCCTCGCTTGAAACATCTGCATTGGCATCACGCGTGACGTGATGAAAATGCTGGATCAGGGCAAATCCCTGAAGGAGATCCGGGCATACGTTGACCGAACGTATAGCCGATACGGACAGCCTACGCCGACATCGCCGGTTCCGTAGGAGTGGCAGTGGCTTTAACATCCCGGGACATATCCGAAAAATATGACCGGTTTGCGCGCTGGTATGATTGGGTGGAGGGTGTTCCCGAGGTTCTCGGAGTGCGCAGGCTCCGCCGGAGATTGTTGCAGCGGGCGTCAGGGAGAATCCTCGAAGTTGCCGTCGGAACGGGGAAGAACCTGAGCTATTACCCCGAGGGGTGCCGGATTATCGGAGTTGACGTCAGCCGGAAGATGCTCGGCATCGCCCGCAACCGTGCAACGAAGTGGTCACGGGACGTCTCATTGTTGATGGCTGACGCAGCGGCTCTTCCTTTCGTCGACAATCAATTCGACACTATTGTTTCGTCGCTCACCACCTGCACATTTCCGGATCCCGTGACGGCGCTCCAAGAGATGGCACGAGTGTGCCGCCCGGACGGTCGTATCCTTCTCCTGGAGCACGGCCGCAGTGACCGTGAATGGCTCGGCCGCTGGCAGGATCGCAGGGACGATCGCCACGCGAAACAGCTCGGTTGCCATTGGAACCGAGAGCCGCTGGAGCTTGTGCGAAGGGCACGCGTTGAGGTTGTTACAGCGCGACGAAGATTTTTCGGCGTGTTCCATGAAATCGAGGGGAAGCCCGGAGGTGGGCACTGATATATATAGGATGCATCAGTCGACGTGTTTCGATTGAACGCGACTGAATTGGCAGGGCAAAGAATCAGTTCATGAAGACCGGATGATGAAGCTGCGTTTGATTTTTTCTATATAGCCTTTTATTGTTTCAGTGTCTCATTGTTGGGTTCTTTCATTTTTTCATAGCCGTGTCGAGCACGACCACCTTCCATTCCATTGCCGCAGGGGCTAATGTGATGACTGTGAAGATTCAGAGCTACGTTTTCCGCAGGACTATCGCTTTATTCATAATCTGGGGCGTTGTGGCACTGTTGATGAATTTTTTCTATCCGTCATCCTATGCGTGGGCACAGACTGCAAAGCAATTCAAAGTCGGAATTTTGACAGACGCAATGGTGCCTTGGCACTCTAGCACTAAAGGATTCCGGGACGGTCTCAAGGAGTTTGGCTACGTAGAGGGAAAAAATATCATCTTCGAGGTTCGCACCTCGAAGGGCGACTCGGCGCGTCTCCCTAATTGGACGAGTCAAAGTGGCCGGACAAGCATTCGGTGCTGATGGTAAACTTCTGGGAACGACCACGTTTTCGACGAAACAGGCTGCCCTTCGTCCGGGTGAAAAGGCAGAGGTCAACCTCGAGTTTCTCACGGTCATCGGCCCTATGATCGAGCAAGTCAAGAAGCACAAGCTGGAGGTCGTCGAGGCCTTGTCAACGCCCTGACGATCCGGTTTTACGGCAGGTGGTAAGGGATTTGTTTCCGATTATGGACCCTGCGTTCATCCGCTGTGGATTACCCGTGAGGAGGATGATGAGGGTGTTGGCGGTGATGATCATAGTGACGGTGGGCTACGCGCTTGGATTTCTGAATGGCGTATTGGCTGCCGAGAAGACTACTGTCCCTCAGACCATGGTCTTGGAGTCCAAGCGGGCCCTGGGCCTCCCCAACGCACCTGTCACGATGTTCGAACTGTCAGACTTTCAATGTAGCTTCTGCCGCAAATTTTGGGGCGAGACTCTTCCACGGCTCAAAGAGACCTATATCAAGAATGGCCGCGTGCGGTTCGCGTACCAGCACTTTGCTCTTCTGGGAGAGCACTCCTTTGCTGCCGCTCAGGGTACCGAGTGCGCCGGAGAGCAGAAGAAGTTCTGGCCATATCATGACAAGCTTTTCGAGAGCCAAGGCGGGTTGGCGTTCACCAACGCGAAGCTGAAACGATACGCCGAGCAGGTGGGCATGCAAATGGGGCCTTTCGCCCAGTGCTTGGATTCGCGCAAGTACCAACAGAAGATTGACGACGAAACCAAACTCGGGTTCGAGCTCGGGGCTCGGGGGACGCCGACCTTTTTTCTCAACGGCCGGATACTTGTGGGCGCTCAGCCTTTCACGGTCTTCCAGTCAGCGATTGAGGAGGCGGTGGCTAACGCCTCAACGCAAAACCGAGGAGACCACCTTCCAAGCCCTCCCGTGTCAGAGTCGCCCGGGAGACGCCCGGCGACCCAGCTCCGTTAAGATGGATGTGACGGCTCGAGTATTGGAGTTGGCGTTCACCGATCGATAATATGCATAAGCATGATCGACAATAATTCTAAAAAATTCTTCGAAAGCCAGTTCCAAAGACAAGTTCTCGACCAACAGTATGCACTGAATCGCTTCGAGACGTTGGCCCTCAACTACCTTAAGGGCGAAGTTCTCGACCTGGGCTGCGGGCTTGGTAACCTGAGCCTGGAGGCGGCAAAACAAGGCCACCGTGTCGTTGCGGTGGATGCTAGCCCGACCGCCGTTGCCCGCATACATGCAGACGCAACGCGCGAAGGGCTTTCGGTACAAGTCATCCGGGCGGAGATCGAGAAATGGAGCATCGATCGGTCGTATGACACGATCGTAGCCATCGGGTTGCTGATGTTTTTCCGTCACGAAACTGCAATCAAACTCTTGCAGGCTGTCCAGAAACACGTCAAACCGGGAGGGTGCGCTATCGTGAACGTGCTGATTGACGGCACGACCTACATGGGCATGTTCGACCCGGATAACTACTGTCTGTTCCAACAGAAGGAGTTGGAGGAACGGTTTGCGGGTTGGAAGATAGTGGAGTCTCACAACCAGACGTTCCCTGCACCGGAGGCTACGCGTAAGGAGTGCTCTACGGTGATCGCCGAAAAGCCGAGATAGAGTCCAGGCAACCCAGGTAAAATTATATAAGAATCCCGAAGAGCAAGAAATGAATGTGCGAGAAACCGGCTCAAGAGCTTTGGGAAGGTTGTAGGTACTGCATCTCGTTTCTAAGCAGCCGTGTTTTTGGAGGCAGGCAATGATCGATCCGGTTTGCGGGATGGAGGTGGAGGAGACGACCGCCGCGGGGAGCTACGCCTACGCGGGCAAGACCTATTATTTTTGCAACCCGCACTGTCTCGAAAAATTTAAAGCAGATCCCGCCAAATATCTGGCGCCTGCTTCTCACCGTCACCAAGAGCCGACAAAAGAAACTCCGCCGGGCGCGGTTTATACGTGCCCGATGGATCCCGAAGTGCGCGCGGCCAAGCAGGGTGCTTGCCCCAAGTGCGGCATGGCGCTCGAGCCGCTCACAATCACGCTTCCTGCAACCCGGACCGAATACGTCTGCCCGATGCATCCGGAGATCGTCAGGCAAGAGCCGGGTTCTTGTCCCATCTGCGGCATGGCGCTGGAGCCGCGAACGGTAACGCTCGAAGAGCAGGCGAATCCCGAGCTCATCGACATGACGCGCCGTTTCTGGATCGGCGCGGTATTGAGCGCGCCGATTTTTTTCTTTGCCATGTCGGACCTCATTCCCGGCCAACCCTTGCAGCCGCTGCTGCCGATGCGGCTTCTCAATTGGATTCAGCTCTGCTTGGCGACGCCGGTGGTGCTCTGGTGCGGCTGGCCTTTCTTCGAGCGTGGTTGGGCGTCGATCAAAAACCGCAGCCCGAACATGTTCACGCTCATATCGATCGGCGTGGGCGCCGCTTACGTCTACAGCGTCTTTGCAACCGTTTTCCCCGGTCTGTTCCCCGAATCGTTCCGCGGTCATGGAGGCGAAGTCGCGGTTTACTTCGACGCCGCCGCCATCATCACGACTTTGGTATTGCTGGGACAAGTTCTCGAGCTGCGCGCGCGCAGCCGCACCAGCAGCGCGATTCGCGCCTTGCTGGGACTCGCTCCCAAGACGGCCCGCTTGATGCGCGACGACGGCGGCGAAGAAGATGTTCCTCTGGATCGCGTCCAGCCCGGAGACCGCATCCGAGTTCGCCCCGGCGAAAAAATTCCCGTCGACGGCGTCGTGCTGGAAGGCTCGACGTCGGTGGACGAGTCGATGGTTACCGGCGAGCCGATTCCGGTGGAAAAAACCACGGGCGACAAAGTTACCGGCGGCACGGTGAACGGCACGGGGAGCTTTGTCATGCGCGCCGAGCGCGTCGGCAGCGAGACGCTGCTCGCGCAGATTGTCCGCATGGTGAGCGAAGCGCAACGCAGCCGCGCGCCGATTCAAAAGTTGGCCGACGTGGTCGCGGGATACTTTGTTCCGGTGGTAATTCTGATTGCGATCGTCACCGGCCTTGTCTGGAGCATCGCCGGTCCCGAGCCGCGCATGGCCTACGCGTTGGTCAACGCCGTGGCGGTGCTCATCATCGCCTGCCCCTGCGCGCTGGGTCTGGCGACTCCGATGTCGATCATGGTCGGTACCGGACGCGGCGCGACGGCGGGTGTGCTGATTAAAAACGCCGAGGCCCTCGAAGTCATGGAGAAGGTAGACACGCTCGTCGTGGACAAGACGGGAACGCTCACGGAAGGCAAACCGCGGTTGACTTCCATCGTCTCGGTCGACGTGGAGCAAGAGACCGCGGTGCTCCGATTTGCCGCGAGCCTGGAGCGCGGCAGCGAGCATCCTCTGGCGGCGGCGATTGTATCGGCCGCCGAGCAGCGAAAGCTGCGACTTTCCGAGGCTGCGGATTTTCAGTCGGTAACGGGAAAGGGAATTATCGGGAGGGTCGATGGGAAAAGGGTCGCTCTCGGCAATCAAAAGTTGCTGGACGATCTCGGCGTCGGCCCAGGAGAGTTGAACGATCTTGCAGAGAAGCTGCGCCAAGACGGACAGACCGTCATGTTTGTCATCATCGAAAATGCCGTCGCGGGATTGCTCGGCGTGTCCGACCCGATCAAGCCGTCCACTCCGGAAGCGATGCGGATGTTGCACGCGGACGAAATGAGAATCGTCATGCTGACCGGTGACAGCCGGACCACTGCCGAGGCGGTGGCGAAGAAGCTCGGCATCGACGATTTTCATGCGGAGGTATTGCCGGAGCAAAAATTAGCAGTGGTCAAGCGACTTCAAGCGCAAGGATGCATCGTTGCCATGGCCGGCGACGGCATCAACGACGCGCCTGCGCTAGCGCAAGCTCATGTCGGCATCGCCATGGGGACCGGAACGGACGTGGCAATGGAGAGCGCCGCGATCACGTTGGTCAAGGGCGATTTGCGCGGGATCGCAAAAGCGCGGCGCTTGAGCCGCGGCACGATGCGCAACATCCGCCAGAACCTTTTCTTTGCTTTCGTCTACAACGTGGTGGGTGTTCCGATCGCAGCGGGCGCGCTCTATCCGTTCTTCGGTTTGCTTCTAAGCCCCGTCATCGCCAGCGCCGCCATGACTTTTAGCTCGGTCTCCGTCATCTCCAACGCGCTCAGGCTGAATAAGATGGAGCTATAATTTTGCGGCAGAAAAAACTCAGCTATGAGCACTCTGCCGCCGACAGTCAGCTATTTTCCTTTAGTCTGCCTTTCGTGCCAGGTGGCGCCGGCTTGGACGGCTAAAAACGAGACGACGAAACAAATGACGCTGAGCGCGAACGCTCCTCGGTACGAGCCGGTGAGGTCGAAGATCGTCCCGCCCGACCATGAGCCGATCGCCATCCCGAGTCCGAAAGTGATTTCGAGAAAACCGAGAATCGTGGCGATGTTTTTTCCGCTGAAGATATCTCCTATGACCGCTCCATACGTAGGGTTCCCCGCGCTGTGGCCGATGCCGTACAATACCGTGGCCATGTAGGTAAGCCACAGCGGCGAACCGGGGCCGATCCCAAGCACGCAGAGCAGGCCTGCCAAAGTAATCAACACGGCGAGACCGTATGCCTTCTGCCTTCCAATACGATCGGACGTATAGCCCCAGATGAAAGTGCCCGCCACTCTCATAAAACCGATCATGCCTAACGCGAACGCCGCGGTTAACTTCGCAAATCCCTCATGCACGAGGTGAGCGACGAGATGGGTGTAAACGATAAACAGTCCCGTTCCGAGCGCCAGGTGTCCGGCGGCAATTATCCAGAACGGTGCGGAACGCAGCGCTTTCATCAGAGTCCAATCGTATTTTTTGGCGTCGGCTCTTGATGCCGCCGGCTTCCCGCCTGGAGCGGCGCTCTCTCCGTCCGGGAGCTGCCCGACTTCTCCCGGGCTACGTCTCTGGAAAATCGCATTCGTTGGAATGACGGTGACAAGAATGAGCGCGCCCAGCGAGATGAAAGCGGCGCGCCAGCCGATGTGTGAGATCAAAATTTGCGCGAGCGGGATGATCGTTAGCATCCCGAAGCCCTGCCCTGCGGTCGCCAGACCGATGGCGGTGGCGCGACGGCGCACGAACCAATGGGAGAGCAGCGCGCTTTGCGTCACAAACCCCAGACCTCCTTGGCCAACGGCGGCGAGGATGCCGTAGAAGATGTAGAGTTCTCCGAGGGAGTTACTGAAGCCCGATAGAACGAAGCCGAGTCCCATCAAGAGACCGGCCAGGGGCAGCATCACGCGGGGTCCGAGACGGTCGAAAGCGTATCCCACCGCGGGGGAAACGCACGCGTAAACCAGCGAGTTCAACGATACGACGGTAGCGCCGACGCCGTGCGACCAGTGAAACTCTTCCAACAGGGCGACATAGAAAACGCTGAAAGAGCCGAACGCGCCGCGCACGAAAACCATGTTGAGGAAACAGAGGAGGAGAATAACGTGGCCGTAGTAGAAAGGACGCCGCACGAGCCGATAGTAATACAAATCTCCCGGACAAGTCGAGAATGGCGGCGAAAGAGCGGGCGGAGGGTTCGGGCGTCGTTAGCCGTCGGCGAGCAGCGGATTCAATTGCGTAAAGAACTCTCCGATCGCGCCGCGGAATTTGTAGTCCGCGAGATTGTCCAGCGGGGTCGATGCTCTATTGACGATCGCCAGCAGCGCGCCGCTTTGTTTGGCGCTCACGGGAAACGACGCGGCGGGCTGGACGACCAGCGAGGAGCCGACGACGATGAAGACTTCCGCCGCTTCGCTCCATTCCCGCGCGCGCTTCATCTCCGCTTGAGGCATCGACTGGCCGAAAGATATCGTCGCAGGCTTGAGCAAGCCGCCGCAGCCGTCGCATGGTGAAGGCAGGATATCTTCCGTTAGGCGCGCGTAGATGGGGTCCGGGTCGAATTCTTTTCCGCAGCCGAGACAGCTCACTTTGCGGTCGGTTCCATGCAGCTCGACCATTTTTTCCGGAGAAACTCCCGCGATGCCATGCAAGCCGTCGACGTTCTGCGTAATCAGACCGAGCAATTGGCCGCGCTGCTCGAACGCCGCGATGGAGTAATGGCCGATGTTGGGCTGGACGTTTTTATAGAGTTCGTGAGTTTCCCGCTTCATCTTCCAGTAGCGGACACGCGCTTCGTCGCTGCTCACGAAGTCATCGAAATAGACGGGAGAATATTTCGTCCAGATGCCGCCGGGACTTCTGAAGTCCGGCACGCCGGATTCGGTGCTGACGCCGGCGCCGGTGAAGAAGACGATCTCTCCGCGGTTTCTGATTTGCCGTGCGAACTCTTGAAGCGTCATGAAAGTAGGCCGCTAGGCTTAGTCGCGTGGCCGGAGTGGGCGATAGGGCATCGCGCGTGAGCGTAGCACGGAGATGAGCTACTTGGCCTGCGGGGGCTGGACGTCGATTATTTTTACGTCGAAGATCAGAGTCTTTCCCGCTAGAGGATGGTTCATGTCGATGACGACGGTTTTGTCTTTGACCTCTTTCACCCGGACAGGGTGCATCTCGCCCTGGGCATTTTGGGCAAACAGCGTCATCCCGACTTTAAGCGAATCCGCAGGGATCTTCTCCTTCGGCACTTCCTCGAAATACGTCGGGTCAAAGGGGCCGTAGGCCTCCTCCGGTTTCACGGTGACTTTCTTTTCGCTGCCGGCTTTCATTCCCTCGAGCGCCTTTTCCAGGCCTGGAATGATTTGACTCCGGCCGTCGACGAAACGCAAAGGCTCTTTGCCTTTGTTCGACTCGATGACCTTTCCATCTTCGCCGGACAGCGTGTATTCGAGACTCACCGTCGCGCCGTCTTTAACCAGAGGTTCTACTTTGCCTGCTTGAGCGAATACCGCGGAGGAGGACCCGGCAAGCGCCAGCATCATTAACAACACTGAGTGAAAAGTATTTTTCATTCAGACCTCCACTAAAATAAAATAAAATCGCCGCGTGGAAATAAAAATAAGATATACCCGGCTAGAGGTCGATACAAGCACGCCGGAAAAAATTCTTTGAAAAAGCCGGAGGGCTATCGCGGTCTGAACTTGGGCAGGAAGATTCCCTGGGCGGCGTTTTCGAAGACGACTTTCACGGCCATTCCGATCGATACTTTCTCGATCGGACAGCCGACGATGTTGCTGCAAATTCTCGGGCCTTCTTCGAGATCGACCCAGGCGGTCGCATAGGGAATGTCTTTCGCGAACCCTCTGAGCGCCCGGCCGACGACTTCGCGCACTACGGTGAATGCAAAAATATTTCCCCGGCCGCTGAGTTGGGTCCATTCAAGCTTTTCGCTCCCGCACTCCACGCAGGCGGGGCGGGGACACCAGACCCACGACCGGCAGTCGCCGCAGCGCTGCATCGTCAATTTCCCTTGCGCCGCCGCGTCCCAGAAAGGCTGCGTGACGGGCGTAATCTCCGGGAGGGGCTTGGGGATTTGTTTTGCCGGTTCCGCCATATCAAATGCCGCTTCCCAAGATTGCGGCAGCGGTGCAGCCGAAATTTTTTCCGTAGTTCACCGCGCCGAGACCGGTGACGAGCCCGATCTCCGCGCCGGCTACCTGGCGCGCGCCGCCTTCGCCGCGGAGCTGCCGCACCGCTTCGATGACGTGCAGCATGCCGCCGGTCGTCGAAGGCTGGCCGCAGTTGATCATGCCGCCGCCGGTCTGGATGGGAAGAGACCCTTTAATGGTGAAATCGGCGCGCTCGAAAAATTTCCGGTCGTTTTTTCCGCAGAAGCCCAGGTCTTCGATCTGCAGCATGACGATCGGAACATAGTCGTCGTAGAGGCCGAGAAAATCGACGTCGCCGTGAGACGCGCCCGCCATCGCGAACGCCGCTCTGCCGCATTCGCGGACACCGGTGACGAGCGGATCGGCGTTCGAGCGGGGGCCGGCGCTCGCGTTGTTGCGCTCGCCCCAGCCGAGCAGATGGACGGGAGACTTGCGGAGATTTTTCGCGCGCTCCGGCGACGCGATGACGTACGCCTTGCCGCCGTTGGCCGGGAGCACGCAGTCGTAGAGACGAATCGGATCGGAGATCATGCGCGAGCTTTTGTATTCCTCCAGCGTGAGCGGTTTTCTCAGATAAGCGTCGGGGTTGAGCGTCGCGTGATAGCGCGCGGTGACGGCGATCTTGCCGAAATGGTCCGAGGTCATTCCGGACTCGTGCATGTAGCGGCTCATGACGAATGAGATTTTTGAGTTCGGTCCCATCACGCCGAACGGCATCTCAAAATCGCGCGTGTCCGCAGGCTCGGCGCGGCTGCGGCCGTGCTCGCTGAACGGCGCCGCGGCGGCTACTACAATAACGAGATCGACGATGCCGGAGCGGATCATCGCCGCGGCGTGTCCCAACAGAGAGACGGCGCTGGCGCCGCCGTTTCCTCCCGCCAAAGACACGGCGGGGGAGACGCCCAGAATGTTCGCCGCTTCTTCGGGCCAGAACGGCTGCGAATGATTGGTCGTGTAGATCGCGGCGAGACCCTGGCCGTCGAGATCTTTTTTCTTAAGACCCGCGTCCTCGAGCGCGAGCCGAAAAGCCCAGGAGAGATATTCGGCGGTCGATTTGCGCGGCTCGCCGGGTTTGCTCCCGAGCCGATCCACAGGCGTTTCACCGACGCCGACGATCGCCGCTGCCCCTCTGAGACTCATGGCGCTTCACGAATATTTCAGGGGACGCGGAGTGTCAAGCGAACTCCAAATGGCTACAGTGGAATAATTTCTCGGAGAGATCCTTCGCGTTGCTCAGGATGACAGATGCGGAGTGCTTAGGGTGACAGTCGAAGGATTCAGGATGACAAAGTCTTTTCTGTCATGCTGAGCCCTTCGCTTTGTGTCATGCTGAGCGAAGCGAAGCATCTCTCTTTTCCGCTCAGGGCAGGCTCCG
>CAZNES010000084.1:0-19567 GCA_964572145.1 uncultured Syntrophobacteraceae bacterium
AGTGGACGCAGGATTAAACGTTCGCCGGGCGACTCTCTCAGCCTCTTCACGGCTTAGAAACCGCGGCGCGCCGAGTTTCATCGCTTCGGTCTGCAAACGCGCCGACTCTTCGAGGTAGAGCGCGAGGATGGAGACTTCGGAATGCTCTTGCCGAGCCTGACAGCATCCAGGCCTTTGCATTTTTCTTCAGTCATAAGCCGCGGAGCAAATGAAAACGCCTTCTCCAACCAGAATATCAACGCACCGGTCGGCAATCTTTCCTTCGATCTCTTCGATCTCCTTTTCTCCCATCCCCGCCGGCGGGTAAATCCGTATATGGCCATCTTCGTCCTCGAAACCCTCCATAGTGGCTTCGATCCTGGCCGCTGGACACAACTGCTTCGCCAGCAGGCTCAGCTCGGTCAGGTATTTATCCACAAGGATCCGTCGTTCCGAGGAAGAGATAGATTTAGCCATTGGATATCCCCTTCTTGATTTGACTGACAAATTCGCGTGCTTTCGCTAACGCCCGCCGAGCGGATTTTTATTCAACGGCCTGCTACTTTGGCTTGGAAGTGTTCCCAAGCGCGCGCGGTCGAAGGAGGTTTAAAAGTTCTACGGGCGACCCTTTCCGCTTCCTCGCTACTCAAGAATTTAGGCGTGCCCAATTTCATCGCCTCGGTTTGCAAGCGCGCCGACTCTTCGAGATAGAGCGCGAGGATACAGACCTCGGGGATAGTCTTTCCGACGACGACGGCGCCGTGGCCGCGGAGCAAGATCGCCTTGGAAGTTCCCAGCAGCCGCACGATCTCCGCTGCTCGCTCCGGCGTCTCCACTTGTCCCGTGCCTTCGAAAACGGGCACGCCTTCGTAAAAAATCGCGCCGTAATTGTGCATGGGGCGGACAGTTTCGCCGACGACGGTGAGGAGAATGACCTGCGGCGAGTGAAAGTGGATGACGGCGCCGATGTCCGGCCGCGCTCGATACGCGGCCTGGTGCACCGCCGATTGTGGGACCGGCTTATGGAAGTCAACGACGAAGAGTTCTTTGGGTTTGACCAGCGCCGGACTCTTGCGCGGCATGAAGAGCATTTTGTCGCCGCCCACGCGCGCGCTCAAGTGCGCGAACGCATCGCTCAGCCCTTCGCGGCTGATGATACGAAGCGCCGTGACGAAATCTTTCTTTAGCGCTGCGCGAGAACTTACTTTCATGATTTGCCTACAAGCCTTAGACTTTTTTTCGTTGAGCCTTCAATTTTTCGCCGTTGATTAGGTAGTCTCCCTTGACCGCCAGCCGCGCTTCCTCTTCCAGCTCGTCGTCCCAATCTCCCAGCTCATAGCCGTGCCACGGATTTTTCGGCGCGAGTCGCGGCAGGCCCAGTTCTTCCCAGATTTTTTTCGCGTTCTCCATGTATTCTTTTTTCGGCAGCGAGACCGGCGGAAATTTCTCGCGCAGGATCGCGTTGATCAAAAGCGCCGACTCGTCCGCCTGCCGCGTCTCGACCGGCTGATCGTCGCGGCTGAACGGCGGGCCATGGCCGCGCTCGCGGCCTTTGAGAATCTGCACGTCTTTATCCGGCATCGAGCGGTAGCTGATCGCCCACATGATCATGTCCATGTCCCACGGGTCTATATCCTCGTCCACCGCGACCAAAAATTTTCCCACGCCCGGATGGAAAGTCGCCGCGCCCATGAGCGCGCGCCAGGTTTCCGCCTCGGTCGGCTTTTTCATCTGCACGACGATCACCTTGCGCAGATTGGTGAGCGGCTCGTGCATCGCGACCTGGACCACGCTCTTGATCCCCAGCTCGCCTTTGAGAAATTTTAGAAACAGCGGCTCGTAGCCGACGCGCTTGATGATGCTCGACTCGCTCGGCGTCACCTGGCTTGTCCACGAAACGAGGATCGGATTTTTCTTCCGCGTGATGCAGGTGATCTCCATGAACGGGTTCATCATGCGCGGGTGCATGTAGCCGTGCGATTCGCCGAACGGCCCTTCCGGCTCGACGTACTCCGTCGAGAGAATCCCTTCGATGACGATTTCGGCATCGGCCGGAACTTCCAGATCGACCGTTTGGCATTTAACGAGCCGGATCGGCTCGCCCGCGAGGCCGCCGGCTACCGCCAGCTCGTCCACGCCGTAGGGAACTTTCTGCACCGCCGCATAGGAGACGACCGGCGGCGGACCGACGACGACCGCCGCCTGCATCGAAATCTTCCGCTCCTTGCATTTATTCCAGTGCGCCAGTACGTGCTGGCCCGGGCCGGGGAAAATTCCCAACCGGTCGTGCGCCTTCAGATGGCCGCGGTAGTTGCCGACGTTGCGAATGCCGGTCTCGGGATCTTTGGTTATCCAATGGCCGGCGGTGATGAACGGCGCGCCGTCGAAGCCGGGCGTGGAGATCGGCACCGGAAATTGATCGAGGCCGCCGGAGCGCTTTAAATCTTCTTTGCGCTGAATGATCTCCTGCACCGGCCCTCTCTCGACCACGATCGGCTCGATCGGCTCGCGAAAAGCCTTTTGATATTTATCCGCGATTTCTTCAGGACGGCAGCCGAGCCCCACGGCGACGATATACTTTGAGCCCGCCATGACACCGACCGCGACGGGGATATCGTAGCGCCTCCCCTTCGCGCCGGTGACTTTCTCGAAGAGAAAGCCGCGCCAATCTTTTTCCGGCAGGCCGCCGCGGTACTGCCAGCGCACGAGCGGGTGCATCTCGGTATCCTTGTTGATCTCGCGTTTGACGCGGATCAGCAGTCCCGCGCGCTCCAGCGCTTCTATATGATCGCGGAGATCGGCGTAGCCTTTTTCAGTTCTAACTTTCGCCGCACTCTTTGCCATGTGCTTGCCCTCTTGGAGTTTAATTCAACATTCAAAACTCAAAATTCAAAATTATTATTTGATCCCCAATTCTCGGTTGACCTCTCTGCGCAGGCTGAAGTCGAAAACCTGCGAGGGTTCCATCGGCGCCGGCAGCTTGAGAATCTGCGCGTCGGAGGCCAAATATTCTTTGATCTCCTCATCCGACGGAATGCCGGTCCCCGTGAACGCAGGCTTAGACATGCGATAGGATTCGAGAGCGGTCGCCGCGTCGACATTCCACATCTTGGCCAGCGTTTGGCTCACTTCTTTTTCATTTTGCTCGAAGTAACGTCCCGCGCGCGCCTTTGCGCGCAGCATCTTTTTCACCAGATCGGGTTTCTCCTGAAGCGTCTTTACGTGGACCGCCAGGCCGTTTTGGATGCTGGCGAATTTGTCGATAGAGCTGTCGAGAATATTCATCTTGAATTTGTCGCGGCCGATCAGCACCCACGGCGGGCTGATCGCGGAAACTTGAATCGCGTTGCTGACCAGCGCCTGGAGTTGCCGGCTCTCCTCTCCGGCCTGGATCGTTGTAATATCCTTGTCGGGATCGAGGCCGCCGAGCGTAATCAATTTTCGCGCCGCCGTGTGCTGGCTGCCGCCGATAGTGACGATGCCCATCGCTTTTCCCTTGAGCTCTTTGACCGATTTGTACTCGGGCCGGGCGATCATCCAGAAAAGCGGGCGGCGTAGGCTCACGGAAACCGCGCGCAGCGGAGCGCCGCGCTGGATCGCGCGGATCGCGCTGCCGATGGAACTCAAGCCGACGAGATCGCCGGTGATGCCGGCGGCGATCGCCGCGTTGGCCGACATCTGCACCAGTTGCGGTTCCAGTCCCTCGTCGCGGAAAAATCCTTTTTCCTTGGCGATAAAAAACTCGATCGAGGTGATGCCGCTGCTGGAATAGCTGATCGTGACTTTCTGCAGCGGCGCCTGCGCGAAGAGCGCCGCTTCGGTTGCAAACAGGGCAACGATGCACGCGACGGAGAATAATAATTTGATTATCATGTCTGCCTTCGCCGGATTCGTTCGTCCAAAAAGCCCGACCATTTCTTTCTCACTTTATCTTTCAGCTCCGGGCTCGCGCCGCTAACCTCCGGAAACTTCTCGCGCCACTCGTACGGCCTCGTGGCGTCGATCAGCGCGCGCGAGCTGAAGCCTTTTTCCTCCCGTCGTATCGCCGGGTCGAGCGGACCGCTCCAGCAGCGGTCGATGATCTCGATCGCGCGCGAAGGATCGCTGCGGCTGCCGATCGCCCACAGGACCTCGTCCGATTTCGTGATGTCGATGTCGTCGTCGACCACGACGACGTATCGGCCGAGATAAGCGCCGGCGCGGCATTGGCTTGCGATCACCGCCGCCTGCTTCGCATGGCCGGGATAGCGCTGCCGGATCGCGACGACGGTCAGGAATCTTCCCGCAGCCGGGTGCGCCCACACGGCTTTCACGTCAGGAACTCCGGCATCGTCCAGCGCGTTCCAGAGAAGCGCCGAGCGGATCAAGGACGAATGAAGATTGTCGCCGCTCGACGGACGCAGCAGCGGAAAACCGCAGAGAATCGGATCGCGGCGGTGATAGACCGCCTTGACGCGGATCACCGGCTCGTTCTGGCTGCTGGCGTAGTAGCCGGTCCACTCGCCGAACGGGCCTTCGACCGTCGTCTCTCCCGGAATGACCTCGCCTTCGATCGCGATCTCCGCGTCGGCCGGCAGCGGCAGACCGGTCAGCGGCCCGCGGATGAGCTTCGACGGCCGACCGAGTATGCCGCTGGCGTAGGCGTACTCGCTCACGCCATAGGGCGCGTCGGTCGAGGCGACGATAAAATAAATCGGGTGATGGCCGAACGAGATCGCCACCGGGCAGGGCTTGCCGGCCGCGAAGTATTTGTCGCGATGAACGCGGCCGTGTTTACCCGGAGACATGTGCAGGCCGATACGATCTTTGGAATGAACCATGACGCGATAGGTCCCGACGTTGACCCAGCCGTCTTCGGGGTCGCGCGTGACGACGAGGTCGTCGGTGCCGATGTAGCGGCCGCCGTCGCGCTCGTGCCAGCGCGGCACGGGAAAGGCAAGCATATCGATGTCCGATCCCGTGATCGTATTTTCAAAAAGCGCTCCGTCGGCGACCATCTCCGGTTCTATCGGGCGAATCTCTTTGACGCGCTCGCGCCACTGCTGAATAAAACCGAATTCGCTGAGTCCGGGGTCCATGCCAAGAGTGAGCGAGAGGCGGCTCACGGACGAGACGAGATTCGCCGCGACTCTGTGGCCTTGCGGGTAGCCGGAGATGCGGTCGAAGAGGAGCGCAGGACGGGCTTTCTCCCGCGCGCCGAACTTTTCGCTGGCGAGCTCGGCGAGCGCCGCGAGCTCGAGGTCCCAATCGACGCCGTCGATCTTTTCCAGCTCGCCCAGCCGCTCGACTTCCTGGAGCCACTCTCGAAGGTCGGTCATATTTTTCTCTTGATGGTCTTTACGAGCGCACGGGCGGGGCCGAAGGCGCCGCCACGGCGGCGAGCGAATTTTCCGGCTCTTCGCGATAGAGGCCGAAGGCGTTCAACACCGGAATGTCGTTGACGGAAAAAAGAATCGCTTCGTCGCTCTTCGATCGGTTCACGTGCTCGTGCCAGGCCCAATTGGGGATGACGAAAGAATCGTGCCGCTTCCACTCGAGCGCTTGCTCGCCGACCATCGTCGTTCCTTCGCCGCGGACGACGAAGTACATCGCGCTCGAGGTATGGCGGTGTCGTTTTGTGCGCTCACCGGGCCGCAGCATCTGAATCCAGCAGCCCAGCGTCGGCAGCGTCGAGCCGCCCGCTACCGGATTGACGTATTCGAGCGAGACTCCGTCGTACGGGCTGCCGGCCGTTTTCGCCAACGCTTTGAGCTGCGCTTCGGTGTCCTTCCAGCGATAGCGCATCGGCAGGTTTTGGGTTTTGGTTTTCTCCCAGGTGGGACGGACCGCTCCGGTTCTTTGTTGAAGGTAGTCGCCGTCGCCGCGCAGCGCTTGAATTTGATTGCCCGGATAAGGCTCGTAAAACGGCTGATTGAGCGCCAGGATCAGAGGAACATCGAGCGCGTCGAGCCAGATGGTGCTCTTCGCAGTGGGATTGCGGTGATCGTGCCAGGTCCATTTCGGCGTTAGGATGAGATCGTAGTCTTCCATCGGAAAGACCTCGCCGTCCACCGTCGTGCAGACGTTGCCGTCGCCCTGAATGACAAAACGGATCGCCGCCATCGTGTGGCGATGCGCCCATGCATGCTCGCCGGGCTTGATCATCTGAATGCCCATGAGGAGCGTTTGCGTCGTCCCGTGCGCTTCTATGCCGGGATTGTCGAACAACAGGCTCCGCCGCGCGGTCTCGCTCTCCGGCAACGCCTCGCACGCCTCCAGCAGCTTGGGATAGACCATCTCCCACGGCCAGATGTACGGCACGCCTTTCGGCCGCGGCCCGCCGATCGCCTTCGCCAACAGTTCTTCATAGATCCACTGGCCCGTCATGTGGAGCCGGCCCAGCTCCTCGTCGAAGGCTTTCAGATCTTTTTTCATCTCAGGCCGTGCCATATCTCAGTTCCATGGACGGGTTGCTTCCGGCGCTGGCATCGCAAATACCGTCGAGATAAACCTTCCACGCCATCAGCGATTCCTCGGCCGCCCGCAGCGCCGTTTCTTTCTCGGTGTCGGTGCGGAGATATTTTTCCAACAAGGCAAACGAGCCGCCGCCGTGGATCTGATCGACGGAATCGTGCAGCAGCCAGAACTCCACGTCTTCGGGAGAAAGTTTTAATTGCCGCATCCACCTCTCCGCCTCCAGGGCCGAAAAGTTGCCGCAGTTGCGGTCGTTGGTCCGCTCCAGCACCGCCTTGGCGGCGAGCCCCTCGTACCACGAACGGTTTTTGGTCAGCGTCTCCCAGGCGTGGAGCGCGACCACGGTCGTCGGAAGCGCTTTGGCCGCGTCGATCTGCTCGCGGCTGAGGCCGACGGCCTTGCCCATTTTTACCAGGAGATCGAAATGGGAGTGGCCTTCGAGCGCCTCTTCCTCGTAGAGATTTTCCGTGACGACGAATTTCCGGATCTCGAGGTGCGGGCAGTTGCCGACGACGTAGGCCCAGCAGCGGCGGCTGTGGCGCGTGAAAATCCCCCACTGCTGCACGAGCGTTCTGGCGCCGCTTACGACCAGGTGATCTTTGGAGTAAACGGCCCATTTGAGATTGAGCTGGCAATTGGCGACGATCTTGTCCAGAGAATTGGAAACAGAAGAAGACGGCTGGATCATGATGGGCCTCCCCCCTATGCTGACTCAATGTCTTATAGGCCAAAGGAGGGCACTCTGTCCAGAAGTGCGAGAGTTACTCCCGGGAAACGGACGCCGGCGCTTTGATCCGTCCGGCAGCCGCCCGTTCGATGAAGTCCTTCACGGTCGCGAAGTAGGCATCTCCGCCGACGATGAAAGTGTCGTTATGGCCCGCGCCGCGAACCGTATAGAACTCCTTCGGTGCAGACGCCGCGGCAAATACTTTTTTCCCCTGCTCGACGGGGATCACTTCGTCCCGGTCTCCCTGGAGCACCAGCACGGGCGCTTTCACGGCTTTAATTTTTTCCGCCACGTCGTAGCGCGTGCGCAGCAAGGGTCCGATCGGCAATAACGGGAAAACCACCCGCGCCATTTCGCGAATCGAGGCGAACGGCGCTTCCAGGACGAGAGCCAAACATTCTTCGCGGACGGCCAACTCCGTCGCCACGGCCGCGCCTAAGGATTGGCCGAAGAACACGATACTTTTCGGGTCGAGATCTTTTCTGCTGCGCAGATATTGAAGCGCCGCGCGCGCATCTTCGTAGGTTCCCCTCTCCGAAACCGTCCCCTCGCTCCGGCCGTAGCCGCGATAGTCGATGATGAAGACGTTGGCGTTCACTTTGTCGTGAAGACGCTTCAGGCCGTCCACGCGATGGCTGATATTTCCCGCGTTGCCGTGAAACCAGAGGAGCGTAATCCTCGCGCCGGAATACGACACCCACCAGCCGTTCACCCGCACGCCGTCGGCGGTCGTGAAATAAACGTCTTCAAACGCGAGCCCGGCGTCGCGCGGCGTCCGCTCGATTTCGGCAACGGGGAAAAAAATGAATTTTTCTTCCATGGGACAGCCCCAAAACATAAACGCCGCAAAAATTAGCAAAAAGAAAAAAGCATTGCTCATGAGCGCCAAAGGTAGGCCGGGCCGAGTAACGAGTATGCGCCCGCCCGGGGGGTTCTCGAAGGGCCTATGGGCGTTTTCACCGGCCTGCTCCAAGAAAATCTTCACAAAGTCCCGCGACTCTGGTATTATTTATCTCCATGGCGGAAAAAAAGATAGCGACCGACCGACTGCACAATTTTTTCCACGACATGACCCGGCGGAGTTTCTGGCAGCTCGGCATCAACGACGCCACGGTGGCCCGCTACGTAGCCGACGTCCTGACCGATTTCGCCGGCGCGAACAATCTCTATCGCGTTCATTCCGCTGCCGGCAGAAAACTCGACAGCGTGGTGGAAATCCTCTCCGAGCCGCGTGAGGAGAACGCCGGAGGAAACCACGTGCTGCAGGAACGGGAGCTGCGCAAATATCTCGGCGACTACACGCTGTTCATGAGCGGCATCTTCCGCTCGCACGTGGAAAAAAACGGCTTTCTCGATTACTACCTTCAGGAAGGCCAGCGCTCCTACTGGACGGTCTCGGAGCTCGACCTCTCGCTCTACCGCACTGGCTTTATACTTTTTCAGGAGCTGTCGAATAAATTCGAATACTACTCGGGCGCCCTCGACTACATGCGCAAGGCCTACTTCGCTCCCGAGCCGGGGGAAGATCCTTTCGCCGGCTGGTTGAAGCAGGTCGAGGGCTGGATGACGACCAACCTGACGGAGAACTGATTCACCCCTCGACTGTTTACTTCCGCGCTTGGCGGCTAAAGCCTCGGTGAAAAATTTTTTTCGCAGCCTTCTCTTCATCGTCCTGTCCGTCCTCCTGACGCTTGGCTTCGCGCTTGCCGCCCTCTACCTCCCGCCGCTGCAAAAAGCGCAAAACATCGAGATCAAAGTCGAGCGCGGCGAGCCCTTCGCCTCCGTCGTCCACAAGCTCAAGGAAAGAGGCGCGCTCCCGCACGATAGGCTTTTTGCCCTGTGGGCCCGCCTGTGGAAGCTCGACACCAAAATCCACTGGGGTTTTTATCACTTCGAGCTGCCGCTGGCGCCCGCCAGGCTGCTCGATCAAATGGTCGTGGGCAAAGGGCTATTCTACCGCGTTACCATTCCCGAAGGACTGACGCTAAGAGAGATCGCCGACGTGCTGCAAGACGCGGGAATCGCCAACAAGGAGCGGCTGCTGGCGGAGGCGGCCGATCCGGATCTGCTTTCCGAGCTGGGCTTCGAGGAAACCGGAATTGAGGGCTATCTCTTTCCGGATACTTACTACTTTCCGCCGTCGGTAACGGAGAGCGAGGTCCTGATCGCCATGGTGGAGCAATTTCACGCCGTGTTCGATCCGATGATGCGGCGATACGCCCAGGAACCGGAATTAACGCCGCACGAGGTGCTGACGCTCGCCTCGGTGATCGAAAAAGAAACGGGCGATGAAGCCGAGCGGCCTCTGGTCTCGGCGGTATTCCACAACCGTCTCAAGCTGAAAATGCCGCTGCAAAGCGATCCGACCGTCATCTACGGCATGGAGACGCCTTCCACCAACATCACGCGCAAAGACTTGAAGAGCCGCAGTCCTTATAATACCTATCGCATCAAGGGGCTGCCGCCGGGACCGATCTGCAATCCCGGCCTCGCTTCGCTCAAGGCGGCGCTCTTTCCCGCCGCCGCGCCTTACCTCTATTTTGTTTCCAAAAACGACGGCTCCCATTTCTTCTCGGTCAATCTCAAGGACCACAACGATGCGGTCAAGCTCTATCAAGGCGGCGGAAACCGCGCCAAGCACTAGCGTTCTCCCGCGAGGGGAAAGGAACTCTTACTCGACAAATCGTTCAAGGAACGATACTTTTCTCGGATTAAAATGAGCTATGGCGGTATTTTTTGTAAGGAGTTTTGTTTCTTGCGTCTTTGTCCTCGCCTGTAGCGTAACGCAGCCCGCGCGCGGCGCCGAGTCCAAGCCGACTGTCGAAGTCGTCGCGCGGGGTCTGGACACGCCGTGGGCCATCGCCTTCTCTCCTGACGGACGCGTCTTTTTGACCGAGCGGCCCGGCCGCATCCGCGCGATCAAAGAAGGCTCGCTGCAAAAAGACCCGTGGATGCAAATCGACGCCTACGAGAACGGCGAGGCCGGTCTTCTGGGCCTTGCGATCGATCCCGCTTTCGAGCGCAACCGATTCCTCTACGCCGCTTACACGTATCGTGACGGCAACGGCAAGCTTAAGAACCGCTTGCTGCGGTTGCGCGACGATCCATCCACGGGCAAGGGCGTTTTGGATAAAGTCCTGCTGGACAACGTCGAAGGCGCCCACAATCACGACGGCGGGCGCGTGAAGTTCGGCCCCGACGGAAAACTTTACTGGACAACCGGCGACGCTCAAACGACTCGCTTCGCGCAAAACACTTCGTCTCTCAACGGCAAGATCCTACGTCTCAATTCGGACGGAACGTTTCCGTCGGATAATCCCTTTCCCAAATCGCCGGTCTATTCGTACGGCCATCGTAATCCCCAGGGCCTGGCCTGGCAACCGGACACCGGGCGGCTTTATGAGACCGAGCACGGTCCGAGCGGCTTCCAGGGCTGCTGTCTCGATGAGATTAACCTGATCGAGCCGGGAAAAAATTACGGCTGGCCCGAAATTCGCGGTTCTGAAACGCGCGAAGGGATGATTTCTCCCGTACTGCATAGCGGCACCAGCGACACTTGGGCGCCCGCTGGCGCGACCTTCGTCACGCGCGGGCCATGGGCGGGGTCGTTTCTCCTCACCGGCCTGCGCGGCCAGACGTTGTACCGGGTGGTGTTCGACGCGCACAACCCGCGCAAAGTGGCCACGTTCGAGCACTTATTCCCGCGCGAGTTCGGCCGGCTCCGCGACGTCGCCGAAGGACCCGACGGCGCAATTTATATTCTCACCAGCAACCGCGACGGCCGTGGCAAACCTTCGGCGGACGATGACCGCGTGCTGCGGTTCTTCTTCAAGTGAGACGCGGAACCTATGCTGCTTGACTGTAAACTTGACTAACGCTTGACTAATCCGTAAGCTGGAGCATGGCCTATCAGCCTAGTTTTACAATCACGCCAAACCTCCTGAGGCTCATCGAACAGATTACCGCGCTGCGTGAGAGAATCTTCTCGGCAACCGTCCATGTCGCTTGGATTCCCAAGCTGCAGAGAGATACTCGCGTCCGGAACACGCACAGCTCTACCGCTATCGAGGGTAATCCTTTGACGCTGGAACAAGTGCGAGCGCTGGAAGAAGGCCGTGCTTTGACGGCTATAACAGAACGCTCTCGGCGAGAAGTCTTGAACTCCTTGGCCGGCTTGCGTTTCATAGAAAATAGGGCGCGCAAGAGGCGGATCGCGCACGAGGACGTGTTAAAATTGCACGCTATTATCGGGACGCAAGTTATGGATCAGGGCAAGGCGGGAAGGTATCGAGAAATTCTCGTCCGCGTGGGGCGTTATCTGCCGCCAGCGCCGGAAATGGTCTCTAGACTGATGTCCGAACTCTTGGAGTGGTGGAATAAAGAAGCCTCAAAATGGTCTCCGATTATTTCCTCGGCTGTGATCCACCATCACTTTGAAGACATCCATCCCTTTGCGGACGGGAACGGCCGAACCGGACGAACCCTTGCCCTCTGGGAGCTTTATAGAAGAGGTTTTGATACTCATCACATCTTTTCCATCGACGAGTTTTACTGGGAGGATCGTCCTCGGTACTATGGATCCTTGGCTGCCGTGAGAAAAGCTGGTGGAGATCTGACAGGCTGGTTAGAATACACAGCCGAAGGTCTGTCCTCGACGCTTGAGAAAGTCTGGTCACGGATTCAACGCCTGCGCGCAGAAACCGGGCATAAAAAAATCGTATTGCGGCCAAAACAGGAAAAACTTCTCCTCTTGCTCAGGGACCACAAAAGCTTGACGCCACGTCAGATTTGGGAAGGTATCGCTGTTTCCAAGCAGGGCGCCATGGATCTCTTGAACCCGCTCATTGAAACTGGCTTAGTTCGGCATGTAGGGACAAAAAAGTCGGGACGTTACATTCTGGCATAGGTCGCGACGAGATACCCTGATAAGAGGCTCGGAAATCCTGGCCGGCTTGCCGGACTACTATCCGCCCGTTAAAGGCTACGTCGAAACCGAACTCAAAAAAGGCGCGCGTCTCGACCTGTCGCTGCCGCGCGACGGAAAAAATTCTCCGCTCATGGCCTCGTGGAGATATGGCAAAGGCAGGGCGGCCGTGTTTACGGCCGATCAGGCGGGACGCTGGTCCAAGGATTGGATTCCCTGGGCAGGGCTGGAAAGGTTCTGGGGAAAAGTTTTCGACTGGCTGCGGCCAGAGCGAGAGGTGCTTCCGGCCCATGAAGCGCGGATCAATCTTGTGGACCACCGGCCGGTGTTGGATTTCTACCTTTATAGTCAAGAATCTGACGGCAAAATTTTCCGCTATTCGTTTAGCGGCGGTAAAGGCGCCCAGGGCGACGGCATATTGAAGCGGGTGGCGCCGGGCCATTACCGGTCCGAGCTGCCGTTCAATACGCCCGGAGACTACCGTGTCGCGCTTAAAGAGGAGCGGAGGGGCCGCATCGTGGACTACCCTGTGTAGGGTAAACCCTTCCAGTGGAGGCAAAAGGCGACGTTTTTAAGGACGGTTTTAACCTCCGATTGCTGGAAGAGATCGCCCGGTCGACCGGCGGGACTATCAATCCCGGCCCCGAACAGGAGCAAAAGACGGAATTTACCCTGGTCAAGATGACATTCCTCCGCTCCTATTGTATCTTTCTTGCCGCGCTATTGTTTTTAATGAAAGTCTTTTTCAGGCGCTTTTTCCTGCGTGAAATCTAGCTCGTCGTGGCGCGCAAAGGAACTGACAGGCATAAATCAGGTAAGTATAAGTAAAGGCCGGACCCCTGTTGACAACTCAAGTCAAACAGGTTATCAACAACAGAATTTTGGCCCGTTTTTTGGATTAAGCAACCGAAGCGAATGTAGATAGCGAAATGTAGAAAAGGACCGCCAAGAAGCACTCGGCCACTTGCATCATGGTTTTCAAACTCATCGTTGCGACTGGTACTCTGATGGGAGTGCTGGCCTTGATCCCGGCTGAAGTTCCAGCCGAATCTCCATCCACACAGTCGAGCGACGAGGGGCTGCTCCCCGCTCTCAAAAATCCCGTAGGAAAACCGAACCTCCCGCCGCTCGAGCAAGACTTCTCCCTGCCCGAAGGACTCAGCGCGCTAAAAAGAATCAGCTATAAGATCCAATCCGGCGATACGCTCGGCAGTCTGTTTGTCCGCTACGGAGTATCGCTGCAGGAAAGAAAGCTGTGGATGCAGGCGATCCAAAAACAGCTCCCGCTGAGCTCTTTTCGTCCGGGGAAGGCAGTCCAGCTTTATCTCACCCGCACCTCTTCTTCGGCTCAGTCGCAAAAGGGCAAAGAGCAGTTGAAGGCGGTCGAGGTCGAGCAGAATGAAGATTCGATACTGACGTGGGAGAAAGGAACCAAGGGAATCGTCTTCAGCAAGCGCGAGAAGCCGTACGACGTCGAGCTTAAAACCGCCGGCGGAGTAGTCGAAACGACGCTTTTCGAAGACGGCGCCCGGATCGGCCTGAGCTCAAACCTCCTCTCCCAGCTTGCGGACCTTTTTTCGTGGGAAATCGACTTCGACAGAGAGATCCAGAAAGGCGACACGTTCAAGATCTTATACGAGGAACGCTCGCGCAAAGGCAGCAAGAACATGCCTTCGCTCAAAATTCTTGCCGCCGAGCTGGTCAGCACGGGGCGGCGCTACTTTGCGATGTATTTTGAAAAGGAGAAAGAAAAAGGCGACTACTACGATTTGAACGGCAGGACGCTCGCCCGCGCCTTTCTCCGTTTCCCGCTGGAATTCACCAACATCACATCCACCTTCTCGCATTCCCGTTTGCATCCGATCTTGAAAGTCGATCGCCCCCATCACGGCGTAGATTTCGCCGCCAAGCTCGGCACCCCCGTTCGCGCGGTCGCCGACGGCAAAGTCCTTTTCGCCGGTTGGCGCAAGGGCGGTTACGGCCGGTTGATCGAACTTGATCACGAATCGCCCTATTCCTCGCGCTATGCCCACTTGCAAAGAGTCGCCAAGGGAATCCGCAGCGGCGCAATAGTGAAGAAGGGGCAGATCATCGGCAACGTCGGCTCATCGGGCCTGAGCACCGGCGCGCATCTCCATTTCGAAATTTATCGGGACCATGAATACGTCGACCCGTTGAATTTCGAATCTCCCGCGGAAGATCAAATCGAGCCGGCCCTGCTCAAGGTTTTCGAAACCCGCAAGCAGTTGTTCACCGCCGAGCTGGCCGCCACCCCAGCATCCTAGTCCGGATTACTCATCTCTGCGCGAGTTCTTTGTCTTCCTTCGAGACCTTCGTGTCCGCCAGAGGACGGATCAGCCACAGTTTTTAAGGCTGATCCTTCGTGGTTAAAACTCTCTCACCACGAAGAGCACGAAGCACACGAAGTTTGGATGATTCACCGTACCAACCTACTGCTTTCTGCTTGCCGGTACTGCGCACTTGGCGTAAAAGTGTACATTCCTTTCGGGCGGTGAAAAGATAACGAAGCGCATCATTCTATTTTTTATCACGGGCGCAGGCGCGGGGTATTTCCCCTGGGCCCCCGGCACCGCCGGCACGCTCGTGGCAATTCCTTTATCTCTCGGGTTGAACCGTATCGCCGGGACTTCGCTCTATCTCGCGCTCCTCACGCTTGCGGCGTTTATCGCGGTCGCGACCTGGTTGTGCAACAAAGGCGAGGAGATTTTTCAGGCAAAGGACTGCTCGAAGATCGTCATCGACGAGATCGCCGGCTTCATGGTCGCCAACTTCGCTTCCCCTGCCGGACTCAAGCCCGCCGTTCTGGCTTTCCTTCTGTTTCGTTTTTTCGATATCATAAAACCCTATCCGGCGCGGCGCGCGGAGCGCATCTCAGGAGGGATTGGAGTGATACTGGACGATCTGATCGCGGGCGTCTATGCTTTTGCGATCGTTCGATTGTTCTTATCGTGGGGCGTCGTATGATCCGTAAAGTCGCGATCCTCAGCACCGGCGACGAGCTCACGACCGGCAGGGTCGTGGACACCAACTCGGCATACATCGCGGACCAGCTCTATTCTCTCGGAATCGAAGTGGTTGCGATCCTCAAGGTCGGCGACACCAAAGAGCGCCTCCACTGGGCGCTGGAACATGGCCTCAACCTTGGCGATCTCGTCATCGGCACCGGCGGGTTGGGCCCGACCGCCGACGATCTCACAACCGAAATGGTCGGGGAATATTTCGGCCGGCCGCTCAAGATGGACAATGACGTGGCGACCGGCTTGAAGCGCAGGTTCGAGGCGCGCGGCCTTCCCTGGACGCAGAATAATCTGAAGCAGGCCCTGTTTCCCGAGGGAGCGGAGATTGTTCCCAATCCCGCGGGCACGGCGCCCGGCTTTCGGATCGAAACGGCCGACAAAAAATCTCTCATCTGGCTCTCCGGCGTCCCGCGCGAGATGGAAGCGATGATGCAGGAAACCGTCCTCCCTTGGGTCGCGCAAGCGAGCGCGGGAGGCGGCCAGGTATCGGCCGCCACATTCAAAATTCACGGCTTGACGGAATCCAGGCTCGATGACATATTGAAGCCCATTTTGCTTCCACCGGAGGCGAGACTTTCTTTCCGCGCCCACTACCCCGACCTGACGCTGCGACTGACGGTTTGGGGAGGCCGGGAGATGGAAAAACACTTTTCCGAGCTGACGGCACGGATCAGAGAGCTCATCGGCCCGCACATCTACGGCGAAGGCGACGTTACTTTAGAAGAAATCGTGGGCAAACTGCTTCAGGATAAAAGTTGGACACTGGCGCTGGCCGAGTCTTGCACCGGCGGCGCCGTCGGCCACAGAATCACCCGCGTCGCCGGCAGCTCGGCGTATTTCAAATGCTCGATCGTGAGTTATTCCAACGAGGCGAAGAGCCATTTTTTAGGCGTGAAGAAAACGACGCTGGAACAGCATGGAGCGGTGAGCCGGGAGACCGCGTTGGAAATGGCCGAGGGCGCGTTGCGCGAGGCGAATGCGGACATCGCGCTCAGCATCACGGGAATCGCCGGGCCCTCGGGCGGCAGCGCGGAGAAGCCGGTCGGCACCGTTTGGATGGGAATCGCCCGGCGCGGCCATAGCGACGCGCGCCATTTCAATTTTCACGGCGATCGCGAGCGCGTGATTCTCGGCGCCGCGCAAGCGGCGCTGAATTTTCTAAGAACGAGCCTGCTGTAACAGTGGTCCGGGCCTTCGTCGCAATCAAGATCGAGACGCGCGTGGCGCAGAGGATCGGCGAGGCTCAGTCGAATCTCAATACAGCTTTCACCGGCATCCGCTGGGTTAAGCCTGAGAATTTGCATTTAACGCTCAAGTTCCTCGGTTCAGTGGGCGACGACAAGGTAACGCCGATAGCGGACGCGCTGGAGCGCGCGCTACACCTTACCCCGCGCTTTTCCGTCGCGTGTAGAGGTTTGGGGGTATTTCCTGATATAAGAAAAGCCAAAGTGCTTTGGGTCGGATTGGAAGGCAAACCGCTTGCCCATTTGGCCGCAACGGTCGAGGATGCATTGGAGCCGATGGGTTTTACGCGCGAGAAAAGAGCGTTCAAGCCGCACCTAACCGTCGGCCGCTGGCGCGATTCCGCCGGTCGATCGGATCTGCTTCGGCGGGAAATCGAGCGCTCGCAGGGGCAGGACTTCGGCACATCGAAGGTGAATGAAGTGATTTTGATTCAGAGCGTGCTGAAACCAACCGGCGCGGCTTACACGCCGCTCAAGATTTTTCCGCTGCGTGGATAGATGTGTAAGGGCGGTTCGCGAACCGCCCCTACAAAGAATTCGAGGGATCGGCTGATAACAGGACGCGTAATAAAGGAGGATTCGATGGACGTGAACAGAGAGAAGGCGATCGACCTGGCCGTAAGCCAGATCGAGAGGCAATTCGGCAAGGGCGCGATCATGAAGCTGGGCGAGGGCGGCATCATCAAGGATGTCGCCGTCGTCTCGACCGGCTCGTTGGGGCTGGACCTCGCCCTGGGGATCGGCGGCGTGCCGCGCGGCCGCGTCATGGAGATCTACGGACCGGAATCTTCGGGCAAGACCACCCTCGCGCTTCACATCGTCGCCGAAGCGCATCGAAACGGCGGGATCGGCGCTTACATCGACGCCGAGCACGCGCTCGATTTGGCCTACGCAAAAAAATTGGGCGTGAAGACGGACGATCTCTTGATCTCCCAGCCCGACCATGGCGAGCAGGCGCTGGAGATCGCCGAGACGCTGGTGCGGAGCGGCGCCGTGGACGTGCTCGTCGTCGATTCGGTCGCCGCGCTCGTGCCCAAGGCGGAAATCGAAGGCGAGATGGGAGACGCCCACATGGGGCTTCAGGCCCGTCTCATGTCCCAGGCGCTCCGCAAGCTCACGGCGACGATCGCGCGCTCGCAGACCGTGATGATCTTCATCAACCAGATCCGCATGAAGATCGGCGTGATGTTCGGCAATCCCGAGACCACGAGCGGAGGCAATGCGCTCAAGTTCTACGCGTCGGTTAGAATGGACATCCGCCGCATCGGCGCGCTCAAAGAAGGCGACGCGATCGTCGGCGGGCGCACGCGAGTCAAAGTCGTCAAGAACAAGATGGCGCCGCCGTTCAAAGAAGCGGAGTTCGATATTCTCTACGGCACGGGCATCTCGCGCGAAGGCGAGCTGGTGGATCTCGGCAGCGACATGGGCATCGTGGAGAAAAGCGGCGCCTGGTATTCCTTCAACGGCGACCGGATCGGACAGGGCCGCGACAGCGCCAAGGAATTTCTCAAAGCTCATGCCGATATCGCCAAAGACATCCGCGAAAAAATTCTCGACAAGGCGGGGATCAAGCGCGCCGCGGCCGAAGCGCCGGCATCGGCGGAGAAGAAGGACAAGAGCAAAGGGAAGTGAGCGGCAGGTCCGGAGAGGAAGCGTTCAAGCGGGCGCTTAAATTTCTCGGCTATCGCGCTCGAAGCGAAGCCGAGGTTCGGACCAAGCTCATCCAAGCCGGATTTTCACCGAAGATCGTCGAAACCATCCTTGAGAAGCTCCGCTCACTGAAATTGCTGGACGACGAGGCCTTTGCGCGAAGCTTCGCCCAGGCTAGAATAGAAGATCGAGGTTACGGGCCGCTGCGTTTGGAACGAGAGCTCAGGCTGAAAGGCATCGCAAAAACGCTCGTCGGCAGGATTCTCGACGAGACTTTCGCACGACACGGAGGGAAGGAGCGGGCCCGCGCGTTGGTGGAAAGAAGATTTCGCGGCAAGGATCTGACCGACGCGAAGACCTTGCGCCGGGCGATTTCTTTTCTTCAGCGGCGCGGCTACCGCGATTCGGTCATCGGAGAAATTTTGAGACAGCCGCAAGGAAACGATTGAATACCATGGCAACGGGCAACGAAATACGCAAATCTTTTTTGGACTATTTCGCCAAGCGTGGACACACGATGGTCCGCAGCTCGTCGTTGGTGCCGGAGAAAGATCCGACGCTGCTCTTCACCAACGCGGGCATGGTGCAGTTTAAAAATATTTTCCTCGGCGTGGAGAAGCCCTCCACCGTGCGCGCGGCGAGCGCGCAGAAATGCCTGCGCATCAGCGGCAAGCACAACGACCTCGAGGCCGTCGGGCGAGACACGCATCACCACACCTTCTTTGAAATGCTCGGCAACTGGTCCTTCGGCGATTACTACAAGAAAGAGGCGATCGCCTGGGCCTGGGAGCTGCTGACGCGCGAGTGGAAGCTGCCAAAAGACAAGCTCTGGGCAACCGTCTACAAGGAAGACGACGAAGCGGCGAATCTGTGGCGCAAGATAAGCGGCCTGCCCAAGGAGCGCGTGTTGCGCTTCGGCGAGTCAGATAATTTTTGGGAGATGGGCGAGACCGGGCCGTGCGGACCATGCAGCGAGATTCATCTCGACCGCGGCCCCGAAGCCTGCGACCACAAGGATGGGAAGGGCCATGAGTGCCGGGTCAACGGCGACTGCGCCCGCTATATCGAACTCTGGAACTTGGTCTTCATCCAGTACAACCGCGCCGAAGATCGCAGCTTGTCGGAGCTTCCCGCCAAGCATGTCGACACCGGGATGGGCCTGGAGCGCATCACCGCGGTGCTCCAGGGCGCGCTGTCGAACTACGACATCGACTCGATGCGCGGCATCATCGCCGCGGCGGAAAAGCTCGCGGTTAAAAAATACGGCGCCGCTTCGACGGCTGACATCTCCTTCCGCGTCATTGCCGATCACAGCCGCGCCGTGAGCTTCTTGATCGCCGACGGCGTGTCGCCCAGCAACGAAGGCCGCGGATACGTGCTCAGAAGATTGCTCCGGCGCGCGGCCCGCCATGGACGCATCCTGGGCTTGACCGAGCCGTTTCTCTACAAGGTTGCCTCCACTGTTGCGGATGTCATGGGCGACGCCTATTCCGAACTGCGCGAGCGGCAGAGACATATCCAGGACGTGATTCGCAGTGAGGAAGAGCGCTTC
>CAZNES010000085.1:0-11368 GCA_964572145.1 uncultured Syntrophobacteraceae bacterium
CAGAATGACACAACTGCTGTGACAGATCTCTGAAGACGGGAAATTCAAGTGGCGCCGCTGATCGTCGTCGAAAATGTCGAAAAGGTTTTTCGTAGCGGCGACAAAATCATTCACGCGCTGGACGGTGTCTCTTTTGAAGTTCCCGAAGGCAGCTTCGTCTCCATCGTGGGACCGAGCGGCTGCGGTAAGAGCACGCTGCTGAAAATCGTCTCCGGCCTCGTTCCGGTCAGCTCCGGAAAGGTCAGCGTGAGCGGCAAACCGGTCGAAGGGCCGCTTGCCAACGTCGGCATGGTTTTTCAGGCGCCGGTGCTCCTCAAATGGAGATCGGTCGCAGCGAACATCATGCTTCCGGTCGAGTTCGCCAGGCTCGATCGGGCGGACTACGTGGAAAAGTCCCGCGCGCTCATTCGCCTCGTGGGATTGCAGGGATTCGAGGAGACGCCGCCTTACCAGTTATCGGGCGGCATGCAGCAACGAGTCTCGCTTTGCCGCGCGCTGGTCACCGACCCGCGCATGCTTCTTATGGACGAGCCGTTCGGCGCGCTGGACGCGATGACGCGCGACGAGCTCGACCTCGAGCTGTTAAGAATATGGGACGAGAAAAAAATGACCGTGCTGTTCGTGACCCACAACATCCAGGAAGCGGTCTTCCTGTCGGACTCGGTCGTGGTGATGTCGCCGCGCCCCGGCAGGGTGATCGAGAAATTCTCGGTCAATCTCCCCAGGCCGCGCACGCTGGAAATGATGAGCAGTCCTGAATTCGGCCGGTATACTCTGAAGATCCGAGGCATGCTCGCTTCGGCGGGCGGAAAATCGGCGGACATGCCCGGTTCTACAACGTGAAAGCGTCCCAATAATTATGGCGAAAAGAAAACGAATCACTTATAAATCAGCGGGAGTGGACATCGCCGCGGGAGATAGCCTCGTGCGGCGAATCAGCGGCGTGGCGATGAAAACCGCGCGGCCGGGACTCCTCGCCGGCGTCGGCGGCTTCGGCGGTCTCTTCGATCTCAAGGTTCTCAAATACCGCCACCCGGTGCTCGTCTCTTCCACCGACGGCGTCGGCACCAAGCTGAAAATCGCTTTCATGACCGGCATTCACGATACCGTCGGAATCGACCTCGTGGCGATGAGCGTCAACGATATCCTGACGCAGGCGGCCGAGCCGTTATTTTTTCTCGACTACTTCGTCTGCGGCAAGCTCGACGTGAATATCGCGGCGGCGGCGATCCGCGGCGTCGCCGAGGGCTGCCGGCAGGCGGCCTGCGCTTTGATCGGCGGCGAGACCGCGGAACATCCCGGCGATTTTCCCGAAGGCGAGTACGATCTGGCGGGCTTCGCCGTCGGCGTCGTGGAAAAAGAAAAAATTCCCAAGCCGCAATCGATCGCGTCGGGCGACGCGTTGATCGGCCTGTTGTCGAGCGGGCTTCACAGCAACGGCTACTCTCTGGCGCGCAAGGTTCTGTTGGAGGCCAAGGGGCTACGGCTCGGGGACCGCATCTCGGAATTGGGCCGGACGCTGGGAGAGGAAATGCTGGAGCCGACGCGGATCTACGCCAACGTCGTCCGCGCGCTGGTGCGCGATCATCGCATCAAGGGAATCGCGCACATCACCGGCGGCGGAATTCCGGGAAATCTCCCGCGGGTTTTGCCCGAGAGGAGGCGCGCGTGGATCCGGCGGCGCAGTTGGACGCCGCCGCCGATCTTCGAGCTGATTCGCAGATTCGGCTCGATCTCCCGTGCGGAGATGGACCGCACGTTTAACAACGGCATCGGCATGGTTATGGTCGTGGGAAAGAACGATCTCGGCGGCGTCGAGCGCGCGCTCAAAAAAATGGGCGAGCGTTACGCCGTCATCGGCGAGATCCGGAAAGGAGAAAGAGGAGCACAGCTCATCTCCTGATAAATTATGACGCGGCAAGTTCCATTGGGCGTGCTGGTCTCCGGCGACGGAACCAATTTGCAGGCGATCATCGACGCGATCAAAGAGAAGCGGCTGGACGCGGCGATTCGCGTCGTCCTCAGCAACCGTCAAGACGCCTTCGGTCTCACGCGCGCGAAAAATCACCGCATCCCGACCGAGGTGCTCGAACACAACAAATTTTCCACCCGCGAGGCCTACGACGAAGCGATGGTCGCCATTCTCAAAGAGCGCGGTGTCGAGCTCGTGATCCTCGCCGGATTCATGCGCCTGCTCTCGCCGGTTTTGGTGCAGGCCTATTCCAACCGCATCTTGAATATTCATCCTGCTCTGCTGCCGGCTTTTCCCGGCCTGCACGGGCAGAAGCAGGCGTTGGAATACGGCGTGCGCTTGGCAGGCTGCACGGTGCATTTTGTCAACGAGGAGTGCGATCAGGGCCCGATCATTATCCAGGCCGTCGTGCCCGCCTATCCCGACGATTCCGAAGAGTCGCTCTCGGCGCGCATCCTGAAGCAGGAGCACCTGATCTATCCGAGGGCGATCCAGCTCTACGCGGAGGGAAGGCTGCGCGTGGTCGGGCGCAAAGTTCTCGTCGACGGCCTGACAAGGGACGAAGACGGGACGCTGGTTCATCCTCCGCTAAAAGGATGAAGAAGCCTCCGATCATCGTCTCGGCCTGCCTTGTCGGCAAGCGCTGCCGTTACAACGGCGAGGACCGGGCGCACGCCGGAGTCCTCCGTTTTCTCCGCGGGAAAAATTACCTCGCCGTATGTCCGGAAAAACTTGCCGGGTGGGGAGTGCCGCGCCCGCCGGTCGAATTCCACGGCGGCGGCGCGATGAAAGTGGCCGAGGGCAAGGCCGGGATCGTAGACGACCGCGGCCGCGATCGAACCGCGAGCCTCTTGAGAGGAGTCAATCGAGCGCTTGGGCGCGCCGTCTCGTCGCGGGCGCGGGAAGCGATTCTGAAAGAAAAGAGTCCCTCGTGCGGTGTGGCAAAAGTCTATCGTAACGGGAAGCTCGCGCGCGGCGAAGGGATGTTCACCTATTGGCTGCGGCGCCGCGGAATCAAAGTGCGCTCCGAGGAAAGCTTCGTGGAGGGAGCGCGGAAGCGATGAAGCACTCGATCATGATTTTCATCAAGGCCGGCGTGAGCCTCGGCCTGCTCGCCTTTATTCTCACGCGAGAAATCGACGTTTGGCATTTTTTCGAGGTGATCTCCTCCGCGCGCCTTTCTTACGTCGTCGCCGCCTTGGCGATCTATCTTTTCGGCCAGTTCTTGAGCTCGCTCCGGTGGGCGCTCTTGGCGCGCACGGTGGGATTTCAAAATCCGTGGAAGGATTTCGCCGCGTTCTATCTGATCGGCATGTTCTTCAGTCTGTTCACGCCGAGCACCGTGGGCGGCGACGTCGGGCGGGTTTTTTATCTCGCGCGCGACGGCGCGAAGCGAAAAGAAAACGTGCGCGCGGGTGCCGTCGCCTTGGCGACGATTTCCGTGCTTGCAGATCGCGCCATCGGCATGGCGGTCCTGGTATGGATCGGGGCCGCGGCGGTGGCGGGTTTCCCCGGCTACTTGCTGCCCGCGGCGATCCGTTACGCGACCTTTGCCCTGGCGGTCGGACTCCTGGTCGGAGGGCTCTCGCTGCCTCTGTTCGGCCGCCTGCTGCGCGGCAGGGAACATCCAGTGGCAAAAAATTTAAATCTGGCGCTGCAAAATTATCCACGCCACTGGCGCGCGATCGTCTATGCCATGGCCCTCTCGCTGATGGTCCACGTGTTGCAGACGTGGATGCACGTATTGATCGGCCGCGCGCTGGACGCCGATATCCCGTTCTCTTACGCGTTCATCATCTATCCGCTAGTCGGCACGTTCAGCGCACTGCCGGTGAGCTTGAACGGCATCGGGCTGCGCGAGGGCGGCTATCTTTTTCTGCTGCGCCGGATCGGGATCAGCTCGGAGAAGGCGATCGCCTTCGGCCTGCTGTGGTTTATCGTGATCGCGCTGGATAGCCTGATCGGCGGCCTGTTTTTTATTTTGCGAAAGAGCCCGGCGCCTTCGGCTCTTGCCGCCGAAGCGAAGGATTAGGGGTTATTAAAAATTAAATTTTCCAATTTTCCATCCTGTCATTCTGAACCCTTCGCTTTCTGTCATGCTGAGCGAAGCGAAGCATCTGACTTTTTCGCTCAAGGGCAGGCTCCGCGTAGCGGAGTGAAGAATCTCGGCCGAGATCCGGAGTTTATCCTGAGCGCAGCCGAAGGACCACGATGACAGAAACTCGCGTGACGTTGTATTTTTAAACTTTATTATTTCTCAGACGCTTAGGTCAGAAAGTGAATGAGGAGAGTGGCGAGGCCGAGAAAAATTAGGAATCCCATGAAATCGGTGAGCATCGTGTCGAACACCCCGGCGACCGTCGCCGGATCGAATCCCAATTTTCTCAGCGTCGTCGGCACCAGAACGCCGCCCGTGGCCGCCACGAGCATATTGAGAAACATCGCCACGCCCGCCACCAGGCCCAGCGTCGCGTTTCCCTTCCAGAGCCAGGCGACGATTCCGAGCACGCCGCCGAACAGCGTGCCCTTGATGAGTCCCAGTCCCCATTCCTTGCGCAGGAGCTGGGAGAGGTTGCCCGATTCGATTTCGCCCAGAGCCATCGAGCGGACCACCACGGTAGCCGTCTGAATGCCCGCGCTGCCGGCCTGTCCGGCGATAATCGGCATGAAGATCGCGAGCGACGGCACCTGGCCGATCGTCTTTTCGAACGCGCTGATGACCGACGCGGCGGCGAACGCCCACACCATGTTGAAGCCGAGCCAGGGAACCCGCCGCACGACCGACTCCCTCAGCGTGCTGAAGGCGCGCTCTTTGATTCCGACGCCGGCCATCTTGTACATGTCTTCGGTCGTCTCGTCGGCGATGACGTCGATCACGTCGTCCACGGTGATGAGTCCCGCCAGCCGTCCCTCGTGGTCGACGATCGGCAGCGCGAGCAGATCGTATTTGGAAACCAATCGCGCCGCCTCTTCCTGATCCATCGAAACCTCGGCGCGGATCGGATCGGCGATCATCATGTCTCGAAGCGGCCGGCCGGGCGGCGCGACGACGAGATTGCGGATTGGGACGACGCCGAGGAGCTTTTCGCTCTCGTCCACGACGTAGAGATAAAAAAAAGTCTCCAGCTCTCCTCGCTCGCGGATCTTGTCGATCGCTCCCTGCGCGGTGATGTCGGGGGAGAGCGCGAGCAGATCGGTCGTCATGATTCTGCCGACCGTGCCCTCCGGATAGCTGATCATTTTGTCGAACCCGGCGCGCCGCTCGGGGTCGACGTGGCTCAAGACTCTTTCTCTGCGCTCCTCCGGCAGGCTGCCGATGAAAGTGACCGCGTCGTCCGGGTCCGCGCGCGCGATCATGCGGCCGATTTTTTCGTCGTCGATCAGCGCGAGGATGTCCGGCAGCAGCTCGGGAGGCAGCTCTTTAAGGGTTTTCGCGGCTTTGCGCGTGGAGAAAACAACGTCGAAGAGAAGCCGCGTCTCGTGCGGCTCCAAGTCCTTGAACAGCGGCGCGACGTCGGCGGGATGACTCTTGCCGATCAAGTGCAGAACGCGGTCGGGCGTTCCGGTGCGGATCATTTCGCGTACGGTCTCGTGGTTGAGAGGAGGCATGTCGAGGGTCCTTCACGAGGGCTCTGCGTTTCCTTCTTAACCGTTGCTATGGCTATTTGCAAATGTATTCTTGCGTTTTGGCCCGGAGCTTACAGGCGCGCTTTAAATCTGTTATGGTAGGCGCGAAATAACCGAGCGTCGGAATGCAAAAGAGATCGTCGCGCCGGTTATCCCGGCTGCGATGAGCCGGCGCGCAGCGCGGCCATCGAATCGGGCCGCTTTTGTGGGGAGGAGTAGATGCGATATTTCTCGGGTTGAAGCGAAAGGGTCAAGGAGGGTCTTATGTTTGGACTCGGCGTACAGGAGCTTTTGATCATATTGGTGATCGCCTTGGTTTTGTTCGGTCCGGGCAAGCTGCCGCAGATCGGCAGCGGGTTGGGCAAAGCGATCCGCGACTTCAAGAAAGGTCTGGGCGGGGAGGAAGGGGAAGACGCGTCCAAAGAAAGCGCGGCCAAAAAGGACGACAGCAAAGAACTTCCGCATTAGGCATCTGCGCGCGGGTATTTTCGGCGCAGCCTGCGGACTCTCATCCGTGAGGGAATTCGACAACCAGGACACAACCATGCGCGAGAGTGGAGGAGCGTGAGTATGCGGTTTTTGCCCAACGATGAGAAATTCTACGACTGCTTCGAATCCGCGGTGAAAAAAGTCGTCGAGGGAGCGGTCCAGTTGGCCGATCTGATCGAGGACTTCAGAGACGTGCCGCTCCGCGCGCAGCAGATCAAGGATACCGAGCATGAAGGCGACGTGGTCACGCACAACACGATCGAGATGCTGAACCGGACCTTCATCACGCCGCTGGATCGCGAAGACATTCACAAGCTCATCACCTCGCTCGACGACGTCCTGGACTACATCGAGGCGTGCGCGGCGCGCTTGAATCTTTTCAAAGTCGGCAAGACCACCGACGAGGCCAGGCTTCTGGTCGGCATCCTGGTCAAAGCGACGAAAGAAGTCGAACGGGCGGTTTTTCAGCTCAGGCGGCTGAAGGACGGCGACTCGCTCATGAAAAGCTGCGTCGAAATCAACCGGCTGGAGAACGAAGGGGACTTCGTCGGCCGCACCGCCGTGGCCAAGCTCTTCGAGGGCGAGCCCAATCCGCTCGAGGTCATCAAGTGGAACGAGATCTACGATACGCTGGAGAACGCGATCGACCGCTGCGAAGACGTGGCCAACGTCCTTGAAGGCATCGTTTTGAAAAATGCGTGAGCGCCTGCCCCAAAAGTCCATCTACTTCGTTACGCTTCGAACTCCTCGCTCGACGTACAAAAAGAGTACGTTTGCGCTCGTCGTTTCTCGCGCGCCTCGTAGCTGGAGCTTTTTGAGCAGGCGCTCCAATGGTTAGCTTATTAAAATATAAAAGCTGAAGAGAAAACGAATCTCTTAAGAAGGGCGGCGGCCGTTGGTTTCTTTGGTGCCGAGAAGAACGGTATATAAGGATAGCTTGGAGAGCTTGTAGATCGTATCGACCTTGAGTTGCGTGTCTTCGATAAAAGGTTTGAGGCGCAGCTTGGTGCTCCATCCCAGCCGGCGCGTCACCGGATCGAGCGCTTCGGTGAGAAGTCCCACCAGCGGAAATGTGCTCGTGAAGTGGTTAACGATCACGATCTTCCCCCCGGGCTTGCATACCCGCTTGGCTTCTTGAATCATCCGGATCGGGTCCGGAACCACGGTCACCACGTGGAAGGCCATCACATAATCGAAGCTGTTGTCGGGAAATTTCAGATCGAGCGCGTTCATTTCCATGATTTTGAGATGGACCCAGCCGTTTTCCAGGATCTTCTCCTGCGCGCGCGCCAGCATGTCCGGCGCCAGATCGATTCCGGTCACTTCGCAATGCCGCGGATACGCCGGGAACGAGGTGCCGGTGCCGGCGCCGACTTCCAGGACTTTCGCGCCGCGCGGGATGTCGAGAGCTTCGATGACGTGTCTCAGGCGAGAGTAAAAAATCTTTCCGAAGACTTTGTCGTAGAGCGGGGCAAACTCCGCGTAGAGTTTGCTTTCGTGCGCTTCTATCTCAGCCATGTTAATCTCGAGTGAACGCTCTGCTGAAGGAGTTTAGGAAAAGCGGACCGTAGGGAGTTTTTTTGGAAAAGAGGAGACGTCTTTTTTCTTGAAGCGCCACTGCCTCCCCTTTTTGAAGCCGGGGAGTATGTTTTTGCGCGCGAACTCGTTGACCGTGTCGGGGCTCAAGTCCAGGATGACGGCGACTTCTTTGCTGTTCAACAACTCCTCTTCTCGCTCCAGCATGACTCCCCCTGTGAGCCGATCTTCGCTGAAACCGCTCTACAGGCTTGTCTCCTAACAAGTTACCCATACTCTGTCAAGGCGATTTTTCCCGGTGCCGGCCCGGGGAAGCGGCGCGCGCCGACTTGCGCCACGGATGAAGTTCATCTAGCATAATTTCACCGCGATGAAAAAAATCGTCAAGATCCTGGGCTTTCTCTGCGCCGTCCTTCTGCTCGCTTTCGCGGTTGCTCTCTTTGCTTTTTACCACTTGATTCGAGTCGGCGAGTTTCGCAGCTTTCTCGTTGGCGAGTTCGAGCAACGAACCGGGCTCAAGATGGAAGTGGGCGAGGCCGAAGTGGAGATGGGTCGGGTGTTGGGAGTCTCTTTTCGCGACTTTGCGTTGCTCGGACCGGGGCAAAGCCGGCCCGTGATCGTCGCTCCAAGGATGATTATCCGTGTGGCGCTGCTGCCCCTGATAAAGGGCAAGCTGGTTTTTTACGGCATGCGGATCTACCAGCCGAAGCTCGAAATCGCGCGCCGGATGCCCTGGCTCGATCAGCTTGTCAATCTGCCTTTTCATGAGCAGCAGGGAGCGCAATTTTCCGTCGATCTGCGGGAGATCATAATCGAGAAGGGAGAGGTCGCCCTCATCGAGAATACCGGAGGCAAAGATCCGGTAACGACTCGCTTCCACAATATCGATCTCGACCTCCATCGGGTGCGCACGCGAGGGCTCTTCGGGCTTGCGCTTCGGCTCAGAAATCCGGCGGCGGGCAGTCCGCCGCAGTACGGTCTCCAGGTTAAGCTCAACACAGTTCTCGAAAGAAGCGGGCAGCAGACCGACTTGAGCGTGACCGGACGCGTATTTTTCCCCGAAGCGTCTCTGGATTTCCGCCATGCGTGGTTGAACGCCGACCTCAAGGCGGAGGCCCTGCCCGTGGCGCTCCTGTGGGAATATTACGGTCGGCCGCTCGCGGACGCCGCGCCGCGCGGAAATCTCGCCTATCGCGTTCACTGGGAAGGGAATTTATTCGAAGGGGCTCATGTCAAGGGAGAAGCCCGTTTCACGGGATTGGAGGCCGACGCGCAAAATATTTTTCCCGCCGCAGTGAGGCTCGGCGACGGGCGGCTCGACCTGGATTTGGATTGGAAGCCGCGGGAGGTCCGGCTGCAACGCTTCGATTTACGCTCGACCTATCTCACTCTCGGCCTTCAGGGGATGCTCCGCTCCTTGGACGGGCCGGACCCGGAGGTGGACCTCCAGCTAACGACGCCGTTTCTTCCGCTTGCGAGCGCGCGTAATTTCGTTCCGACCAAGGTTTTTAACGCGCCGCGATTGGAAAATGTCGTTGCCTCGGTCAACCAGGGCGAGATCAAGATTGCCAGGGCGGCGATTTCCGGAAAACTTTCCGCGCTCCGGCGCTTGTTCGAGCCGGGTCAGGCGGAGCGGCTTTCGCTGCAAGCGGAGTTGCGGGACGCGGGAGGGAACTTCGGCGCGGATCATGCGCTTGCGCTCAGTGCCTTCACCGGCCAGATCGTCCTCGACAGAGGGACTCTCCAGTACAAGAACTTCAAAGGTTTCGTCGGCCAATCCCGGTTGACGGAAATCAATGGAACCCACAGCGGCGCGTTGTCCGGAGACGGGGCCCTCGAGCTTCGGATCCAGGGGGATACGGAGCTTGCCCAGCTTTCCGAACAGATGCGGGCAGGCATTTTTCCGCCGGCCGCAGCCGGGATGATCGGCGCGGTGCAGGAACTCGCCGGCAGCGCCAAGCTCGATCTGCGCGTCAGAACGGACTTTGTTTCCGCCTATCAATATGAAGGGACGGCCTCGCTCGATTCCGTCCATGCGCGAATCGGAAACACAACGCTCTCGGAGCTCAGAGGGGATTTGTTTTTTTCCCCGACGGAGATTCGCTCCGAGCGCGGTGCCGCGCTTTTGGCCGGTTCGCCGGTCCAGCTTCGATTACTTGTCAAAGACTTCGCCACCGACCAGGGTTCGTTCGACTTGGCGGTGGACTCGCCCGGTCTCAAGGCGAGCGAGGCGCTGCGCCTGCTGCTCTCGTTGGATAGCTCGCAAAGCCCGGGCGTCGTCCGCGGCGCGGTCCGGTATCAGGGATCGTTGGCTGCGCCTGAAAAGAGAAAACTCACCGGCTCGTTGGAATTGGTCGGTGTCGAGATCCCGTTGAAGGTCTTTAGCCAGCCGTTTCAAAATGTCAGCGGAAGAGTGCGTCTGGACGGGAAGACCATCGACCTGCAAGGCATCCAAGCCCAGGCCGGCGGATATCCCTTCACGCTCAACGGGCGTTGGATGGACGGCGAAAAGCCGATGCTGCTTTTTAGCTTGAGCGCGCCGGAAATGGATTTCGCCTACCTGATCCCGCACCGCGTTTTTCCGGACGAAGAATGGTACGACCGGCTCCAGGTAAGAGGGAAACTCATCCTCGACAAAGGCAGATACGAGAAGTTTCCGTTTACCGATATGAAGAGCGATCTGGTCCTGGAGCGGCGGATCTGGCGCATGGAAAATTTTTTCGCCCGCTCGCAGGGCGGGACGGTGCAGGGAGCCGGCGCTTACGACGACCATCCGGGAAAAGGGCTCTTCAGCATCGAGCCCAACATCAAGGGAGTTCCCGTGCAGCAGCTGCTGAGCTGGTTCGACATCGGGACGAGGGAAATAACCGGCAAGGTCCAGCTTGTCGGCAAGCTCGAATTCAGCGGCAAGACGCCCGCGGAGAGAAAGCGCAACTTGAGCGGCGCCTTTCGCGCTCGGATCGAAGATGGAATCGCGCGGCACTTTCAGGTGCTGGTTCGGGTTTTAAGCTTCCTGGATCTCTCCCGCTGGTTCACCCTCAAACTGCCCAACATCAACCTGGAGGGAATCCATTTCCGCAGCGTCGCGGCCGACGTCAAAGTTGCCCACGGGGTTTACTCCACGCAGAATCTTTTCGTCGACGGCGACGACCTCAGGATCACAGGCGCGGGAGAGATGGACGGGCCCAAGGGCGAGATCGATTGCGTCATCGCGGTGCGGCCGTTTCCCGGGCTCGACCGGGCGGCGAATTACATCCCAATTCTTGGAACCGGCCTGGCGGCGATCAAGGATTCCCTGCTGGTGGCCAGCTTCAACGTCAGAGGGCCGATTAACGACCCGAGCATCACGCCCGCTCCTCTCAGCACGCTGTCGGAATTTTTCTTCGGCGCGTTGGCCATCCCCAAGGGACTCATCGGCATTCCCACGACCGCGGAGCCGAAAGCAAATATCGACGTAAAGGGGACTGGCGAGCAGAAGGCGACCGGTGAGCAGAAGGCAAGCGGCGAGCCGAAGTGACCGTGCAAATACGGCTTTACACCAGGAAAGATTGCTGCTTGTGCGACGAAATGAAGGCAGCGGTTCGCGAAGTCGCCGTTGGCATCTCTCTCTGCGTGGAGGAGATCGACGTGGATTCCGCGGACGAGCTGAAGGAGAGATACGGAAGCGAAGTGCCGGTCCTCTTCATCAACGGCCGCAAGGCGTTCAAGTACAGAGTGACGGTTGAAGAGCTGAAGAATCGTTTG
>CAZNES010000085.1:11468-19334 GCA_964572145.1 uncultured Syntrophobacteraceae bacterium
CGATCACGAACCACGAGCACGAATTACGGCGAGCCAGGGATCGTTGCCTGCCAGACGGCAAAAATTCTCTTCGACTGCCCGGACGATCGCCCTCGCCGTTTCTTGCTTGACCGCGGCGATCTGGTCGATGACTTCGAGGATGATCTTCGGCGTTCCCAAAGTTCCGTTCAACCACTTGAGGCCTCCGGGATTGTCGGTCTCCGTGAGTATGCGGTCGAGCGGCACGGCGCGGGCGATGTGCCGGATCTCTTCGGAAGTCAGTATTTCCACGCCGAGCGTGAAATAAGCCCCGTAGTCCGCGAGCGCGCGCAAAATATCGAGCGGGCCCGAATACCAGTGGACGATCGCGCGCGCGATGTCGTAGCGTTCCAGGAGATCGAGAACTTCCTTTTCCGCTCCCTTGATGTGCAGATTGACGATTTTTTTCTGTTCTCTCGCTGCAGCGAGAAAATATTCGCAGACCTTTCTTTGCGCCGGATATTGCGACGAGTCGCCTACCCAGTGAAAATCGAGACCGATCTCGCCGATGGCGGGACTCTGCTCGATCCACGGACTCAACTCTGCAAGACGGCTCGCGTAATCCGGCGCTCTTCTTGGATGTATGCCGAAGGTCGGCAGCACCAGGCCACATCGCGTCGCGATTTCCAAGTTTCGCCGGTACGAGGGCAAATCCATCGAAACCGCCCACGTGAACATGCGATGCTGCTCGATCTCTTCGAGCGCCGCAGCGAGATATTCCCCGTATTTATCCAGATGCGCGTGCGCGTCGATGAGCATGGGTGGTTTAATCGGCGTCAGGACTTGACTGGTCTTGCGGTCCGGCGGCCCTGGCCGAACAAAATCGATTTTGCTTCTTCGCTTATCGTCGTCGATGTGTTGATGGTCTTCGCCAGGGCATAGGCCCGCTCGACTGCGTCCCGTCGCTGAATCGTTTCAAGCCAGCGCTTGAGGTTGGGAAAATCGTTTATGTTTTGTCCCTGGCGCTCATACAGTAGGACCCACGGATAACACGCCATGTCGGCGATCGAGTAATCGCGCGCGATGAACTCGCGGCTGGCGAGCCGTTCGTCGAGCACGCCGTAGAGCCTTTCGGTTTCTTTGACATAGCGGTTGATCGCGTAAGGAATCTTTTCCGCGTAGTTGCTGAAGTGGTGGTTTTGCCCAAGCATCGGTCCCAGCCCGCCCATTTGCCAGAAGAGCCATTGCATGGTCTCCGTTCTTCCGCGAAGGTCCTGCGCCAGAAACTTGCCAGTTTTTTCAGCCAGGTATTGAAGAATCGCGCCGGATTCGAAAATGCCGAGCGGGCCTTTTCCGTCTGCCGGCTCGTGGTCCACTATCGCCGGGATGCGGTTGTTCGGCGCGATCTTGAGAAACTCCGGTGCGAACTGCTCGCCTTTGCCGATGTTGATAGGCTTGATGGTATAGGGGAGACCGGTTTCTTCGAGAAAGATGGTGATCTTGTGGCCGTTCGGCGTGGTCCAGTAATAGAGATCGATCATGCGAGCCTCCCATAATTGTTTTCAGAAACTATATCACCAAGGACGGATTATCTTAAGCGACATCATTCTTTCCGGCTCTTGGAGACGAACTGCCGCTCGTAAAGCACCGGCCCGGCGTCTTCTCCAACGCGTAGCAGAGCGAGGCAAACTCGGAAAAATTCAGCGAGAATAGTGTAACATGCCGCCCGCGAGGGCGTCGGTGCCGGCCACTAAGAATAGGCTTGACACGCCTGCGATTACGGTATGATATTTCCATGCGGCCGGTTGAAAGGGGGAAGTTCATGCGTGAATTACCGATTTATTTCTATGCCATTCTTGTTGCGGTTCTCGCGAAAATGGCGATCGGCGCGTTGTGGTATTCGCCAGCTCTCTTTCTCAAGACCTGGCTCACGGTCTCCGGCATCACGGAACAACAGATGAAGGAAGGAATGCCCAAAGCCCTGGTGGTAGAATTTGTCGGAAGTCTTCTCATGGCTTTCGTCCTGGCACATGCCGTCCGTTATGCGGGAGCGACGACCGCGGCGCAGGGGATGGCCGTCGGTTTTTTCAATTGGCTCGGTTTCGTCGCAGTGGTCACAATCGGCGGCGTGACCTACGAACAAAAACCTTTCAAACTTTTTTTATTGATCAACGGCTACCTTTTGATTTCTCTTCTCGTCATGGGTGCTATCTTGGCGGTTTGGGACTGAACTGGGCCCTCAACCGCAGGGAAAATACAAGGAGACAGTATGAGTGAAGCTCAGCCCGGCATTTTAGGTGGCGTTCCAAGGCTCGCGCGGTATCTGACTTTGTCTCTGACGGATGTTGCGCGCGCCGGTAAAGCATTGCAGTCTTTGTGTGACGTCGCCGACGGCGACAAAACCGTCGTCGGCTTCGGCCAGCCTTTGGTGCTCGGGCTCGGCGGCCGTATCGGCGGACTGCGCACCTTCCCATCTTATGCCGGCGCCGCTTTCACGGTTCCGTCGACGCCCGCCGCTCTGTGGTGTTGGCTGCGGGGAGAGGACCGCGGTGAATTACTGCACAGATCAAGATCGATTCAACGCGTCGTGTCGTCCGCATTCAGCCCGGACTCGGTGATCGACGCGTTTCAGTATGGCGCCAGCCGGGATTTGACGGGCTACGAGGACGGGACGGAGAACCCGAAAGGAAAAAAGGCAACTAAGGCGGCGATAGTCCAGGACGAAGGCGAGAGGTTGGATGGATCGAGCTTTGTCGCCGTGCAGCAGTGGGTTCACGACCTTGACCGATTCGACTCAATGCCGGCCCGAGAACAGGACAACATTGTCGGGCGGCGGAAGAAGGACAATAAGGAAATCGCTGACGCTCCTCCTTCAGCGCACGTGAAGAGAGCGGCACAGGAGACTTTCGAGCCGCAAGCCTTCGTGGTGAGGCGCTCCATGCCGTGGGCCGACGGCGCCCGCGCCGGTCTGGTATTTGTAGCTTTTGGTAAATCGTTGGATGCGTTCGAAGCCCAGTTGAAAAGAATGGTGGGGGCCGAGGACGGCGTCACGGATGCATTATTTAAATTCACACGGCCCATCTCCGGCAGCTACTTTTGGTGCCCGCCGATGAGAAACGGCCGCCTGGATTTAAGGGCGCTGGGTCTTTGATGAATGCGCTGCGCGTTGAAAATATTTTCGCCGGCGCGCCCGTTTCTCCCGGGCAGGAACGGTTTCTCACTTTATTCGAGAACGCCGCCGTCAAGATCGAGCGCATCGTTTCTCAATCCCATAGCAGCGCGGCCGGATCGTGGTACGATCAAGCGCAAGAGGAGTGGGTCCTCCTCTTGCGCGGCCATGCAGTTCTGGAATTCGAAGGCGGCGAGCTGATTGAAATGAAACAAGGAGACCATCTCGCAATCGCGAGGCATGTGAAACATCGAGTCAGCCAAACCGGTCCGGAGACGATCTGGCTGGCCGTGCATATCGAATAGAGATTGCATCAGGCAGTCATCCAGGGAGAAACAAGCAACATGGTGGAAGCCAACGTTGTCGGTGGCATTATCGGCGGCGGGCTGATCGGCCTTGCGAGTTTGATGCTGCTTGCTCTTAACGGCCGCATCGCCGGCGTATCCGGGATAGTAGGCGGCATACTGACCGGCAGCGCGGGAGACCGGTGGTGGCGCGCAGCATTCGTCGTTGGCTTAATCGCGGGCGCCGAGGTTTATGCACTGGCGCGCGGCGGCTTGCCGCTGCACCTGCAGGCTCAGGGCCTGGGGCTGATTGCCGTCGGCTTGCTGGTAGGGATCGGCACTCGAATCGGCTCCGGATGTACCTCCGGACACGGCGTCTGCGGTCTGGCCCGGCTGTCGCCCCGTTCGTTGGTGGCGACGCTAACATTCATAATCGTCGCCGTCATCACCGTGTTTCTTTCCCGGCATGTTTTCTCATGAAAACCGCAGTTAGCGCGTTGTTGAGCGGATTTATTTTCGGCCTCGGCCTCGCCGTCTCGGAAATGACCGACCCGGCGCGAGTCATCGGCTTTCTGGATTTAGCGGGCCAATGGGATCCGACGCTGTTGTTTGTCATGGGCGGCGCGCTCGCGGTAACATTGCCCGGCTTTGCAATGGTGCAGCGCCGGCCACGCCCGCTGCTGGCCGAGAAATTCACCATGCCGACGAAGAAGGAAATCGACGCGCCGTTGATTATCGGTGCGGCCATTTTCGGCATCGGCTGGGGTCTGGCCGGATTTTGCCCCGGCCCCGCTCTGGCCGCACTATCCACGCTCTCGCCGTCGGTAGCAGTGTTTGTCGCGGCGATGATTGCCGGGCAATGGCTTGCGTCGCGGGTTGAATTGCGCTTGGGTGTGGGAGTACAAACCTTCTGTGACGATGAGGGGTAACCCAATCTGTCCAACGTGTTCGGTAATAAAATATAAGGAGGTGCGATCATGGCGTATTCTATTCGTAAAGTAGACGTGTGGGTGGGTGAGATCGAGGACCGCCCCGGAGGGCTGGCGAAAAAGCTGGAGGCGCTGGCGAAAGCGGGAGCGAGCCTGGAGTTTATTATCTCCCGACGCACTCCTGGAAATCCCGACAAAGGAGTCGTTTTCTTGACGCCGATCAAAGGGATTAAACAAAACCGCGCCGCAAGCGAGGCCGGACTCAATACGACGAACAGTCTGCATTCGGTCCGCGTCGATGGCCCGGACCGTCCGGGACTGGGCATTAAAATGACCCGCGCGCTCGCCGACGCCGGCATCAATCTGCGCGGCCTCTCCGCAGCCGCCCTCGGAAGAAGAAGCGTGAGCTATTTTGCTTTCGACAAGGTCGAAGATGCGGACAACGCGGTCAAGCTTTTAAAGAAAGCTCTAAAGTAACGAGCCGAAACCGCTCGGCCCCCGCTTGACTGCGCCCCATGAAACGAGGTAAAAGCATTACCCGTCGCTGTGTTCCAGCGGCTAAAATCATTAGCGGAAGGGAAGGACTTTTATGAAATCGATTGTAGTCAGGTCGTGGAGCTCCATTTTAGCCGTGGGGTTGCTCGCGGGCTGCGGAATCCAAATGGGCGACAATTCCGCCCGAACGCCCGTAACCGGGTCGGCGGGAGGCGCGTCGTCGCAAAATGCCAACGCGCAGCTTCAACGCTGCGATCAATCGCTCGGGACTTTGGCCGTGGTCGAAGACCAGAATGCGCAATGGTACTATCGGCTCACCCGCGAGTACCAACTGACCTCGACGGTTCCGCTGATTCGTCTGCTGGTGCAGCAGTCCAACTGCTTCGTCGTTGTCGAGCGCGGCCGCGCATTCAACCAGATGCAAGGCGAGCGCGCTTTGCAGCAATCGGGCGAGCTCCGCCAGGGGAGCAGCTTCGGACAAGGACAGATTGTCGCCGCCGACTTCTCGCTGAATCCGATGATCACTTTTAGCGAAAAAGACGCGCGGGGCCTCGGCGCGGCGCTGGGCGGGATTCCCTATGTCGGCGCGTTCGGAGCGCTCGCGGGAGGCATCAGAACGAGCGAGGCCTCGACTACGCTCACGCTGGTCGATAATCGCTCGGGTGTGCAACTGGCCGCCGCCGAAGGAGCGGCGTCGAATACCGATTTTAACCTATGGAGCGGCTTTTTCGGATCGGGCGGCGGCGGAGGCCTCGGCGGATACACGAACACACCCCAGGGTAAGGTGCTTGCCGGCGCGTTCGCCGATGCCTACAACCAGCTCGTGACCTCGGTGAGAAACTACAGGGCGCAGGAAGTGAAGGGCGGGCTCGGAACCGGCGGCACGTTGGGCGTGCAAGGCGGCTCGACTCCGGCTTCGCGGGCGCTCGATGCCCAGCCGGCGCCCAAGCCGGCGGCCAAGCCCGCGCCGAAACCGGCGTACTGATTGCGGCAAAAAAATTTAATTTTCAGTTACAGAAAAGCCCGGACTGGAGAATTCCAGCCGGGCTTTTTTGTTTCTACCTGAACGAAGACAGGGAGTAGACATGGGTTGCATAAAATTTTCTTGCTTAGGACGATCAATCGCAATACAATCGTTTGGCAACGACTCGACAGGATGCTACACATATGAAAACAAGGCAGAGCAAGCTGGCTTACGACTTGGAGCGACCGCAAAGGCGAGTGAAGCTTAGGAACCATATCAATTCAAAAGTCGCTGAGCTAGGAGCTGTTTGGAAGGACAATCAACGCGGGATATTGCCCAAGCTGCTTAAGCTCAATCAGTCGCTCAGATCGACTGAATGGCCTTATCCCTTCAACACTACCACTCACCTGATACGGCAGGGTGATGCTCGGAATATTGAGTGGATTCCCAGCCGTTCAGTTCATTTAATTGTCACCTCTCCGCCGTACTGGACTCTCAAGCAATACGAAACGCGTGCAGGACAACTGGGTGAAATCGATCTATACGAAAATTTTCTCGACGAGTTGGACAAAGCCTGGGCGGAGTGCGCACGTGTGTTGGTTCCCGGCGGACGTATATGTTGCGTTGTCGGCGATGTCTGTGTGCCGCGCAAGCGCGAGGGGCGGCACTACGTGATGCCGCTGCATGCCGACATTCAAGTCAGGATGAGAAAAATAGGACTGGACTGCCTGACTCCCATTCTATGGTTCAAAATCGCCAACGGAGTTACCGAGGCTAAGGGCAACGGCGCAGGTTTTTATGGAAAGCCTTATCAGCCCGGCGCGATCATCAAGAACGACGTCGAGTACATCCTTTTCTTTAGAAAAGGCGGCGAGTATCGGTCACCGACGCCGATACAGAAGACCTTGTCGATGTTGTCCAAAGAAGAAATGAGAGGCTGGTTGACGTCTGCTTGGTCGGACGTCAAAGGAGAATCAACCAGGAAAGGTCATCCTGCACCATTCCCTGTTCCGCTAGCTGAGCGGCTAATTAGATTGTTTTCCTTTGCCGGCGACACGGTTCTCGATCCCTTCGGTGGCACGGGCACCACGTCGGTTGCCGCGATAAATACGGGCAGGAACAGCATTGCCTGCGATATCGAACCCAAATACGTGTCTCTAGCGACCGAGCGCCTGTTACAGGAATCGAAGCACAAGCGCATGCATGGCGCCACAACCTGCATTGTAAAGACAGACTGAAGGTCATGCGGCTGCTTGAGACGTTTCGCCATTTATTTGACGGAAACAAGTATCTCCACCGAAAATCCAACCTCGGAGACTCAGTCGCCGTAGAATTTTACGAAGACTTAGTCACGCTTGGGAAATCTAGGAAGCTTCCGCCACGAATCGCGGCTCACGACCGCGTCATCAATTTAAGAAATATCACGATCGGAAAGACGGCACGGCGGGGAGATGGGACATTGGGCGAGTTGGTGCCCTCTGCGGTAGCCATCGTCGAGAAGGACTTTGTCGTAGCGCGCGGGCCGACGGCGAATATCGAAGTCGGTGTCGAAGCCAAGATTTTAGCCAAGGCGATGATAAAGCAGATCGATCGGGTGATCGGCGACCTCCAGCGGCAAGTCGCGATGTTCAAGAAACACGGCGGGAATCCGATTTGCATCGGCTTTGTCGGAATCAACTGGTCGAACTCTTATATGTCCTACGAGGGACGCAGAAGGTTTCCTACCGACGGCAAGAAATACAAGCACCCGATTCAAGAAGCGGCGGACGCAGAGGCCCGGCTAAGAAAGGACGCTCTTCCGGTCTTTGACGAATTCCTGATTCTAAACTTCACGGCAACAAACGTCCGGCCTTATCCTTTCGCTTGGAAAGATTACGGCGCGCTGGAATTGGAATACAACGCGCTGCTGACACGCGTGTCGCGGGAATACGATGTGCGGTTCTGAGACAAACACAAAGATGATTTGTGTGAAAATCAATGGTGAAACGCTACTACAGTTCTCGTAATCAGAAAAGAGCCGTTGTCAAATAGTGTGTAAAAAGGTTTAGGCGGCGACCCTGATTTTTT
>CAZNES010000086.1:0-19125 GCA_964572145.1 uncultured Syntrophobacteraceae bacterium
ACGACTTCGCCGCCGAGAAGCCCGGTGTAAAATTTTTCCGCTTGGGCCAAATCTTTGGCGTTGATCGCGAAGGTTCTTAGCGCGTTTACCTGCATGGTATCCTCCTTACCTCTGTTTACTTCCAATCACGCTTACGCCTATACTTGCGCTTGTCTTTCAAATCAAGCCGGAGGAGGCCTCCCGTGGCTGGATTTCTAATCGTACTTCTCGCATCTCTGCTTTCTTCCGCAGCCGCATTCGCCCAGGCGCCGACTCGCCTCGCCTCCGGCTACAGCGCGATCTCCGGTCCTCACGCCGTTCTATGGATCGCGCGGGAGGCGGGAGTGTTCGAGAAGAACGGCCTCCGCGCGGAGGTCGCCTATATTCGCAGCGGCACGACCATGTCGCAGGCGCTGCTCGCGGGCGAGCTGCAGATCGCTCAGACGGGCGGACCGGCCGTCCTGCAGGCGGCTGTGGGCGGCGCGGATTTCGTGCTGGTCGCCGTCGCGCTGAACACGACTCCGATTGTAATCATGGGAACGGTTTCCAGGATGGAAGATCTCAAGGGTAAAGCGATCGGCGTGACCCGTTACGGCGCGAATACGGACATCTCGGCCCGCTACGCGCTCCGAAAGTTCAACTTGCAGCCGGATAAGGACGTCGCCATGGTCCAACTCGAAGACTATCCCGGTATCATGGGCGGCATCGCCTCCGGACGAATCGCCGCCGGCGCCCTGGCCGATCCGTTCACCGAGCACGCCGCCAAGCTGGGGTATAAGGAGATCGCCAACATCGCCGCGCTGGGGCTGGAATTTCCCTTCGTCACGTTGGCGGCGAAGAAATCCTACGTGCGCGATCACGCCGACGTCGTGCAACGCTTTGTGCGCGCCTATATCGAGGCGATTGCGCTCTACAAGAACAAGCCCGAACTCGCCGCCAAGGTGACGGAAAAATATACCGGCATCAAGGATCCCGCGATTCTCTCCTCGACCGTGAGCTTCTACGCCCCCAAGCTCTCGCGCGCGCCTTACCCGACGGCGGGTGGAATCAGCTTCGTGCTCGATCAGATCGCGGTCCGCGATCCCAGAGCGAAGAACGTCGCCCCGGAAATTCTCATGGACACGCGCTTCGTAAAACAGCTGGACGAGAGCGGCTTCATCAAAAGTCTCTATTCCGGACGGTAGCCCGTTGTTTTCCCCAAGCTTCTTCTGCTAAGGCTTTTTCTGGTTTCCGCGAGCGCAATAAAAAGGAGGACGTATGATCCCGCGCGCATCCCAATGGCTCTTCGGCCTGGCGCTTTTTCTTACCCTGGGAGGATTGGCCCACGGCGCTCCGGCAAAGACGGTTGAAGATACTCTCAACGAGCTGAACAATCTGTCGCCGGCCGAGCGGCAGAAGCGGTTGGAGGAAGGGGCCAAAAAAGAGGGCGCGGTCCAGTTTTATTCGAACGAGAACATCGATCTCTTGCAGCAGCAGGCCCAAGGTTTCATGAAGCGCTATCCATTCGTGAAGGCCGATTACTGGCGCGGCAGCGGCGCGCGACTGGTGGAGCGGGTGCTGCTCGAGCATCGCGCCAAGAAGCTCGACGCCGACGTGGTCAACGTGCCGTTCGAAGCCGGCCTGGCGGTCAAGAAAGAAAATGTCTGGATAGTTTACCGGTCGCCGGAGCTCAAGAACTATTCAAAGATGTACGCGGACGAAAAAGGATTCTGGAACTCGGGCCACTTGAACATCGCGGTCATCGCCTACAATACCAAGATGGTCAAACCGGAAGAGGCGCCCAAGGATTACCCCGACCTCTTTAATCCGAAGTGGAAAGGAGATCTCTCGATCGACCAGGAGCCCGACCGGGCGTTGATGGGCTGGCTCGCGGCGTGGGGCGAGGAGAAGACGCGCGACTTCCTCAAACGGCTCATGCGCAACGGTATGGTCGCGCGCCGCGGCCACACGCAGCAGATCCAGCTTCTCTGCGGCGGCGAGTTCAAGATCGGCGTGGAGCTGTACGCTTACAGGGTCGCGCAGTTAAAATACGAAAAGAAATGCCCCGTTGCGTTGAGTTTCCCCAACCCGACGCCGGGCTCGGTGGGGAGTCTTGCCGGCATCAACCGCAACGCGCCGCATCCGCACGCCGCGGCGCTCTTCAACGACTTCGTCCTCTCCGCCGAAGGCGCGAAGATTCTCGCCGCGACGGGGCGCATCCCCGGCCACAAAGACGTCAAGTCGATTTACGAAGAAGTCTCGCAGTTGGAGCAGAAAAAAGTTCCGCTCCTGATCGTGCCGCCCGAAAAAGCCGACGAGCTGGGGGACGTCGCGAAGAAAATTATGGAAGAGATCCTAATCCGCAAACAATTTTAGTTTGAACCAGAATTCAAAACTCAACATTCAAAATTCAAAACTTCAGTAGCCTAAGGCGCAGCCGTCCTTGCGCGGGTCGGAGCCGCCGAGGAGCGTGCCGTATTCCGGATGAATTAAAATTCCCTGACTGCCGCCGAAATTGGCTTCACTGACAATCTGATGGCCTTTTCTTTTTAACTCCTCGATCACGCCCGCCTCAAACCCCGCTTCCAGCGCGACCTCGAATCCTTCAAGGTGATTGACGCGCGGCCCGTCCATCGCCGTCTGGAGCGGCATGCCGAAGTCGATCAAGTTCGTCAGCACCTGGACCTGTCCTTGCGGCTGCATGTGGGCGCCGGTCACGCCGAAGATTAAAAACGGCTTGCCGTCTTTGAACACCATGGCCGGCATGATCGTGTGCTGCGAGCGCTTGCGCGGCGCGATGCAGTTGCGATGAGCCGGATCGAGCGAGAAGAGCTTGCCGCGATTTTGCAGCATGATGCCGGTGTTGCCGGCGGCGAGCCCGCAACCGAAGCTTTCGAACAGACTGTTGATGAACGAGACCGCGTTGCCGTCTTTGTCCACGGCGCAAAAGACCTGCGTGTCGCCGGAAACCGCGCCGAGTCCGGGCGGAAATTCGCCCGCACGGTCGGGATCGATCCGCTTCGCCCTTTCGGCGGCGTAGGATTTACTGATGAGCTTTTCCACCGGAATTTGGGCGTGCTCGGGATCGGCAAGATATCTGTCGCGGTCGGCAAACGCGAGCTTTTTGATTTCGACGAGCAAGTGAATGTAAGCGGCGCTACCGAAGCCGAGAGCGCGGACATCGAACCGCTCCAGCATGTTCATCATCTGGAGCACCGTCATTCCCTGCGTATTGGGCGGCATCTCGAGCACTTCGTAACCCCGGTAGTTGGTTTTGATCGGCTCGACCCACGTGGAGGTGTGATCCGAGAAATCTTTCAGAGACAGCAGGCCGCCGTTTTTTTGGGAGAACTTCACGATCTCTTCCGCCAGCGCGCCGCCGTAAAAAACTTCTTTGCCGCCGTCGGCGATCTTCTTCAAACTGGCGGCGAGATTTTTCTGGCGGAATATTTCTCCGGCGTTCGGGGCACGGCCGTTCACGAGGTAATGGGCCGCTGAGTTCGGGTGGGCGGAAAGTTTATCCGTCGCCTTGCTCCAGTCATGGGCGGTCTTCTCGGCCACGGGAAATCCCTCTTCGGCGTAGCGGATCGCCGGCAGGAGCAGCTCGGCGAGGCTCATCGTGCCGTAGCGCTCCGTCACGAGCGCCCAGCCGTCGAGCGCGCCGGGCACAGTGACCGGCAGCATGCCGCAGTCCGGGATCGCGTCGATTTTTTTCTCTGTGAAATAATCCAGCGTTGAGGCGTAAGGCGCGCGCCCGCTGGCGTTGAGCGCTTGGATCGCTCGGTTCTTGGCCAGGTATATAAGGATAAACGCGTCGCCGCCGATGCCGGTGGACATCGGCTCGACCACGTTCAACACCGCCGCCATGCAGACCGTGGCGTCGATTGCGTTGCCGCCGCGCTTCAAGACATCGAGTCCCGCCTGCGTCGCCAGAGGTTGGGAAGAGACCGTCATGCCGTTAAGCCCCACCGGCATCGAGCGTCCGGCCGTAAGGGATTTTTCCATGGCTATTTCCAGCTAAGTGCGAGACCTAAAAGCAGGATGACCACTCCAAGCGTCGTATTGATCTTCAGCAGCATGAACCATTTTCTCCAGGCGGCGGTCAGCGGCTCGGGCCATGAGCCGGCGCCGGCGGTCGCGTCGGTGGCGGAAGCGATTTTCGGCGCGTATTTGAACGCTTGAAGCGAGTGGTGAAAAATCATCGCCAAAAAAAGCAGCAGCTTCGCCGCCAGGATCCAGTAGTAACCGGTTTCGGGATGAACGACGCCGGCCGCGGCGTGAAAATAAAAGTTCAACACGCCGGTGAGAAACAAGAGATGGATCGCGATCCAGGAAAACATTTGAAGCGATTCGCGCCCGTGGTTCAGCGCGCGGATTCCGTCCGCCGGGGCGAGACTGTGGACCGCGGGGCCGAAGACGAAAAGAAAAAACGCCATCCCACCCACCCAAACGGCGACGGAAACGAGGTGGAGCCAGTGATTCGCGCTCTGTAAAACGGATAAAAAATCCACGTGCGTTCCAGAAAAGTATTCCACGGCTACCATCGGCAACCGATTTTTGCAAACCTTTTCCATTCCTCTTGCAAAGGAGTTGGGGCTATGTTAGCAAGAACGAAAAAGTAAGCCCCGACCGTAAAATTCCTCGTCCGGGGAAAATCTAAAAAAGGAAATTTCACTCGTATGATGAGCTGGCTGCCGGAGGACGTTTCGACTTTTGGCGGAGAGATCGACCGTCTCTTTTACGTGATCTACTACATCACGGGAGCGGCGTTCCTTCTGGTGACGGCGCTGATGATCATATTTCTGATCATGTACCGCCGCCGCGAAGGACGCCGCGCGACGTACACGCACGGCAACACCACGCTGGAGATCATCTGGACGGTCATTCCGGCCATCGTCTTTATCAGTTTGTCTTTTGCGAGCGTTTCCACCTGGGGAAAGATCAAGGCGCACGCGCCTCCGCCCGACGTCCAGTTGCAGGTTACCGCCAAGCAATTCAACTGGGAGATCGTCTATCCCGGCCCGGACGGAAAGATCGGCACCGAGGACGACGTGCAAGTCGAGAACGATATCCATGTCCCGGTCCACAAGGTCGTGCACGTCATTCTCAAGTCCAAAGACGTCATCCACAGCTTTTTCCTGCCCAACCTGCGGCTGAAACAAGACGCGGTGCCGGGGAAAGACATCCTGGTATGGTTCGAGGCGGTCAAGCCCGGCAAATACGAGCTGCCGTGCGCGGAGCTGTGCGGCTTCGGCCATTCCGGAATGCGCGGCTGGCTCTACGTCGACAGCCCGGAAGACTACGCGAAGTGGGTGCAAACGACTTGGCCCGCGAAGTAAAGTTACTCGTTGACTGGTTGATGGGTTGATTGGCGCCGTTCGCGCCGATGATGTGCGAGTAACCAATACACGAATAACCAATATCCGAATCACGAGGTGAAAAAAGATGAGTGAAACGGCGACAGCCCATCCGGCGCACGCGGCTTCTGCCCACCACGAGCTGGGCTTCTGGCGCACTTATGTTTTTTCGACGGATCATAAAATGATCGGCCGGCAATTCCTCTTTCTCGGCCTGTTCATGCTGATCATCGGCGGACTCCTGGCCATGTCGATGCGCTGGCAGCTCGCCTGGCCTGAGACGGCCGTCCCGGGATTGAGCTGGATACCGGAACCTTACGCGTACGGCGGAATCATTCCGCCCCAGACTTACAACGCCTTGTTCACCATGCATGCGACGATCATGATTTTCTTTGTGGTCATGCCGATCATGGTCGGATGCTTCGGAAACTTTCTCATACCTTTGATGATCGGCGCGGCCGATATGGCGTTTCCCAAGCTGAACATGCTTTCGTTTTGGGTAGGTTTGGTATCCGGAGTCGTGATGCTGTCGAGCTTTTTTGTCCCGGGCGGACCTGCTGCATCCGGCTGGACGGCCTATGCGCCTCTTTCTGCGGTGGCCGCCTTCACGGGTGTCGATTGGGGGCAGCATCTCTGGATCATCAGCCTGATTATTCTCGGCATCTCGTCGCTGATGGGCTCGATCAACTACATCACGACGATCATCAACATGCGCGCGCCGGGCATGAGCTATTTCCGCATGCCGCTCACCATCTGGTCGCTGTTCATCACGGCGATTCTTCTATTGCTCGCGCTCCCGGTGCTGACCGCGGCGCTGGCCATGCTGCTCTTCGACCGCATGTTCGGCACGAGCTTCTTTCTTCCCCAAGGTGGAGGGGAGCCGCTTCTCTGGCAGCACCTCTTCTGGTTCTTCGGCCATCCGGAGGTTTACGTCCTGGTCCTGCCGGCGATGGGCGTGACTTCCGACATCCTCTCGACCTTCTCGCGCAAGCCGATCTTCGGCTATCACGCGATGGCCTTCTCGATGATCGCCATCGCCTTTCTCTCCTGGGTCGTCTGGGGCCACCACATGTTCATCAGCGGGATGAATCCGCTGCTCGGCACGGCCTTCATGATGTCCACGATGGTGATTGCGATTCCCTCCGCGATCAAGACCTTCAACTGGCTGGGAACCCTGTGGGGCGGTTCGATCCGCTTCACCTCGCCGATGCTTTTCGCTCTCGGTTTCGTCTCCAATTTTCTCATCGGCGGGCTGAGCGGCATCTTCATGGCCTCCACTCCCGTTGATATTTTCATTCACGACACCTACTACATCGTGGCCCATTTCCACTACGTCGTGGCGGGAATCATCTTCGCGCTCTTCGCCGCGGTCTATTTCTGGTTTCCCAAGATGTTCGGCCGGATGTTGAATGAGCCGCTGGGAAAGATTCACTTCATTCTCACCTATATTTTTTTCAACGGCGCCTTTTTCCCCATGCACTTCCTGGGAGTCGGCGGGCACATGCGGCGCATTTACAATCCGCTCCAGTACGAGTTCCTCCAGCCGTTGCAAGACATCAATCTGTTTATAACTGGGAGTGCCCTTGTCCTGGGTCTGTCCCAGACAATCTTCCTTATAAACGTCCTCGCGAGTCTTTTCGGATGGAACGCGGGATGGTTCCGCTTCCTGGTTCGGACCGTGGTGTCAGCTGTCTTTGGGTTTGCCCTGTGCGTGATTTTTCTTTCGACGGCAGGCTGGCTGTTAAGGGGTTCGTTTTGGCTTCAGTTGCACGAGGCATGGTCTGCCCTCCATGGCGGGTCGGTGATCGCATGGATTATTTTGGTTGCGTTGTTCGCTGCCGTCTTTTGGTCTCTGCGAAATATGGGCGAGCTTGGCCAGAGCGCGTCAAAGAATCCCTGGCAGGCCAATACGCTCGAATGGACCGCTCCTTCGCCGCCGCCTCATGGAAACTATGAAGTCACGCCGGTCGTCTACCGCGGCGCCTACGAGTACAGCTCGCCCGAGGTCACGGAAGACTGGCTGCCGCAGAATAAACCGTTGACGGGCGGCGCCGCGTCAGCCAGGGCGCATTAGGAAAAAGCGGAAAGATGAAAGCTGAAAGCGGAAGGGGGGATTCATCCTTCATCCCTCATCCTTCATCCTTTTCGAACTGGCCGCACCGGCTCGCGGTGCTCACCGCCCTGTGCACGATTCCGCTTCTCTTCGTCGGCGGTCTGGTCACGACTAAAGGCGCGGGGCTCGCCGTGCCCGATTGGCCCACGACCTTCGGCTACAACCCATTCCTCTATCCCTGGTCGATGATGGTCGGCAATATTTTTTACGAGCACAGCCACCGGCTGGCCGCCTCGGCCGTGGGCTTGTTGACCGTTATGCTGGCCGTCGCGCTCTGGCTCGGCGAAAAACGGCGCTGGCTGCGCCGGCTCGGCGCCGCGGCGCTCGCTCTCGTGATCGCTCAAGGCGTCGTCGGCGGACTCCGCGTCGTGCTGCTCGAGCAGACGCTCGCGATCGTCCACGCCTGTCTGGCGCAGGCTTTTTTTGCCCTGGCCGTCAGTCTGGCGCTTTTCACCTCTGACGAATGGCGGAAAAGTTCTCCGAAGGTCGATGTCCCCGATGCCGGCCGGCTTGAACGTCTGTGCCTGATCACGACCGGGTTGGTTTACGTACAGGTAATTTTCGGCGCGGTGCTGCGTCACACGGGCGCAATGCTGGCGCTGCATCTGATATTTGCAACGATCGTCGCCGTGCACGTTGTGTTGCTCGGCGCGCGCATTTTCAAGCGCCATCCCGACCGGCGCGAATTGCTGCATCCCATTTCATTGCTCAGCGGACTGTTGCTCGCGCAAATCATGCTCGGCGCGGCCGCGACCATGGGAAAGTTCATTATGGCTTTGCCGGACATCCTCGCCATCACGGTGCGAACGAGTCACGTCGTGGTCGGCTCGCTCATGCTGGCAACCAGTCTCGTTTTAACTCTAAGATCGTTTAAGCTGTTTTCGCGCGGAGGTTTGACGCAGGAGCGGAAAATCTCCGGCGTGGGGGCCGCGCAGAGAGCGGGAGAAATTTCGGCATGAGCTTTATCGACGGGACGTTAGAGGTCGCGCTCGGCAGCGGCTACCGCCGCGCCGCGGACTTTCTCGAGCTCACCAAGCCGCGCGTCACGCTGATGGTGTTGATCACCGCCTTCGTCGGTTACTATCTCGGCGCCGACTCGGCGCCGGGATATTCGCGGCTCGTCGCGACGCTCATCGGGACGGGGCTTGCTTCCGGTGGCACGCTCGCGCTCAATCAATTTTGGGAGCGCCGCTCGGACGCGCTCATGGAGCGGACGCGCCGCCGCCCGCTGCCGGACGGCCGGATTCAGCCGCCGGAGGCGTTGTTCTTTGGAATCGCGCTCGCCGCCGCCGGCTTGGTAATTCTTGGGCTCGCGGTCAATCTTCTGAGCGCTCTGGTTACGGCGACGATCGTCGCGAGTTATCTTTTTGCCTACACCCCGCTCAAGCAAAGAAGCCCGCTCTGCGGCATTATCGGCGCGGTGCCGGGAGCGCTGCCTCCGGTCATCGGCTGGACGGCGGCGCGCGGCGAGATCGGCATTCCCGCGCTGGTGCTGTTCGCGATTTTATTTCTCTGGCAGATTCCGCACACGCTGGCGATCGCGTATATTTATCGCGACGATTTCAGCCGCGCCGGCATCCGCTTCTTGCCGATCGTCGAGCCCGACGGCCGCAGCACCGGCCGCCAGATCATCGAGCATTGCTTGGCGTTGCTCGCGGTAAGCTTGCTGCCGACGCTCGTGGGAATAGCCGGCGCGCTTTATTTCGCCGCGGCGCTCGTGCTCGGCACCGGCTTCTTGGCTTACGGCATCCGCCTGGCGCTTGCGCCGACTTCGGCGGCGGCGCGGCGGCTCTTGTTCGCGTCGTTGATTTATCTGCCGGCGCTGCTCGTCGCGATGGCGCTCGACCGCATCCCGCCGGCGTTGTGACGACAGCATGGCTTCGGGAACGCCGAGAAAGAATAATCTGCGCGTCGGCCTGATTCTGCTGGCGGCGACGTTGCTCTACATGGGAGGGCTGATCGGGTACATGATAACCAGATAGGAGATAGGCCGTAGGCTGTAGGCGGTAGTCGGAGATGCACAAACACAAACAATCGTCAGTAGCGGCTTGTTCTTCCTACAGCCTATGGCCTACCGCCTAACGCCTATTTTTATGGCAAGCGAAGCGATAGCGCGCAAAGTAGTTGAACCGGCGTTCCCCGCTTTCGGCGGCGGCAAGCCGCCCGATCGCCCGCCCGGTCTCTCGCAACCGCTTGTCAGCAACGCGCGTCTGGCGCTGTTGATGTTGATCGCCGCGGAGACGATGTTTTTTTCCGGCTTGATCGGCGCGTTCATCGTCTTTCGCGTCGCGAGCCCAGAGTGGCCGCCGCCGTTTCAGCCGCGCCTTCCCGTCGACGTGACCGCGGTGAATACGGTCATTCTGCTGCTCTCCGGCGTCGCCGCGCATCTCGCGCTCGGAGCCACGCGCGCGGGAAAATCGGCGCTGCTCGTAAAGCGGCTATCGATAACGGTCGCGCTGGGAACCGTTTTTCTCGCCGTACAGGGCTACGAATGGCTGCGCTTGATCCGCTATGGCCTGAAGCTTTCGAGCGGGGTTTACGGAGCGACGTTTTACACGCTGATCGGCTGTCACGGCGCGCACGTCCTGGGCGGGACGCTGTGGCTGCTCGTCGTTCTCGCGCAGGCGCGCAAGGGCCGTTTCACGGAGCACGATTATGCCGGCGTACAACTCTGCGGCATGTACTGGACTTTTGTCGTCGCTCTTTGGCCGATACTTTACGGCCTCGTTTACCTCTATTGACCGAGTTCGGTTGACAGTTTTGACGCGATAGGATAATTCTCGGCTACTTAAATTTATGAAGCGGCGAATGTGGATAGTCGGCGTGTTGATCGGTCTCGCTCCTATGGTTTTTCACGGCATGGCGCACGCCTGCGCGGTGTGCCTCAACGGCGCCGGCGGCGTGCGGCTGACCGAAGCCTTCAACTGGAGCGTTCTGTTTCTCATGGCGATGCCGTACACGATTCTCTTTTCGGTGATCGGGTTTTTCTTTTACAGCTACCGGCGCGCGGCGCAGAAGGCCCGCAGGGAGACCGAAAAGGGGACGCCTTTACGCTTGGCCTGGATTCATAAGGAGAGTGGAAGATGAGCGAAGCTGCTGCAATGGATGCCGCCGCCGAGGCCGCGGAATCGCCCCTGACTCCGGAGAGCTGGGGAAAGCTCGGCATGTGGGTTTTCCTCGCCGCCGACGCCATGTCGTTCGGCTGTCTAATCGTGGGGTACGCTCTGCTGCGCCACGCCAGCGCGAACTGGCCCCCGCCGGCGCAAACGCTGGGCATCAATCTGACGGCGTTTATGACTTTCCTGCTGATCGTCAGCAGCGTCACGATGGTGCTTTCGCTCTCGGCGATCCAGAACGGCGACATGCGCCGGTTCAAAAAATTTCTCCTCCTGACTATCCTGGGCGGGGTTTTATTTCTCGGCTGCCAGGCCTACGAGTGGACCCATTTGCTGACCGAACGATTGCCGGAGATCGGCATCTCCTTTAGCTCGCATCTGTTCGCCACGACGTTTTTCGTTCTCACCGGCTTTCACGGCATGCACGTGACCGGCGGCGTCCTATACAACTCTTGCGTCCTGGCCGCGTGTCTGCGCGGGCGCTACGGCGCCAAGCACGTCGAGATCGCTGGCCTGTACTGGCATTTCGTCGATCTGGTCTGGATTTTAATTTTTACTTTCGTTTACCTGATTTAGTTACCCAATGGGGGAGGGACGATGACCACGGCTCATGCGCATCCGCAGCCCAACTACATGGGCGTCTTCTGGTGGCTTCTGGCCTTGACGATCGCAGAGGTTACGGTTGCTTATACGCACATGCCAAAACCCATCATGGTCATCCTGCTGGTCGGGATGGCCTTCACCAAGGCCGCTATGGTGGCCCTCTACTTCATGCATCTTAAATTCGAGCGTTCCACACTAACCTTGATTGCGCTCACGCCGTTGATCCTTTGCGTGTTTCTGAGCCTGATGCTCTTGCCCGACATCCATCCATTAATTCCGCTCACTTCGCGGTTGCCTTAATTCCGCTCACTTCGCGGTGGCCTTGATGCCGCTCTCGTCGCTGCCGGCGCTCAATGCGGCCCTAAACTCCGCCAGCGCGCTGCTACTCGCGGCCGGCTGGCTTTTCATCCGCAGCGGCAACGTCGCCGCGCACCGGCGCTGCATGCTCGCGGCGCTCGCGACTTCGACGCTCTTCCTGACGTCGTATCTCATTTATCACTACCACGTCGGATCGGTTCCCTTCACCGGCCAGGGCTGGACGCGCCGGCTCTATTTCACGATTCTCATCTCGCATACGAGTCTGGCGGTGACGATCGTGCCGCTGGTTCTCATTACACTCTATCGCGCGCTGACGAGTCGCTTCGAGCGGCACAAGCGCATCGCCCGCTGGACGCTGCCGCTCTGGTTCTACGTCTCGGTCACCGGCGTCGTCGTGTATTGGATGCTCTACAGGCTCTAGCAAAGCGGGACGCGGCAGGACAGCCTCCTCTTGATTGGCCGGCTGACGCGGACTAGACTTCAAAAGCCAGTCGGAAAAGCCGGACAAATTTTACTCGTATAAGGAGGAGGCAAAAAATGGCGCTCATGCGAAAAGTAGCTTTGTGGAATTTGGGGATTTGTTTGATCGCAGCGGCTCCGTCCATCGCTGCGGAGAAAATCCGCGTAGCCTACGTCCATGTCTTCGATGACGCTCCCGTGGTCGTCGCCCGCGACAAAGGCTTCTTCACAGCCGAAGGGCTGGACGCGCAAGTCACGATGTTCACCAGCGGACCGACGCTGGTGAAGGGGTTGGTTACGGATCAGTCCGACATAGGCGTTCTCGGTTTCACCAACGCGATCACCTGGACGGCGCAGGGAGCGGATCTCAAGATCATCGGCAAGGTCCAGGAGGGCTACCATTCGCTGGTGGCGCGCAACGATCGTGGCATCAAAACGCTAAAGGATCTCAAAGGCAAAAGCCTGGCGAGTCAGTCCGCCGGCAGCACGGCGGACATCGTGCTCAAAGGCGTCGTGCTCAAGAGCGCAGGATTAACAGAGAAAGACGTTCAGATCATGTATACGGCGCCGTCCACGGCGCTCGCCTCTCTCAGGGCGGGTAGGGTCGATTCCGCGTTTCTCTTCGAGCCCTACGACAGCATCGCCAAGGCGTCGAGTCCGGTGACCGAAATTTACGAGATCGGCAAGGTCTGGCCGTTTCCCTGCATGGTCGTGATCGTGCCCGGAAAGCTTATCAAGGAGCGACCCGAGGTCGTTAAAAAAGCGCTTTCCGCCTTGAAGCGCAGCATGGAATTTATGAAAGAAAAACCGGCCGAAGCGGCCCGAATTCTGGCGCCCGCCTTCATGGCGGAAGAGGAGCTCGCGATGGAGGGCAAGACGATCACGCCCGAGGAGATCATGCTTAAATCGCTCAAGACCAACATCTTCGACTGGCGCCTCACTACGGCGGACCTCAAGCGGATGGAGGAGCTCATCGGAGTCATGAAGAGTCTCGAGATTCTGAAGAGCGATGTTCCGCTCAGCAGCGTGGTTGATTTGCGATGGCAGAACGAGCTGGAACGGCAGAAACCGTAGAGCGCTCTGAGAACCGCAGGATAGCGCCGGCCCGGTTCGTTAAACTTCTTCCCTACGCGGTCGCGTTTTTGTCTATCCTGGCCGGGTGGCAGATTTCTGCTCTGTTTTTTCCTGCTTATCTTATTCCCTCGCCACGCAGGGTGTTTGTCAGGCTCATTCAGGAGCTCGGCCGGGAAGCGTTCCTGATCACCGTCGGGCGGAGTTTTTTGCGCCTCTCGGTCGGTTTTATCCTGGCGTCTGTCCTCGGATTGGCGATCGGCCTGGTTTGCGGCATCTTGCAGTTTTTTCGCCGCACGGTGCGCGCGCTGGTTTCTATCCTGCAGTCGGTTCCGCCGATCGCCTGGGTGCCGCTCTTTATTATCGTTCTCGGATTCGGCGATGCTCCGATCATTCTGGTGATCATCATCGCGGCATTCTTTCCGATGACGGTGGCAGTGATGAACGCCGTGGAACAGGTCGAGCCGCTGCACGTGGACGTTGCCCGCCTGTTTGGTGCGAGTCGGATGCAGCTCCTCGTCAAAGTTTATGCGCCCGAGGTTATTCCCGCCATCGTCACGGGGGTTCAGGTCGGATTCGGCAACGCTTGGCGCTCGCTCATCGCGGCGGAGATGGTGGGCGGCGTCAACGTGGGCTTGGGTTGGTTCATCAACTTCGCCGGCGAGATCGCCGACATGACTGCGGTGGTGGCGGGCATTTTCGTCATCGGACTTTTATCGGCGCTGTTAGACGGCTATGTCCTGGAGCGGCTGAAGCGCAGGTTGCTGAAATGGAAATATCTGTAAAGCCCCAATCGGACGCCGCGCGGCGGCAGAAAATCGCCGTCGAAAAGCTGGCGCAATCCTTCGGCTCGCTCAAGGTGATCGACCGCATCAGTTTGAGCGTGGCGGAGGGAGAGTTTCTTGCCATCGTGGGCCCTTCGGGATGCGGCAAGAGCACTCTGTTGCGGGTGCTCGCCGGTCTCACCGCGCCGAGCGCGGGCCGCGTGCGTATCGATGGACGCGATGTTCAGGGCCCCGATCCGCGCCACAACCTGGTCTTTCAAGAGCACGCGCTCTATCCGTGGCGGACGGTTTTTCACAACGTCGCGCTCGGACTCGAAATGCAACGGCAGAGTCGAGAGCAGATCAAGAGGAAAGTTGCAGAGCTGCTGGCGCTCGTCGGTCTGGAGCAGTTCGCCGATTACTATCCGCACCAGCTCTCGGGTGGAATGCGCCAGCGCGCCGCGCTCGCCCGAGTGCTTGCGGTCGATCCCGACGTGCTCCTTCTCGACGAGCCGTTCGGCGCGCTCGACGCGATGACGCGGCTCACGCTCCAGGACGAGCTGCTGCGCATCTGGCTTCATTCCAGGAAGACGGTGATCTTGGTCACGCACGACGTCGAAGAGGCATTGTTCCTCGCCGATCGGGTCATCATCATGTCCACGGTTCCCGGGCGCATCCGCGAGGTGATCCCGGTCATGGAAAAAAGACCGCGCGATCGCGGCAGCGCAAATCTCGCCTCTCTCAAGCGCACCGTCTTAGGAATTCTCGGTCTGGAGCCGGTCATCGGCAACATCCGCGTGCCGGACACGAACTTTTCGATATGAAAATTGGTCTCTTAACCGTTTTCCAGTCCCGCGGTTGACTTTCAGCAGTTAGAGCGCAATCATAATTTCGTGCTTCGGGTCATGCGCAGGTTTACCGTTCTTGGTCTTGCCCTCCTTCTTACCTTTGGTATCTGGTGTTGAGGCTTGACGAACGGCGCCTCGGGGATACTAACGGGAATGCGCGCCGGTCGAGTGGCTAAATGCAAGCACGACGGCATGACGGTGCGGGGAAAGGAACGCCCGCGAGACGCCGCGTTTCCTCGCATATTTCGGTCTTCCGTTTTCCTTGCGGAGGTAGCCGCTTCCTCTGTTCAAGCTCAAGATCTTTTCACTTATATAACGGGCCATTTAAATTCGTCCGGACCGTTTGCGCTTGCCGCGCCTTTCAGTCCTTCTCCACAGAACTTGCCTGACAAAATCTCTCCGCATGTTTTGTTTTCCGTTCTGAATCTTTGATTTCTCCCTCCGAAACATCTTCAGTGTAACTCCTGGTCTAAGAGCTAGGAGATGTTTTCGCCTCAAGGCAGTTTTTGCAAAAGTTTTTGCAAGGAGGATGTAGGATGAAAACCATCATACTTGTCGAATTATTTTGTCTACTGATTTTCGGAGGCGCGGCCGTCGCCCAGCAGGCGAACCAGAGACCGACTCTCAGCCAGGATTATTTTAAGAAACTTCAGATTGAGACGCTTGGGGAACAGAAGCCAGCTCCAGAATTCGCCCTCGACGATCTTTCTGGTAAAGTGATCAGACTCAGAAACCATCGAGGCAAGGTGGTCTTTCTCAATTTTTGGGCTACCTGGTGCATGTCTTGCCGCAGGGAAATGCCGGCAATGGAACAACTGCATCGTGAGCTCCGAGATCGGGGTCTTGAAATAGTCGCCGTAAATTTTAGGGAAGGGAAGGACGACATCCGGAAGTTTTTACAGGAGCTGGGGCTGACGTTTACAGTGTTATTGGACAAGGGCGGCAAGGTTTCAGAGCAGTACGGTATCTGGTCTCTTCCTGTTTCTTACATTATCAGCCGCAAGGGAGAGTTTGTGGGAAAAGTCAGGGGCTCTAGGGAATGGGATAGCAAGGAGGGCAAGGGCTTTTTTCGCGAACTCTTAGAGAAAGAATGAGGAACTTATGACTTAAAGAGAAAACATAAAGTTCAACGGCACAAGCGCATCGCCCGCTGGACGCTTCCGCTGTGGCTTTACGTATCGGTGACGGGAGTAATTGTCTACGGAATGCTCTACGGCTTTTGAGCGATCGGCGGGCAGTGGAGGCGGCGCTTCAATGAAATATCTCAGCCCGATGCGGGTTCCTCTTAGGTGCTAGTCTCTCTCAGCGCCTTGCACGCCGCGATCCGCTCCGGGTGGCGGAGCTTTCTCAGCGCGATGGCTTCGATTTGACGAATTCTTTCGCGCGTGATGCCAAAAACTTTGCCCGTCTCTTCCAGGGTATAATCCGATTTTTCCCTGATCCCAAATCGCATGCGGAGGATTTTTTCCTCCCTGGGACTGAGGGTCGTCAGGATCCTGCGCGTCTCTTCTTGAAGGTTGAGCTCCATCGCTGCTTTCTCGGGGTCGGGAGAGTGCTCATCCCTCACCAGGTCGGCCAGACAGATTTCCTCGCCCTCTCCCATGGGGGCTTCCAGAGAAACCGGCTCCTGCACCAGGTTGACGATGAGCTGGACTTTTTCCACCGGGAGCGACATTTCAGCGGCGATCTCCTCGATCTCGGGCTTGCGTCCCATCCGGCGGTTCAAGTAGTGCACCGTTTGATTGAATTTCTTTACCAGCTCGACCATGTGGACCGGAATGCGGATGGTGCGAGAGTGATCCGAGAGCGACCGGGTGATGGCCTGGCGTATCCACCAGGTTGCGTAAGTCGAAAATCTGAATCCCAGCCGGTGATCGAATTTTCCAACCGCCCTCATCAGGCCCAGGTTGCCTTCCTGGATCAAATCGAGAAATTGGAGTCCCCGGCCGCAATACTTTTTCGCGATGGACACGACCAGGCGGAGATTGGCCTCGACGAATTGATTCTTGGCCGCAGCGACTTCGGCCTTTTTGTGCAGGAGGTCCCCGGCTATCCGTCCGATTTCGTGGGCGGCCATTCCCATCTCCTTCTCGATCGCGCGAATCTCCGTTTTTTCCCTTCTTCCGGGGACCTTCTGTTCCAGCACTTTGAGTCTCTTATAAGTTTCTTGATGACTCTCGGCGATCAGCTCGATCTGGCCGTGGCTGAGTCGCAGGCCTTTTATGGCCGCAGCGAATCTTTCTTTTTGGCGCGCGAGTCGCGCCTGGAGCTGCCGGCGCCGCCTCGCGGTCAGCCGCTTGTCGAGCTGGCCCGCTATACGTTCGTAACTGCCGGCAAGCAGCCGGAGCTTTCGCGTTTGCCGGCCGAAGCGGGCCTTGAGAATTTTCTCTTCAACCGCGAGTTTCCCCGGCGCGCCGCCCGGCAAAGTCTCTTCCATATCGCCGACAACGTCGCGTATGTTGACCGCACGGGCCGCGACCTTTTTGCCCAGGTCGAGCGTCCAATGAAGCGCCAGAGGCGAAGAGAGGATCTCCGTTGCGATCTGCGCCTCGAGCGCCTCGATTTTCTGTGCCAGTTTAACTTCTTGTTCGCGGCTGAGGAGAGGGAAGGCCCCGAGATCGCGGAGATAAAGTAAAATCGGATCGGCCGGCTTGCCACCCGTATCGCTCGCAAAATCGGCGCGGGCGTCTTCCTCATCCGGCGCATCCTCTGCCCGGCTTTTCGGGTCCAGCAGAGGTTCGACGCCCTCTTCATTCTCATGGGCCGGTTGCCGTAACTCGAGGTCGAGCGAGCCTTCCGGCTCATCCAGGAGCAGCCCGGCGTTTTCCGGTGCGATGCGATGATTGTGATCCATCTTTTCGGGTGCGAGACAAACTTGATCGGATTGCTAGAGGGTCAAGCCAGGCTTACTTGAAGAATTTCAGGTAACCTTGGAAGAAACCCTATACCTTCGAGCGATGTCATCGACGGTAGACCGATTAGCCCAAAGTGTCAACTTAAATCTTTACGCGCTCGGACGCTTGTAGTATAAATTATGATTCGGTGCAGTCATCGAATCATGGAAGCGTATTTGCGGCTGAGCGGGAAACCTGCGGATCGTCCTCCTCTTACCGGTATGACTTACGACGGGATCGCGACCTTGCGGCATCCTGCTCATTCAGCGCCAAAGCTTCGCGTTGAGGGCTTGTGCCGACCGGCTCGGAATAGATCAGGAAAAGAGGAGACAGGACATGAACGAGGGAGACAAGCGGCTGTTCGTCGGCATAAAGATCTCGTCGAAGCTGCAAAGAGAACTGGATAATTTCGCTCGTGGCACCGAGCATTACTTCAAAGAGGACAAGCCCGAGTCGCTCCGGATCATAACCGTCGGCGAAGACAAGCTGATCGGCAGGTTCCTGGAAGACGGTTTTCCCGCGACCGGCATCGAAGACGTGAGCCGCAACGTCCGCAGCATCGTATCGTTGATTACTTCCGGATCCCGCGTCGCGGAGGATTCCATTCGAATCTACGCGGACCCGAGCGTCGCCTGACGTTGAGTCTTGATCCCGAAAAACGCTCAACATAAATAAAGCTTGGCTGCCATGAGTGTAAAATCGATCGGCATCGTCGGCTGCGGCGCGATCGGACGCGCCCTGCTCAACGCCGCCGCCTCGGGAAAAATTTCTCTCGCCGTTGCCGGCGTGACGAGCCGCTCGGAAAAAAATGCGCGGGAATTTTTGGCGGCGCTGCCGAAAGCGCCGCCGTATCTGGAGCTGTCAAAGCTCATCGCTGAGTCCGATCTCGTCATCGAAGCGGCGGGCGGACGCGTGGTGTCCGACCTGTGCGAAAAAGTTTTCGCCGCGGGCAAGGATCTTATGGTGATCAGCGTCGGCGCGCTGCTCGATCATCCGGAGATCATCGCGAATGCGCGCGCTCTCGGGCGGCGGCTTTTCATTCCGTCGGGCGCGATCGCCGGGCTCGACGGTATCAAGTCGGCGTGCATGGGAGAAGTTTCGTCGATCACGATCACGACGCGGAAACCGCCTCAAGGTCTCGAAGGCGCGCCGTATCTCGCCGAGCGCGGAATTTCCCTCGCCGGCCTCGAAGAAGAGCGCGAAATTTTTTCCGGCACGGCGCGCGAAGCTTGCCGCGGCTTTCCCGCCAACGTGAACGTCACCGCGGCCGTCAGTCTCGCCGGCATCGGGCCGGACCGAACGCGCGTGCGTATCGTGGCCGTCCCCGGATTGGAGCGCAATTGTCACGACGTGGAAGTCGAAGGGGAGTTCGGCCGGCTCGCCGTCCACATCGAAAACGTCCCGAGCGAAAACCCGCGCACGGGAAAATTGACCGCGCTCTCCATCATCCGGTCCATCAACGACGCGGCGGACACGGTTCGCGTGGGAACATAAGGCTCGGGCGTTCAATGTAAGTAAAGGATAATTTCATGAGAGATCCTTCACTTCGTTCAGGATGACACGCTCGCTCATGTCATTCTGGGAATAATGCTCAAAAGGTATTGCTCTATTCATGAGAAATTCC
>CAZNES010000087.1:0-10436 GCA_964572145.1 uncultured Syntrophobacteraceae bacterium
GAAAATACAAAACGATCATGGGATTCCGGGACGAGATGTCGCGCTTGCTCAACGTAAAAGTAATGCCGGTGATCTGGCTGGCCGGTCTAGAGCCGTGGGTGAAAGAAAACGGCGCGCTCGTTCCCAAGCTGCGCGCGGCATGGACCGAGGCGTATCGCGGGCTGCAGAACGACGAAGCGCATTTCAAAAAATACGCCAAGCAGTTCTTCGGACTGGAGAAACCCGAGGAGCTATCCGCCGCCTGGCCGCGCACTAAAATATTTTTGCTGCCGGCGGATTTCACCTGGCCCGAGGCGGCCACGCTGAAAGCGCAAAAGAGCTGGCTCCGAGAGGGCGTCGAGATGGGAATGTTTCCCAAAGAAGCGGCGGATTTGATCGACGGAATGTACGCGCCGTAGCGCGAGGATTTTATGTCTCTCGGTCGAATATTGGTGGAAAGATTCCACCCTGATGTGCTCGAGCGGCTCCACGCCTGTGCGGAAGTCGTCATCGTCGATCCCTGGGTCGAGCCGGACCGCTGGGAACAAGAAGCTCATCAGGTCGATGCCATTATCAGCCGCAAAGGAAAGATCACCAGAGAGCACATGCAAAAATGCCGGGGCAGGCTCAAGATCGTCGCCCGCACCGGTGTAGGAGTAGACCCATCGCGAGTCGATCTAGAAGCCGCCAGAGAATTCAAAGTCTGGGTAACGAACCAGCCCGGCAGCAATTCGGTCTCCGTCGCCGAGCTGGTCTTCGGACAGATGATCGCTTTAGCGCGTCACACGCAGGAGGCCAACCGTGCCGTCAAAGAAAATTGCTGGGGAGAATATCTAAAATTCCTCGGTACGGAGCTGGCGGGTCGAATGATCGGCATCATCGGCATGGGAAACATAGGAACGAGAGTTGCCCTACGAGCCAGAGCGTTTGAGATGTCCTTCCTTGTTTACGATCCTTACATTCCCGAGTCCCACGTCACGGCTCTCGGCGGGAAGTGGGTCAGCTTGAACGAACTGCTCTCGGAGTCCGACTTCGTCACTCTCCATTGTCCTCTGACGAAGGAAACCAATCGAATGATCGGCGACAAGGAATTCTCGCTTATGAAACCTTCGGCCTACTTTATTAACGCGGCCCGTGGAGGGATCATCGACGAGGACGCCCTATATCGCGCTCTAAGCCAAAAAAAAATCGCCGCCGCCGCGTTGGACGCCATGGAGCCCGAGCCGCCGCGTAAAGACCATCCGTTGTTTCAACTGGACAACGCAATCTTCACGCCCCACATCGGCGCGGCCACCGTGGAAGCCTCCATGCGCGGCGAATGGGGCGCCGCCGAGGAAGTCATTCGCGTCCTGGAAGGTAAGCGTCCGAAGAACCCGGTGATCGAAATCTATCCCTAGAAAGAGGGTCTGGGGTCAGGCTGGGCTGACTTAGCCGTTGCCCTATGTTTCTTTCGGAAAGGGCGCCATGATCTATCGCGGTAGTTGCCACTGTGGATCGGTGCAACTCGAAGTGGAGGCGCCGCAACGGATCAACTGCCAAGAGTGCAACTGCTCGATCTGTTCGAAGTCCGGTTTTCTGCATCTCATCGTCCCCAAGTCCAAGTTCAAACTCTTGAGAGGCGAGGAGAACCTGACGACTTACACGTTCAATACGAGAACCGCTCAGCACAAGTTCTGTAAAACCTGCGGCGTAAAGTCATTCTACATCCCGCGCTCCAATCCCGACGGCTACGACGTGAACGTCCGTTGCCTTGAGCCCCAACCGAAGGAACTGGTCATCGAGCCGTTCGATGGAAAAAATTGGGAGCTGCATGCATCCAAGTTGGCGCATTTGAGCAAAGAAAAATAAGCGGATGAACGAGCGAGTGTTAGAGCCGGACGGTAGCCGGGACTTCGGGCCCTGCGAGTGCTGCGGTGACAACAGCCGCACCGTCTGGGGATTGGTTCATCGAGAGAACCGCACCGAGGCCGCTTACTTCGTGCACTGGTCGCTCGGTAAGGTCGCCGAGAAGGGCGCGCACATCGACCTCATCCTTGGGCCCTGGGGTGAGGGAACCGAGCGCGCCGATCGATACGCAGTCTCGCTGGAATTCCGCCAAGGGTTCGGAGTCAAAATTATTGATGCCAGCGTACGGAATATTTCGCGTCACAGCCTGGTGGGGCGAGGGCTGGTGCGAGAGGACGTCGTTATGACGCCACTGGCTCAGGAAGTTTTCGAGATCATCGACGCGATTTGGCTGGACGACAAGCGTATCGCCGAGGTGACGGACCCAGTCGTCTAACTTGGTTGCAGCCCACCCGAAAGCCGGAACCTCTGAGCCTTCGACTCTAACTACTTCGGCAAAAAATCTTCCAGCCTCACCGTCTCCCAACCCATCGGCTTCAATCATTCGAACGGCAGCCGCGCTTCTTTGCCGGCGCACAGCGGCGGCTTGGTGGCGTCGATGATGATCTTGCCGTTTTTTTAGGAAGTCTGTAAGGTCGGCTAGATGCCAGGCGAGGCGACGGCAGAGACTGTTGGGGTCATCCGAGAAAGGGTGCGTTAAAATCGATTCCGCCTTTCCAAACATGTTGCAAAGCGGATGGATCTGCGGGCGCGAACGCTGGCGGATATCAGAAAAGTCGTTCTTTCAGGCGAGGTGGTCCGCGAATATCCAGACGAAAGACCCTATCCAGAATATCTTTTTCTTGGTTACCCACACGGAACGAACGATCCGTGTTATGTAGTTGTGGCAAGCAACGATGAGACTATATTTGTGACTGTCCACGACTATGATCCCGAAATATATGAACCGGATCACAGGACAAGGAGAAAAACAAAATGAAATGCGTGTTTTGTAAGCAGGGCAAGACCCATCCTCAGAAAGTGACGGTCGAGCGACACAACCAGGCTGGAGAGCCGATTGCGGTCATCCATAACTTTCCGGCCGAGGTCTGCGAGGTCTGTGGAGAAGAATACTATTCAGCGAAGGACTGGCAGAAAGCCGAGCGCTTGCTTGCCAAGTCTCCTATCAAAGTGGCTAGAGTGCCCGTCTATGATCTGCATCCCTGAGAGCGGCCGCGCTGGACGGCCCGGCGAGCCTGAACCTTAACTCTACTTCGGCAAAAAATCTTCCAGCCTGACCGTTTCCCATCCCATCGGCTTCAATCTCTGAAACGGCAGACGCGCTTCTTTGCCGGCGCAGAGCGGCGGTTTGGTCGCGTCGATGATGACTTTGCCGCCGACGCGATGCCAGTACTGTCCGCCGGGAGGAATCGGCTCGTCGCCGGTCGGGTCCATTGGGTGAATTCGCGTGCCGGGGATGATGACCATGTCTTCCTGCGGATTGCAGCGCGTGTTGATGGCCCAGAGAACTTCCCAGTAGTTGAAGATATTTACGTCTTCGTCCACGGCAATGGCGATCTTCGGGTGAAGAATCGGGCTCGACAGCACGCCCATGAGAACCTGCTTCGCCTCGCCGTAAAAGCGCGGCGTCATCTGCACGACGATGCCGAAGAGTCCGGGCAGGACCAAAAGGTTATGCAGGTTCACGTAGCCGCCGATGTGTCGGATGTGGTTGTAAACCGCCACTCCGAACGGAACTTTGTGAAAGATGCAACCTTCGACCTCCGAGCCGTTCTGAATCGCCTTGAAGATGGCGTCGTGGCGCATCGTGATGCAGTCGATCTCGATCACGGGATTTTTTCCCATCCCCGCGACGTAGTAATCGTGAAACTCCGAGAACGGCCCTTCCTCCTCGCGCACGTTCGGCAGGATGCGGCCTTCCAAAACGATTTCCGCGTCGTACGGCACATCCAGATCGTTGGTCTCGCACTTGACGACTTTCGCCGGCTCGCCGATCAGCCCGCCGGCCAGCTCCAGCTCGTCCATCTCGTACGGCCCCGTCGTGGCGGCGGCCATGTAATATAAAGGATGGTGGCCGATGAAGATCGCTACCGGCGTCGGCTCGTTCCGCTCCTCGTGCTTCGTGAGAATGGCTCGCGTGTGGCGCGGCACGATGAGCGCGCCGGTCTTCCGCGGCCCTTTGATTTGCAAGCGGTGAAAAGCGACGTTGCGCACACCGGTGTCCGGGTCGCGCGCCACCATCAGGCCCGACGCAATATAAGGTGTCTCCTCGCTGCCCGCGACATGCGCCGGGAGCTTGGTGAGATCGACCTGATCGCCCTTCAAAATCACTTCCTTCACCGGTCCGGTAGAGACCAGCTCAGTCGGCTGCCGCTTGAGCGCGCGTTCCGCAGCCGTTGGAATCAGTTTCTCGACCGTCGTGCCGTAGGCCAGCGCCGCGTGGCGCAGGTTCGCGGGCGCCATGCCGAGGCTTTTCCACTTCGGGAATCCCGCCACGTTTTCGAACAGCAGCGCTTTCTCCCTCGACTGGTAGAGCAGCGCGCCCATCTGCGTGTGCGGATGGACGGGCTTGGTTATGTGGATGATTTCTCCGGCTTGCTCGAGTTCATTAATCCACGTGCGCATGTCCTTCGGCATAAAATATATCCTCCTCGACTATTCGCTTGGGAAACGTATGCTATCTCACCTCTATGTTTCAAGCACAGACCCGCTCTTTACAGTGCTTTCAAGGGCTGATATCAGTGCGAGTGATTTAATTCAGGGAGGGTCGAAGAAAACGCTATGACAACAGGCCTTAGCCGCTCGCGGGGGAATGGGCTTCTTTTAATCGCGCTGTTCTGCTTCTTTTTGTCGGGCGCCGCGGGTCTGATCTACGAAGTCGTATGGACCCGCATGCTGACCCAGATTTTCGGCAATACCACCTACGCCATCGCCACCGTCCTGGCCGCGTTCATGGCCGGGCTCGCCGTGGGAAGTTATCTCTTCGGCCGCATCGCCGATCGCGGTAAAAACGATTTTCTACTCTATGGCATCCTCGAAGCCGGAGTCGGCATTTACGGCCTGGTCGTCCCCTGGTTATTCGACGCGGGTCGGCGGATCTATATTCCGCTGTTTCACTTGAACGACGCCTATCCGATGGTCTTCAACCTGCTGCTCTTCCTTTTGTCCTTCGTTCTGCTCGTGCTGCCCACGCTGCTCATGGGGGCGACGCTTCCGGTTCTGAGCCGCTTTTTCGTGAAGAGCTTCGCCCAGATCGGCCGCCGCGTCGGCGACCTTTACGCAACCAATACGTTCGGGGCGGTCCTGGGCTGCGCCGTATCCGGCTATTATTTAATTCCCAGCTTCGGCATGCGCACGACGGTGCATGTCGCCGCCGCCCTCAATCTTGCGATCGCCGCGGTCATCTTGATCGTGGACCGCCTGCGCGACCGGGAAGCGAGCGAGCCGGCCGCCACGGTTGAAGACGCGGAGCCGAGCGCGGAAGTCTCCGGAGCGGCGCCGTCGAATCTGGGCTGGGTGCTGCTGCTCTCCTTCGGCCTTTCCGGAATGGCCGCGCTTGTCTACGAGAACGCGTGGACGCGCGCTCTCACGCTCGTGATCGGGAGTTCCATTTATTCTTTCACCACGATGCTGGTGACTTTCCTCGTCGGCCTTGCGCTCGGCGGATTCCTCTACGCCCGGCTGATGGGGGACCGCGAAGTCAGAATGGCCACGTTCGGCGTGATCGAGCTGTTGGTCGGATTGACCGCGCTGGCGACGATCCCGCTTTTCGGCAGGCTGCCGCTGATCTTTCTCCGGCTGATGCATGGATTCGGCGACTCGTTCCATCTGTTTCTCTCGATCCAGGTCGCCACCGCTGCGCTGGTGATGTTCCTGCCGACGTTGCTTCTCGGGATGACCTTCCCGCTCGTCGCGCGCCTCTTTACCCAGAGTCTTTATCGCGTCGGCAGCGGCGTGGGAACCTCCTACGCGGCCAACACTCTCGGCGCCATCGTGGGCGCCTTCGCCGGAGGTTTTATTTTTATTCCCCAGCTCGGCGTGCAGAACACGATTATCCTGGCCGTGATCTTGAATCTCGTCGTTGGCTGGTTCCTGATCGTCGCCGATCCGCGCATGTCGCTCGTGCCCCGCGTCGCGCTCGGCCTGGTCGTTCTCGCGGCGGCCATATTGATTCCCTGGAAGACTCCGCGTTGGGACCGCCACGTCATGACCAGCGGCGTGACGGTCTACAGCGACCGCTACGAGAGCCTGCACCGCGACTCGCTCCGCGTCGAGGAGATGCACCGCGACGACATCCTCTATTATAAGGAAGGCTTGACCGCCACCGTCAGCGTCCACCAGAGCACCGGCAGCGAGTACCGTTATTTCAGGACCAATGGAAAAATCGACGGCTCGCACGGCGACGCCTTGAGCCAGCTCATGACCGGCTATATCCCGATGCTGTTTCATCCGCGCGGCGACCGGGCGGCGGTGATCGGGCTCGGCACCGGCATGACGACCAGGGCCGTCGCGTCGTTTCCCCTGCGCGAGGTCGAGGTGCTCGAGATCGAGCCCGCGATGCGCGAAGCCACGACCTACTTTAACGACAAGAACGGCAAGATTCTGGAAAATCCCAAAGTGCGCTTGATCCCCACCGACGGCCGCAACTATATTCTCGCCACTCCAAAAATGTATGACGTCATCGCCGCTGAGCCGTCCAATCCCTGGATCGCCGGCATCGCCAATCTTTACACGCGGGAATTTTACGGCGTCGTGAAGTCGAAGCTCAAGCCGGACGGAATCTTTGCGCAATGGTTCCACAACTATTCCATGTCGCCGGACGATTTTCGCATGGTCTTTCGCACCTTCGCCGAGGCGTTTCCTTACATGACGGTCTGGGGAATGAAAGAAAGCGATTTCCTCATGGTCGGGAGCATGCAGGAACAGGTCTTCCGCCATGCGGAGCTGAAGGAAGTCTTCGCGAAAAATCGTATTCTCAGGGCGGACTTCGATGCGCTGGGCCTCAGCGACCCGTACGCCGTTCTAGGATTTTATCGCATGGGCAGAGAGGGCGCGCTCGGCTTCAGCGAGGGGGCGACGCTCAATACGGACGACGGCGCCCAGTTGGAGTTCTCCGCGCCCAAGAGTCTCGGACGCGCCACTTCGGAGCTCAATCGCAAACTGATGAATCCCTTTCTCGCCGATGCGCCATGGAAGGCGTCCGCCGGCGCCTCCGAGGCTCTCGGCCACTATTATCTCGCCGAGGCTCACGAGGCCAACGGATGGCACAGCCGCGCGCTTGAGGAGATCGAGCGGGCGATCGCGCTGGCGCCGCCGAACGCCGACTTTTACGTGCTCAAAACTAAAATTCTTCTCGAAGCGGAAAAAAGCGCCGAAGCGGTCAAAGCGGCCGTCACCGCGTTGGCGCGTTCGCCGCAAACGCTGAGGGCCATCCTCGCGCTCAGCGGAGATTTCTACCTGGCCGAGGCGAAGGTGATTTACGCAAAAGCGATCGAGATGAAGAGCAAAGAGGTGCTGCCCTATCTGGGCCTGGGGAAGATCGCTCTTCATTATCATCAGTTGCCCGAGGCGGAAAAATGGTTCGAGCAGGCAAGGCAAATGCAACCGGAGCACGCCGGGGTGCTGATGGCCTGGGGCCGTTTGTTCCTTGAAAAAGGGGAAACGGAAAAGGCGAAAGAGTTTCTGGAGCAGGCCAAAGAAAAGGGCGAAGATTCCGACGTTCTTTACAGCGCGCTCGGCGAAGCGTATCGCAAGCTCGGGCTGTGGCAGGAGGCCACCGGCGCTTACCGCCGCGCGCTGAAATTCAGAAGGAGCAACGTCGACTGGCGGCGCAACCTCGGCATTGCGCTGGCGAACCTGGGAAGAACGAGAGAGGCGGAGCTGAAATTTCGCGAAGTCCTGTCCATCAGCTCCGATGACGCGGAAGCGTGGCAGGAACTAAAGAAACTAGGCAAAAGATACTAAGAGGCGGTAGGCTTTAGGCGATAGGCGGTAGTATAAGAAAAGAGACGTTTCACCGCGTTCTAATGGGTAAAGAGATATTGCAAAAAAAAATCGGCGTGATCGGCGCGGGCAAGATCGGCTCCGCCATCATGCGCGGGGTGATCGGCGCCGGCCTGGTCGGTAAAAAGCAAGTCATGGCGAGCGACGTGAGCAAGGCGCTCAGGCAGTCCGCCGCGACGGAGCTTGGGATCGAAGCCACGCCGAGCAACGCCAAGGTCTGTGAATTCGCCGACATCGTGATACTTGCGGTCAAGCCCCAGATCGTCGATTCTGTGCTCAAAGAAATCGCGGGAAAATTGGGCAAAGCGAAGCTCCTGGTCTCGGTCGCGGCGGGCGTTCCGCTCGAGCGCATCGAGAAGAATTTGGCCAAAGGCGCGCGCGTGGTTCGGGTCATGCCCAACATTCCTTGCGTGGTGGGCGCCGGCGCTTCCTGCTATGCTGGAGGAGCACACGCAACCGCGGAGGATCTGGAAGGAGTCGGCTTGATCCTGAACAGTTTCGGCGTCGGCTTGCCGTTGGAGGAAAAATATTTAGACGCGGTCACCGGACTCAGCGGCAGCGGTCCGGCCTATGTATTCCTCTTTATCGAGTCGCTGGCCGACGGCGGCGTTCAAGTGGGTCTCAGCCGGGAAGTGGCGCTCAAGCTCGCGCTCCAGACCGTTTACGGCTCCGCGCGCATGGCGCTGGAGAGCGGCAAGCATTTGGGCGAGCTCAGAGACGAAGTCACCTCCCCCGGCGGGACCACGATCGCCGGTCTCTACGCTTTGGAGAAGGGAGGCATGAGGGGGACCGTGATGGAAGCCGTGCTGCAAGCGACCCGCCGCTCTCAGGAGTTGGGGAAGGGAAAATCGTGAACGCGCTGAATCCGCTGGAAGCCGACAGCGAAGTCCGGCTCATGGCGCACATCGCCGATTTCATGGGGACCTCGATGCCCCTGGAGGAGGTCATCACCGCGGCGATGCGGTTTACTGCGGCGATGATGGGGGCGGACGGATCTTCGATTCTTCTTTTCGACCGCGAAGAAGGCAAGCTCAATTTTTTCATCGCGCTGGGCGAAAAAGCGAGCCAGCTCAAAAACATGACGCTGGCGACGGGCGAAGGCATCGCCGGCTTCGTGGCGGAAACGGGGCTGCCGATGGTCGTTGCCGACGTGCGCTGCGAGCCGCGCTTTTCCAAACGCGTCGATCAGGCGACCGGCTTCAAGACGCGCGCGATCGCCTGCGTGCCGCTCAAAGTGAGAGGAGAGCTCAAGGGCGTCATCGAGGTGGTGAGCAAGAAAGCGGGGCTCTTCGGCGACAAGGAGCTCGACATGCTCACCGCGATCGCGGGGCCGGTCGCGATCATGATCGACAACGCCCGATTGATTCAGGAAGTCAAGACGCTGCACGATAAGCTGGGAGAGGCGACCCGTCTCAAGGCCGAGTTTCTCGCCACGATGACGCACGAACTGCGCACGCCGATCAATATCGTGATCGGCAACCTCGATTTGCTCTTGGGCGGCTTTCTCGGCGAGACCAACGAGCGGCAGCGGAAATGCATCGAGACCTCGCTGCGCAATTCCTGTGAGGCGCTCAATCTGGTAAGCGGCATTTTGGACCTGTCCCGTTTCGAGGCGGGTCAAGTCGTCATCCGCGTCGAAGAGTTTCGTCTCGAAGAAGTCTGGACCGAGCTGGAGATACTTTTCCGCATCGGACTCAGCGGCAAACCCGTGGAACTTTGCTGGGAGATAGCGGGCGCGCTTCCTGCGCTGAAGAGCGACCGGATGAAAGTCAAGGAAATTTTGAGCAACATCGTTTTCAACGCGGTGAAATACACCGACAAGGGGCAGGTTCGAGTCACCGCCGCTCCGACCGAGTCGGGCGACCAAATAGAGATCGAGATCCAAGACACGGGGGTAGGCATTTCCGAGGAGTCTTTGCCTCTTATCTTCGAACCCTTCCGCCAGGTGGAAGGCTCGTCGAGCCGGAGCCTCGGTGGCGTGGGCCTGGGCCTCGCCATCGCCAAGCGGCTGCTCAATCTGCTTCATGGCAAGGTGGAAGTGGCGAGCGAGGTGGGCAAGGGAACAACCTTCCTAATCACGATGCCGGTCCGGTATGCGGCATGAATTCGTTGCCCGGGACGGCTTGACACTATTTCAAACTTTAGCTAGTTTCGCGGAAGAGCAGAATCAATATCGACCGGCCAAGGAGGACGTGATGAAAACCGTTAGATGGCTTGCAGTTCTGTCGTTGCTGTTGTGCGGGTTCTTAGGCACCAGCTCGGCTCAAGAAGAGAAAGAGAAAAAATCGATCAAAGCGAAAGACGTGGAAGTGGAGGGCGTCATCAGCGCCGTCGGGCAGCGCACCATCACCTTTCAGGTCGAGCGCAAGGGAAAGGTTCGTGAAGAGGTGGTCGGTATCGACGAGAAGACCGACATCGAGAAAGAAGGACAGAAAGTCAAATTGAAAGATCTGCAAGAAAAGGACAAGGCTGCAATCAAGTACGAGCCCGATGCGTATACCCCGGCGCTTGCCGTAAAAGTAGTGGGCAAAGGCGAAATACAGAAGACTGGAGGAGACGACTAACCTCGATGATTCATCGACCTTAAAAACTTCGTGACCTTCGTGCTC
>CAZNES010000087.1:10446-18356 GCA_964572145.1 uncultured Syntrophobacteraceae bacterium
ACACGAAGCACACGAAGAAAGAACCTGCCCTGAGCGAAGCCGAAGGGCCAAAGCACGAACCCAACGTATTCACCATCCCGTCAGCTTCGATAGAAATCCGCTCGGTCGCCGCCGACCACCGAGAGATCCAGCGATTCTTCATCCCTTAAAATATGGAAGGAGATCCGGTCGCCCGGTCTCTTCTTCCATATCTCCCTATAGAGATCGGGACGGGAACGGACCTCCTGCCGCTCCACTTGGATGATGATGTCTCCCTCCTTGAGGCCGCACTTCTCGGCCGGCCCTCCGGGAACCACGCCCGCGATGACGATGTGCCCTCCCATGTGCTGGGGATAGAAGCCGAGCCACGGCCGCGGAATACGGCTGCGCACCCGCCCGTGCTGCTTCAACTCCTGCTCGTGCCGCAGATAGAATTCAATGGGTATGGCGAGCGAGAATTTTCCGATGTCGTTCATGTTGAGGGAAACGACTCCCATCAGCCTGCCCCTGAAGTCCGCCAGCGTTCCGCCGCCGAAGCCGGGGTTGAAAGCGCTCAGGCGAATGCTTTTATCCAGCATGTATTCCCAGTGGCCGTCGTAGCCTTCCATGGAGGTTACGTAGCCGCCGCTCACTCTTCGCGCCGGTCCGCCGGTGCTGGCGACGATCAGCGCGGGCTCTCCCAGTTTTAACTCTTCAGGGGGCGAAGGACGAAGAAACGGAAGACCTTTGCCCGGGATTTTCACGAGCGAGAGGCCGGTTTCCTGATCCTGCGCCGCCAACTCACCGGGATATTGCTCGCCGTCGGGCAAAGTGACCGTGATGGACTCCGCTCCGACGGTGACATAGTGGACCGTCAGGATGTATCCGTCGGGATCGACGATCGTCCCCGATCCGGCCCGTTCCGCTCCCAGATTTCGCGTGGACGGATGAATCTGCGGCACCGATACTTTGATATCGACGGTAGCGGGGAGAATCGAATGAATCAAACCAAGATGGCCGTTCACGGCGCCGATACCTCCCAGGCCGTAGGGCCATCCGCGAACAATTTTCCCTGCCACGTGTCTCTTTTTTCCAGCTCCGCGTTGATCGCGTTGTGGACGCCGATTTTATTGATCGACCACTCGGGCGCGACGGTGAGATCGCGGTAGGTCTCTCCGCTGAGGCGGTGGATCACAATCTCGGGAGCGAGCCGCTCGAGAAAATCGATTGCGAGAGCGACGTAGTCCTCGCGGCTTAAAATCTCGAAGGCGCGAGAAAGATAAATCTCCTCCAGGACCGTGTTCTTGATGACGTGCAGGTTGTGCAGCTTCACGCCGTCGATTCCTATCCGGTTCAGCAGCGCCGGCGTTTGTAGGATTTCTTCGCGAGTTTCTGTGGGGAAGCCAAGGATCAAATGAGCGCACAGCCGGAGATTCCTGGATTTTGCGCGCTCGACCGCATCGATAAATTCCCTGAGACCGTGGCCGCGGTTTACCCATTGCAAAGTCTTGTCGTGCATCGATTCGAGGCCGAGCTCCAGCCAGAGATACGCATGGCGCGCGAGATCGGCTATGAGGTCGAGGATTTCGTCCGGCACGCAGTCCGGGCGCGTTGATATGGACAGACCGGCGACGCCGGGAAAATCCAGCGCCTCGCGATAAAATCGTTCGAGCTTCGTCAACGGTCCATACGTATTGCTGTAGCTCTGAAAGTAGGCGATGAACTTCTCGGCCCGGTGCCGCTTTCTCAGCGCTTCGGTCCCGCGCTCCAATTGCTCGGTCACGGACATGCCCGGGCGAAAGCCATCGGGCGTATGGCCCGCGTTGTTGCAGTAGATGCAGCCGCCGGCGGCGACCAGCCCGTCACGGTTCGGGCAAGTGAAATCCATTCTGAGGCCGACCTTGTACACGCGGCTTTGGAAAGTGCTTTTGAGGCTCGACTGAAACGAGTTGTAGCGCTTGCCGCACCATTTAATTTTTAGGTGAAGAGGAAAGTTCACGACACCGCCAAAGAGGTAAGAAAACGGTTAACAGACTGAGCGCACTTTCTCAAGTGCGAAGTGGATCAATTTGCCAGAGATCCTTCACTTCGTTCAGGATGACAAGTCGCCTCAAATGTCATTCTGAGCGCAGCGAAGAATCTATTATTGGTTTTCCACCACTCATGTATTTTCGAATGATCGACTTGTCATTTTTTCGACTCCGGTTTTTCTTCGGCGGCGAAATCGGCCGGCTGCTTGCGCAGCATCGGATAAAAAATCTCGTCGATCGTGTACACCGTAGGGCTTCCCTCCGCCCTGGCGTAGTATCCGTCGGCGCTCTTGCCGCCGACCTGGAGCGCCGCCAGGTTTTTCCCGTCCTTGCCGTCGATAGAAATTTTGAGCGCGGGGCGATCGAGGCCGTATTTTTTGAGATCGGTAGGTTGGTCGTCGGCAAACGTCTTGGCCCGAAGCCGCTTGAGCGACGCGAGATATTGGTTGACCGCGTCGGTTCTCGCGGTTTTCTTGACCGGCGCTTCGATCGTCCACTGTTCTTTCTCGCCCTTTACGAGAACGAGAGCTTGCCCGGGTGGCATCTGAATCTCGACCCTGGTCGCGTGCTCCGCGGGAAACGCGACGATCGTCTTGTCTCTCAAATCGTTCGGCTGCTTCTCCAGCGCGAGCACGATCGAACCGTCGGTAAGATAGACCGTGGGATCGCTGCCGCGCCGGATGTAAGCCGAATCGCCTAGCGGAGTTTTAGCGCCCACGGCGAGAGTCGGCAGGGTCAGGCCGTTCTTCAGCGTGATCGACACTTTGACCGCGGGCGGCTCGAGGCCGAAGCTTTTCAAGTCCGCGGCGCCGGGTTTTTTCTCCAACGTTCTCTTGATGTCGCTCGCGGCGAGCGCGGCGAGCAGACGTCCGACGGTCGAGTCGTCCGCGTCGGCGTGCACGGGCTGGGTGAGCTTCCATTTCCCTGAAGGATCTTTTTGGATTTGGATCGCCCGGTTGGGATAGGTGAGATCGATAGCCGCCGCTTCGTCCTGCTTGAAATCGAGCAGCTTCTCGGATTTTCCTTTGTCGCCTTTGGCAAGCTCGAAGAAATATACGTAACCGCCCAGAGCGATCAAGAGGACGGCCAGGATGAGCGTTTTCAGCCGCCGCACGTTTTTATCTCCTCCGCCACCATACGGAGAGACCGATGATGAGGAGGATTTCCGGGAGGATCAGAAAAGAGAGGTAGAATATCGCGGCGCCTTCTCCTTCGGTCAACTGGAGGCGCGAGGAGCGGACCGAGCGCGGCCGGATGGAGATCATCTCTTCCTGCCCGACCAGCCAGTTCGCCGCGTTAAGAAAAAAATCCCGGTTGAAGAAAATATGGATGTACCGGTTGTTGGCAAACGCGGCGCTTCCAACCGCCACCACTTTCGCCTCGCCCTCTTTCTCGATGCCGAGTTTTTTGAGGTTGGCGCTGACCGCGACGGCGACCGAGATCGGCCCCTTCTTGTCCTCCGGTCCCAGAGCGGCCCTGCCTTGCTTGAAGATGCCGTTCACATCTTTTTCCGCCCAGCTCGTCGCGCTGGTTTGCGCCAGGGAAGTCGCTTCAAGTTTGTCTTTGCTTTCGTTGACGGGCTCGACGGACCGGACCAGAGGAAAGAGCGTGCGCTCTTTGAACTCGCGCGTGATCGGATGGGCCTTGTCGTAATTCTCCGCGATAGGCTCCACTCCCAGCGTGGGACCGGCGAACAAGCGGATCACCTGATCCACGACGATGTCGTCGCCCACCTCCACGCCCCAGTTGCGGAGAAACGTCTTGAGGCTATCGCCGCCCGGCGAAGGCAGCAGCGCCAGGAGCCGGCCGCCGTTTTTCAAATAATCGTCGATCGCCTCGATCTCATGGTCGAGCAGCGGTTTTTCCGGCGCGGCCACGATGAGGAGCGAAGTTTCCGGCGGAACTTTCTCCTGCGTCGAGAGCAGGAACTCCTTCACCTGATAATTTTCGTTCTCCAGGGCCGCTTTGGCCGCGGCGTAGCCCTGCGGGGTTTCCTTGTCGTTGAGCTTCGGCTCGCCGTGACCGGTGAGGAACAGGACGTTTTTCTTCGTCGCCTTGGTGAGCTTGATGATCGCGTTGGTGACCGCCTCCTCGGTGGCATCGGTGATGTTCGTGGATTCCTGCCCGTAGCTCATGTGCAGAGTGTTTATCTGCTGGATCTTGAACTGCTTGGCCATTTCCGGATTCCGGTCGGGATCGACGGCAGTGAACTTAACCCGCGGTGATTGATACGTGTAACTCTTGATGAGATCGGCCATTCTGGGGTTCTCGCCTTTTTCAAAGAACCCGTAAATCTGCAAATTCTGGTTGAGCCCGCCGATCACCTTGACGGTCTGTGGCGAGAGGCTGAACACTTTCGCCTCGGTGAGATCCCACCGGTAGTGATAACGGGTGTTGAGAAAATTGACGAGAACCAGGACGCCTATGAGAAGCAGGGAATAGATGACGGCGTGCAGCCCGTAGCGCGTCCGGCGGCGGCCGAGCGAAGCGGCCAGATTGCGCCCCTGAGTTACGAGATAGGCCGCTAGGCACACGACGCCGAGAGCGAGATGGATGAGCACATACGGATCCATTGCGTTGCCGGTGAAACCGAGCGCGACCAGGCCGAAGGCGGTGAGCACGAGGCCGGCAATTCCGGAAATCTGTAGGATCTTTCTCATAGAAGGCGGGCTAACTCTGGCGCGAGGCCTCCACGGCGCGGTGGGTGAGGAAGAGACTCAAAACGATCAGGCTGAGAAAATAAACAATGTCGCGAGTGTCGATAAGGCCTTTCACCATCTCGCCGAAATGCTCGACGACCGAGAAATATTTGAGCGTGTTTCCCAACGCCAATCCGGAGGTTTCCGCCGGCCAGGAGATGACGTAGAGGAGCAGCAGGATGACGAAGCAAGTCACGGCGGCGACGATCTGGTTCTCGGTCAGCGACGAAGTGAGCAACCCCACCGAGACGAAAACCGCGGCGAGAAGGAAGAGTCCGAGATAACCCGCGGCGACGATCCCCAGCTCCGGGTTGCCATAGAGCAAAAGAATCGCCGGGTAAATTGCCGTGAGCAGGATCATCACGGCGAGGAACGCGAGGGCGCCCAAGAGCTTGCCCAGAACGATCTCGGTCACCCGGAGGGGCGAGGTCAAAAGCAGCTCGTAGGTTCCGCTCCGCTTTTCTTCCGCGAAGGCGCGCATCGTGATGATCGGAATCATGATCACGAGCACGATCGTGAGATTGTGTAAGAGCGGCGCCATAACGTACTCGTTCAAGTTGAGACTCTGCAGACCTTCGGTGTTTTGCAGGCCGGTGTAAAGACGCAACATGTAAGTGAAGCGGAACAGCAGATTGAAAAAAAACCACCCGCCCAAGAGCAGAAAGCCCGTGAGCACCACGTAGGCGATCGGAGAAAGGAAAAGAGAGCGGATCTCTTTCCCGGCAATGGTGAGAATGTTTCGCATCGTGGATCAGGCGCTCGCTTCTTTGGACTCGACTTCTTTGGAAATATAGCGGAGAAAAACTTCTTCCAGGCTCGCGTCCTGGGCCAGTTCCTTCAGATTCTTTTCCACCACGACCGTGCCTTCGTTGATGATGACGACTTTGCCGCAAATCTGCGACACCTCCGGCAGGATATGGGTGGAGAGAATCACCGTCCGGTCGGCGGCCAGCTCTTTGATCAAGCCGCGGATCTCGATGATCTGCCTGGGATCGAGGCCGATGGTGGGCTCGTCGAGGATGAGCACCGGCGGATTATGGATCAGCGCCTGGGCCAAACCGACGCGCTGCCGGTAACCTTTGGAGAGCCGGCCGACGATGCGCGAGGCGACCTCGGTGAGAAAACATTTTTCCAGCACTCTGTCCAGCGCCCCAGCGAGCTCGCTTCTCTTGACCCCTTTGATGCGCCCGACAAACTTCAAATAGGAGCTCACGGTCATGTCATGGTAGAGGGGCGGATTTTCCGGCAGGTAACCGATGCGCCGGCGCGCCTCCTGCGCTTCGGTCGAAACGTCGAATCCTTCCACAACGGCGGTTCCTTCGGTCGCCGGCATGAAGCCGGTGACGATCCGCATCGTCGTCGTCTTGCCGGAGCCGTTCGGTCCGAGCAGTCCCAGGATCTCTCCTTGCTGTGCGGTGAACGAGACATTCTGGATGGCGCGAAATTCGCCGTAGTATTTCGTGAGGCCTCGCACTTCAACCATATTAGATCAAACCATGTAAACGGTTGATCCCTCTTTGTCAAGAATTCAACGTGTGCGGGCCGAGAACCTGCCCCTCCCTTCGATAAACTACTATGTGGATGTCAAGTGGCCGAACACACCAGTCCTCTTATGATTTTTCTTCTCCTATGAATCTAACCCTAACTATCCCTGACCAAAGAGAGACTGACTGCTATACGTGGCACGGCACAAAGTCCGTCACACTGACTTGGGATGCGCCCCTCTCTAAGGCACAAGGCCCCGGGATCTCTGTCTCAAGGGTCGAACCGTCAGGAGTTTTTATCTCCCGGTTCTGTCTATCGTCGAGTCGTTCCCTGGGGCGATGTCTCCTCTTGGGTCAAAGGAGCCGAACAAACCTTTTCTCTCACTTCGTACGGTCTTTGTTTCATCAAGACTACGGAAATCCGCACGCTGAGTTTTCGCGCCACTGCCACAATGGCGACTCTAGAAGCGAGGTGGCGCGCATGGGTTTTACAGACCGAGGCGAAAAACTCCCTCAACTCACTGTCCTGTCGGATCGCCGACCAGGAAGCTTGGAGGAGCTTGCTTCTCAACCGCCCGTCTCCCGTATGAGTGATCGATCCCCGATCGGTTCGATCTCCGGTGGAGTGCTCGGTCGGTACCAAGCCCAGAAATCCTCCCAGCTGGCGGATATTTCTAAGTTCGCGCCAATCCCCGATGCGGGCCAGAAGCTGACTGGCCACAATCCGGCCGATCCCAGACACGCTCATCACATACTCTATGCACCGGGACAATTCGGGATCGTTCTGACAGAAGCGGCGGATCTCTTGAGTCGTCTTAACAACCCGTTTCTCGTTAAACTCCAAGCTGTCAAGCAACTCATTGAGCTTAAAGCGCACCGTCCCAGAACAGGGGAGCTTTCTGAGCTTAGCCTTGACCATGAACGACCACTGGCTGCCGGCCGGAGCCGGGGGAAACGCGATCCCTTCCAACAGCAACAGCGATTTAACGCGCTGCTTCATCCCCACCATCTCGCTGACAAAGGTGTCGCGCAATTGGGTGAGGTGACGAAGCTCGCGATAAACGGAAGAGGGAACATGAATGCTTTTCAGTTGTCCCCCACGCAAGTTCTCCGACAAACTCACACCATCGAGCCGATTGGTCTTCACTCTTTGTCCTGGAGCTTTGGGGATCATCGATGGAGAGGCGATCAAGCAAGGATAGGAGTTGGCTACCAGCCCATCATACAATCCATACCCTGTCGGTCCCGCTTCGTAGACAAAGGCAACCTTCTGATCGGGAAACTGCTTGCGCACGTGATTCACAAGATGCTCCACGCTATACGGCATACGCATGGATCGGATAAATCCTTGGTGATTGGTAAAGGTCACCGAGATACTTCTCTTGTCCACATCCAGTCCGGCAAACACGTCGTAGTCACGGGGAACAAAGGCTTTGCTGCTCATCTGATGTCCTCCTTCGCTCAATGGCGATTTGATGAATCACCATACTCGCTAAAGAGGACTTGTGGTTAAACCTAACATCCATCATACAAGTCTCAGGGTGGTGAGGAGGCTCGACCCACAGCGGAAGCCGATGGGTGTACCGGCAGTGGGGGAGTTGCCTAAGTCGCGTCTCAAAGGTTATCATCCCCTTCGACATGTTGAGAAAAATCTTTCCGCTATTATTCGTCGTTGTTTTAAGTTCCGCCTGCATGCCGGACCAGATTCCGAAAGAGGCGTTGCAATTAACTGAAGAAAG
>CAZNES010000088.1:0-18202 GCA_964572145.1 uncultured Syntrophobacteraceae bacterium
TTACAGCGTGGACTACCAGGGTATCTAATCCTGTTTGCTCCCCACGCTTTCGCGTTTTAGCGTCAGTATCCAACCAGAGGGCCGCCTTCGCCACCGGTGTTCCTCCCGATATCTACGCATTTCACCGCTACACCGGGAATTCCACCCTCCTCTTTGGTACTCTAGCTTGTCAGTTTCATGCGCACTTCCCCGGTTGAGCCGGGGGCTTTCACACATGACTTAACAGACCACCTACACGCCCTTTACGCCCAATGATTCCGAACAACGCTCGCACCCTCCGTATTACCGCGGCTGCTGGCACGGAGTTAGCCGGTGCTTCCTTTGAAGGTACCGTCACTCTCCGCCGTTATTAACGACGGAAACATTCGTTCCTTCCGACAGGGCTTTACGACCCGAAGGCCTTCATCACCCACACGGCGTTGCTGCGTCAGGCTTTCGCCCATTGCGCAAGATTCCCCACTGCTGCCTCCCGTAGGAGTCTGGACCGTGTCTCAGTTCCAGTGTGGCTGGTCATCCTCTCAGACCAGCTAACCATCTTTGCCTTGGTAGGCCGTTACCCTACCAACTAGCTAATGGTGCGCAGGCCCATCTCTAAGTGATAGCTTGCATGCAGAGGCCACCTTTGATCCCTGTCCCCGTGGGGACTGTGGTCTTATCTGGTATTAGCCCATCTTTCGACGGGTTATCCCGGTCTTAGAGGTAGGTTACCTACGTGTTACTCACCCGTGCGCCGCTTTACTCGGGGTATTGCTACCCCTTTCTCGCTCGACTTGCATGTGTTAGGCACGCCGCCAGCGTTCGTTCTGAGCCAGGATCAAACTCTCCAGTTAAAACTTTCAATTCCCCATAACGGGGTGATTGACTGGATTGATTTGATAGCTGTGCCTCATCGGCTTAACAGAAGCCCTAAACCGTCCCCATCCAAATTGTGGATAATTTGAATGGTTGCTACTATTTAGTTTTCAAAGACCGAAAGGTTTTGCCCGGAAGGCAAACTACATACTTAGGACAAACATCCTGCCATGTCAAGCTGTTTTCTAAATTATCGAGAAGGATGTTAGGCTTACTGGACGAAAATCTAATATAGATTCCCGCAGGCGCAGAGTCAAGAGGATCACGGCGAGAAAGAAATTTTTTCCTCGGTTGCTTCCGCAATGCGCATTTTACCTACTTCGATCAAACGGTGGAGCTTTTTTTGAAACTCGAAACTGATATCGGTCACAACTTGTCCGTCTACACGGACGGCGCCTTGAGCAACCAATCTTCTCGCTTCCCCTTTGGAACGGGCGAATTTTAAATCGACGAGTAACTGACAGACCCCAACCCGCTCGGGAGGAGAAAATCGCGTGCGAATGTTTTTCGGCACCTGCCGTTTCTGATGCCGCGTTTCAAAGTACTCCCGCGCAGAATCGGCGGCGGCCTGGCCATGGAAGCGCAATACGATTTCATGCGCGAGCGACTTTTTGAAATCCATCGGATGCTCTTTCGCTTCGGCAACGCGCTTTCGGCTTTGCCGGATCACCTCCAGCGGTCGATCGCTCAACAGCTCTGCGTAGCGCCACATAAGATCATCGGAAATAGACATCGTCTTTCCAAAAATCTCTTCGGGCGGCTCGTTGATTCCTATATAATTGCCTAAAGACTTGCTCATCTTCTGGACGCCGTCGGTTCCCTCCAGCAAAGGCATCGTTACGACAACTTGAGGCTCCTGCCCATACTCACGTTGAAGCTCTCTCCCGACCAGCAGATTGAAGCGCTGATCCGTCCCGCCCAACTCCACATCCGCGCGAAGCGCCACGGAATCGTATCCCTGAATCAAGGGGTAAAGAAATTCATGAATCGTGATCGACTGCTGGTTTTGGTAACGCGTTTTGAAATCTTCCCGCTCGAGCATTCGAGCGACCGTGTATTTCGCGGCCAACTCGATGAGCGCCACGGCGTTCATTTTCTCCATCCAGCGGCTATTCAATTCTACCGTGGTCTTTTTTTTATCGAGAATTTTAAAAACTTGATCTTTGTACGTCGCGGCGTTCTTCTCGACCTCATCGCGCGTGAGCGGTTTGCGGGTCTCCGATCTTCCTGTGGGATCGCCGATCATCCCGGTAAAATCGCCGATCAAAAAAACAACTTCGTGCCCCAGGTCCTGAAACTGCTTCATTTTTTGCAGCAGGACCGTATGTCCCAGATGAAGGTCCGGAGCGGTCGGATCGAAACCCGCTTTGATTCTGAGAGGTTTTCCCCGCTCGAGCTTCCGCAATAACTCATCTTCGAGAAGAATCTCCACCGCCCCTCGACGTAGAAGCTCCAATTGTTCGCGAGGATCGAGCTTCAATCGTCCTCCCGCTTCCATGGGATGCGCAGGCGATGGATATCCCGCGCTCTTCCGGATTCTTCATCGACGTCGACGATGATCCCTTGAAGGACGACGTTTTCTTTGGCCACCTCGAACTTGCGCGGCAGTTGAGTCAGAAACCCTTCGATGACATTTTCCTTTTCTATGCCGATAACCGAATCCCACGGGCCACACATGCCGAGATCCGTAATGTAGGCGGTGCCGCCGGGCAGGAGTCTCTCATCGGCGGTCTGCACGTGCGTATGCGTTCCGTACACGATGGACGCGCGGCCGTCGAGAAACCAACCCATGGCAACTTTTTCCGAAGTCGCCTCTGCGTGCATATCAACTATAACCACGCGCGAGTAGCCGCCATGGTCCTTAAGAATGCCGTCGACGCAGCGGAACGGATCATCGACGTGGTTCGGCATAAAAACTCGGCCCTGCACATTGACCACTAACGCGCGGAGGCCGCGCTGGCTGCTCCACTCGATCCAGCCGCGGCCCGGAGCGCCATCGGGATAGTTTGCCGGACGAAGCAGATAGCTCTTGTTCTCCAGATAAGGATAGATTTCTTTTTTTTTCCAGATGTGATTCCCGGAGGTAAGGACGTGAACGCCAGCGGAGAGCATCTCTTCGGCGCTCTTGATGTCCACACCCATGCCGCCGGCGGCATTCTCTACGTTGGCGACGACTAGATCGATCGCTTCAGTTTTTACCAACCCCGGAACCAAGTCCCGGACTGCGCTGCGCCCGGGCCGGCCGACCACATCGCCCAAGATGAGAATACGCATCTTAATTTTGAATTTTGAATTTTGAGTTTTGAATAAAATTCAACATTGAGCATTCGATATTTAAAATTATTACCTTGCGTATTCCACCGAGCGCACCTCGCGGATCACGGTGACCTTAATCTGCCCAGGATAGGTCATCTCGTTCTCGATCTTGCGCGCGATCTCACGCGCCAGGCGCGCGGCCTCCTCGTCGGAAATCGTATCATGCTGAACAATGATCCTGATCTCGCGGCCAGCCTGGACGGCGTAGGATTTCTCCACTCCCTTAAAGGAGTTGGTGATGCGCTCCAGCTCTTCCAGGCGGCGAACATAAGTTTCCATCATTTCGCGCCGTGCCCCGGGACGCGCTCCGGATAGCGCATCGGCGGCATCCACCAGCGGCGCCAGGATCGTCTCGGCCTTCACGTCCTCGTGGTGCGCCGCGATGGCGTTGACGATCTTTGGCGACTCGCCGTACTTGCGCGCCAGCTCGGCGCCGATAATCGCATGCGATCCCTCGACCTCGTGGTCCACCGCTTTCCCGATGTCGTGCAGCAGCGCGGCGCGGCGCGCCTGCTTCTCGTTCAGGCCCAGCTCGGCGGCCATATTGCCGCAGATAAAAGCCGCCTCGATCGAATGGAGCAATACGTTTTGCGCATAGCTGTAGCGATACTTGAGTCTTCCCAGCAACTTGATCAGCTCGGGATGAACTCCGTGGACCCCGACGTCGAATATCGCCTTCTGCCCGGCCTCTCGAATCGCTTCATCCACCTCCTGCTCGGACTTGCGCACCACCTCTTCGATTCTTCCCGGATGAATACGCCCATCTGAAATGAGCTTCTCCAGCGACAACTTGGCAATCTCCCGGCGGATCGGATTGTGTCCGGAGATAATCACGGATTCCGGAGTATCGTCTACGATAAGATCGATTCCCGTCGCCGCCTCCAAGGCTCGAATATTGCGCCCCTCGCGGCCGATGATTCTTCCTTTGAGATCGTCGCTGGGCAGCGGTACGACCGTAACCGTTCTCTCTGCGACGAAATCCCCCGCCAGTCTCTCGATGGCCAAAGCGACAATTTTTTGCCCCTTGCGAACCGCCTCTTCGCGCGCCTCTTCTTCGATCACGCGGACACGCTTCGCCGAATCATGTTTGGCCTCTTCTACCATCTGGTCGATGAGGCTTCTCTTCGCCTCCTCGCGCGTCATTCCGGCCACCCGCTCGAGCTGCTGCTTGGCCTCATCGGCCATGCCCTTATACTGGGCCTGCTTTTCTTCCTCGACTTTTTCTCTATTCCTGAACGACTGCTCCCTGCGTGCGAATTCGCTCTCGCGCCGCTCCGCGCCTTCGATTCTTTTGTCGAGATTCTCTTCTTTGCCGACGAGCCTCTTCTCGAGGGCCTGAAGTTCCCGCCGCGTTTCTCGGATCTCGTTTTCAAAATCCGTCTTGGCCTGTAGGATGCGATCTTTCGCCTGAATCTCCGCTTCTTTCTTGATCGCAGAGGCTTCCTTCTTGGCTTCCTCGATAATTCGGGCCACCGTTGTGCGCGCCTGTTCCACGTCGTTCCGCTGCCGTGTTTTTCTTAACCAGGAGACGGCCAGGAACAAAAGGGCCCCGATCAAGACCCCGACGACTCCAGCCAACAAATTAACTTCCAAAGTCAACACCCCCTTTTCACCTTAAAGTTTAGCAAACCCATCCGGCATCGGATGGCAAATCACCGCAGTCGATAACTCTCCTTTCGGTTATAATGTGATGGACTTTGCGATCCCATCTGTCGACGGGAATCTTGTCCACCATCTGACATTCGAATGCCAAGGCAATACATCTCACTTGACTTCCAAGCGCCGTCAGCAGGCGATCGTACCAGCCCTTGCCCCTGCCGATGCGGTTGCCGCAAAGATCGAACGCGAGACCAGGGACAAAAACCACCAGTCCCTCCTCATCGTCTTTGGTCAAAGCTCCATCGCCGGGCGGCTCAAGAATGCTGAACCGTCCCGGCTTCATCGAGTCGGGCCCTTCCAGCCGCACTAGACGAAGCTCCGTTCCTTTTCCGATTTTCGGGTAAAATAATTTTTTTCCGGTCTTTAGCGCGTGTTCCCGGATATCTTCGGTGGCAACTTCATTCCCACTTTGGCTGTACAACGCCACCGCGCGGGAATGTAGATAAGGGGTGAATCGTAATGCTCTGCGTTGGATCAGCAGGCTTTTGGGAGCGATCTCAGAAAGGGCTAGGCAATCTCTAATATGAAAGGCCCGGGCCCGTAGCATTTCTTTTGTGTCCCCCATGTGCGCAAACCTGATAGGCACAAGGAGCCTGCTCAGAGCGAGCAGGAGGGGGAAGGAGGCGAGCGCTACGCTGCTGATCTATGCGGAGAACGGTAAATCACTTTACCGCCGTTCCCTCAGAGAAAGCGCCCAAAGGCGCCAGAGGTGCTCGATGTTCGGAGAACCTCTAATAGAAGACTCCGAGGCAAAATCGATATTTTCCCAATTTCCTATCGTATTCACTGGTGCGAAAGCTGCTAGCTTAGATCCGTAACGCTTAAGTCCTAAACCCTGTTCATCCACCCTATGCCTGTTTTTTGGTTTTCCCCCGCCTGTGCCGTGTCAAAGTTCAACTTGAACCTGGAAACCAGGTGGATGCCATATTACCGTTGGAGTCTTCCCCTCGGTGGGGGCCTGACCGACGCGGCAAGGGACGGCGTCCTTGCTTTGTTTGTTGGTTCTAAGTTGCTCCGATGATCACGAACACTGCAGGGGAAACGATCACCCTGTTTTTAGCCCTCCTCGGTTAAGTTCGTCGCGAGCCTCTTTAACAATAAATTGACCCGATGCGATATCTCTTCTTGATGATCTTTCAGCCGCTGGTATTCATCCGCGATGTTGAGCGCGGCCAACATGGCCACGCTCGACTTCGCCGTCGGCCGCGTGCTTTTCATGACTTCTTGCATCTTCCGATCGACGTATCCCGCCACGTTGCGAACGTGACTTTCTTCCGCGTCGGTGCGCAACGTGACCCGCTCACCCATAATCTCTACTTCAATTGCCTTTTTCATCCGGCTTCCGTCTTGGCTCTACGGGATGTCCAGGTGTTCCAAATGGCCCAGAATTTTTTCCAAACGCTCGCGAAACTCGTTGCGCTCACGCTCGTATTGCCGAATTTGCCCTCTCAATTGGTGCCACTCGCTTTCTCTCTGTTGCAATTTTTTTTCGGCCGACTCTTTGTCTCGCTTTACTCTCTCGTGCTTCTCAAGCAATCGATTTACTTTGGCTTCGAGCTCTTCCAGATTATTAAGATCCATCGCTCTATCATGAGGGAGTTTTAAAATTCAGTCTAAAGTCAACAAACTTTGTTGTCAAGCTGATTTTCGCGCGCCGATCATGGTGCGCGATTTGGCGAAAGGGCAAACGATGGGCCTCCTTATCCCCGACTTTGCTGGTAACCCTTTCTACGGCCCCTGCGTCTAATCCGGTAGAAATCGGGAGAAGAGACGGTAAATCAGGGGCATGGCTGAAAATAGAGGAAGAATGGACTGGAACGAACTCCAGGAAAATCGTAAACTCTATCGGGAGCGGCTCGAGCCGGAGCGTGACCCGAGAAGGGGTTAGCCCTGATTTCACTAACAATATTGCCGGGCGCTTCAGCGGAAAGCCGAGCAGGCTTTTATCCGACCCACAGAGCTGAACGGAAATCGCTCATGATAAGCAGGCGCCCTGAAGAGTTTGGGGATGAAGAGCTTGTAACTTCAGCCCAACAGGGCGAGCGACAGGCGTTCGAGGTGTTAATGGAACGCTATAAACAAAGGGCTTATCATATCGCATTCGGCTTCACCCGAGATCGTGAAGACGCCAAAGATCTCTCGCAGGAGGCGTTTCTCCATGCCTTCAGCCATTTGAAGAAGTTCGACCGACGGTCGGGCTTCTATACTTGGTTTTACCGTATTCTCGTCAACCTCTGTCTCGACTTTCGCCGCCGGAAAGGACGGGTATCCTGGGAGTCATTGGACGAGAAAACCGAGAAAGGCAACGGGCTGGAGAAAATACCCAACCCGGGTCCTTTGCCGGACCAGGCGGCAATGAGCGGAGAGATTTCAACCCGGATCAGTGCTGCCCTGGCTACGCTGCCGCCAAAACAGCGGGCCGTTTTTTTACTCAAGAATAACCAGGGGCTCTCGATCGGGGAGATCGCCGCCGTCATGAAAACCGCCGAAGGGACCATCAAAGCTCACCTCCATCGCGCTGTCATGGCGTTGAGAGAGCGGCTGACTGAGCTCGCATAGAAAATCGTAGGAGGCGCCGTATGGCTGAAAGACAAGAACTAACTGGGGCATGTAAAAACTTCGAGCAGGATCTGGTGCTCTATTACTATCAGGACTGTAGCCGAGCGGAACAGCAGCAGGTGGAGGCCCATCTTGAAGGCTGCGCTTCGTGCCGAGTCTTTTTGGACGAGTTGAAAAGCCTGCTTCCTGCGACGGTCAAGACCGACGAGCCCACCCCGGCCTTTTGGCAAAATTACAGCCGGGAGATGCGGGGAAAGCTCGATAAACGGGAATCCCACGGCTGGGCAGGAGCGATTTGGTCGCTGTTTCGACCCTGGCCGGTGCCGGCGGTAGCGACAGCCATGATCTTAGCTATCGCAGTGACCTTGACGTTTACCAACGGCCGTTGGACCACCGAAACTAATCCGAGTCCAGAGTCAGTGGAGATGGCCTCTAATGCCGACTTCTTCGAGTCGATCGACTTTCTCGATTCGATGGATCTTCTCGAATCCGTAGAAGGACATGATGCGCAGAAAAGTGAACCCGCTTCTCATCCTTTGTAGTCTGATTTTGAGCCTGTGCTTGCCGCTCGCCGGTCGAGCGCAGGAGCGGCCGTGGGGCCGCCTGAGCCCGAGCGAGAAGGCCGAGATTGAGCGCAATTTTCAGCGCTACCGCAGTCTGCCGCCGGAACGGCAGGAACAGCTGCGCAAAGAATGGGACTACTGGCGTAATCTGCCTCCCGATCGGCGTGAGACCCTCAAACAGCGCTTCCAAGAATTTCGCGAGCTGCCTCCCAACGAGCGTCAGCAGTGGCGCGACAAGTTTCAGCAACGGCGCGAGTTTTCTCCGGACGAAAGGCGCACGCTGCGGGACCGTTTGAAAGGAAAAGACAAACGACCAGGAGCTAGGGACAACCGGGATTTTAGGAATTAGAAGCACCCTCGAATGTAAACTTTTGCACGGGGAAAACGTCTAATAAGACAGAAAGGAGAACGTGTGGAAATGAAGGCTTTATTCCTGGGTTTTATCATGTTGCTAATGATTCCAACGGTGAGCCACGCATATTATGGGAGATACCGTAACTACGATTATTATTACTCCGTACCCTATGTTTACCCCTACGTCTATTATCGTCCATATTACCGTCACTACAGCCCGTACTATTATCCCTACAGGTACTATCGACCTTACGGTTACGGGTACGGGTACGGATACTAGGAGGTTGACTGTATGAAAAGACTCTTGACAGGGTTACTGTTAGCGGCCATCATGGCGCCGTTAGCCGGCTGTATTGTTTATGAGCGCCGTTATGACGATGGGTATCGGCGTTCTTATAACCGGCCTTACCCATACAGAAATTATGATTATCGCCCATAACTGAGAAATAGACCAAGAAACCGGAAAGGAGTTGACGGAAATGAAAAAGATATCAGCAGCGGTTTTGGCGATAGTTCTGGCAGCAATCTTGGCGGTGCCCGCTTCCAGCTTCGCCTGGGGAGGACGTTATTATGGACGGCCCTACGGCGGCCGGGGCTATTACGGCGGGGCCATCGCGGCCGGAGTCCTTGGAGGCTTGGCGACGGGAATTTTTTTGGACCGAGTGTTGTTTCCGCCGCCTGTAGTCGTAGAGCGGGACTACCCGCCTCCGCCGCCACCTGCGCCGCGCGACCCCTATGACACGGGGTATTCCGACGGTTACAACCGGGGCGTTGAACGCGGTCAATATGAGCGCTATCAACAAGGAAGAGACCGCGGCTATAATGAAGGTTACGAAGGCGCCCGCGGCGGCCGTTACTAAAAGCGATTCGCAGAACAGTCACGTACGTGCCGTGCCGGCGCTTTCGAAGATGCAAAGGAGAAGTTCGTGAAGAAACTTCTGCTGGCTATCGCGATGATGAGTCTGGTTACAGTTTCCTCCCGCACGGCCCGCGCCTACGATCCTTACTCCTATGAATATTACGATCCCTATACCGTGGAAGTTCAGTCTTACGATCCCTACTATGAACTCCACCAGATCCATTACCAGCTCTACCTGAGATCCTATCCTACCGTTGTTTATCCATACTACGCTAGGCCTGTGCGCGTGTTTGTGGGAGCGCCGGCGGTCGTCACAGCGTCGGCACCCAGAGAAGTAAGAGGACCCCAGCCCGCGAGAAGAGTCCGATAAGGGGTCGGAAGGAGCCTCAAATGAAAATAGGCAAGCAGGTCGCTATCGGCATCGCCGCTTTGATCGCCGTGGCCGCGCTCATGGTATCGACGATCTTTGCGCATCCTGGATTCGGCCCGGGACGGTTCGACATGATGAGCAGAATGGGACCTTCCCTATTAGAGCAGTTGCAGGTCTCCGGCGATCAACGATCACAAATCCAAAGCATCTTTATCGATGGCCGCGAAACCCTCCGGCCGCTTATCCAACAACTGCGGGAAAAACATGCCGCTCTACAAGAAGCCGCTCGGGGCCAGCCGTTTGACGAAACCCTGGTGCGCTCTCAGGCTCAAGAAATAGCCGACGTGCAAGCACGCTTGATCGTCGCGCGGGCGCAACTCAGGAATCAAGTGCTTGCGCTTCTGACCGAGGAGCAGCAGGCTCGACTCAGCGAGCTTCGCGCGCAGCGTCTCCAACGGTTCAGAGAATGGCGCAAAGAGCGCTCGGTTAAAACCGATCCATCGCAGCAGTAGGCCCTCCTTCATCGGTGGTCTGAAGCAAGGCTCTTCGACTCCAGACCACCTCCTTCCTTTGTGCCGTGACGCCATTGACCGACGAGCAAAAAATCACTCACCTGCTGAATCGGATCACCTTCGGGCCGACGAAGGCGGAAATCGAAAAAGTCACAAACAAGGGAATTTCACCTTACCTCGAAGAGCAACTTTACCCGGAAAAGCTTCCCGATAACTTTGTCGAAGAGAAACTGGCGAAGCTGAAGACGGTTAAGCTCAGCAGCCAGGAACTCTTGGAACTCTATCCCCCGCCGGAAGAGGCCAGAGCCAAAGGCATGGAAGTCTCGCCGGCGCAGGCGCCGCGTTACGTGATCCTCGAGCTCCAGCAGGCGAAGCTTTTGCGCGCGGTCTACAGCCAACGACAGCTCCAGGAAGTCATGGTCGATTTCTGGAGCAATCACTTCAACGTTTTTGCCGGCAAGGGCGCGGACAAATGGCTGGTCACGTCCTATGACCGCGACACGATTCGCCGGCATGCTTTGGGCCGCTTCCGCGATCTTCTTTCAGCCACGGCGCGGAGTCCCGCCATGCTTTTTTACCTCGATAATTGGCTCAGCGTGAGTCCGGATGCGGCGACGAGCCGGCCCGGCGCGAAACCTGCCGTCCGGCGCGGTATCAACGAAAATTATGCCCGCGAGCTGATGGAGCTGCACACGCTGGGCGTGGACGGCGGCTATACGCAAAAAGACGTCGGCGAGGTGGCGCGCTGCTTCACCGGCTGGACCATCCGCCGACCCAGAGGTCAACCGGAATTTCTCTTCGAGCCTCGGCTACACGACCGGCGGGAGAAAATTGTCCTCGGAACCACGATTGCGGCCGGTGGCGGCATCGAGGACGGAGTCAAGGTCATCGATCTTCTCGCCGGCCATCCTTCGACCGCCCGCTTCATCTCGACGAAGCTCTTGCGCCGGTTCGTGCGCGACGATCCACCCGCCGGGCTCGTCGCGCGGATCGCTGAGGTCTTCCACGAAAGCGGCGGCGATCTCAAGCCGACGCTCCGAGCGATCTTCAACGCGCCGGAATTTTTCTCCCCTGAGGCCGTCGGCGCAAAGATAAAAAAACCGATCGAATACGTCGCCAGCGCACTGCGTATGGCGGGCGGCGAGACCGACGCGGCGCAGCCGATTTTGCGCCACTTGGCGGGCATGGGCGAGCCGCTATTTCTTTCCGTGCCGCCGACCGGCTTTCCCGATGTCGCCTCGACGTGGATCAGCCCGGACATGCTGCTTGCGCGCATCAATTTCGCCGTCGACCTCGCGGCCAATCGAATCCGCGGCACCCGCATCCGGCCCGGAGAGATCTCCGCGTTAGCGCTGGCGGCTCCGGAATTTCAGAAGAGATGACTATGGATGTTCCACGCCGTGTATTTTTAAAAAGCGCCGGCATGGGTTTGTTAGCCCTCGGTCTGCCGCCTTCCTTTCTCCTGCGTGCCGCGGCGGCGGAGGGGAAGAAGAACAAGGTGCTCGTCGTCGTATTTCAGCGCGGCGGCATGGACGGACTCAATGCGGTGATTCCTTTCAAAGACCGCGTCTATTATGCCCTGCGCCCGACGATCGCCGTCGCAGAGCCTGGCTCAGGAGTGGAGCGGGCGATCGATCTCGACGGCTTTTATGGTTTTCATCCCGCGCTCGCGCCGCTCAAGCCGCTGTTCGCGAACGGCCGTCTCGCGGTTGTCCACGCGACGGGATCGCCGGACAATAGCCGTTCCCATTTCGACGCTCAGGATTATATGGAATTGGGCACGCCGGGCGTCAAGAGCACTCCCGACGGATGGCTCAATCGCCTGCTTCAAGACGGGAGAAGCGGAGGGCCTTTTCGGGCCGCCGCTCTCACAGTGAGGACGCCGCGCATCCTTTCCGGCAATGCGTCCGCGGTGACGCTCGCCTCGGTCGAAGAGTTCCGGCTGCGCGACGCGATGCTCGCGCCTGCGCTCGAGAAGAGTTACGCGAATGTGAACGACCCGATGCTCCGGCAAAGCGCCGCCGGCATGTTCGAGGCAATGAAGATATTGAAAAGTGCCGCGGTGGCGCCGTCGCCGCTATCTCAAGTGACTTATCCGAACGGCCGCTTCGGCGCGAGCTTGGAAGAGATCGCGCATCTCATCAAATTGAATGTCGGCCTCGAAATCGCATTTACATCCATTGAGGGATGGGACACTCACGTCGGCGAGGGCGGCGCGAGCGGTCAGCTCGCCGAGCGCCTGAAAGAGCTCGCCGAGGGCATGGCGTCTTTCGAGCACGATCTCGGCGACCGAATGGAAGACGTGATTCTTCTGACGCTCTCGGAGTTCGGCCGCACTGCGCGCGAGAACGGCAACCGCGGCACCGATCATGGTCACGCGAACGTCATGTTTATTATGGGTGGGAAAACCAAAGGCGGGAAGGTTTACGGCCGCTGGCCGGGCCTCGATCCCGATGCGCTTTACGAAGGGCGTGATCTCGCGCTTACGACCGATTTCCGCGCCGTCTGCGGCGAAGTCATCGCCCGGCACCTCGGCAAAAACGACCTCAAAAAAGTCTTCCCCGCGTACGAAGCGCCTGCGCCGTTAAATATCATTATCTGATCAAGCCCGCAGCTTGACCGACGCCTGGTTGAGGGTTAGAGTAAGAGTAAGCCTTAAAGCATGGACCGGGCTGATTCCGCGTTAACCGCACCACGGCAACTATCGCCCGCATTCCTACCGGTAGGCCGAGTAGTTGATAAAGGTTATTACAAGGATCAAACCAATGAAGAAAACTTACGCGCTGGGATTCGTCGCTGTCTTCGCAGCCACATTGCTGGTTCCGCCCCAAACGTTTGCCGCCTGGGGAGGCGGTTCGCGAGGCGGTTATGCTTCCGCTGGTGGTAGTCGTGGTGGTGTCGCCTACGGCGCTCGTGGCGGCGGTTATGCTTCCGTTGGTGGCCGTGCCGCCTATAGTCGTGGTGGTGTCGCCTACGGCGGTCGTGGCGCCTATGGCGGCCATGCTGCGTACGGCTATGCGGGTCGCGGATACGGCTACGGCTATCGTGGATATGGCTACGGTTATCCTCGCTACGGTTATTACAGTTATGGACACGATCATTGCTGCGGCTACTATGGCGGGGCGTTCGCGGCCGGCCTGCTGGGTGGCATCGCAACGGGTCTCTTCATTGATCAGTTCTTCCTGCCTCCGCCCGTGATTGCAGAACCGGCTTATCCGCCTCCACCGCCGTATCCTTACGACCCCGGCTATCCCGGAGGTTACGGAGGCTACGCCCCTCCGCCACCTTACGAGGGCGACTACGGGCGCTATCCGCCGAGTCCGGAACCTCAATATGATGATCGTTATCAGCGGGAGCCGGAACGCCAGAATCAGAGCTACAGAAGTTCGCCATACCAACCGGCGCGCTACTAAGTGTCTGCAGTAGCGGCCCGGCACGCGAGATGGCCGATATCAGGGCGTAATTGATGGCTCGCAGGAGTCCAGACCAGACGTTGGGTCTTAGGGTATAGACCGAGCAGAGGTGCTCAGCTCAATCGGTCTTAGATTCTATTCTTTGGCGGCTACGCGGTAATCAGCCTGGGACGAGACTTCGGCCCACCTGCCGGCCATCAAATCGGATATAATTCCCTCGATAGCCGTGATCGGCACGCGGATCTGCTGCATCGTGTCGCGGTCGCGGACCGTGACCTTCTCGTCCGCCGGCATCTTGTCGTCGCCCACCGTCTGAACGTCGACCGTGACACAAAAAGGCGTGCCTACTTCATCCTGGCGGCGATAGAGTCGGCCGATCGAAGCCGTATCGTCGTAGACCGAGAACCAGCGCTGCTTCAGCTCGGCGCAAAGTTTTTTCGCGGTCTCAACGATCCGATCGTTCTTTTTTAACAGCGGCAGGACGGCGATCTTGACCGGCGCGAGCTCCGGATGAAAGCGAAGCACGACCCGCTTCTCGCCGCGCACCTCTTCCTGATGGTACGCATCGACGAGAAAGGCGAGCGTCGAACGGTCGGCGCCCGCCGACGGCTCGATCACGTACGGCACAACTTTTTGCTTGGTCTCCTCGTCGAAATACTCCAGCGCCTTGCCGCTGAACTGGGAGTGCTGCTTCAGGTCGAAGTCCGTGCGGTTCGCGATTCCCTCCAGTTCGCTCCAACCCATGGCGAATTGATACTCGATATCCGCAGTGCGCTTGGCGTAATGCGCCAGCTCGTCCTTCTCGTGCTCGCGCAGGCGGATGTTTTCCTTTCGCATGCCGTATTTCTGGTACCAGGCGAAGCGCTCGTCGATCCAGCGCTGGTGCCACTCCTCGTCCGTTCCCGGCATGACGAAGTATTCGATCTCCATCTGCTCGAACTCGCGCGTGCGGAAGGTAAAATTCCCCGGCGTGATCTCGTTGCGGAAAGCCTTGCCGATCTGCGCGATGCCGAACGGCAGCTTGAGCCGCATGGATTGGAGCACGTTGTCGAAGTTGACGAAAATTCCCTGAGCCGTTTCGGGCCGGAGATACGTCACCGCGGCCTCGTCCTCGACCGGCCCCATGAAAGTTTTAAACATGAGATTGAACTGCCGCGGCGGCGTGAGCTCTCCTTTGCCGCAAGCGGGGCAGAGCGTTCGCCGGGCACTGCAATGTTTGCAAGCTTCGCCGGCGGTGATTACAAACTTGTTGCCTTTGGTCGCCTCGCAGTAGTGAACCCACTCTTCTTCGTCGATCTTGTCGGCGCGGAAGCGCCGCTTGCACGCCCTGCAATCGACCATCGGATCGGTGAAGTGGTCGATATGTCCGCTCGCCTTCCACACCGTCGGATGCATGAGAATCGAGGCGTCGAGTCCCACCATGTCGAAGCGGAGCTGGACGTTGTCGCGCCACCAGGCGCGCTTGACGTTATTCTTCAGCTCCACGCCCAGCGGGCCGTAGTCCCAGCACGAGCCGGTGCCGCCGTAGATCTCGCTCGACTGAAAAATAAACCCGCGTCGCTTGCACAGCGACACGATCGTGTCCATGTCTACCATGATTAATTTTTATCCGAGCCCCAGCACGTCCTGCATGCTGTAGAGCCCTTTTTTCTGCTTAACGAGCCACTGGGCGGCGCGGAGCGCGCCGCGGGCGAAGGTCTCGCGGCTCTGGGCGCGGTGGATGAACTCGATTCTTTCGCCGAGGCCGCCGAAGATCACGGTGTGCTCGCCGACGATATCGCCCGCGCGCACGGAGAGGAGACCGATCTCCTGCTTGGTTCTCTCGCCGACGATTCCCTTGCGACCGCAGACGCCGGCTTGATCGAGATCGCGTTTGAGCGCCGCAGCGATGGGTCGCGCCAGCGCCAACGCCGTGCCGCTCGGCGCGTCTTTCTTGAAGCGGTGGTGCGCCTCGACGATCTCCACGTCATAATCGTCTCCTAAAATCGCCGCGACTTTTCCCATGAGACTCACCAGCAGGTTCACGCCCAGGCTCATGTTGGCCGAGATAAGGACGCGGGTCCGGCGCGAAATTTTTTTGATCTCGTCCATCTGCTTCTGATTGAGTCCGGTCGTGCCGACGACGATCGGAATATTTTTTTTCGCGGCGATTTTCACGTGCTCCATAGTGGCGTCGGGGGCGGTGAATTCGATAATGACGCCGGCTCCTTTGATAAGCGATGCAAGGTCGGCATCGATCGGGACTCCGACTTTTCCCACGCCGGCGACCTCGCCGGCATCTTTACCGAGTTGCGGATTGCCGGAGAACTCGACCGCGCCGGCGAGCTTCATCGCGCGGCTTTCGTGGATGAGACGCACGAGCGTGCTTCCCATCCTCCCCGCTGCACCGCAAACGATAACCGCCAGCATCTTAGTTTCGGATAAGACCGAAGTCGGTCATTGCCTGCCGGAGTTTGTTAAGATTGCCTTCCGACATCGGCGTGAGCGGAAGGCGGAGATCGCCGCGGCATTTGCCCATGAGCGAGAGCGCGGTCTTGATGGGAATCGGATTCGTCTCGATGAAGACGGCGCGAATCAGCGGAACGAGCTTGAACTGTAGCTTTCTTCCGGTTTCCCAATCCCCTTTGAGGCAGGCTTGCGCCAGATCGGACATTTCCTTCGGTGCAATGTTCGCAACCGTTGAGATCACGCCCTTGCCGCCGAGCGCCATCAGCGAATAGGTGAGAGAGTCTTCTCCCGAGTAGACCGCAAGCCGGTCGCCGCATAAGCGCAGCACGTCGATCGCCTGGTCCACCGAACCGGTCGCCTCTTTGACTCCGGCGACGTTTTTTATTTCGGCGAGACGCGCCAGCGTCTCCGGTTCTATCTTCGAGCCCGTGCGCACCGGAATGTTGTAAATGATGAGCGGGATGCCGACCGAAGAAGCAACCCTCTTGTAGTGCTGGTAGATTCCTTCTTGCGTGGGGCGATTATAGTAAGGTGAGATCAAAAGCGCGCCGTCGGCGCCGGCCCGCTCCGCTCCGATCGTGAGATCGATGGCTTCCTGAGTCGAATTCGAGCCGGTTCCCGCGATCACCGGCACGCGCTTTTTTACCGCCTTGACGACCGCTTTGATCACGTCGTGATGCTCGACGTGATCGAGCGTCGCGGACTCTCCCGTGGTCCCGCACGGGACGATGCCGTTCGTGCCGTTTTTAATGTGAAAATCGACGAGCCCTTCGAGACTCTGCCAATCGACGCCGCCGTCCTTGAAAGGCGTCACCAGTGCGACCATTGAACCGGAAAACATGAGCTCCCCCCTCGTCTAGATCTTCGCCGTCCCCTGAAACACTTCTTCCGCCGCGCCCGTTATATAGACGCGATTGTCGTCGCGCCAGTCGATCAGCAAATCGCCGCCGCGGAGATGGACCGTGGCCTTCCTGCCATGTCTTTTCGTCAAGGCGCCGGCCACCACCGCCGCACATGCGCCGGTGCCGCACGCCCAGGTCTCACCGGCGCCGCGTTCCCAGACGCGCATGCGGATCTCTTCAGAACTAAGCACTTTGACGAATTCGGTGTTGACGCGGTTGGGGAAAAAAGCGTGATGCTCGAAGCGCGGGCCCATCTTCTCCAGGTCCAAGCTGTCCAGGTCGTCGAGGTAAAGCACGCAGTGCGGATTTCCCATCGAGACGCAGGCGACCCGGTACGTCTTTCCGTCGACCTCCAAAGGATAGTCGAAAATTTTACCGTCGGCATTGACCGGAATTTTTCTTCCCTCGAGAATCGGCTCGCCCATGTCCACCTCGACCAGATCGCCGACGATGCGCGGCCGGATGATTCCCGCCAGGGTTTCCACCGCCAATTCTTTTTTTTGCGTGAGCCCGTGATCGTTCACGTACTTGGCGAAGCAACGGATGCCGTTGCCGCACATCTCCACCTGGCCGCCGTCGGCGTTGTAGATCTCCATCTTGAAATCGGCGATTTTCGAAGGATGAATCGTGAGCAATTGGTCCGCGCCGACGCCGAAGCGCCGGTCGCAGAGCTTCTTGGCAAGCTTATCCAGGTCGCGCTTCTCGCCGCCTAGGCAATCGATAAATATGAAATCGTTGCCGCAACCGTGCATCTTGGTAAAATGAAGCTCCGACATCTTAACCCTTAAATCCTTAGGTCTTCAGAGGATTGCAAAATGAAAATTGCAAAGTGCAAAAGTCAAAATTCCGGCCTCCCTAATTTTGCAATTTAAACTTTGCATTTTACAATTTGCCTTGCGCCTATTGTAGCGCCGGCGGGATCGTTTCTCCCCTGATGAGATCGTCCAGAGTCTCTCTCTGCCGGACGACGTAGAATTTATCGCCGTCCACGAGAACCTCCGGCGGCCGCGGGTGCGAGTTGTAGTTGGACGCCATGGTAAAACCATAGGCCCCGGCGCTCATGACCGCCAGCAGGTCTCCGGGCTCGGGCCGTGGAACTTCGCGGTCCTTGGCGAAAAAATCTCCGCTCTCGCAGATGGGCCCGACGACGTCGGCCACGATCGTCCCGGCCTTTTTGTCGTGCACGGGACGGATCGCCTGGTACGAGCCGTAGAGCGCGGGACGGATGAGATCGTTCATGCCGCCGTCGACGACGACGAAATTCTTCTCTTCGGTCTCCTTGAGATAAAGAACTTCGGTGACGAGAATCCCCGCGTTCCCAACGATCACCCGGCCCGGCTCGAGGATCAGCGTGACATCGAGCCCTTCCAGGCCTTGAATCAGCGCGGCGGCATA
>CAZNES010000089.1:0-17973 GCA_964572145.1 uncultured Syntrophobacteraceae bacterium
CAATGAAATATGAACTCTTCATCGGCTTGCGCTATCTGCGCGGGCGCCGGCGCGAAACTTTTATCTCTCTCATCACGGTCATATCGATTCTGGGAGTGATGATCGGAGTGATGACTCTGGTCGTGGTGATGGCGGTGATGACCGGCTTCGAGGAGACGCTGCGCGACCGGCTGCTCGGCATCAACGCGCACGTCGCCGTGGTGAATCCGCTGGATCGCATATCCGGGTACGAAGCGCTGGTGCAAAAAATCGCGCGCGAGCCGGGCGTCGTGGCCGCGGCGCCTTCGATCTTCGGCCAAGTGATGATCACCTCCGGGAGTCGCGTCTCCGGCGTCGTGGTGCGCGGGGTCGATCCCGATCTGGCCGGAAAAGTGGTCGATATCGAGCAGTCGATCGAGCAGGGAAAACTGCAAGATCTCAAAAAGCCGCGTCCGATCGAAGTCGAAGGCCGGACGATCTCGCTCCCGGGCGTGATCCTGGGTTATCGCCTGGCCGGACAATTGGGTGTGTTAGCGGGCGATCCGATCCAGGTGATTTCGCCGCTGGGCTCGCCGTCGGTCATGGGCATGATCCCGAAGATCCGGCGCTTCATCGTCGTCGGTCTGTTCAGGTCCGGGATGCAGGAATACGACGCGACCCTGATGTACATGAATCTCGCCGATGCCCAGCAGTTCTTCGAGCTGGGGAACGCCGTGACCGGCATCGACGTTCGCGTGCGCAACGTTTACGAGGCCAAGGATGTCGCTCTAAGAATCCAGGAGCACCTCGGACTTCCTTACCGCGCCGAGGATTGGACCCAGCGTTGGCCCGGCCTTTTTTCCGCTTTGCGCCTGGAAAAGACCGTCTATTTTCTGGTCCTGCTGCTCATGATTCTGGTCGGCGCTTTCAATATCGTCTCGACGCTCATCATGGTCGTGATGGAGAAGCGGCGGGACATCGCCATCTTGCAGTCGATGGGCGCCACCAGGAGAAGCGTGCGCAATGTCTTTCTCCTCAAGGGCTGCGTGATCGGCGGCATGGGCACGTCCCTCGGCATCGGGCTGGGGTACGTCATCTGTCTTTTGATCGAGCGCTACCACTTTATCGAGCTGCCGGACGTCTTTCTCATGACCACGGTTCCGGTGCGCATTTATCTCGGCAATTTCATCCTGATCGCCGCGGCTTCGCTCGTGATCTGTTTGCTGGCGAGCCTCTACCCGGCGCGGCAGGCGGCGAAATTGGACCCGGTCGAAATCATCCGGTATGAGTAATCTTCTCCAGGCGCGGAATCTGTGCAAGTCGTTTCAAGACACGAGCGCGGAGGTTAGCGTTCTGAGCGGCCTCGACCTCGACCTGGAAGAAGGCGAGCGGCTGGCGATCGTCGGCGAGTCGGGCGTGGGCAAGAGCACGCTGCTGCACATCCTCGGCACGCTCGATCGGCCGACCAGCGGCCAGGTGCTTTACCGCGGGAAAGATATGTCGCTCTTGGACGACGATGCATTGTCCGAGTTTCGTAACCGGGACGTGGGCTTCGTCTTCCAGTTCCATTATCTGCTGCCGGATTTCAACGCGCTGGAAAACGTCATGCTGCCGGCTTTGATCCAGGGTTGGGAATGGGAAAAGGGGCGGACCGCGGCGCTGCGGCTTTTGGAGAAGGTGGGCCTTAAAGACCGGATAGATCACCGGCCGGGAAAGCTGTCGGGCGGGGAGCAGCAGCGGGTGGCCGTTGCGAGATCGGTCATCCTCGAGCCCAAATTGGTTCTGGCGGACGAGCCGACCGGAGATCTGGACGCGCGCACCGGCGCAGACGTCCAGGAGCTGCTTTTCCGGCTGAACGAGGAAGCCGGAATAGCCCTCATCGTAGCTACCCACAACCGCGGGTTTGCGGAGAAAATCGGGCGGCAGATGGAGCTGCGCGAGGGGCGCCTTTTCCCGGTATGAGAAAATCCACATATTTAGCTTTACAAAAGTTGCCGGATTTGTTAGAAAAAGACCGGTTTGGTGAAGCTCTTCCGGAAGGAGACCAGCCGATGAGTCTAAGCGCGCGACCGACAAATTTGCATATCGGGATCTTCATTGCCGTTTTCATTCTCCTATTTTTCCACCCGCAGTTGCACGCGCAGGAATCGGTCACCCTGAAAGAGGTCAAAATCCAGGGTAATTTACGCGTCGAAGAAGAGGGAATCCGGCTTCATCTCCAGGCGCGCTCCGGAGAGTTGTTCGACTCCGCGGTCGTGGAAAAAGACGTGAAGTCGGTCTATCGGATGGGTTTCTTCGACGATGTGCAGGCCGAGCTGTCTCCCGAAGCGGTTCTCACTTACGAGGTCAAGGAGAAGCCTTACATCAAGGAAGTAAAAATTCAGGGCAACTCCCAATTATCGAAGGACAAGATCGAGACCGCCTTCGGCGTCGCCCAGCGGACTATTCTAGACCGGGACAAGGTCGGAGAAGGGATCGAAAAAGTCAAAAAGCTCTACGGCGAGCAGGGTTATGTCAACGCGCGGGTCGATTACACCGTTTCCAACGCGGAAAATAACCAGGCCGTTGTTTTTGTCGATATCGACGAAGGGAGCCGCCTATTGGTGAAGCGGATATCCTTTCAAGGAAATCGCGCCTTCTCGGAAAACGAGCTCAAAGGCTTGATGGGAACCAAGGAGGAGTGGTTCCTCTCGTTCGTCACCAACCGCGGGGTCCTGGACCACGACGCGCTCACCAACGATCTCGCCATTCTTGCCTCGCATTACTACGATCACGGCTACATCAACCATAAAATTTCCGACCCGGTGGTTCAGCGCAATAAGCAAGGGATCGATATCGTGATCCGGATCGAGGAGGGGGAGCAGTATCGCGTCGGTAAGGTCGAGATCGGCGGCGACATGGTAGAGGACCCCAAGCTCTTGCTCAAAAAGATGCAGTTGACTCAGGGGCAGATCTTTCGCAGCAGCCGCCTGCGCGACGACATTGCGAATCTTTCCGATGTCTATGCCGACAAGGGTTTTGCCTTCGCTCAGGTCGAACCGGTGACGAAGGTGAATCCCAAGGAGAAGAACGTCGATATCGCGCTGGTCATCACCAAAGGCCCGCCGGTTTACTTCAATCGAGTGCTGGTTTCGGGAAATAACAAGACGCGCGACAAAGTCGTGCGCAGAGCGGTCATCCCCGCCGAGCAAGAGATCTATTCGTCCAACAAGGTCAAGCAGAGCAAGAGCGCGCTTCAGCGGACCGGCTACTTCGAAGATGTGCAGTTGACCACGAAGAAGACCGATCAGCCCGATGCCATCGACCTGTTGGTCGATGTGAAAGAAGGGCCGACCGGAAGCTTCAACGTGGGCGCCGGTTACAGCAGCGGCGACTCGTTCGTTTTTAACGCCGGCATCTCGGAAAAAAACCTTTTCGGCCGCGGTCAGGGCGTGAACCTGCAAGCGGACCTGGGGTCGAGACGGCAAGATTTCGTCGCCGGCTTCACCGAGCCGTACCTTTTCGATACGCCGGTGAGCCTGGGCTTCAACGCTTTCAATAGCCAGCGATCCTATACCGATTTTTCCATCCGCAGGACCGGCTTCGACGTTAACACCGGCTACCCGCTCAACCGCATGGACCTGCCATTTTTCGGACTTTCGCGGCGCCAGGCAAGCGATTTGAGCTACGACCAGCCGCTGTCGTTTGTGGACTATGCGAAGGTCGGTCTCGGTTATGAGTTGGTTCGCGGCAAGCTCGGGAACTTCGATACGGGCGACCAGGTGCTCGATGGAGTTGTGGTGACCCCCCCAAAGGGCAAACCGTTCACGGCTCACGACCCCTATGCCTCCGCCCAGGCGGCGACCTGGACCAGCAGCATCGGCCCGACGATGAACTACGATAGCAGAGACCACTTCTTCTTTCCGACCGAGGGAGTGAGTTCCAACGTGGGATTGAAATTCGCCGGGATTGGTGGGGACAATCGCTACATCAAAAATGATATCAGCGGAAAGTATTATTACCCCTTGCTCAAGAGTCCAACCTGGGGCAACTTTGTGGTGTCCGTCGGCGGGACCTTAGGTTACGGCATCGGCCTCGGCGGCGCCAGCCCCAATGATCTTCCGCTCTTCGACAGGTATTTCACCGGCGGCATCAACTCGGTGCGCGGATTCACCGATCGCAGCCTGGCGACCCGCGAACAACAGGTCACCTGTAAAAAAGTAAAAGGGGGAGCCAGCGGCGATGGTAGTAGTCCCGGCAACGACGGCTGCGCCATCGGTTTTAATGCCGATTCTCAATCCGTTTTAGTCGGCAGTAACAGGCAGGTGGTAGGAAATTTCGAGACCACGTTCCCGGTCATGGAGCAGTACGGTCTTCGCGGGGTGGCCTTTTTTGACATAGGGAACGCCTTCGATACGTTCCGATTCAGCGATCTCCGCAGGTCGATCGGCGCCGGCGCCCGCTGGCTTTCTCCGTTCGGCCCTCTGCGTGTGGAGCTGGGGTTCCCGCTCAACAAACAGAAAGGCGACGACACCTCGGTGATTGGTTTTGCGTTGGGCGGTCAATAGCCAAGCAAACAGTCTGCAATTCTCTCGATCCGGAGGCTTTCGTGCACAAAGCGTTTGCGGTAGTTTTTTTTCTTCTTTTCGCCATGCCCTCCTGGGCGCAGCAGATCAAGATCGGCTTGATCGATATCCAGAAAGCCATCGGCGACTCCCTGCAGGGGAAAAAGGCCCGGGAGAAGTTTCAGGCTCAGATAAAAAAAGTCGAGGCCGACCTGATGCGGCAAAAGCAGGAACTCGAAAAAATGAAAGCCGATATCGACAAAAAGGGGCCGCTCCTCAAGGATGACGATCGCCGCAGGCTCGACGGCGACATGCAAAAAAAATACGTAGTCTACCAGCGCGACCTGCGCGAATCCCAGGAAGAGTTACAGCAGAAAGAACGCGAGATGACGGCCGACATCCTGAAGGAGCTGGAGGGAGTGGTCGTCGAAGTCGGAAAAAACGAGAAGTTCACTTTGATCCTGGAGCGCTCGCAGCTCCTTTACAGCGATCAGGCGATCGACATTACCAACAGAGTGGTCGAGCAGTATAACAGCCGGTCCGGCGGCGCTGCCGCCGCAAAACCCCCCGCCAAGGGCAAGTGACTACGGTTCGATTGATTGCGCCCGTCTTGAAACATGCAAGGCTGCTAAGCTGGTCATCGAAAGCGCCCCTTGTCCCGCTGCTCTATTCGATCTTCGTAAGACGTCACATTCTTTACGGCGCCGGTGTGTTTCGCCGCCGGTAGTTCACGTAGTCAAAGTCATGGCTCGCTTCGCACATACCCGAATCATGCACCGTCATGATAGATTTAGTAGCCGATAGCGTCGCTTGAGCGCAGCGCATAAATGGAGTCCAAGACCATGCTCGACGTCAGAGAGATTTTTAAGAGGATACCCCACCGCTATCCTTTTCTTTTGGTGGATCGAATCCTCGAAGTCGAGGGCAACCAGAGAATCGTCGGCATCAAGAACGTCACGGTCAACGAGGGATTTTTTCAGGGCCACTTTCCCAATCACCCGGTCATGCCCGGCGTGTTGATCTGCGAGGCGATGGCCCAGGTCGCGGCGATCCTCGCCTACGTTTCCCGGGGCGGAAGCGACGGCGAGAATATTTTCGTATTAACCGGGCTGGACCGGGTGAAATTCAAGCGGCCGGTCGAGCCCGGCGATCAACTCCGTCTGGAATTGACCTGTCTCAAGCGGCGCGGCTCTTTCTGGAAGATGAAAGGCGTGGCGACGGTGGACGGGAAAACCGCGGCGCAGGCGGAGATTTCCGCTATGGAGGTTCCCATGTAGGGAGTCGGATCGAGGTAAACTGCAAACTGCAAAATGAAAAATGAAAAATGCAAAATGAAAGAAAAAGATGAGATTTTGAGTTTTGCACTTTGCAATTTTCATTTTGCAATGCGTCAAAGACGACAATGACCAAGATCCATCCAACAGCCCTGGTGGACCCGCGCGCAGAGCTGGATCACGGCGTCGAGGTGGGCCCGTACAGCATCGTCGGTCCCGGCGTCAAGATCGGCAAGGGAACGCGCATCAAATTCCACGCGGTGATCGAAGGCAACACCAGCATTGGCGAGGACAACCTGATCTTTCAGTTCGCCACCGTGGGCTCGGTTCCGCAGGACCTCAAATATCGCGGCGAAGACAGCCGGCTCGTGATCGGAGACCGCAACACGATCCGGGAATTCGTCTCGCTCAACCCCGGCACCACGGGCGGCGGGATGATAACGCGCGTCGGCAGCCACAACCTGCTCATGATGTATTGCCACATCGCGCACGACTGCCTGCTCGGCGATCGTAACATCGTCGCCAACGGTGCGACTCTCGGCGGCCACGTCGTGGTCGAAGATTACGTGATCGTCGGCGGCCTAGTCGGCATTCATCAGTTCGTGAAAGTCGGAACCAGCGCTCTCCTGGGCGCCGGATCGATGGTCTCGAAGGATGTTCCTCCCTATTGCAACGCCACGGGAGACCGCGCCCGGCTCAAGGGGTTGAATCTCGAAGGACTGAAACGCAGGGGCTTCAGCAGAGAACAGATCGACGCGATCAAAAAAGCTTATCGCATTCTCTTTCAATCCGGCATGACGGCCAAGGCGGCGGTCAAGAAAGTCAGGAAAGAGATTCCGGGATTTTCCGAGGCGGAGCGTCTGGCGACTTTTGTCGAGAACTCCCGGCGCGGGATATGCCGGTGAAAATAGCTTTCAGCTATCAGCAATCAGCTTTCAGCTTAATTTCTTCGATTGGGTTGCGGCGTCTTAGCTGATGGCTGAGCGCTGACAGCTTCTTTATGCGCAAACTGGGTCTCATCGCGGGCAACGGAAAATTTCCGCTGATCTTCGCCGAGCAGGCGAAGCGGGAAGGCGTTTTGTTGGTGACGGTAGCCCATCGGGGAGAAACGCTGCCGGACATCGAGAAGGCCGCCGGCGGCGTGACGTGGGTTTACGTCGGCGAACTGGGAAAAATCATCCGCACGTTTCATAAGGCAGGCGTCAAAGAGGCGGTGATGGCCGGAGGGATCAAGAAGGTCAAGCTAATTTCCAATTTTCGGCCCGATTTACGGGGCGCGGCGTTTTTGGCGCGCGTGCGCAGCCGCGAAGACGACCGGCTGCTAAGGGGCGTCGCCGAAGAGCTCGAAAAAGACGGCATCAAGATCGTGGAGTCTACGCTCTTCCTCACTCGGATCATTCCGGGCGAAGGGGTGCTCTCCCGTCGCTCGCCCAGCCCGGAACAATGGGAGGATATTCGTCTCGGTTTCGAGACGGCGAAGGAAGCCGGCCGAATGGGAGTCGGGCAATGTGTCGTCGTCAAGCATCGGGTGGTCTTGGCCGTCGAGGCGGCCGAGGGAACCGATGCCGCTATTCGCAGAGGGGGCGAGTTGGGAAAGCAAGGCATCGTCGTCGTTAAAGTCAGCAAGCCACAGCAGGATCTCCGCTTCGATGTTCCCGCGGTCGGACTGGACACGATCCGGACGCTCCGCGAATTGAAGGGCGCCGTCTTGGCCGTCGAGGCCGGTAAGACTATTCTGTTGGAGAAGGATGAACTGATCATGGAAGCGGACCGCGCGGGAATCGTAGTCGTGGCCGTGGGCGAAAAGATGCTCGAAGAAAAAGCAAAAAGCATGCCCTGAGCGCAGTCGAAGGGTAAAAAGTAAAAATCCAAAATCTTTACCTTGTATGAGCAGCGATGCGAAAATTCCGGTCGCCGTAGTGGGCGTCGGCTATGCGGGCAAACGTCATGCAGAAAAATACGCAATCTCGCCGAAAGTGAAACTTATAGGGGTGGCGGATGTCGACGCGCAGCGCGCGCGGGAAATCGGCGCGCAACTCGGCGTCGCGTCGATGACCGACTACCGCGAGCTTTTCGGCCGGGTCCGCGGCGTGAGCATTGCCGTGCCGACGCGGCTGCACTACGAAGTGGCCCGTGAGTTCCTGTACGCCGGTATCGACGTGCTGGTGGAGAAACCGATGACGGCGACTTTGGAGGAAGGCCGGCATCTCGTCGATTTGGCCAGGGAAAAGCGTCTCATACTCCAGGTGGGGCACCTGGAGAGATTTAATCCCGCCATTCGCGCCCTGGAGAGCGTTATCCAAGAGCCGAAGTTCGTCGAATGCCATCGCCTCGCGCCGTTCGTGGAGCGCGGCACCGACGTGGATGTGATCCTGGACTTGATGATTCACGATATCGACGTGATCGCGAGTCTCGTACACTCTACGGTCGAGCGCGTCGAGGCCGTCGGCGTTGCGGTGCTCACCAACGAGCCGGATATCGCCAACGCGAGAATAACTTTTGCCAACGGCTGTGTCGCCAACGTGACCGCAAGCCGGGTGTCGGTGAAGCGCGAAAGAAAGATCCGCTTCTTTCAGCCCGACGCTTACATTTCGATCGACTACGACCAGAAGCGCGCGCAGATTTATCGCCGGCCGCAGAAGGGCGCCTCCTGGATGGATATCCGGGGCGAGACGGTCGAGATACAAGAAGCCGACGCGCTCGCCGACGAGATCGATTCCTTTCTGGATTCGGTAAAAAGCCGGGTCGATCCGCTGGTCAGCGGCGAAGAGGGACTCAGGGCACTGGAGATCGCTGCGACGATCAGCGGAAAGTTGAGAGCCCTCTGAGCGTTCAGGTGGGAAGCGGTAAGCGGGTCCTTTTGGTGGCGGGAGAGGCGTCCGGGGATCTTCACGGCTCTCATCTTGTTCGGGCGCTTCGCGAGCGGGACTCCGCTTTGGAGATTTCCGCGGTTGGAGGAGAAGCGCTCAAACGCGAGGGCGCCAAGATCATCTTCGACGTCGCCCGGATTGCCGGAATGGGATTCACCGAGCTGGCGGGAAATCTAACGAGTCTCTGGCGGGCCTACTCGCAAGTCAAAAAAAATTTGCGCGAGCAAAGACCGAGCCTGCTGATCTTGATCGACTTTCCGGACTTCAACCTGCGGGTTGCGCGGGTGGCGAAGCGTCTCGGGGTGCCGGTGCTATATTATATCAGCCCGCAAGTGTGGGCATGGCGCAGGCACAGGGTCGCGGAGATCGCCCGCCTGGCCGACCGGATGGCCGTGGTATTCCCGTTCGAGGCTGCGTTGTACGAGAAGGCGGGAGTCAAGGTCGAATTCGTCGGCCATCCGCTGCTCGACGTGGCGCGAGCCACCAGGCCGCGCGAGGAAACACTGGCGCGGCTTGGATTGGACCCATCGAAGCAGACGATCGCGCTCTTTCCGGGAAGCCGCCGCCGCGAGGTGGCGTATCACCTTCCCGTAATGATCGAGGCCGCGGAAATATTGAGCCGGGAGATGGCGCTGCAGTTTATTTTGGTCCGGGCCAGCACGGTCGGCAGGGATAGCCTCGAGCGGAGTCTCTCGGGCGCTTCGGTCGGTGTTTCGCTCAGCGACGGAGACGCGTACAATGTCCTCCATGCCTGCGATCTAGCCTGGACCGCGTCGGGGACGGCAACGCTCGAGACGGCGCTGATGCTCCGCCCCATGGTCATCGTCTACCGCCTGTCGCGGATGACCTACGCGCTCGCGCGCCGGCTCGTTCGAGTGGACTCGATCGGCATGGCGAATATCATCGCCGGAGAAAGAGTCGTTCCGGAATTGATTCAGAATGAGGTGACCGCCGAAAGGATCGCCGCGGAAAGCAGAGGAATTTTGGGCGACCGGGAGCGGCGCGAGCTTATGATCTCGAAGCTTTCCGAAGTGAGAGCGAAGCTCGGCTCACCGGGAGCGGCGGGGAGAACGGCGGACATTGCGCTGGCGATGATGTATTAGGATTTGAGAAGCGATTCAACGGAGGAGAGCACCATGAAGACATATCGGCGCCTGCTAAAATTTCTAAGACCTTATCTTTGGCCGTATTTTATCATCGCTATGATCTGCATGACGGTTTATAGCGCGACCACCGGAGCGGCCCCGCTTCTCCTTAAGCACATCATCGACGATGTCTTCACCCGCAAGGATCAGGCGGCGCTGGCTTACATGCCGCTGCTCATCGTTGCCGTGTTTACCCTGCGCTGCCTCGTCAACTTCGGACACAATTACCTCACCGATTATGTCGGGCTGCGCATCTTGAACGACATCCGCAGCGCTTTGAACAGCCATTTGCAGTTTCTCTCCCTGTCCTTTTTTCAGCGCCATCCGACGGGCACCCTCATTTCCCGCGTCACCAACGACGTGGGCCTCGTGCGCTCGGCGCTGACGGACTCCGTGGCCTCGCTCATGCGCGACTCGTTGTCGCTGATCGGTCTGGTAGCCGTTGCATTCTACATGGATTGGGTCCTGGCGAGCATAGCGTTCATCGTCTTTCCCGCTTCGGTCTTGCCGATCACCCGGATGAGTAAAAGGATCAAGCGCCTCACGAAGAGGGGACAGGTTACCAAGGGAATATTAACCAATCTGCTGCAAGAGAGCATCCAGGGAAACCGCATCGTCAAGGCCTTCGGCATGGAGCAATATGAGATCGAGCGATTCGATGCCGAAAATAAGAAGATTTTTAAGCAAGCGATCCGAGCGACCCGCACGCAGGGACTTGTCAGCCCGGTCATGGAGATGTTGGGTGCTTTCGCGATCGCCGCGGTGCTTTGGTACGGCGGCGTTAGCGTCACTTCAGGCGGACGCACTCAGGGCGAATTCATGGCTTTTCTGATGGCGATGTTTCTTCTGTACCAGCCCTTCAAGGCTCTGGCCAAGACCTATACCGTCATTCAACAAGGCATCGTGGGAGCCGAGCGGGTCTTCGAAGTTTTGGACAGCGAGCCGGAGATCCAAAACCGTACCCACGCCAGGCCGGCGCCGGCGTTCTCGGACGCGATCGAATTTCACAACGTCAGCTTCGGTTACGCGGGCAAGCTGGTGTTGAAAAACATCAATCTGAAAATCCGCCGCGGCGAGATGGTGGCGCTGGTCGGCGTCTCCGGCGTCGGCAAGAGCACCCTGGCGGATCTCGTGCCGCGGTTCTACGACGTGACCTCGGGCAAGATCACGATCGACGGCGCGGATATCCGCGACGTGACGCTCGAGTCCCTGCGCTCTCAGATCGGCATCGTCACGCAGCATACGTTTCTTTTCAACGACACGGTCAAGAACAACATCGCCTACGGCGATCCTTCCAAAAACATGGATCATGTCAACGCCGCCGCCAGGGCGGCGCACGCGGAAGAGTTCGTCCTCGGGATGCCGCAGGGCTACGATACGATGATCGGCGAGCTCGGATTGAAGCTCTCGGGCGGGCAGCGCCAGAGGGTCGCGATCGCGCGCGCTATCTTGAAGGACGCGCCGATCCTGATCCTGGACGAAGCGACCTCCTCGCTGGACTCGGATTCCGAGAGATTGGTTCAGGAGGCGTTGGAGAACCTGATGGTGCGGCGGACCACGCTTGTGATCGCGCACCGGCTTTCGACCATTCGCAAGGCGACGCGCATCGTGGTGTTGGTCGATGGCATGATCGCGGAACAAGGAACGCACGACGAGCTGCTGGAGCTCAAGTCCGAGTACAGCAGGCTCTACACCCTGCAGCTTCTCGAGGAAGAGAGGCCCGCGGGAGGCAATATCCTGCACTGACGACTCATGCAGTATTGGCTCTACAATATCGAGTGGACGGCGGGACTGATTCTCGGCCTGCCGCTGCTTCCGCTGTTCCTGGCGCTGGGCGAGAGATTTCGCAGCGGGCTTCTCCAGCGGCTAAGTTTTTATCCGCGCACATTGCGCCAATCGATGCGGGGCGCCCGGCCGATCTGGCTTCACGCCGCGTCGGTCGGTGAGGTTCTTGCCGCGAAAGCGCTCGCGGAGGGTTTAAAATCAAAATTTCCCGAGCGCAAGATCGTGCTATCGACCTTTACCCTGGCGGGCAGAGAGGTGGCGCGAAAGAGCGTCCCGGCGGCGGACCTTTGCATATTGGCCCCCCTGGATCACCCCTGGATCGTCAGCCGCGCGCTGGCGGTTTTCGACCCCGGCATTTTGATCGTTCTGGAGACTGAAATTTGGCCCAGCCTTCTGCGGCTGTCTTATCGCAAGGGCATTCCGACGCTGTTGCTGAGTGGCCGGGTCTCGTCCCGCTCCTTTCGTTATTATTTTTTTTTCCGGCGGTTTTTTTCACAAGTGGTCAAACATCTGACAGCGCTCGGCATGCAGAGCGCGCTGGATGCCGAGCGAATGATGCGCCTGGGAACGGACGCAAGCCGGATGTCGGTGACGGGAAATTTGAAGGATGCTTCGATGTTTGAAAAGGTAAAAAAAGCTCAGGGCGCCGCACGGCCGGAGCTTTTGCGAATCGGCGGAAACGGCGGGGGCGTCCTTGTCGCCGGCAGCACGCACCGCGGCGAGGAGGAAATTATTCTGGAGGCGTTCCAGGCGCTCAAGCCGAGCTTTCCGAATCTGGTTCTTGTTTTGGCGCCGCGCCACCCTCAACGTTTCCCGGAAGTCGAGAAGCTGCTGGTCGTCAGCGGACTTCGGTACTCCAAAAGGAGCGATAAGAACGGGGGCGGCGACACGTCTCCCGACGTTGTCTTTGTCGATACGTTGGGCGAGCTTGCGGCCTTTTACTCCGTCGCCGACGTCGCGTTCGTCGGCGGGAGTCTGGTCGACGGCGGCGGGCACAACGTCATGGAGCCGGCCCGTTTCAGCAAACCGGTTCTCTTCGGGCCGTATATGACGAATTTCAGCCGGATAGCGGAGGATCTCAAGCGCAGCGGAGGCGGCATCGAGGTTTGTGGAAAAGAAGACCTGACGCGCGAGCTAACGCGGTTTTTGAGCGACCGGTCGAGCGTCGAGAAAGCCGGCGCGCGCGCCTACGATGTCGTCAAGAAAGATCAAAAGGTCGTGGAAAGGAGCATGGAACTGGTCGCCCGCTACTTCTGAGCCGGGATGGACGACGCGGAAAATGGACGGCGCTTGGGCTCGAAGAGTTTGGGAGGGAAAGGGGATAGGGCATTACGCCCTGTGGCTGTCGCTCTTGCCCCTGTCTTTTTTATACGGCCTCGGGGTTCGCATCCGGAACCTTTTCTACTCCGCCGGCTGGCTCGGCGCCGAGAGCCTTCTGCGCGCGGTCGTGTGCGTGGGGAACCTGACGGTGGGCGGCACCGGCAAAACCCCGACGGCGATTTGGCTCGCCGCCGAGCTTAAAAAACTGGGTTATCGCGTGGCGGTTCTCAGCCGCGGCTATAAAAGAACCGGCAAACAATCCGTCGTGTTGCAGCCGGTGCCCGATCCTTCTCCGCCCGCCGGCGACAATCCCGAATACGCGGCAGCGGGCGATGAGCCGGTTATGATGGCTCGCCTTTTCGGCCATAGAGTGGGCGTGGGCGAGAATCGATTCGAGGTCGGGAACAGAATGTTACGCGAAGAGGATGCCGACGTTTTTATCCTGGACGACGGCTTTCAGCACCGCCGGCTCAAGCGCGATATCGATCTGCTGCTCCTCGGCGCCGATTGGAACGGATGGCTGCTCCCTGCCGGCCCGTTCCGCGAGCCGCGGCGCAGTCTCCGCAGAGCCCACCTGTATCTGGTGACCGGCGCGCGGGACAAATGGGAAAACCTCTTGGCGCGCCGCCCGAAGGAGGCCGTTTTTTTCGGCGCGCTCAAGCCGCGCGTGCTTTTAACGATGGAGAGCGGGAGCTGGAAGGAGTACCCGCTGACGCTGTTGGATCGAAGCAAGATCCTTGCGGTCTCCGCCGTCGCCGATCCCGCGCCGTTTTACCGCATGATCCACGACTGGGACGGCGAGATCGTGGACACGATGGAATTCCCCGATCACCACAGCTATTCGGTCAGAGATTGGCAGAGAATCAACCGCGCCGCGCAGAATGTGGATTTCATCCTCACCACGGAGAAAGACATTATCAAGCTCGCGCGCTTCCCGTTTGCCAAAGAAAAGTTGATGGCGCTGCGCGTCGAGATGGCGGTGGAGAACGGCGCTGCGCTGATCGCGGCGGTTGAGCGGATGATCCAGGCCAAGCGCGGCGCGGCCTGATGTATTATGGAGACTTTGCCGGCTGGAGCAGCAGCGGTTCTCCTCGATCGCGACGGGACCCTGATCCGCGACGTCGGTCATCTCAGCCGGCTGGAGCAGGTCGAGATCTTGCCCCGCGTCGCGGAGGCGATACGATTGCTATGCGGGCGAGGCCTCAAGGTTGCCGTGATCACCAACCAGTCCGCGGTGGGCCGCGGTCTTTTGACCGAGGAAGAGCTCGGGCGCATTCATCGGGAATTGGCGGGCCGTCTGGCCGCCGCCGGCGCGCGGCTCGACGGGTTTTTTTATTGTCCGCATCATCCGACGGAGGCTCTCGGGAGCTATCGCCTGGCTTGCGATTGCCGCAAGCCCAACGTCGGCCTGGCGCGACGGGCGGCCGCCGAGCTGAAGCTGGACCTTGGGCGTTCCTACGTCGTCGGAGATCAAGCGACCGACATGGAGCTCGCGGAGCGCATCGGCGCGCGAGGAATCCTGATTCGACCCGAGAACGAGCGGACGGCGGAACCGGGTCCTGCGCCGCATGCGCGCGTGAAGGATCTCTGGGAGGCCGCGAGCTGGATCGTTCAAGATTTCGATGGAAACAGATGATGTAGTAGTGGAATCATTTTGGGAGAGATCCTTCACTTCGTTCAGGATGACACACGAGTTTTTGTGTCATTCTGAGGCGAAGCCGAAGAATCTCTATTTCTCGTGCGGGTTAACATGGAGTTCGCATGATATCTCTGATTACCGGCGTTGCCGGCTTTGTCGGCTCTCATCTGGCGGAAAGACTTCTCGGCGCAGGCCACACCGTGCGCGGCGTGGACAAGTTTCTTGGAAACTATCCGCGCCGCTTCAAAGAATGGAACCTGTCTCAATTTTCCAGCCATCCCCGGTTCCAATTCGTCGAACGGGACATCGTCGATCTCGACCTGGATGAAATGCTAGGTGACGTTACCTACGTATTTCACCTCGCGGGGCAGCCCGGCGTGCGCTCCAGTTGGGGCCGGGAGTTCGTCGAATACACGCACAACAATATCCTGGCGACGCAGAAGCTTCTGGAGGCGAGCAAGAAATCCGCCATCAAGAAATTCGTGTACGCTTCGTCTTCGTCCGTGTACGGAGACACGACCGATCTCCCGATGCGCGAGACGGGCATGACGCGGCCGGTCTCGCCTTACGGAGTGAGCAAGCTTTCCGCCGAGCAGCTCTGCTACCTCTACTGGAAGGAGTTTGCCGTGCCGACGGTCGCGCTCCGCTACTTCACGGTGTATGGCCCGCGCCAGCGGCCGGATATGTTCTTTCACATCCTCATGCGCGCGCATCATCGCGGAGAAGAGATCCCGATTTACGACGATGGAAAACAGAGCCGGGATTTCACCTATTGCTCGGACATCGTCGAGGGAAATTTAGCCGCGGCAGCGTATCCGGGCGCGGGCGAGGTCTTCAATCTCGGCGGCGGCTCGCGCACGACGGTCGAGGAAGTCATCGGTATGATGGAAAAAATATCGGGCCGCAAGCCCAAGCTCAAGAGGCTCGCCCGGCAGCAGGGCGACGTGCGCCACACCGCTGCCGAGATTGCCGAGGCGCGGGCGAAGCTCGGCTTTCAGCCGCGCGTCAAGCTCTACGACGGGCTCGTCCAGGAATGGGACTGGATGCGCAGCCTGGGCGAGTAGCCGAAATTATTTTTTCACAGCCGGAGACTTCGCCCACCGGCTGCCATAGGTATTTCAGCTCGATCATGTGGGTTTGGTAAACCCCGCGCGACTCCGCCTCAACTTCCTTCATGGCGAGGAAGTCGGGAGTGAAAGAGTCGTCTCTGCCGGACTTCATCATTCCACGCAGATCACTCTCTCTGCCGAAGCGCGTCATCTTGAATTCCGCCCTTCGAAAGATCGACTCCAGTAGGGCCTCGGCGATGCGACCTTTGATGTTGTTAAGATCTACCGGGCGTGCCGGCATTTTAATTGACTTCTAGTCTTCGAACATCAAAGCCCAAGATTTGACGCCTCGAATTCCCTTTTTCGTACTTTCGCAATTGCGAAAACATGAAAGTGACGTTTTGAGATTGATGCGTGGATAAAGCCGGCCAGTCGATAAATAAGTCAATTGTCAGGCCTGCCCCCGATCACCGATCATAGCGTCCAGTTATGTAACCTGAGCCCGACCGTCTAAGCATGAGGTGCCAACGCCAATTTGAACGGCCGGATGGTTTGAATTGCGACGAAATCTCGCTCGTTTTGAGTGATTACAGTCGCTCCAATAGAACGGGCGGACAACGCAATCAACACGTCATTAACCAGCCCATGGGCGCTCGCCACAGTGTAACCCCGATACTCTTGAAGTCGACGCAACACGTCTCCGGCGTCCTCGTAGATCGTAACCGTAGGGACAAGAATTCGATCAACCTTAGCGAACGCGGAAATAACTTCTTGCACAAGCCTGCGATCTCTGACTGAAAATGCCCCCGCTGACAGTTCCATGAGCACAACCGCACTGAGATACTTCACAACGTCGCGTTGGAAGAGGACGGCTTCATGTTGCCCTTCGTTAAGCCAATCGATGTAAACGTTCGTGTCGACGACGACCCGCTCCATCCTAGCGGAACACCTTTCGGATCTGCCCCTTGCCGCGGGCTTTCTTAAGCGCGGTATCTAGTTCAGCTTCACTGACCACGAGATCAAGGGCCCGCTCCAGGGCCTCTGTCTCAGTTTTTGCTCCTAATATCTGTCTGGCCCGATTCAGTTTCCCTTGATCCAACTGTACGTGCTTGTGTCGGAACGACGGAGTTCCCATAACCTTCCTCCCTTCTGATGTCGATGTGCATATTATGGAAAATTATGAACACTTGCAAGCTATCCCATATCGCCGCTCCCATCTACTCCGATACGCTGTTCGGCATTGCGCCGAGATAACTTGGACGAAATACAAAGGCCAGGATGCGACCGTAACGACTTCATGGTGATCACCAATTGGGCAGAAGGCTTCTGCCAAATCTGCGGGACGCGCTCTTTCCCGCCCCGGAACTCTGGCGGATTTGGGTGAAGCGTTCGCCACAAAAAGTCAATAGTCAGGCCTGACCCCGATCACAAATAACCAAAGCCTGTACGGCGATGGCGTTGACGTGACGGTTCACGATTTGTCGTCTCCCTTGCGCAGCACTTCAAGCTCTCGTCGAATCTCCGCTTTCAACTCAGCCTCGGAAGGAAGATACAGCTTGTAGCGGCTGGCAAAGATCTTTTTCTCCTGGTGCGGCCCAAGAGTGTACTTCACCACTGCGTCATTCTTGTCCGCGCAGAGAATCAGGCCGAGACTGGGATTATCTCCTTTGGTCCTGCGTTCAAGGTCGTAGTAATTGACGTAAAGCTGAAGCTGGCCGAGGTCCTGGTGTGTAAGCTTGCCGGTCTTGAGATCTATGATTACGTAGCATTTGAGAACCGTGTGATAGAAAACCAGATCGATATAGAAATGATCGCCATCCAGCGTCAGCCGCTCCTGTCGCGCCACAAACGCAAAACCCTTGCCCAGTTCCAGCAGAAATGCCTGCATGTTGTCGATCAGCGCCTGTTCAAGATCGGTTTCGACGAGTCTAGGCGACTCCGGCAGCCCCAGGAACTCCATGACGACCGGGTCTTTGAAGACATCCGCAGGCCGCTGGACATTCTGGCCCTTGGTCGCTAACCGCATCAGCCCCTTCTTGTCTTTGCTGAGAGCCAACCGCTCGTAAAGGAGACTATTGATCTGTCGCTCCAGCTCACGGGCCGCCCAATTGTTCTTGATCGCCTCAATCTCATAAAAGGCTCGGGCCTGCGGTTTATCGACGCGGAGCAGGGTCCGGTAGTGGGTCCATGAGAGGTTTGGGTGAAGGTGGCCGGGCTTCCAAGATTCGCTACGCAGTGCGTGGCGAATTTGATTAGTTGCCGGCAAAAGGCTGATTGCAGATTGGCTACGCAGTGCGTCGCCAATTTCACGGGGGTTCATCAGAGTTGGATATTCTAGTGTAGTGATTCCAACGCTTCTTTACATTTGGCGATTTTGGCCAAGATGCGT
>CAZNES010000090.1:0-17930 GCA_964572145.1 uncultured Syntrophobacteraceae bacterium
CTGGCGAATATTGTATGCCGGTGCTCGGCGTCATCTTCCTGCGCCACGCCACGAACCGTTACAACGAAGCCCTGCGCGAGATTCAGGCCGATCAAGCCGCCGGGGAAATGCCGCAGCGTCCGCTGACCGCTGCCGATTTCAAAAAGCGTGCGGCGCTGATGCTGCCCAAGGAAGCCCGCTACGATAAATCGCCGGCGCTGCAACGAAGCGATGCTCACATTTTCGGGATTGGGGAAACGTCGGAGTGTCTAGGTATTGGCTCGGTTTTACGTTTTGAGAATTCTCAAAAGGTAGACGTGTCAGGAAATAAACGCCTTGCGCCACGAGCCGGGGAGTTCAACCGCGCGTTCAGCGCAATAAGTCCATAGTCAGGCCTGACCCCGGCCCCTGATCCTTCCTACTTCGACGCCAATAACTGTTTAATCCGGTTCACGATGGCGGGCTCGATTTCATACAGGCCGTGCACCATCTTTTCTATGCCGGGTCCATCGACCGGGTCGATCTCCAGCTTCGCCTTTTCCGCCTCGGCCAGAAACTGAGGATCTTTCATAGTGCTCATGAAGGCTTGCTGCATTGTTCGCACGCGCTCTGCGGGCACTTGTGGAGGGAGAGAATAGAGTCTCTGTTTGCCGTAAAGGTCGCTGGCGATGCGGAGAAGTTTTTTCCCCTCCTCCGTCTTGGCGTACTCGACGGCGAGAGGGACCCCCTTCAGCTCGGGATGAGGCTCGTTCATCATCTGGAGCACGACATGAACCTGTCCTGCCCGGAGCGCATTAACCCAGGTCACCTTCGCCGATTGCCAGCCAAAGGCGCAGGTGCCGTCGAGTTCCCCGGTTTCCGCTGCAAGCCTGATGTCGGCGGTACCCTTGTAGCCTTCGATGAGCTGGAGGGGGAAATCGGTGGCGGCGGCGAGGAGCTTGGTATCATCGGTGCCGCTGGTGCCGGGGCCGATCGCCCCCAGCTTGACCCGGCTTTTGGCCTTGCGCCAATCCTCTGCCGTTTTTATCCCGCTACGGTCGGTAGTTATGCACACGAGCGAATCCGCCGTCGGCATACCGAGCCAGCCGAACTTGCGCCCCTCGAATTGCACCGCGGGGTTCCCCATCATGTGCTGTAGAATAAGCGGGCCCGACCAATGGCCGATGACCGTCCCGTCGCGCGGCGCGCTGTTAAAGATGTAATTCGCCGCGATCAGCATGGCCGCTCCGGGCATATTCTGGACGACCGTGGCGGGTTTGCCGGGAACATATTGAGAGAAGTGGCGCGCGATAAGCCTGGTGTACGCATCGTAGCCTCCACCGGCGGAGCCCCCGACGATGAACTGGATTGTTTTGCCCTTGTAGAACTCCTCGACCGAGGCGGCAAACGCCGACGTGAGCAGCGATACCGAGATAAATAGTGAGAGCAAAAATGCGCCGAGTGCTTTTGGCATGAGCCACCTCCTTGTAAATGGGCCGTCCTGCCCGGAGGCTAAGTCGCCCGCGGGAGCATGTCAAGGAAGGTGGGGCGGATTGCCGCCGAGAGCGCCGCGAACTCAATCGGGGATGCAAGCGGTTACGGTGATTTCCACCAGGAGATCGGGCGAGTTCAACATCACCTCCACGGTGGTCCGCGCCGGCTTGTTCGCCGGAAAGAACTTGCCGTACTCCTCGTTATAGGCCGCCAGATCTTCCCGTTTGGTCAAATGGGTTGTGACGGTGAGGACGTTATCGAGGGACGTGCCGGCGGCTTCTAAAATCGTCTTGACGCGCAGCAGGGCGTAACGGGTCTGCTCGCGAACACCTTTACCGACTTCCCCGGAAACCGGGTGTCTTCCCGTCTGCCCGGCCACAAAGACCAGATTGCCGAACCGGGTGGCGGGCGACAGATTAGGATTGGCCGCGGCCAGATTCACCTGAATGACTTCTTTCTTCGCCATGTCAGTCGAGCGTCACGCGCTCGTACGCGAGACCTTTCTCGTGAAGAGCGATCTTCACCCGGTCGCTGTTAGACGACGGCACGGGGTCATATAATTTAATAGCCATCCTGTTCCTCCATCAAGCGTTCATTTCGACGTTTCGGGAATTGCCGAATCGTGGAAGCGTCCACTGTTTCTTTTCTTGTGACTTGTTTCTTACTCACGCCTCGCGCCTCAAGCCTCACGCCTACTTAAGGTGAGATTGTCGAAGAAAGCCGGACGGCGGATATTTTGTCGAACATCAAAATTCAAGATTCGAGCTCAACGACGCACCAAGAGCTAAGAGCGGACTTGACCCCCTGCTCAAAAGGTGAAAGTGCGGCGGTGACGGTTGCGGATTTGCGCAATTGCGCAAACGTGACAAGCATCGCTCAGATCATCATTTCGACGTTTCGGGAATTCCCGAAACGTGGAAGCGACGCGCGGTTGATTCGACCGGCGTTTGCTGCTCGCAGCTCGCCGTCCTCTATTCACTTATGCAACCTGACCCGCGAAGTCCTCTTCATCGCGAGGAAGTCGGGAGTGAAAGATTCGTCTTTTCCAGTCTTCATCATTCCACGCAGATCGCTCTCTCGGCCGAAGCGCGTCATCTTGAATTCCGCCCGTCGAAAGATGGATTCCACCAGGGCCTCGTCGATGCGACCTTTGATGTTGTTAAGATCTACCGGGCGCGTCGGCATTTTAATTACCTTTTAGTCTTCGAACATCAAGAGCCAAGATTTGACGCCCATCACACACTAAGAGCTAAGAGCGGACTTGACCCCCTTGCTGAGATGATCTTTTAAAGCATCGAATGCGTAGATGGTGAAGTAAGCGGACACAACGGACAACTTCGAGCCGGTCGTGATCTTGTTCCTCAAAAAGTCAGCGACTTTTCCTCTAAGATAGTTGTCACTAATGCCTGAATCTTGGATTGGCTTCGGCATGATATCTGCGAATTTTAGTCGAGTGCGGGGAATCTGGCAAGCGGTTTTAATGCAGGCGATAGGCGCTAGGCGGTAGGCGGTAGGCGGCAGGACAAAACTTAAAAGCGAAAAGGAACAGCACGGGCGAGAGGGAGGGGGATAAACGACGTGTTCGTGATCGTGGCTCGTGCTCGCTTTTATCACCCGCACACTTCCACGTTTCGACAATTGTCGAAACGTCGCAATGACGCGCTAGGCGGCGCGCTCGATCCTAAGCTCCTCGATTCGCGAGACGGCCGGTCTCATCTTCTTGATGTTGACAAGAAAAACGCGCTTTGTCGTCTTCCTCTTAGTATGCTTGTCGGCCAGGCGCTCGCTCCAGCGGTTAAAGGACTCGTCACCGTCGATCCGCATGGAGACGACGGCGTTCCGGGGAATCCGCTTGGCGAAGGTCGGGTGCTCTAAAACATACTTCTCAAACTCGAAAATCAGGTCCAGGTGTTTCTCCAGCATCTTCTTGTCGGTCCGGGTCATGGAAACTCTCCTTTTAAAAACCGTTCGCGATAAGTCGTCCAGTTTTGCTTGATGTCTCGCTCAGCCCTTGTGAGCGCCTCGGCAAAATCCAGGCGCAGAATTTCTTTCCTTCTTTTTCCTTGGAGGTTAAATCGGTCGATATGAGCATATCCATGAGCCGTGTCATATCGAATCGCGGCTCTCCACCTTCCCTTTGCCTCGACCTCCAACTGTATCGTGAATTTTAGCACGCTACCACCTTCGGTGCTATGGTAGTGTCTGATTCTCGTGTCTAACCAAACCGGGAGAATATAGCTTGTCTCAGGCAAACCATCTGTCCTTTCTCCGGAATGTTATCCCCCACCGACTGCGCCAGAATCCTAAGCGATTTGCGGGGAATCTGGCAAGCGGATTTAATGAACAGAATAGGCCCTTCGACCCTTCGATGAGACTCAGGGCAGACTTTGCTCAGGACAGGTCCTTCGACCCTTCGATGAGACTCAGGGCAGGCTTAGCTCAGGACAGGGGTGCGGCAACCTACAAAGGTGAAAGATGAAACGCGGAAAGCGGAAAAAAGATAAAGCCGGGATCGTCAGGCCCGGAAGCTCGTGCGGGCGCTTCCACCTTTTGAGAATTCTCAAAACGTCAAAATGAGCTTCCCGTGGACACTTGCACGTTTCGACAACTCCCGAAACGTCGAAATGAGGACTTAAAGCTTGTGGAACGGTTCGATTGAGTCACGGTTGAAGTCGCCTAGTTCGTCACACGGACACTTTCACGTTTTCGCAATTGCGAAAACGTGGCAAACGACGCGCTCTCTCTTCCCAGGCGGCTTTCAGCTTTTGAGAATTCTCAAAAGGTCAAAAGCCCGGGTGAAGTGAATTTCTAGGCGCTCCTGGCTAGTCGTTCCTCGTTTTGGATAGTTATCTTTGGGCTGGGGTTCACTTTAGGAACAGGAAGCTTTTTCTCCTTGAGCAGCTCAATGTGTTCTTCCATGCCCCACTTCGCCTTGTAGAGGCAGTCTTCAACCGAATGGCCGATCCCGGTAAAACCTTCCAGATCGGGAGAATAAAATCCGAAGAAGGTTGGATCGCTAGTTGCCTCGATGACTAGTGAGTACTTCAGATCGATCATAGCAACTCTCCTACTTCTTTAGCCCGGCAGCTTTGAGAATAGCGTTGCAGGTTTCGCTCGGCACTTCCTTGGGACCATGATAATCGACTCGAATCAGTCTGTCCACACCCGCTTTGCCATAGTATCGGACGGAGCCTTTCTCTCGAACCAGTCTGAATCCATTTTGTTCGAGAAGCCTAACGATCTCGCTGAATCTCATAGCCTATGCCTCTTTCATCTGAGTGTCCGCGGATCTTAGTCGATTTGCGGGGAATCCGGCAAGCGGTTTTAATACAGGCGATAGGCGCTAGGCGGTAGGCGGTAGTCAGGCAGGACAAAACTTAAAAGCGAAAAGGAACAGCACGGGCGAGAGGGAGGGGGATAAACGACGTGTTCGTGATCGTGTCTCGTGCTCGCTTTTATGACCTGCACACTTCCAGGTTTCGACAATTGTCGAAACGTCGAAATGACGGTTAGATCATATGGGCCGACGCGTAAATCTTTCCGCTAAGCCGTCCAATTCAGCTGCGTTTGTTCGCTGGCAGTTGCGGTTTCTATCCGCCTATTATTACTGGCCCTGGCGCACCTTTCCTGTTATGATTGCGCACGGAGGCGAGATCCATGCCGATCAGCCAGGAACTGTTGGAGATTCTTGCATGCCCTAAATGCAAGGGAGACATTCATCTCAATCCACCGGGCGACGGCCTCGTCTGCGAACGGTGCCGATTGCTGTATCCGATCAGGGACGATATTCCGGTTATGCTGATCGATGAAGCGCTCAAGCTCGATTAAATTACGCGGATAAAAAATCACCACCCGGACGGAGAGCCGTTAAGAGAGGGACTGGCCGCCGCCGGCCTGTATGCCTATGCCTGACAGAGAGAAAATTCTCGTCGTCCAGACGAGCTTTCTCGGCGATCTGGTCTTGACCACGCCTTTGATCGCGGCAGTCCGCCGTCATTTTCCCCAGGCCCATCTCTCCGTCCTGTGCGCGCCGATGGGCAAGGATATTCTGGCGGGCCATCCGGATGTCGATGAAATCATCACCTATCGCAAACGGCGCGAGGGCGGCCGGCGGCAGAGTCTCCGGCGCCTGGCACAAGAGCTGCGGTCGCGGAACTTCACCCTGGCGCTCTCGCCGCATAAATCTCTGCGCACCGCGCTGCTGTTGTTTCTTGCGCGCATTCCGCGCCGGATAGGATTTCGCCAGAGCGCCGGCTGGTTTCTTTATCACCAGCGCGTGAACCGGGATGCGAGCCGTCACGACGTCGATAGGAACCTGGCGCTGCTGGGTCCGCTCGGAGTGGAGCTTGGCGAGAGCGGGCGCGCCCCGAGTCTCGGAGTCTCTGTTGCCGCCAGAGAATCGGTGGAGCGTCTTTTTCATTCTCTCGGAATCGGCGGCGGGGGAATCGTTTTCGGCGTCAATCCCGGATCGGTCTGGCACACGAAAAGATGGACGCCGGAAGGGTATGCGAAATTGATCGTCGCTCTCAAACGGAAGTACGGCGGCCAGATCGTGCTCTTCGGCGGTCCCGACGATCGCGCGGTCGTGGAAAAAATTCTCGCGCTGTCGGACCACGCCGCCTCGAGCCTGGTGGGGCGCATCGGACTCAGCGAGCTCGCTGCGGCGGTGGAGCGCTGCGACGTTTTCATCACCAACGACAGCGGGCCGATGCACGTGGCGGTGGCGCGCGGCGTTCCCGTCGTGGCGATCTTTTGCGCCACGACGCCGTCGCTCGGATTTTACCCTTATGCGGCCAAAGCCGTGGTGGTGGAGAAAGAGCTTTCTTGCCGGCCGTGCGGCACGCATGGCGGACGGAGATGCCCGCTCGGCACGGAGGACTGTATGCGCTTGATCAAGGCCGAAGACGTTCTGCTTGGAGTGGATCGGTTGCTCGAGCAAAGCTCGCGGGAAACGGCGCCGGGCGCAGACCCTTACCTGCCTCAATCGATCGTCGTCTAGCCCTCCTCATGCCCACATTCGGCGCCGTGGTTTTTAGCCTGCGAGACATGACACATCTTGCGGAATGCTTGAAGAGCGTGGCATGGGCCGACGAGATTCTGCTGCTTCACGCCGGCGGCGCCCCGGAGATCGGCGGCGGAGAATTTCCCGCGCTCAGAATCCGCGGCATTCGTTCCCTCGCGGAAGCGAAAAATCATTTTGGAGAAATCGGCACCGATTGGGTCTTGCAGCTTTGGGCGGAAGAGCGTGTGGACGAAGATCTTGCGCGAGAGCTGCGCGCGCTGTGCCAGGACAGATCGCCGAATGCCTCGGAGTATCGCATCGCCGTTCGCTCGCGTATCTTGGGGGAGTGGGTCGAGGGAAGCGTTTCCGGCCCGAGCCCCGCGCTTCGGCTCTCGCGCAAGATCCAAGAGATGCCGCTCGGCTGGTGGGCCCAAAGGAGATCCGTCCCGGCGCTCGCGCGCGGATGGATTGAAGACTACGGATGTTCCGAGCTTGGCCGCGCCGTCGAGCGCGTCCAGGACCTTTCGGATCTTTGGGCGGAGCATTTGCGCGAAATCGATTCGCCGCCGGGGCCGATGACGTCGGTGTTTTGCTCGCTCAAGATTTTTATCAAGATGCTTCTTCGCAATCGAATCTTTTCGCGCGGGATCGCCGGCATTGCATTATCGTCGCTGGCCTCGTACGCCGTTCTTCTGAGCGGCGCGAAAGCCTGGGAAGGCGAACACGTCGGCGCAAAATCAAGGACGTAGGCAAGATGGCGGGCGATTGGTATTGGGGCGATCTTCCCGAAGGCTTCGAAAAATTGCGGCCGGCGCCCGATCGCCTGGTTGCGGTGCGCGCCGCCGCGTCGGCGGAACTAAATCTGGAACGCCTGGTGAACGGCCGATCGGGGGGAAGGGAAGAGAGCGGGTTCCACGGACGGGCGAAGCTTGCGCTGATCAGGATGGAGAACGGCGCCGGCGCTTTGGTGCGGCGCTATTGCCATGGAGGAGTGCTGCGCCATATCACCGGCGAGATCTTTTCCACCTGGCCGCCGCGGCCCTTCAGAGAACTCGCGATCACCGAAACGGCGCGGCGCCGCGGCGTCCCCACGGTGGAGATTCTGGCCGCCGGAGTCGATAGGCTATGGGGGCCGTTTTATCGCGGCTGGCTGGTCACGCGCGAAATCCAAGGCGCGCGCGATTTGTGGGCGGCCCTGCAAGAAGATTCTTTCGGAAGGAGATCGTTGCTGGAAGCCGCCGCGCGGGCGATTCGCCGCATGCATCGTCAGGGCATCTATCATGGAGATCTCAACCTCAAGAATATATTGATCCGGCGTGAGGACGGCGAGTTGAAGAGCTACGTCATCGATTTCGACAAGGCGAAGTTTTTTCCCGGTGGGGTGCCGGCGGGCAAAGCCCGGCGCAATCTCTCGCGCCTGCGCCGCTCGATCGGAAAGTTGGATCCTCAGGGGCGATATCTCTCCGGCGCCGATTGGGAGGATCTCGTCGGTCTTTACCGGCAGGCCGAAACGCGATGAAGCCGTCTCCCGAAAATATTCTCATCGTTCTTCACGGTTCGATCGGCGACGTGACGCGCGCCATTCCGCTGGCGAACCTGGTGCGGCGGGGATTTCCGCAGGCTAAAATCGCGTGGTCGATCGAGCGGCCGGCTTTGCCGCTGATCGAGCATCATCCCGCGGTGGACGAGATCATCCTGTTTGAGCGTGATCATGAGTGGCGCAGTTTCCGGCCATTTCTCCAACGCATCCGCGGAGGAAATTTCGATCTGGTCTTGGATCTCCAGAGGCATCTCAAGAGCGGGCTGGTGAGCTGGTGGTCGGGCGCGCGCGACCGCGTGGGGTTTAACCGGCGCGACGCAAAAGAATTCAACTGGCTGTTCAACAACCGCCATATCCCGGCGGCGGAGAAGGGCGCGTCAAAGCTCGCCCATTACTTGAAGTTCGCGGAGCTTCTCGGTATAGAACCTTATCCTGTCGAGTGGAAATTTTCCCTGCTGCCGGAAGAGGAAGCTTCCGTCGAGACTATGGTGCGGGAGGTCGGCGGTCCTTTCGCCGCGTACGCTGTTGGCGGCCGGTGGGAGAGCAAACGATGGGTCCCCGCGGAGGCGGCCAAGAGCGCAGCCGAAGCGCGGCGCCGTCACGGATTGGAGATCGTCCTCCTGGGCGGAAAAGATGACATTCCCTTCGCCGAGGAAATGGAGCGCGCGAGCGAAGCCCGCTTCTTCAATTGGGCCGGCCGGACCTCTCTGCGTCAGGTCATTGGAATTTTGTCTCGCGCCGAGTTCAGCGTCGGGCCGGACTCCAGCCTGATGCATCTCTCCGCCGCCGTCGGAACTCCGGTCGTTTCATTGTGGGGTCCGACGGACCCGGTGCGCACGGGTCCTTTCGGCTATCAGGAATTGATCGTGCAAGGAAAAGCCGTCTGCGCCCCGTGCTATCTCAAGCGGTGTCCGATCGGGAGGGTCTGCATGCGGTCGATCACCAGCGATGCGGTGCTGGAAAAAATCGACATGGCCGTCGCTCAGAAAGGCAAGGCGCGTGGCGCTTGCACCTGAATATAAAATCCAGCGCGAGGGAAAATGGCGGCTGCTGGTTCTTCCGGAAAAGTGGCACGGCAATTTGTGGGTGGATGTTCTCGACCGCCTGGCGTCGGCGGAACCGCGCAAGCATCCTCAAACCGTGCGGCTCAGCGCCGAGCGAGCGAAAGGCGCGGGCTACTATTTAAAGATTTACTCTCCCTCGAGCGGCGCCGGCTCGGTCAAGAATTTGTTTCGCGACTCCAAGGCCGTGCGCGCGTTAAAACAGGGAGCGGCGTTATCCCGCGCCGGTTTTCATGCGCCGCCGGCCGTGGCGGCCGGAGAGGAGAGAACTTTCGGCGCGCTCGGGCGGGCTTTCCTGTTGACCTCCGAAATCGCCGCGCAGCCGATCGCCGCGGTATTACGGCAGCGTTTGGCGCCGCCGTTGGACCGGCAGGCAGTGAGGAAGAAACGGAAGTGGCTCGCGCAGCTCGCGCTTGAAACGCGCCGGCTGCACCGGAACGGATTCGTCCATGGCGATCTAGTCGCGTCGAACATCCTGGCCGGCTTTGAGGCGGATAACGCGCCGACTTTCTTTTATATGGACAACGATCGCACGCGGTGTTATCCTTCGTGGTTTCCCCACCGGCTGTGGAGAAGGAATCTGGTTCAGCTCAATCGCATCGTCCTACCGGGCATTTCCTTGCAAGATCGGATGCGGTTTTTACGCAGCTATCTGGGAGATATCCCCTGGGGAAATAGCGAGCGACGCCTGATTCGGTGGCTGGAGATGAGAACGCGTAAACGGCGCAAGGAGTGCGAGCGCATCGAAGCCAAGGTGAGTTTTAGGGAGCTCATGAGATGGAATGGCCCTTTCGCAAAGAAGCTTTAGATCGTTTCTGGAAAACGTTGGAGACGCAGGCGCAAGAGCCGGAACGGAGCGCGCGGTTTCCCGTGCTTTCCCGGCCCGCGGTCCACGTCACTCTTCTGATCGTGCTGACGCTGGCGTTCTGCCTCGGCAACCTGGCGGTCCACAAGACGCTCGAAGGGGACGAGGCGCTCTACGCGTTGATCCCGAAAACGATCAAGATGACCGGCGAGTGGATTCAACTGACGTTCAACGGCCAGCCCTATTATTATAAGCCGCCGCTTTATTTTTGGACGAGCGCGGCGCTCTTCCAAGTTTTGCCGGTCACGCCCTCGACGGCGGCGCTCGCCTCGGCGCTCTTCGGCGCTCTCGGGGCGCTGATGATTTACGTTCTTTGCCGGGCGATGTTTCCCGGATGGGAGTTGGCCTTCTTATCGACGCTGGTCTTTCTCACGACGCACGAAGCGCTGCACTGGATCCGCGGGGTCCATCTGGAAACGATGGTGACCTTCTGGATTCTCGTCGGTCTCTTTGCTGCGTATCGATCGTTGAAAAACCCGGCCGCCCTTGTCGGAATGGGAATCGCCGGGGGCCTGGGTTGGTTGTCCAAGGGTCCGCATTCTATTCTTCCGGCGCTGGTCGCGCTCCCGTTATGGAAGTCCGAGGGCATCCTACGGCGCCGGCTGTTTTCGTTCTGGAGCGTGGCGGCGGGTGTGGTCTTGATCGCCGTTCTGGCGCCCTGGTTCTGGCTGCGCATGAGTGAAGAAACCGGGTTCAGTCAGGGCTATTTCTTTAACGAGCTGAGACACACGCTGTTCGGCCCGACCCAGCTTCACAACGGACCGCTCTTTTATCCCGTCAAGCTCGCGGCCACCTATTGGCCGTGGCTTCCCGCGGCCGTGATCGGGTTTTTTCTTCTCGCGCGCGGGTCGCGGGTCTCGCCCGGGGCCAGACTCTGGCTAATTTACGCGGCGGTGGTCGCGGTCGTGGTCACCGTCACCGCGGAACGGAGAATGCGCTATCTCTTCCCGCTCTACCCGGCGCTGTCGGTGGCCTCGGGCGCGGCCGTGGCTTTCGTCGTGCAGCGCTATCCCAGGCTGCTGCGCATCTTCGTCGTGCTCGCGGCAATTGGCGCGACGGTCGTGATCGTAGTGAGCCGCAAGGGTACCAATCCGCCCAGCGCGACGCGCGAGGCCGTCATGACGGCGGGCCAGATCCGCCCCGGGGAGCGTGTCTGGATCACCTATCGAACGCAGAACGCCGGAAAGACCCAGCCGAGCGTGGCCAAGATCCTCGGGTTTTATGCCGAGCCGCTGCTCTACGCCTGCAAATCGGATTGCCGGCAGGAAGCCGGTACGGGCTCCACGGTCGTAGCGCGTCCCGACGAAGCCGAGCAGGTGGCCAAAGCGGTGAACGGCAAGATCGATTACTCCAATAATACTTTGGCGATCGTAAGAATACCCGGCGGCGATTCGGACGGCGGCGCGAAGACGACTTCGCGAGGCGCTGCCTTTGACGGGCAATCCAACAGTCAAGTAAAATGATAGGCCGATAGAGAGGGAACAAGAGGGGGTCTCAAAATGAGCGGCAAACTATTTGGGCTCGGCTTGAGCAAAACGGGAACGACGAGCCTGCATCACGCTTTCAAAGAGATGGGCTTTGAAAGCAAGCATTTTTCGAAAGTACCGGAGATCTTTACGGGAGATTCTCGTTGTTTGGACAACTACGATGTCGCATGCGACATCTCGATTGTTCCGTACTATCCTCAGCTGGACGCGGTTTACCCCGGCGTCAAATTCATTTTGAACGTGAGAAAACGTAAACGATTGGCTTCAGAGCATGGAAAAGTGGCGGGACCGCGTTCACAACCCTAGCGACTACACGATGCAGGTTCGCTTTGCGGTTTTCGGAGTGCGCACTTTTCACGCCGGCCGACTGAGATACATCTATGAAAAACATGCGGCAGATGTCCATGAATATTTCAAAAACCGCCCGGCGATCTGTTGACCATGAATATCTGCGACGGAGACGGCTGGGAGAAGCTGTGCCCGTTCCTGAATAAGCCAGCACCCGTCGCAGACTTTCCATTCGTCGTGCCGAGGAGCAAACCGAAGAAGAGAACGATGCTGGGCCTCTTCAAGGTTTGAGGCGGCCGATCCTCGATTTATACTGTGGCGGCGTTCCGCCGACAACATTGGAGCAAGGAAAAGGATCGTGAAGATCGCGTTGGCGCATAAGCGGCTTGACTTGAGAGGAGGAACGGAGCGGGATTTTTATCGCACGGCAGAAGGATTGAGGGATCTGGGGCACGAAGTTCATCTTTTTTGCGCCGAATTCGAAATTCCCGCGCCGACGGGCACGTTTGCTCATAGGGTCCCGGTAGTGGCGTTGGGCAGGACCGCGCGCCTTTTGAGTTTTGCTATTCTTGCTCCCAGGGTGATTCTTCCTCACCGGTGCGACGTCGTGATCGGCTTCGGGCGCATGGTGCGGCAAGACGTCGTGCGCAGCGAGGGCGGCTCGCATCGGGTTTTTCTCGAGAAGATGAAACGGGGAGAAGGAATGGGGCGGCGCTTGTGGCACCGGCTGAGCCTCTATCACCGTTCTGTTCTGGCCGTCGAGCGGTGGCAATTCCGTCCCGGCAATTACAAAAAAATCTTCGCGATTTCCGAGGAAGTCAAGCGCGAGCTGACGACGACGTATGCCGTGCCGCAGGAGAAGATCGCCGTCATCCGCAGCGGCGTGGATCACGAGCGTTTCCATCCCGACCGCCGGAGTCACGGGCGCGAAAGAATCAGAAAGGAATGGGGGATTCCCGCTGCGGTTCCGGTCGCGCTTTTTGTCGGAAACGGATTTCAAAGGAAAGGCATCGACAGGCTTTTGCGGGCTTGGGAGTCGCCCGATCTCGCCGAAATTTACCTTCTGATCGTAGGAGAGGATGCGGGTCGAAGCCGCTACATCGCTTGGGCAAAGCGAGCGGCTCCGGGGAGAATCGTGTTTGCCGGCAGGCAGACGGCCGTGGAAGATTATTATGCCGCAGCGGATCTCCTGGTGCTGCCGGCGCTTCAGGAAGCGTTCGGTAATGTCGTTCTCGAAGCGCTCGCGTCCGGACTTCCCGTCGTAACGAGCCGAACCGTCGGCGCCGCCGAGCTCCTGACCGGCGATCTGGAACAGGGGATCGTCGCCGACCCCGACAATAAACGGCAGCTCGCGCAGCGCATCCTTAAAATGCTCGATCAGGATCGCTGGTCGGATTGGTCGCGCGCGGCTCGGGAAACGGCGGAGAGGCATTCGTGGGAACGATATTTTCAAGAGCTGCAGCGGCACCTTGTCGCGATCGAAGAATCTGTTGCGTGATGCTCGAACGCGGAAAAGACACGAATGGTTACAGGTTCTACTCGGATTCCAGAGGGTTGACGGGCAGGATCAGAAAAGATTTCCCAGAAAACCTTTTCGCGGAGTTCATCCGCGATCCCGACGGTTTGATGGATAGCGCCTCGTCGCGCCTGGTGAAAGACGGACCCAAGACCAAAGTCGTCCAACACGTTTTACAGAACGGCCAGGGTCTTGAGTTGAACGTAGTCGCGAAACGGTTTCATTACGGGTCGGGTCTGCGCCGGCTGGGATTTTTATTTTTTCCGTCGCCGGCGATGCGTTGTTTGAAAGGGGCGCTGCTGCTCAATTCCAACGGCATTCTCACGCCCTCGCCGTTGGCCGCGTTCGAATATCGAAGCTGGAAGGGCCTGGGGACGAGCTATTACGTGAGCGAGGAAGTAGCCGATAGTTGTTCGCTCCAATATTTTAGGCGATCACTCCAGGCGAGCCTGCCGGTCAAACGGCGCCTTGCGGTAAGGCGCTCGATTCTGCGTGACCTGGCGCGGTTGCTGTCACGGCTGCATTCCATGGGCATTTACCACCGGGATCTTAAGGGGAGTAATATTCTGATTCAGGGATGGGAAACGGATCGGCGGCGATTAATTTTGGTCGATCTGGATCGAGTCGTGAAGAAACGCCGTCTGCCTCTCGCCAAAAGGATCGTGAATTTGCTACAGGTCCAACGCAGAGCCTGGAACGGGAGAGAGGGGATCTATTTCTTCACGCGTTACGCTGAGCTATTTTACGCCTCGAAAAAAGACACCAAAGCGTTCGTCCGGAAGGTTTTGGCCGTGGTCCAAAGAAAAAGATACCGCCGATGGCGGGAGCGACTGACAAATTCTGGCGGGACTCATTCCCGATGAATCTCTATAACGCTGTCCGGGCAAGGCCGCGACACTATTGGCACCTCGTCCGTGGGTCGCTGGGTTACTATGGGGCGTTCGGCAAGCTCAACCCGCCGGTTTTTATCGTCGGGGCCCCCAACTCGGGAACCCGCGTGCTCGGCAAGGCCATCTCGCTTTCGCCGGAGCTTGCAGATAGAAGCGAGGCCAGAGTCCTCTGGGACAAGGATTTCCATGAGAGAAATAACGATACTCTCAAGACGGCCAAAGACGTGACGACATCGGACGTCTTACGGTTGCGCGGCAATTTCTGCTACTATCAATGGAAATCCGGCAAGCGGATCGTTCTCAACCGGCATCCGGAGAACAGTTTGAGAATTCATTTTATAAAAAAGATATTTCCGGCGGCTAAAATCATTCATATCGTTCGTGACGGCCGCGCCGTCGTCTGCAGCAACTTTAGCAGTGTGAAGGAGAATAAAGGCCGGCTGTCGTTTCCGTTCGCGGCCTTTCTCCGGCCTCCCGGCTGGAGAGGGCGCTTGGATTGGCCGCTGGCGAGCCAATTCGCTTACATGTGGAACGAAGCCGTCCTTTACGCGTCCAGGGAGGGTAAAAAATACGGCTCCGATTACATGGAGGTCTTTTACGAGGATCTCCCTGTAAAGGCCGGTCCTATTGTAAAGAGAATTTGGGAATGGATTGGAGTAAGATACTCGGAAGATCTATTTGGCAAGTTGCCGGTATTTGAAAACCGGAATTACAAGTGGAAGACGGAACTGACGAGAGAAGAGATCGTCGCGGTCGAGGAGATCGCCGACGAGGGGCTCAGACACTTCGGCTACGTCGGAAGAGATTCACTCAAGGACGGGAATGGATATCCACGTTATGGCCAAGAGCGGACATGAAGCAACCGGAGAGCGAAAAACAATCATCGTGTTGGGAACCGCGCGGTCCGGCACCTCGATGACCGGGGGCCTGTTGGATATCCTGGGCGTCGACCTCGGGGCGGTGGCTTATCCGGAGGAGTCAACCCCCACGGGCGCCTTTGAAGACGAAGACATCGGAAGACTCCACAAAGATATTCTGAGATCGGCGGCGCAAGGAAAGACTTACTTCGATCCGCCGATGCCGGAGCAGGTCTTGGCCCAGAGAGACAGGTTTGCCGAGAGAATTCAAAAGCTTCTACTGGAAAAATCGAGCGGCAAATCACTCTGGGGCTGGAAGCACCCGCCGACCATCTTGACAGTCGAGCTGTATTTGCCTTATCTCGTGAATCCGCATTTTATCGTGGTGTTCAGAAACCCCTTGAGTATAGCGCGCTCGACCGTAGAGCATACCAGCCGCTTCAAGGACAAGCTCGATATATGCCGCGCCCTAAAGCTGGTCAACTTCTACTACGGAGAGCTTTTCAATTTTATCGAGCGCCATCCGGAGTTGCCGAAACTGTTCATCTCGTTCGAAGAGATTATCGGCGATCCGGTCAGGGAAGGGGCAAGATTGGCGGAGTTTTTGGGAATTGAGCTGACGGAAGAGAAGACAAGCAAGATTGAAAAGCTGGTTATCCCCAGAGAGAGAATTGCCGCCGAAAAAAGAAAAGCGACGGGTCTACTGACGGGAAAAATTCCAAGATTGATCAACAAAAAACTGGTCCCTCTTTTGCGCGCCGGGAAGAAGGCGGATCGGTAGACGATCGCCAACGTCGCGCCGAACAAGTCGCAATGTCCGCCCTGAAAATCCTTCAAACCAATTTTCACCTTGAGTGGAACGGGCAAGTCGCCAGAGTCTTTCTTCTCTCCCGGGAGCTGATCCGAAGAGGCCACCGGGTGGTGATTGCCGCCCCGGCGGGATCGGCTTTGGTCGCGCGCGCACAAGCCGCCGCGATTCCGGTTTTCACGGATGTCCGATTCAGAAAGGCCAAACATGCGGCTTCCCTTTTGCGCGATATTGTCGCTTTAGGCCGTCTGGCGCAGGTCGAGAAATTCCACGCCGTCCACACGCATGGATCGCAAGACACTTGGGCTATGGTATGGGCGCGTTCACTGTTTCGCCTTCCCGAGCCTATTCTCATGACCCGGCATAACACCAAGAACGTGCATTTCCATTTTTTCAACCGGTGGCTGTATCGGCGAGGCGTTGATCGGCTCGTGCTGGTAAGCAGAGCCGCTCTGGAAAACTACCGCCGCTTCTTCGACGCGGGCATCCTGTTGGCGAGCGATATCCCGATCATCCACTCGTGCGTCGATATCGAGAGATTCGCCGCGCCGCCGCATTCGACAAAAATCCGGGAGGAGCTGGACGTCGGGAGTGGCACTCCGCTCGTCGGCATCGTCGGTCGGGTCAGCAAGGACAAGGGCCATATGGTTCTCTTGGAGGCGCTGCCGCAGATTCTGAAAGAATTTCCCGACGCGGTATTTCTATTTGTCGGAAAAGAGGGGAAGATCGTCGGACCCGTCGTGCGCGAGATAATCCGAAAGCGGGGCCTGGAGAAATCAGTCCGTCTCTTGGGCTTCCGGGAAGACGTTGTCGACATTACCGCGGCTCTCGACGTGTCGGTTTTGCCGGCCGTCGGTACCGACTCCTCGCCGGCGGTTCTCAAAGAAGCGCTCTACTTAGGCAAGCCCGTTGTTGCGAGCCGGATCGCTGGCTTACCGGAGATCGTTCGCGGAGATTGCGGCATGCTCGTCGCACCCGGCGATGCCGGCGAGTTGGCGCAGGCGATTGTCGCGACGCTGCGGAATCTAAAAAACGGCCGGCACCCGCCCCTCGATTTCCCGGAGCAATTTACTCCGCGCTTTATGTGCGACGCCTACCTGCGCGTGTATGAAGAGATGCGGAGGGAAACGAAAAAGAGGGATTAAAGTATGCGGCCTCGAAAAAGGTAGCTTGTCCCTCTTTTTCTCCGGCACGTCGCGAATCAGCCGGCGGGCATGGCCGAGACTCCGGATGAGATTTCGAGAGCTCAGGAGGATTTGTGAGCGAGGACAGTCGGCAGCAAAAAACGGTTATCGTGCTGGGAACGGCGCGGTCCGGGACTTCGGTAACCGCGGGTATGCTGGCAAGTTTAGGCGTCGACATGGGGAATGTTGGGTACCCTACTCAGTCGAACCCCCGGGGAGCCTTTGAAGATCGCGACTTCGAAAGACTTCACAAGGAGATTTTTAACGCTGTGGCCGAAGGCAAGACCTATTGGGATCCGCCCACGCGGGTCCAAATACTGGAGCAAAAAGAAGCCGCAGCCCCAAGGATTGAGAGGCTTATTCTCGAAAAGTCTAAGGGGAAACCCATTTGGGGTTGGAAGCATCCCCGGACGATTCTGACGATTGACCTGTTTTTGCCTCATCTTGCGAATCCGCATTTCATTATGGTTTTCAGAAACCCCCTCGCGATTGCGTACTCCTCCGTGGAACACACGAAGAACAGGCAGCGAAGTGTTGATTTCCTCAACGCGCTGAAGTTGGCAAATTTTTACCAGCGGGAAATGGTAGATTTCTTGGAACGCTATCCGGGGCTCGCGACGATGTTTGTCGCGTTCGACGACGTGGTGAGCCAGCCGATGAAAGAGGCGGCCAGACTGGCGGAGTTTCTCGGCATCGAACTGGACGAGAAAAAAATCAGAGCGGTAGAGCGCATGGTGATTCCACGAGAGGAAATAGAGACGAGCAAGAAAAAAGCATCGAGTCTATTGACCGGAAAAATTCCCAAATTCATCCGGAAGACCATCGCTTCGGCCCTGGGCCGGAGCAAGCGCGTCGACGTGTAAAGATTGCGCTCTGTTCGAACGCGTCTTTTCCCGACCTTTTGCAGGGTCAGGCTTTCCTTTCCAGACAATCTTTGCCAGCCGATCGACTTCCATGCTCAGACGTCTATCTGCGTGGAT
>CAZNES010000091.1:0-17856 GCA_964572145.1 uncultured Syntrophobacteraceae bacterium
TGTGTCATGCTGAGCGAAGCGAAGCATCTCTCTTTTCCGCTCAGGGCAGGCTCCGAGAAACATCTCAATTAAGCGGAAGCGAGTCTCCGCTCCAAGTAGCTGGCATAGCGGGACATGCCGTAGGTGCAGATCCAGTAGACCGCGGCGATGAGGAGATACAGCTCGAAGGGACGGATCTCCCGATTGTTGACGATCTGCGCCGCCTTGGTGAGATCGACGTAGCCGATGATCGAAGCGAGCGAGGTGTCTTTGAAAAGAACGATGAACTGCGTGACGAGCGCCGGAATCATATTGCGCAGCGCCTGCGGCAGGACCACGTAGCTCATGGTCTGCGCGGAGTTAAGGCCGATGGACGATGCGGATTCGATCTGCCCGCGCGGCACGGACTGAATGCCCGCCTTGACGATCTCGCCCAAATAAGCGGCCTCGAAAAACACGAAGGCCGCCAGCGCGATGCCGTACTCGGGCAACGGTATTCGCAGCACGACCGGCAAAATGAACCAGAGCCAGAAAATCACCATGACGAGCGGCACGCCGCGGAAGAACTCCACGTAAACCGTCGCGGGAATGCGAATCCATGCCGAGCGCGCGAGTCTGGCGAGACCGATAAAGACGCCGAGGATGAATCCGAGTATCATCGCCGGAATCGCGAGCCGCAGCGTGCCGCCGACGAAGTTGCCGATGCCGAGCAGGCCCTGAAGGAGGATGAAATCCAAATTCCTGTAAATAACTCCGAAGTCCATATGTCCTCGCTGCGCTCGGAATTTCTCCGCCAAAGTGCTGTGGCGGACATATCTCATATTATTTGAGATTTGCCATTTGAGATCCGGTAGGGCTACCGCTCCGCGCCGCCAACGCTCGCGATCATTCCCGGGATCGCGAAGCGGCGCTCGACTCGCGCCATGATAAAAGAAATCGTCAGGCACAGAACAAGATAGATCAGCGTTCCGGCGGTCAGCGCCTCGAAGGCTTTCGCCGTATAGGTCTCGATCTGCCGCGTCTGAAAGGTCAGTTCCGCGACGCCGATCGTCAGCGCAACCGATGAATTCTTTAGCAGGTTCAGAGACTCGTTCGTCGCCGGCGGAATGATGAGACGCAGCGCAATCGGAAGAATAATCAAACGATAGACCTGCACGGTGCTGAGGCCGGTGGAAAGCGCGGCTTCGAACTGCGTCTTGGAAATCGACTGGATGCCGGCGCGGATCACTTCCGAAACGCGCGCGCCGTGATAGACGCCCAGCGCCGCCGTGCCGGCCCAAAATTCCGCGCCGTGATTATAGAGCCAATCTTGAAAAGATTGCGGCAAGAGCGGCGGCAGCGCGAAATACCAGAAGAACATCCATACGAGCAGCGGGACGTTGCGGAAAAATTCGACATAGAAAGTCGCGAGGGCACGCAGCGGCGCCCAAGGCGCCGTGCGAAGCGCGCCGGAAACAATCCCCAGAGCGAGCGCGAGCAACCACGCGACCGCGGAGATCTCGACCGTCGTAACGACGCCTTGAAGCAGCCACTGGCCGGATTGCCCGGTCCAGAGAACCGACCAGTTGAAGTTGTAAGACATAAAGGCGTTAGGCGTTAGGCGAGAGGCGTAGGGGCGCGATTAATCGCGCCCCTACTATTGCCTGTTGCCTCATGCCTGTTGCCTGTTTTTACTTGGGTACAGCCTGGTAGATCATGAACTTTTTGATTTCCGGCGTCATGGGGTAGGGCAGCTCGCTCTTCGGCCCGAACCATTTTTCGTAGATTTCGAAAAATTTTCCCGAATCGATGCCCTCCATGAGTCCGTTATTGACGGCGTTGCGGAAGTCGGAATCGCCCTTGCGTAGCGCCATGCCGAACGGCTCGTAGGAATAAAATTCGCCGACGATGAGCCAGTTGCCGGGGCTCGGCGCTTTCGCCTTGAGGCCGGCGAGCTGGATGCCGTCGTTGGTGTAGGCATCCACCTGGCCCTGAGACAGCGCCTGGAAGCCGGCGGGCTGATCCGGGAACTCGCGCAGTTGCGCCGTCGGCACGCGCTCGCGGAGTATGCGCGCGTTGGTCGCGCCTTGCTGGGCGGCGATGCGCTTTCCGGCGATGTCCTTGATGCCTTTGATCGGGCTGCCCTTCTTCACGAGGAACTGCGCGCCGGTGACGAAGAAGGTGAGGCTCGTGTCCACGCTGTCGCGACGGGCTCTCGTGTCAGTCATCGTCTCGGCGACGAGGTCGACGGCGTTCGAGGTGAGCAGCGGGATTCTCGTCGCGGGCGCCGATTCTTTTTTCTCCACCTTCACCGGCTTGCCGATTTTCTGCGACAAAGTGGGCGCGACCAGTTGCTCGACGAGATCGATCGAGAAACCCACCCACCGGTTCTCTTTATCGACGTGGGCGAACGGCGGCGAGCCGGTGCGCGTGCCGATGGTTAGAGTGCCGGTGCGCGCGATCTTTTCGAGCGTGGTTTCCGCCGCGGCCGGACGCGCGGTCCATGCGGCCGCAGCCAGCGTCAGAAAAATAAGCAGTCGCTTCATGACGACCTCCTCAGTGTGAGAGAATCTTGCTCAGGAATTGTTTTGCCCGCTCGGATTTCGGCGCGGCGAAAAAATCTTCCGGCGCGCCTTCTTCGACGATGCGCCCTTCGTCCATGAAGATCACGCGGCGCGCGACGCGCCGGGCAAAGCCCATCTCGTGCGTCACGACGGCCATCGTCATTCCGTCCTTTGCGAGATCGGTCATGACCTCGAGCACCTCGTTGATCATCTCGGGGTCGAGCGCGGAGGTCGGCTCGTCGAAAAGCATGATCTTGGGCTGCATGGCCAGGGCCCGCGCGATCGCGACGCGCTGCTGCTGGCCGCCGGAAAGGCTGGCGGGAAAGGCGCCGGCTTTGTCGGGAATGCCAACGCGTTCCAACAGCTCGGCCGCGCTTTTTTGCGCTTCTTCGCGCGTGAGCTTTCTTACTTTGATCGGGCCCAGCGTGATGTTATCCATCACGCTGAGATGAGGGTACAGATTGAACTGTTGGAAGACGAAGCCGATCTCGGCCCGGAGCGCCCTCAGGTCCAGCGACGGCTCGGAGAGCCGCTTGCCGTCGACGACGATATCTCCGGACTGGATCGTTTCGAGCCGGTTGATGCAGCGGATCAGCGTGCTCTTGCCGCTGCCGCTCGGACCGCAAACCACGACCACTTCGCCGCGCTCGATCCGGAGATCGATCTCGTTCAGAACGTGAAGCGTCCCGAACCACTTGTTGACGTTCTTGAATTCGACCACGATATTAAAAAGGGCGCCGCGAAGATTGAAAATTACCGTCGGGATACTATAGCATCATCGGTAAATTGCAACAGCGTGAGGTAGGGGCGGTTCGCGAACCGCCCCTACGGTTTACAACGCGAACGCGAGGCACGACGACTATGGATTTTTATTTGGTCCGTCACGGCGAAGCCGAGCCTGAGCATCTGGACCGGCGCCGCCCTTTGACCGATGGCGGCCGGGCCGGAGTGGAAAAGGTCGCCCGCGCGGCGGCGGCGAAGAAAATCAAAGTCTCCGAGATCCTGCACTCCGACAAGCTCCGGGCAAAAGAGACGGCCGAGATCCTCGCGCGGTTCCTTTCTCCCGCCCGGGGAATCCGGGAAATCTCGGGGCTGTCGCCCGAAGACGATCCTCTCGTGGCGAGAGCCGAGCTCGAAGCGGCCGAGGAATCCTTGATGCTGGTAGGGCACCTGCCGCATGTCGGCCGGCTTGCCGCGTTGCTCCTTGTCGGCGACAGCGAAAAAAAAATCGTCGATTTTGCTCCGGCGACGATGATCTGCCTCTCACGCGAGAGCGGAATCTGGAGACTCGGCTGGACTCTTAGTCCGGAGGAGGCTTGAGATAGAGTTGACCGGCAAGCAAGGATGTTCTAATAAAGAAGATACTTCGGTCGCCGCGCGGCGGCGGATAAAAAGGCGGTCCTATGGCATCGGATACCATCACCATCATCGATAACCGGACGGGAAGAAAGTACGATATCCCGGTTCACGAGGGGGCGATCAACGCGACCGATCTGCGTCAGATAAAGGTCTCCGAGGAAGATTTCGGTTTGGCCAGTTACGACCCCGGCTTCATGAACACGGCCGCTTGCCAAAGCAAGATCACTTACATCGACGGCGACCGGGGAATCCTGCGTTATCGCGGCTATCCGATCGAGGAATTGGCGGACAAGAGCACCTATCTGGAGACGGCCTATCTCGTGCTGCACGGCGAGCTGCCGACCAAGGCGCAGCTCGATGATTGGACCTACAACATCACGCACCACTCCATCCTGCACGAGAACATCAAAAAATTCATCGACGGGTTTCACCACGACGCCCACCCGATGGGCATGCTCGTGAGCACGGTCGGGGCGCTCTCGACTTTCTATACCGACGCCAAGAATATCTTCGACGCGGAATCGCGTCAGAAGCAGACCTACCGGCTCGTGGCCAAGATGCCGACCATCGCCGGCTTCGCCTACCGTCACAGCATCGGGATGCCCTACGCCTATCCGGACAACGATTTGACCTACACGGGAAATTTCTTGAACATGCTTTTCAAGATGACCGAGCTGAAATACCAGCCGCACCCGGTGCTGGAGCATGCGCTGGACGTGCTCTTCATCCTCCACGCCGACCACGAGCAGAACATCAGCACGAACGTGATGCGCGGCGTCGGCAGCGCCCATTCGGACCCCTATTGCTCGGTCGCGGCGGCGGCGGCGGCGCTCTACGGCCCGCTCCACGGCGGCGCCAACGAGCAGGTGCTCAAGATGCTGAACGAGATCGGCCACAAGGACAAAGTCCCGGCGTTCATCCAGAAGGTCAAAGCGGGAGACGGCAGGCTCATGGGATTCGGCCACCGGGTTTACAAGAACTACGATCCCAGGGCGAAGATCATCAAGAAGGTCGCTTACGACGTCTTCGAGGTGAAAGGGCGGAACCCGCTGCTGGACATCGCGCTCGAGCTGGAGCGGATTGCGCTGGAGGACGATTATTTCGTCAAGCGCAAGCTCTATCCCAACGTCGATTTTTATTCCGGCCTGATTTATCAGTCGATGGGATTGCCGATCGATATGTTTTCGGTGCTCTTCGCAATCGCGCGTACGATCGGTTGGATCGCCCACTGGGAAGAAATGCTGCTCGACCCGGAGCAGAAGATGAAGATCGCCCGTCCGAGACAGCTCTACCGTGGCGCGGAGAAGCGGCCCTACGCTGCGATTGCGGCACGGAAATAAACCCGTGATCGTGCTCGTGCGACGTGCTCGTGGGGAGGGGACGAACACGGACACGTAACCCCAAAGCACCGCTTCGAAGTGACACAAACACGCTCCCTTACTTCTTCGCCGGCCCTTCCAAAACGATCATCAGTTGTTGGCCCACGCGCAGTTGCGGCGTCTTCAAATCATTGGCTTCCATGATCTGGCTCACCCGCTGGTGATAGCGCTTTGCGATGGCGGCCACGGTCTCGCCTTTTTTGACCGTGTAGTTGACGACCTTGACGCCGGTCGAGTCGAACTGGGCCTTGTAAGCCTGGTTGAAAATCTCTCCGCTGCCGGAGGGAACACGCAAGCTGAACCCGCCCTCGCTCGGGGGCGTGACATTGCGCAGCAGCTCCGGGTTCAGCTCCTTGATGTTTCCGACCGTTGTGCGGGCGAGATTCGCGACCGTCTGGAGCGTCAGCGGCCTGTGCGTGGTTACTTCATCGTAGTCGAAGGGAGCTTCGTAAACGAGATCGTTAAAACCGTACTTTTCGGGAGCGCCGGCGATCAACGCGGCGGCGATAAATTTAGGCACGTAGTTGCGGGTTTCCTGCTTGAGGATGGTCCGTTGACTTAATGACCAGAAATCGTTCGTTTGCGTGCGTTGGATGGCGGTTTCTACTTTGCGCTCGCCGGCGTTGTAGGCCGCCGCGGCCAAAAACCACTCGCCGAATTGCTGGTGCAGGTCTTTCAGATAGGCGGCTGCGGCGCGCGTCGATTTCACCGGATCTCTTCGCTCGTCAACCCAATTGTCGATCCTGAGACCGTAGCGGAGGCCCGTGGTGCGGATGAACTGCCACGGGCCGACGGCCTTGGCCTTCGAAGTAGCTGCGGGAGCGAAGCCGCTTTCGATGAGCGACAGGTAAACCAAGTCCTCGGGCAGGCCCGCCTCCTGAAGCACCGTCGCCATCATGGGGATGTATTTGCCCGAGCGGGCGAGCGCGCGCTCTAAGAACACTTTCAATTTGCCGCAGAAGACGTCGATAAAGTAGAGCACCCGATCGTTTTCCACGAGCGGCATGGAAAATTGAATCTTGCGCCGGCCCGGCGGCTGCTGCATCGCCTGTTCGAATTCTTTCTGTAATAAACCGAGCAACCGGTCGTCGGCCTCGGGTCCCGATGCTTCTTGTAAGGCCGTCGGAGGCGGTTCCTCCGGCATGGCTTTCTCCGGCGGATCTTTTTTTTCTTCGCCGCCTACGATCGGCTTGGGCTCATCCTTTTTTGTTTCTGCGGGCGGAGAGACGACCGGCGGGGGATCTTGCTCGCGTTTAGGCTGGATTTGCGTGACCCGTGGTTGCGGCGCGGCTGGAGCGCTGACGGGATCTGCTTTTATTTTCGGCGTCTCTTCGGCCGGGTTTGCAGAGGTTCGTTCGAAAGAGGATATAAAAGGAATTCCGCAGCCGGACAAAAAATACGGCGCCAGCGCCAGCAGCGCTATGAACATCATCACGCGGTGCATTGTAAGCAGCAAACCCGCCGAGGGTACTTGAAACAAAATGAAAATTCAACCTTTGAGTTTGACAACACCTTTGAGTTTGACAACGCGCGTGCAAAGTCAATAAATTGCCTTGCAGATGAGGAAATGCGCCACATATTTCTTGATCTTCACTTTTGTTGGCGCGATTTCCGTCGCGGCGGCCGCCGAACTCGAAAGGCTCAACGTCGTTTACTCGTCGATTTCCGCCGCGTCGATCTCGACCTGGGTGCCCAAAGAAGCCGGCATCTACAAAAAATACGGCCTCGACGTCAACTTGATCTACGTCGCCGGCTCCCAGGCGATAACGACGCTGATCTCGGGAGACGCGCAGGTTGTCCAGGGCTCCGGCGCGGCGGCGATTCTGTCGCGGCTCGCCGGCTCGGAGGTGAAAATCATCGGCAACGTGATCAACGTGATTCCGATGAGCCTGGTCGTGACGCCGGATATCGCCGGCCCGCAGGACCTGAAAGGCAAGACCTTCGGCGTAAGCCGCTTCGGCTCGCTGACGGATTTGGGACTGCGCAAGGCGCTCGCCGAATGGGGCATCGATCCGGCGAAGGACATCAAGATGATCCAGACCGGCGGCGTGCCCGAGAATCTTTTATTCATGCAGCAGGGAATCATCAAGGGAGCGTTGATTTCCTCGCCGACCCTCGAGAAGGCCAAGGAGCTGGGCTTCAAAGAAATGTTGAACCTGGCAAATATCGACTACCGCTATCCCGGCACTGCGCTTGTCGCCACCGATGCATTCATCAAGAACCGGCCGCAGACGCTCGACCGATTTCTCAAGGCTACGCTGGAGGGAATTAAATTCGCCAAGGCCAATTCCGACTTTACCGTCAAGACGCTCGGCAAATACACAAGAACGCCCGACACGAAGCTGCTCGAGAGCGCGTTCCGCACCTACGTCCTGGGATATATCCGCGACGTGCCGACCGTCAGCGTGAACGAGATCGAAACCGCGCTCGAAGAGATCACGGTCAGAATCCCCAAGGCGAAGGGCGCGGACGCGAAGAGTTTCTACGACCCGGCGCCGCTCGACCGGCTCGCCAAAGAAGGATTCATCAAGCAGCTCTATCCGCGCTGAGATCCTCAGCACATTAGATTTTGAGGCGCCGCCTGTCCATTCGCTTCAGCGTCTCGTCGTCGGAAACTCGCCCAAATTAGTGTCGCGTTGCGGTTTGACATAGACACTCCCGCGACGCTATCTTGTTAGAATCTGGAGGAGACAACGATGCAAGTCTATTATGACCGTGATGCGGATCTGAAATATCTTCGGGGCAAAAAAGTCGCGGTGCTGGGTTACGGCAGCCAGGGCCACGCGCATGCCCTCAATCTAAAAGACTCCGGCGTCGAAGTCGCCGTCGGGCTCAAAAAAGGCAGCGCCTCGTGGCCCAAAGGGGAGAAGGCCGGTCTCAAAGTCATGGAGACCGCGGAGGCCGCTAAGTGGGGTGACATCGTCATGATCTTGCTGCCCGACGAATTGCAGGGCGAGGCTTACGAGAAAGAAATCAAACCGGGACTCAAAGACGGCAACTATCTCGCCTTTGGCCATGGTTTCAACATCCATTTTAAAAAAGTCATGCCGCCCAAGGGCGTGAACGTTTTTATGGTCGCGCCGAAAGGGCCGGGCCATCTCGTGCGCAGCGAATTCGAAAAGGGCCGGGGGGTGCCGTGCCTGCTCGCGGTCGAGCAGGACCCGTCCGGCGACACGACGCAGGTGGGACTCGCCTACGCCAGCGCGCTCGGCGGCGCGCGTGCCGCGGTGATCGAGACGACTTTTAAAGACGAGACGGAAACGGATCTTTTCGGCGAGCAGTCGGTCCTCTGCGGCGGACTCTGCGCGCTGATTCAAGCAGGATATGAAACGCTGGTCGAGGCGGGCTATCCGCCCGAGATGGCCTACTTCGAATGCGTTCACGAGGTGAAGCTGATCGTCGATCTCATCTACGAGGGCGGACTCACCAACATGCGCTATTCGATCAGCAACACCGCCGAATACGGCGATTTGACGCGCGGCAAACGGGTGATCGGTCCGGAAGTGCGCCAGGCGATGAGCAAAATTTTAGCCGACATTCAGTCGGGAAAATTTGCCGAGGAGTGGATCACCGAGTGTCGCGCCGGCATGCCGCACTTCAAAGAGCTGAGAAAAGAGGCCGCGAACCATCCGCTGGAAAAAGTCGGAGAGAAGCTGCGCTCGATGATGCCCTGGCTGGCGCAAAACCGGTTGGTGGACAAAAGCAGAAATTAAATGGCTCAAGGCTCCGCCAGAGGCGGATCAGCCTCCGGCTGAAGTAGGCGATAGGCGGTAGGCGGTAGGCAAAGAGAAATAATTCTCATCCTCAAGCCTCACGCCTCTTCCAATGAAAATCGTCAAAGAGGGTTATCCATTTATATTCACGCCGGCTCTGTGGGCGATTGTAGCAGCCATCTTCGGCTGGACCTGGAGCGCAGCGGCTTTCGGTATCGTCGCGCTCGCCGCCGCCGCTTTTTTCCGCGATCCCGACCGTAGCTCGCCCGTTGGCGAAGGTCTGATCCTGTCGCCGGCCGACGGAAGGCTGATGGAGATAAGAAAGGTGGACGGCGCCGCAGGCGATGGGACCGCAATCAGACTCAGCATCTTCATGTCGCCGCTGGACGTTCATGTCAATCGTTCGCCGATCGGGGGCCGGGTCGAAGACGTGCAGCATAAAAAAGGCAGGTTCATCGCCGCCTATAAGGAAAGCTCGTCGGAGAACAACGAGCATAACGCTCTGACGATCGCGGACCCGGACGGGAAAAGGCTGAGGGTCGTGCAGATTGCCGGCGTCGCCGCGCGGCGCATCGTCTGCCGGGTAAAAAAAGGAGACGTCTTGGAAGCGGGGCAGAGATTCGGTATAATCATGTTTGGTTCCAGAGTCGATCTCTTTTTACCCGTTGGATCTCGTTTAGAGGTAAGCGAGGGGCGGCGCGTGCGCGGAGGGGAAACGATTCTGGCGAGGAGCGTATGAACGAATTCGACCCACTAGGCGACAGGCTGGCGCGGGCCAAGGTACGCATTCTGCCGCGGAGAACCGCGCCGCGAGTTCCCTTAAAGCAGCGGGTGCGCCAGCGCCAGGCCCAGCTCAAGAGAGGCGTCTATTTAATTCCGAGTCTATTCACGACGGGAAATCTGATCTGCGGCTTTTTTTCAATCATTTCGACGTTCAACGGCGAATATTTTCAGGCGGGCATTTTCATAATCTTCGCCAATCTCCTGGACGGGCTCGATGGCCTCGTGGCGCGCCTCACCCGGACGACGAGCCAGTTCGGAGTCGAGTTGGACTCGCTGGCGGATCTCGTTTCATTCGGCGTCGCGCCGGCGGTTCTGGTCTATTATTGGGCTCTGGTGCCCTGGAGCACGTGGGGCTGGCTGGCCGCCTGTCTCTACGTGGTGTGCGGCGCGCTCCGGCTCGCCCGCTTCAACGTTCAGATCAAGAATGTAGAAAAGACCCACTTCGTCGGCCTGCCGATTCCCGCGGCGGCGGAGATGATCGTGGCGACCGTGCTGCTGTATTATAGTCTCGGAGGCGAAGGCGCGGCGAACAAAGAAGTGATATTGCTCCTGGTCATTTACCTGCTGGCGGGATTGATGGTGAGCAATTTTAATTACTTCAGCTTAAAGCAGCGGTTGGTCTTTAAGAAGAAGCATCCTTTTTGGGTTCTCATTTCCGGGATTCTCTTGATCAAGCTTTTTATCGTCGAGCCGCAGATTATGTTTTTTTCCACGTTTCTCTTGTATACTCTGTCCGGCCCCCTCTTGTGGACCCTGACCGTATACAAGCGGCGACGGGAGAAGAGAGGGGAACTCGCAGAGGCGCTGCCCTAGTTCCCCTTTCGATGTCGTTTAAAAGCTCCCGTCGGCAACACTGCCGCGGGAGTTTTCTTTTATACGGAGGAGGATGATTCCATGTCTGACAAAATGAGTGATTCGGTTGTAAGAATATTCGACACCACGCTGAGAGACGGCGAGCAGTCGCCCGGCGCCAGCATGACGGTGGAACAGAAGCTCGTCATCGCGCGGCAGTTGGAAAAACTGGGAGTGGACGTGATCGAGGCCGGGTTCGCCGCGTCATCCGAGGGCGACTTCGAATCGGTCGCCCGGATTTCCCGGGAAGTGAGCCGGCCGCGCATCCTGAGTCTCGCGCGATCGCAGGAAGGCGATATTACTCGAGCGCTGAAGGCCGTGGAGCAGGCAAAGAACCCAGGCATTCATATTTTTATCGCGACTTCGGATATTCATCTCAAGCACAAACTCAGAATGTCGCGGCAGGAAGTTTTGGACGCCGCGGTTAAAGCCGTGAGCTACGCCAAGAAGCACATCGACTATATCGAATTCTCCGCCGAGGATGCGTCGCGGAGCGACCCCGATTTCCTGATCCAGGTATTCAAAGAGGTTATTCGGGCGGGGGCGCGCACGATCAACGTGCCGGACACGACCGGTTACGCCATCCCGTCGGAGTTCGGCGCCTTGATGAGTCAATTGATCGAACGCACGGCGGGCGCCGACCGGGTGACCTGGAGCGCTCATTGTCATAACGACCTGGGGCTTGCGGTGGCGAACTCGCTTGCCGCCGTTCACAACGGCGCCAGGCAAATCGAATGCACGATCAACGGCATCGGCGAGCGCGCCGGCAACACGTCCCTGGAAGAAGTCGTCATGGCGCTGAGAACGCGAAAAAACTATCTCGCTCTCGACACCGGCATCGTTACGGAGCAGATCTATTCGACGTCGCGCCTGGTCTCCCAGGTCACCGGCATCGCGATTCCGATCAACAAGCCGATCGTCGGCGACAATGCGTTCGCGCACGAGGCGGGCATCCATCAGGACGGCGTGCTGAAGCACAAGCAAACGTATGAAATCATGACGCCGGAGTCGATCGGCATCCCGGGGAACCGCCTGGTCATGGGCAAACACTCGGGGCGTCATGCTTTCGACGAGCGCTTGAAGCATCTTGGCTTCAACCTCAGCAAAGAAGACATGAACCGGGCGTTTCTACGCTTCAAAGAACTGGCGGACAAGAAAAAGAACGTCTACGACGAAGACATCGAGTCCATTGTCGCCGAAGAGATCCTGCGCGTGCCGGGGCAGCCGGACCGCTACGAGCTGTTATATCTCAGCGTCAACTCGAGCTCCGACGGCGTTCCCGCGGCGACCATGAAAATGCGCGTCGGCGGCGAGGAGAGGATGGATCACGCGTCGGGCGACGGCGTCGTCGATGCGTGTTACAAGGTCATCGCGAAGATCACCGGCTCACAGTCCCAGCTCATGCGCTACACGGTGAACGCCATCACCGGCGGCGCGGACGCGCAGGGCGGCGTATCGTGCCTGATCGAGGACGACGGCATCCGCGTGTCGGGTCAGGGAGCACACACGGATATCATCATGGCGAGCGCGCTGGCCTTTATCAACGCGCTCAACAAACTCGAGGGACGAAAGCATTATCGGCGGCTGGTGGAGAGAGAAGGGCCATAAAAATAATTTTGAATGTTGAGTGTTGAATTTTGAATTAAAGAGAATCAGAAATCGAATCAGGGGGGATGAGTTGAACTACAAAATAGCGGTGTTGCCGGGAGACGGGATCGGGCCGGAGGTTGTTCGCGAAGGCACGCAGCTCTTGAGCCGGGTGGCGAAATTATACGATTTCCAGGTGGAGTATGAAGAAGGGATCGTCGGCGGCGCGTCGATCGACGCGCACGGCAAGCCGCTGACCGATTCCGTCTTGAAGCTCACGAAGCAGAGTGATGCGGTGTTGCTCGGCGCGATGGGTGGTCCGAAATGGGACGCGATGGATTATTCCGTCCGTCCGGAGCGCGCGCTGCTGGCGCTGCGCCAGGAGCTGGGCCTTTTCGCCAATCTCCGTCCGGTGAAGCTCTTCTCCGCGCTCGCCTCCGCATCGACGCTCAAGCGCGAGATTGTCGAAGGAACCGATCTTCTTGTAGTGCGCGAGCTGACCGGCGGAATTTATTTCGGCCAGCCGAAAGGAATCACCAAGCTGCCGGACGGAACCGAGCGCGGCGTCAACACGGAAGTGTACACGACGCCGGAGATCGAGCGCATTGCCAAGGTCGGTTTCGACGCGGCGCGGAAGCGCCGGAAAAAAGTGACTTCCGTGGACAAGGCGAACGTGCTGGAATCTACGGAGCTCTGGCGCAAGGTCGTGACGCGCGTGCACAAAGAAAACGGTTACGGCGACGTCGCTCTCGATCACATGCTGGTGGACAACTGCGCCATGCAGCTCATCCGCGATCCGAAACAGTTCGACGTGATGGTCACGACCAACATGTTCGGCGACATCTTGAGCGACGAGGCGGCGATGTTGACCGGCTCGATCGGCATGCTGCCGTCGGCGAGCCTCGGTGGAAAAGTCGGCATGTACGAGCCGGTGCACGGCACGGCGCCGGACATCGCCGGCAAAGACATGGCGAACCCGCTCGCGACGATTCTCACCGTCGCGTTGATGCTGCGCCACTCGCTCGACCAGGGCAAAGCGGCGGACCGGATCGAAAAAGCGGTTGAGGAGGTGCTCGACGAGGGCTACCGCACCGCCGATATAAAATCGGATGGCTGCATGCTCATCGGCTGCAAGGAGATGGGCAAGCGGGTCAGGGAAAAACTTGGTTGAAGGGTTTCAGAGTTTAAGGGTCAAAGGGAATGAAAAAAGAGAAATATAATGTGGCGGTGGTTGGCGCTACGGGAGCGGTGGGGGAGCAGATGCGCGAGGTCCTGGCGGAGAGAGCCTTCCCCGTGGACGAGCTGCGGCTGCTGGCGTCGGAGAGATCCGCCGGCCAGGTGCTTGAGTTTCAGGGGAGACAGATTCGCGTGGCGGTGCTCAACGAAAACTCCTTCGACGATATCGACATCGCTCTTTTCTCCGCCGGCGGATCAGTGAGCGAAAAGTTTGCGCCGATCGCGGTCGATGCCGGCGCCGTTGTGGTCGATAATACCGCGCGCTTCCGCATGGAGCCCGACGTCCCGCTGGTCGTCCCGGAAGTTAACGCCGCGGAAATCGCCAACTATAAAAATCGGGGAATCATCGCCAACCCGAACTGCTCAACGATCCAGATGGTGGTCGCACTCAAGCCGATTCACGACGCGGCCCGCCTGAGGCGGGTCGTCGTTTCGACCTATCAATCGACTTCCGGCGCCGGCCGCAAGGCCATGGACGAGCTGAGCCAGCAAACCGCGGCGCTGTTCAGCGGCCAGGAGCTCGTCAAGGAGAAGTTCCCGCATCAGATCGCGTTTAACTGTATCCCGCACATCGACGTCTTCTTGCCCGGCGGCTACACCAAGGAAGAGCAGAAGCTGATCGATGAGACGAAGAAGATCCTGGCAGAGCCGTCTCTGCGCGTAACCGCGACCTGCGTGCGCGTGCCGGTCTTTTGCGGCCACTCCGAATCGGTCAACATCGAGACCGAAAAGAAGCTCTCCGCGGGAGACGTGAAAGCGATTCTGCGCGAGGCCCCGGGGGTCCTGCTCTGCGACGAGCCGGAGAAAAATATCTATCCGCTGCCGATCGACTCGGTCGGCCTGGACGCGACCATGGTGGGCAGAGTCCGCGAGGATGATACCGTTCCCAACGGCATCAACATGTGGATTGTCGCCGACAATCTCCGCAAAGGCGCGGCGCTGAATGCAGTGCAAATCGCCGAGATTTTGATTAGGGATTATATCTAAGGGGCTCTCCTATGAGATCTTCGCGCAAATCGCAGCGCAATTCACTGCCGATCAGCCAGAGCCGCCGTCCCCGTCCCTCGCGCGTCAAGACGCGGCCATCTTCGCTCGCAACGCCCGCCGAACGGCTTCAACTTGCCATGGAACTATCCGATTTTTGCCTCGCCTTACGCGACGCCGCGCGCCGGAAGCGCTGATGGAGCCGCGGTTTGCGCGCGCTCTGGCCGCCCTAACGGAGCTTTTCAACGCCGCCGCTCTCGCGTTTAAAGTTCCGATTCGTTTTGCCTTGATTGGAGGTTTGGGCGTGTCCGCCTGGGGAGCCGTGCGCGCAACGGAGGACATTGATCTCCTCGCGGACAGTGACCCGAGCCCATTGAATGACGTTAAATTTCGCGGACGGCTCCAAAGCTATTTCGAGGAGAAGGGGTGCGTCCCCGAGTGGCGGGTTGGTGACTCCGACGATCCCGTTCCTCTGCTTTTGTGCCTCGGATTGTCAGGACGGGCGCATGGCGTTGCCGTCGACATTCTCTGGGCGCATAAACGCTGGCAGCGGGAAGCGATCGTCAGGAGCATACCTCTAAAGATTTCTCGGCTTGAAGTGTCCGTTCTCCATCCCGAGGATTTGATCCTCATGAAGCTGGATGCCGGCGGTCCACAGGATCTGTTGGACGTGGAGACTCTGCTCTCCAATCCTCCGACGGAGCTGAATCTCAGGAATCTCCAACAAAGCGCCGCATCCCTGCGCCTGGGTGGGCCGTTAGATAAGTGCCTGCGTAGCGCCGGGGTAAAACCGAAGAAGACATAGGCGCAAAGGCGCGGCGTTGAACGCCGTCCAGATCGCAGAGATTTTGATACGGGACTACTTGTAAGTTTAATTTCCCTATCTCCATATTTTTTTATTAGTGACGTCCTTCGATTCCTGATTCGTTAAGCATAGAAAAGCATGGTGGAACCCTTCGACATCTCCCTCATCACCCGCGGCGCGCGGATCCGCCGCTCGCCGTTCTTCGAGGCGACGCAGAAGTACGGCTGCAAGAGCTACACGGTTTACAACCACATGCTGCTGCCGAGCTACTTCGACGATCCGGTAAAGGAATACTGGAAGCTGATCGAGGGTGTGACGCTGTGGGACGTGGGCGTGGAGCGGCAGGTGGAGATCACGGGATCCGATGCTTTCAAGTTCACAAACATGCTGACGCCACGGGATTTGACCCAATGCAAAGTCGGGCAGGGAAAATACGTGCTCATAACCGACGAGAACGGCGGGATCGTCAACGATCCGGTGCTGATGCGCCTCGGGGAAAATCATTTTTGGCTCGCGGTGGCCGACAGCGACGTGATTCTCTGGGCAAAAGGTGTTGCGTTGACATCAGGCATGGACGTTGAGATCCGCGAGCCGGATGTTTCGCCGATTCAGATTCAAGGGCCGAAATCGAAACAGGTGATGGAGCGGCTGTTCGGCAAGAAAATTTTGGCGATGCCTTACTATCATTTTGTCGAGACGGAGCTGAACGGTATTCCATTGATCGTGACCCGCACCGGATGGACGGGGGAAGTCGGCTACGAGATTTATCTGCGCGACGGAAGCCGCGGCGTGGAGTTGTGGGAGAAAGTGATGGAAGCGGGGAAGCCGGACAACATCGCGCCGACCGGTCCGTCGGATATACGGCGCATCGAGGCGGGGATACTCAACTATGGCATTGACATGACGCTTGCTGAAAATCCCTACGAGGTCGGATTGGAGCGCCTGGTAGAGTTGGATCAGAAAAATGATTTCATCGGCAAAGAAGCGCTCCGCCGCATCAAAGCCGAAGGCGTGAAGCGCAAGCTCGTCGGCATCGAGATCGACGGCGCGCCGCTGGATTTAAATCTCACGCGCTGGGCGGTGAACGTCGAAGGAAAAACGGTTGGTCATGTCACGTCCGCGGTATTCTCACCGCGACTGAAGAAGAGCATCGGCTACGCGATGCTTCCTGTGGAATGTGCCGGGTTCGGAACTGTGTCGACGGTTACGATTTCAGGCGTAGGAGAGCGGCGCGCGACCGTAGTCAAAAAGCCCTTCCTCGATCCGCAAAAAAATATTCCGAAGGCTTAACCTGCTTTCGGTTCGGTCGATGCCGGCCGAATATGCCGGCAAGCCCAGAGAGAAAGAAAAAATAGCACGGCTGTCACCAGAGGCCCGACGAGGAACAAATTCGCCACCCCGGTAACGGAGGCGATCACCCCGCCCATACTCGGCCCCACGATATTTCCCAAATCGCCGCCGGCGTTGTAAAGACCGGACGACATTCCTCTGGGGACGCGGGTCTCGTCCGTGTCCTGGACCAAACTCACGGCGTTGCTTACAATCGCAACGGCGCGAATGAATCCGGCTGAAACGTAGACGATCAAGAGCGTGAGGAAGTCGGTGCAGAAAGGGATGAGCAATACAAACGCCGACTGCACCGGCAGCCCGCCGTAGGAGATGCGGCGATGCCCCATTTGTTTCACAACGAGACCGCTGATGGGGCGCGTGATCGCGTTGCAAAGGGCGTAGAAGCCTTTGATCACGCCCACCTGTGTTAACGTTAGCCCCACAGCCAATCCATAGAGCGGAAGAAAGACGTTCGCCATTTGGTGCAACAGATTCAAGAAGAGGGCGACCACCGCGACGGCGACGAGCTTCGGCTCCCAGGCGGCCTTAAGGGACTGCACCCAATGCAGGCCGGCTGGAGGCGATTCGCCTTTTCTTCTGGTCTCTGATGGGCCGCTGCCGAGAGTGAACAACAACCCCGCGCATAAAAGCGACAGCAGCGCCGCCAGTTGGAACGTGGTCTCGTAGCCGAATCGGTCGGCGATGTATCCCGCCAGGAAATTTCCCGTCGAATAGCCGAGAGCAAGACTGCCGGCGTAGTAACCCATCGCATGGTTGCGGTCCTCGTCCGGTGGCAGCGAGCCGATGTAAAAGGCCAAGTAAAGCGTGGTGATCGCGCCGTAGGCGAAGCCGTTCAATCCTTGAACTACGGCAAAGGTAAGACTCGTGACCGCGTAGGGATAGAGAAAATTGCAGGCCGCCATCGCCAGCAGGGCGAGGCTCATCAGCGCCCGGGCCCTCTTATCCGTGTACGCAAGCCCGATAGGGATCCGCGATGCCAGCGCGAGGACCGGCCCCAAGGAGACCAGCGAACCGATCATAGCGACGGGAAACTGCGCGCTCTGAAGAAAGGGAGGAACGATGAAGCCCGCGATGTTTTGCTGCGCCGTTACCGCGATGACCGGAAGACACAGCTTCAGCGTTGCCGCCTTCATAATTCGATCGCTCGGGTGGTTCTACTTAACCCCTAAAACCGTTCGAAAGCCCCGCGTGTCATTCTGAGGCGAAGCCGAAGAATCTCTCCTAACTTGAGTTGTTTGCACATCGAACTGCGTGTCGGCCCGAGATCCTTCGCTCTGCTCAGGATG
>CAZNES010000092.1:0-16920 GCA_964572145.1 uncultured Syntrophobacteraceae bacterium
GCAGCCGATGAAGTTTGAATTCATCATCAACCTCAAAGCGGCGAAGCAGATCGGCCTGACTATTCCACCAAACGTGCTGGCAAGGGCGGATAAGGTGATCAAATAAGGCAGAAGGCTCCGCCAGATCAGAGGCTCCGCCAAAGGCGGATCAGTCCTTCGGCTGAGGATCAGCCTTTGGCTGAAACAAAGAGGCGAGATGTTTACCGGAATCATTGAAGACGTGGGCGAGGTGTACCGCTGGCAGAAGCGCGGCGGAGCGGGCGTGCTGACGCTCACGAGCAAACTTCCGGTAGAAGAGATGAAGCTCGGCGCCAGCATCGCCGTCAACGGCGCTTGTCTTACGATCGTCGAGAAAACCGGCGGCCGTTTCACGGTCGATGTTTCGCCTGAAACATTGCAGCGCACCAACTTTCGGTCGCTCCGGCGCGGAGACATCGTCAACCTGGAGCGGCCCCTAAGATTGAGCGATCGGCTCGGGGGCCATCTCGTCACGGGCCACATCGACGGCGTCGCCATCACGGGGAAGATCCGGAAAAAGGGAAAATTTATCTTCTATGCCTTTCGCGTTCCGGGTTATCTCGAACTCCAGCTCGTCCCCAAAGGCTCGGTCGCCGTGGACGGCATCAGTCTCACCGTCAACCAATGCGAGAAGGGCCGTTTTACGGTCGCGGTGATACCGTTTACCTTGAAATACACTAATTTGCGCGACCGTAGGGTTGGTGATAAAGTCAACGTCGAAACCGATTTGATCGGAAAATATGTTCAGCGACTGCTCCCTCTAAAGCCATGCCCGTCTCCAACATCGAAGAAATCCTAGAGGAAATCCGCGCCGGCCGCCTGGTCATTCTCGTGGACGACGCGGGTCCCGACAGCGAGGGCTTTCTCTGCGCCGCAGCCGAAAAAATTACCACCGAAGCGGTCAATTTCATGATGCAGCACGGCCGCGGGTTGATCTGCCTCGGCCTCACCGAAGAGAGAATGAAGCACCTTGGCCTCCCGCTCATGGTGCCGGAGAGCAGCTCGAAAGTCGTCGGGTCCCTGGGCGCGTCGATCTCGCTCCGCGCCGACGCCGGTTCGGCCGCTTCCGCCGCGAGCCGGGCGCATACGATCAGGGCGGCGGTCGCGAAAGAAACCAAGCGCAGCGATCTGGCCGTTCCCGGTTATGTCTTTCCCGTTCAAACGCGGAACGGCGGCGTGCTGGTGCGCTCGGCGCGAATCGAAGCCGCGGTGGATCTGGCCCGCCTGTCCGGCCGGGAACCCGCCGGCGTTATTTGCCAAATATTGCAGGATGACGGATCGGTGGCTTTCACCCCTTACCTGGAAAGCTACGCCGCGCAGCGCCAACTGAAGCTCGTTTCGATCGCCGACTTGATCGCCTATCGCTTGCGCAGCGAATGTCTGGTGAAGCGCGTCGCCGAGTCCGAATTCCCCACCATTGACGGCGGCGTCTACAAGGCGGTCGTCTATACCAACAATGCCGATGCCTACGAGCACATCGCGCTGGTGAAAAACGAAATCCGCAAGGGCGACGCCGTGCTGGTGCGCATGCATTCGGAGTGTCTTACGGGCGATGTTTTTGGCTCGGAGCGCTGCGACTGCGGCGAGCAGATCCGTCAATCGCTCAAGCGGATCGACCAGGAAGGGAAGGGCGTGCTGGTCTACATGCACCAGGAGGGAAGGGGCATCGGGCTCACTAACAAGATCAGGGCCTACGCGTTGCAGGACCAGGGGATGGATACGGTCGAGGCCAATCTCGAATTGGGCTTCAAAGAGGATCTCAGAGATTACGGCATCGGGGCGCAGATCCTGCGCGACCTGGGCGTGCAGAAACTGCGCTTGCTCACGAACAATCCGCGCAAAATCATCGGGCTGGAAGGATACGGGCTTACCGTCGTGGAGCGGGTGCCGATCGAAGTTCCGCCCCAGGCCTCCAACATCGAATACCTGCGCACCAAGCAGCAGAAGTTGGGACACATCTTTTCAAAATTAGAGGCCAAATCGGGAAAGTAAGAGCGCCGCTCCATGGTAAAAGTTCTTGAGGGGCCGCTCGATGCCCGGGGCATGAAGTTTGGAATTATCGTGAGCCGCTTCAATAGCTCGGTCACCGAACGGCTGCTGGAGGGCGCGCTCGAAGCTTTGAAAACGCACGGCGGGGAAGAGCGGGACATCGACGTGGTGCGCGTGCCGGGCGCTTTTGAGATTCCTCTTCTGGCGAAGAAGCTGGCTGCCGGCGGCAAGTACGATGCCTTGATCTGTCTCGGCGCGGTGATCCGCGGCGACACGCCTCATTTCGAATACATTGCCGAGGCCGTCACCCGCGGCATCGGAGCGGTCGTCCTGGAACATCGGCTGCCGATTTCTTTTGGCGTCTTGACGACCAACAACGTGGAACAAGCGATGGAGCGGGCCGGCGCGAAGAGCGAGAACAAGGGATTCGAGGCGGCCCTCACGGCCATCGAGATGGCCGGCCTGAACCGAACATTGAAATAGGCTGTAGGCAGTAGGCTGTAGGCGGTAGTTCGGATCGTTTTTCCTACAGCCTATCGCCTACAGCCTACAGCCTTTTTTATGGGTATCCGAAGAAACGCTAGAGAGCTGGCGCTGCAGGCGCTGTATCAGATGGAGGTGACCGGGGATACATCGCCTCGAGCGCTCGATTTGTTTCTAAGCCACTTCGAGGGCGGCGGCGAGGCCAAGGATTTCGCGCGGCAACTGATATCCGGCGTAATGGACAATCGGGAGCGGATCGACGCGATCATCGCCAAGTCCGCGGAAAACTGGAAGCTCGAGAGGATGGCCAAAGTCGATCTTCTAATCCTGCGCATGGCGACCTATGAGCTTATCTTCTGTCCGGACATACCGATGAACGTGAGTCTCGACGAGGCCATCGAAATCGGCAAGCGCTTCGGATCGGCAGACTCGCCGACTTTTATCAACGGAGTGCTGGATCAGGTGGCCGCGGCAACCGGCGCAAAATAGTTCAGTGAACGAGCGATGGACGACAAATATCATCCTCAAGAAGTCGAGGAGAAGTGGCAAAAGTTCTGGGAGGACAACCGGAGCTTTCGCGCCGCTGAGGATCCTTCCCGCCCCAAGTATTATGTGCTGGAGATGTTCCCCTATCCCTCCGGCAGGATTCACATGGGGCACGTGCGCAACTACTCGATCGGCGACGTGGTCGCGCGCTATAAAAAAATGCGCGGCTTAAACGTGCTCCATCCGATGGGTTGGGACGCGTTCGGCCTGCCGGCGGAGAACGCCGCGATCGAGAGAAAAACCCACCCGGAAACCTGGACCCGGGAAAACATCCTTTATATGAGGACCCAGTTGAAGCGCATGGGCCTCTCCTACGATTGGGAGCGCGAGATCGCGACCTGCGAGCCGGAATACTACCGCTGGAACCAGTGGATTTTTTTAAAATTCTACGAGCGCGGACTTGCCTACAAAAAAGCCTCGTCGGTGAACTGGTGCTCTTCCTGCGAAACGGTCCTGGCCAACGAACAGGTGATCGACGGGGGCTGCTGGCGCTGCGAGACGCCCGTGGTGCAAAAGAATCTGGAGCAATGGTTTTTTCGCACTACCGACTACGCCGAGGAGTTGCTTGGCGACCTCGACCGCCTTCAAGGTTGGCCCGACAAAGTCGTTACGATGCAGCGGAACTGGATCGGAAAGTCGATCGGCGCCGAGATACTTTTTCCGCTCGCCGGCCGGCAGGGCGCAGTCCGCGTTTTTACAACGCGCCAGGACACCGTTTATGGCGCGACGTTTCTATCGCTGGCGGTCGAGCATTCATTGGCGCTGGAGTTATCCCGCGGCACTTCGCAAGCGAGCGCGGTGCAGGAGTTCGTCGAGCGAATTCAGAAAATCAGCCAGGCGCGGCGCGGCGAAGAGGGCGCCGAGAAGGAAGGGCTCTTTACCGGCGCGTATTGCGAGAACCCGTTTACCGTAGAGAAAATTCCCATCTATCTCGCCAACTTCGTGCTCATGGAATACGGCACCGGCGCGGTCATGGCTGTGCCGGCGCATGACCAGAGAGACTTTGAGTTCGCCAAAAAGTACGGCCTTCCGGTTCGGGTCGTGGTTCAGCCTAAAGACACTCCACTCAAGGCGGAGGAGATGACCGAGGCGTACGTCGAAGACGGGATCATGGTCAATAGCGGTCCGTTTTCCGGGCTTTCGAGCCATGAAGGAAAAGAGCAGATCGCGCTCTTTCTGGAAGAAAAAGGCTGGGGCAAAAAGGACATCCGCTATCGCCTGCGCGACTGGGGTATTTCCCGGCAGCGCTACTGGGGCACGCCGATTCCGATCGTCTATTGCGCTAAGTGCGGCATCGTTCCGGTGCCTGAAAATCAACTTCCCGTAACGCTGCCGCGCGACGTGCCGTTTACCGGAAAGGGCGGCTCTCCGCTGCTCGACAGCAAGAACTTCCTCGATGCGTCTTGCCCAAAGTGCGGCGGCGCGGCGCGCCGCGAGACCGACACCATGGACACGTTCGTGGACTCGTCGTGGTATTTTCTCCGCTACGTCTCGCCGAGATTCGACTCGGCGCCGTTCGACTCCAAGAGCGCTACAGCCTGGATGCCCGTGGATCAGTACATCGGCGGCGTCGAGCACGCCGTGCTCCACCTCCTCTATGCCCGCTTTTTTACCAAGGCGCTGAGGGGCTTGGGCCTCACCAAAATCGGCGAGCCTTTTACGAACCTGCTCACTCAAGGGATGGTCTGTAAGGAGACCTATCGCTGCGCGGAGCACGACTGGCTTTTTCCCGCAGAGCTCGCCGGTTCGGACCAGGCGGGATGGCGCTGCCCGAAGTGCAACCGGCCGGTGGAAAAAGGCCGCGTGGAAAAAATGTCCAAGTCGAAGAAAAATATTATCGACCCCGAAGAGCTGATCGCGGCCTACGGCGCGGATACCGCGCGCCTTTTCACCCTCTTTGCCGCCCCTCCTGAAAAAGACCTCGAATGGAGCGCGCAGGGAGTCGAGGGGGCCTTTCGTTTTCTTACGCGCCTGTGGCGTTTTGTTTTTCAAAATAAGGAATCGCTGGCCGCCGCGCGGTCGGATGCGTCCCATGGAGAGCTTCCACCGGATCTCAGAAATCTGCGCCGCATGACTCATCGAACCATCAAGAAAGTGACCGAAGACATCGAAACGCGTTTCCACTTCAATACCGCGATCGCCGCGATCATGGAGCTGCTGAACGCCGTCACCGCCGCCGCCAAGGATGGACCGGAATCCAACCGGGAGATGGCCGTCGTCAAGGCGGCGTTGGAAGCCATCGTGGCGCTGCTTTACCCGTTCGTGCCGCATGTGGCAAGCGAGCTCTGGGAATCGCTGGGCCAAAATGTTCCCTTGGATCTAGCTCCATGGCCGGCGTATTCCAAAGAGGCGATGGAAGAAGAAAACTTGTTGATCGTGGTCCAGGTTGACGGTAAGGTGAGGAGCAAAATCACCGTGCCCGCGGATGCCAGCAGCGAGTATATCAAGGAAGAAGCGCTCGCCGATCCCAAAGTCAGGGGATTTCTTTCGGGCAAAGAAATCCAGAGGGTCGTCCAGGTGCCGCGCCGCCTGGTGAACATCGTGCTGGAGGGATGATATGAAGGCAACAGGCAACAGGCTCCGCCAAAGCAGAGGCTCCGCCAAAGGCGGATCAGTCCTTCGGCTGAGGATCAGCCCCAGCCGGAGGCTGGTCCGCCTCAGGAGGATATGGCTGAAGCAGGCAGTAGGCAGTTCGGCAATCCAAAATCCAAAATCTAAAATCCAAAACGGGCGGGCGGTGCTTGGTTTATTTTTGCTGCTGGGCATGGGCTGCGGATATCAATTTTCCGGCAGAGGCGAGGAATTTCCCAAGGACATCCGTACCGTCTTTGTCGAGCCGTTCCTGAACAAGACGCACGAAGTCGGTCTTGAAAGAGAATTTACTGCCACCCTCAAGAGCGAATTGCATCAGAGAGGGCAGCTCCAGGTGGTCGACAGCCTCGACCAGGCGGACGCCGTTCTTAGCGGCGTGGTGCGCACGTTCAACAACCGCGTGGTAGGAGTCAACCGATTCGATGAGGCGCTACAGTACGAGATGGTTCTCGTTGTCGATATGGGTTTGCGCCGGCGCTCGCCGGACCAACTTCTCTGGCGCACTCAGGGCGCCAGGTTTTCGGATCTTTTCGCCGGGGCGCGCGGCGCGGTGGTGACAACCTCTTCCGATTTTCGCTCGCGGACGCTAAATCCGGGAGATGTGCGCCAGTTCACGGATATCCAGCTTAGCGAAACATTGAAGCAGGATGCCCGAGGACGGTTAGTGCAAGCGGCGGCGCGCGATTTGCACTCCCGCCTCCTCGAGCTGTTTTAGCGGGCCGGTGAAACGGGCCCATTTGAATCATGCTTTATTGAGCGGTTGCGGGACGGCTGGCCGAGCGGGACAAGCGGGAAAGCCAGCGAGAGGCCGTGTTGTTCTTGAGGATTCCTTTACTTACCGCTTTTCCCAACTCCCGGGTGACTTCACGCAGTTGAGCGGAGATTTGTTCGCGATCTTTCGCTTCGATCGCCTGGCGGGTTTTCTTAATGAGAGTTCTGATCCTAGATTTCACATCCTTGTTTGCTGCTCGCCTTTTAAGACTTTGCCGGTGCCGCTTGATTGCCGATGGATGAATAGCCAAAAGTAACCTCCGTTGAAATGATTACTTCGTCTATCATTTAGCTCCCAACGAGTCAACGAAGGCAATTTTTCACAATACGCCGGCTACTATTTCGGGAGCTTCGCTCTATTTTGGATTCAATGACCGAAACATGCCTCCAGGTCGCCTCAAGAGCCCTGGTTTGGGATGGCACTCTCGGAGCAAATTTCTCCAAGTCGCCAATTTCATGCGAATTTTGCTGCGAAGATTTTGGGCAATTCGTTGCCCTTGGCGATTTTTAGCCTTCCGACTCGCTCCCGCCGGTACTTATCAACAAGTTATGCACAGCTTTTGGTGCGTTTCGTCTTTTTTGTCGATATCTGAACCTGGGTTTTTCTGCGAAGATTTTGCTCGGGCGGTTGGGAATTCCAACCGTGACGACGCAGCGATGAAAAAAAAGATTATAAATTTTCGTCGAGTTCTGTTAAAGTCCCTTTGCTTTGCAACCGATGACCACGCGCCTCAAAAGCGAAAAAAGTTTTCTGTTCCGTTTTATCTGCTGGACTCTCGGCTCCATCTCTGCCGTCGGTTTAATCACCGTCGCTGCGGTTCTTTATTACTTCGGACACGATCTGCCCAGCCGGTTGGATTTAAAGTCGGCTTACCGCCCGGCTGTGGTCAGCACGGTCTATGATGTCCGCGGACAGCCGATCGGCGAATTCTACCACCAGCGGCGGATCGTCGTTCCTCTGGATCGAATGCCTCCTCACGTCATTCAAGCGCTCCTGGCCGCGGAGGACTCGCGCTTTTTCGCGCACGGGGGCGTGGACGTTTTCGCCATTATGCGGGCGGTCTTTTCCAATCTAAGGAGGAGAGCGGTCCGCGAGGGGGCAAGCACGATTACGCAGCAACTGGTGCGCGGTTTTTTTCTTACGCCGGAAAGAACGTTGGGGCGCAAAATCCGCGAAGCGATCTTGGCCTACCGGGTCGAGGAAAACCATACGAAAGAGGAAATTCTCTATCTCTATCTCAACCAGGTCTATTTCGGCCACGGTAATTACGGCATCGAGGCCGCCAGCCGGGATTATTTCGGCAAGGGCGTCGATCAACTGAGTCTGGCCGAAGCGGCGCTGCTGGCCGGTCTGCCGAGATCGCCGAGCCGGAACTCGCCTTATCGGGATTTCTTTGCCGCTACGGAACGGCAACGCTACGTTCTCAGGAGAATGTTGCAGGAGAAATTCATCAACGAGGCGGCTTACCAGGAAGCGCTTCAAACTCCGGTTCGTCTGTCGCCCGCTCCGGCGCTCAATTCTCAAATCGCGCCGTACTTTGTCGAGTATGTGCGCCGCGTCATAGGGGATCGCTACGGGTTCGATCCGCTGCTGCAAGGCGGGCTTCAGATCTATACGACTCTCGACGGCGACGTCCAGCTCGCCGCCCAAAAGGCGCTGCGAGAGGGCCTCAATGAAATTCGTCTTCGGGTTCGCAAAAAATCCCGTACGCCTCCCCGCGACGCGCAAGGCGAGGTCGAAGGGGCGTTGCTCGCGATGGATCCGCGAACCGGAATGGTGCGGGCGCTCGTCGGCGGTTACGATTTTTATCAGAGCCAGTTCAACCGTGCGCTGCAAGCCAAGCGCCAGCCCGGCAGCGCCTTCAAGCCGATCATCTATTCCGCCGCCTTGGAGGCGGGCTACTCGGAGCTGTCGATCGTGCCGGACGCTCCGCTGGTCTTCCGCATGGCACCGGGCAAGTTCTGGCGGCCGCAGAACTACGACAACCGCTTCGTCGGACCGGTCACTTTGCGGAGCGCGCTGGCCCATTCGTTAAACAGCGTCGCCGTGCGGCTGGCGCAGCGCGTCGGACTGGAGCGGGTCATCCAGCAGGCGCGCAAGCTCGGCATCGAATCTCCTTTGGAAAAGAATCTTTCTCTGGCATTGGGCTCGGCCTCGGTCTCGCTTCTCGAAATGGTCCGCGCCTTCGGCGTGTTCGCCGGCGGAGGCAATCTCGCCGAGCCGCTTTTCATTCTGAAGGTGACCGATCGCTATGGCAACGTCCTGGAAGAGAGTGAGCCAATGTCCAAGGCGGTCCTTTCTCCCGAGATCGCCTATGTGCTTACCGACATGCTGAAGAACGTGGTCCAGAGCGGAACGGCCAGGGCGGCGGCCAAGCTCGGCCCCAACGTCGCCGGTAAAACCGGGACGACGAGTGACTTTCGCGACGGCTGGTTTATCGGCTATACCCCAGAATTCATCGCCGGTGTTTGGGTCGGCTACGACGATCATCGGCCTCTGGGAGACAAGGAGACGGGCGCCAATACCGCGCTGCCGATTTGGCTTAATTTCATGACCGCCGCGGGCCAGGGGAATAACTCGGCGGAATTTTCCGTGCCGGAAGGGATCAGTTGGTTGGATGTGAATTTGCGCGAGCGTTACCCTCTTCCCGTATTCGAAAGCGCGCCGGTAACGAGAATTCCCTATGCCGCGTCCAAGATGGCGCCGTCGGTGCCGGCAAAAACACCGCCGGAGAAAAAACCGGAAATCGACGCAAAGGCGCCGCCCGTGGATCTCGCCGAAAGCGTAGAGAACGGCCTTCCTCGCGCAGTCTGGTAGCGCCTGTCGCTCACTCCCCTTGCAAGTGTTTGGGAGTTGTGCAATAAAATTTGCTTAACAAGCAGGCTCTTTAGTTGTGGGAAAGGAGGTGAACAAAGATGGAAAAACGAGTTGCTTCATGGTCAGTGGTGGCCCTCTTTACTTTGAGTCTAGCGTTTGCCGGTTGCGGTAAGAAGGAAGAACCGCCTCCGCCTCCTCCGGCTCCCGCGCCAGCGGCGCCGTCGGCTCCGGAAAGCGGCGCACCCGGTCAGCCCGGCGCGATGGCTCCTGCCCCCGGCAGCGAACCAGCACCCGCAGCGCCAATGGCTCCCGGCGACAAGCCGGCAGAGAAAAAAGCGGAAAAGGCCAAGTAAGGCTGAATTCGCCTTAATTGGTTTTGGCAACCTGAAAAAGGGGAAGGGTTCTTATCCTTCCCCTTTTTTGCAATTTAATCGGCCGGTGAAAAGGCCCACCTACCATAGCCTGCGACAGCAGGCGTTAAGGTAGTCGCGCTTGAACTCGCGGAGCTCGACGTACAAAAAGAGTACGCCTGCGCTCGCCTGTCCTGAGCGTAGTCGAAGGAGCGGTTTCTCGCGCGCCTCGTATCTGGGACCTTTTGACCGGCCTCAACGGAGATTTTCAACGCTTCTCAGAGTTGATTCGGTTTTTCGAATCGTTGGAGTCGGCTGAAGCGACGTGGCGGCGAACCCATACATGACGTTTACGGAGCATCTGGAAGAGCTCCGTTGGCGGCTGCTTAAGTCCCTCGGGGCGGTCGCGCTGGCATTTGGATTGTGTTACCTCGAATCGGACAGGATCTTCTTTTTCATGGTTGCGCCGCTTCAACAGAGCCTTCGGCCGGGCCAGAGTCTTATCGGCACGGGAGTGACCGAGGCTTTTTTTATCGAAATGAAAGTTGGAATAGTCGGCGGGGTTTTTCTCGCTTGTCCGGTGATCTTCTACCAGATCTGGCGCTTTCTCGCCCCGGGTCTGCTCGGCGCCGAGAAGAAAATGGCTATTCCTTTTGTGCTCTGCGCCACTTTTTTCTTTCTCGGAGGCGCTTACTTTTGCTATCTCATCGTCCTGCCGGTCGCGTTCAGCTATTTTATCGATCAATACCTCTCGCTCTCCGTCACTCCGGAGATCCGCATCGGCGAGTATTTCAGTTTTTTTTTCCGCATGGTGCTGGCCTTTGGGATTACGTTCGAGATGCCCGTATTTACCTTCTTTCTGGTGCGCTTGGGGATCGTGAACTATCGCTTGATGTGGAGATCGTTTCGCTATGCTATAGTCCTCATCTTTATCGCCGCCGCAATCCTGACGCCCACGCCGGACATCGTCAATCAGACGCTGCTGGCGGCGCCGATGCTGGTGCTCTATCTGTTGAGCATCTTAGTCGCCTATATCTGGCGCAAAGAGCGTCCCGAACAACCTGAAGAAAGGACCCCCTGATGATCTTATTTGTAATCGCCGTTAGCTTCGGCTCGTTGCTCTTTGCGGTCTATCTGGCGCGCTGGGTGCTGCGCAAGGACACCGGGACACAGGCCATGCAAGAGATTTCCAACGCCATCAAAGAAGGGGCCGAAGCCTTTCTGGCGCGGCAGAACAAAACCATCGTTACGCTGGCCATCGTGCTGGCGGCGTTGATCTTCATCCTTTATGGTTTCGTGCGCACGCCGAATTCGGCCGATCCTGCCCCGCCCCTTGAGCTGGCCTTCTGGACGACTCTTTCCTTCGTGCTCGGCGCGTTGTGCTCGGTGATCGCGGGCTATATCGGGATGTGGGTGTCGATCCGGTCCAACATCCGCACCGCCTCGGCCGTAAGAACAAGTTTGAATGACGCGCTGCGCATCGCGCTGCGCGGCGGCGCGGTTTCCGGATTGTTCGTGGTGGCGATGAGCCTGCTCGGGGTCGGCGGACTCTACGCTCTGCTCCAATCGATGGGCCACGACCCGCAGAAAATCCCGTTCACGATCGTAGGCTACGGCTTCGGCGCCTCTTTCGTCGCTCTTTTCGCCCAACTCGGTGGCGGAATTTTCACCAAGGCGGCGGACGTCGGCGCCGACCTGGTGGGAAAAGTAGAAGCGGGGATACCGGAAGACGATCCGCGCAATCCGGCGGTCATCGCCGACCTTGTGGGAGACAATGTCGGGGATTGCGCCGGCAGAGGCGCCGACCTCTTCGAGTCCACCGCCGCGGAAAATATCGGCGCGATGATTCTCGGCGTCGGCCTGTTCCCGTACTTCGGACTCAAGGGAATTTTGTTTCCCCTGGTCGCCCGCGCTTTAGGATTGATCGCTTCCATCGTCGGCGTCATGGTCGTCAAGACCGAGGAAAAAGGCGACCCGATGGCCGCTCTCAACCGCGGCTACTACGTGACGACGTTTCTTGCAATCGTTGGATTTTTCATTGCCACGCGTTGGCTTCTCACAGTCGATGCCGCGGTCCACCTCGAAGCCGAATCGGCGTGGTTCTACTTTTTCCTCTGCGGCGTCATCGGCATCGCCATGGCCCAGGCGTTTGTCTACATCACGCAGTACTATACGGAATACAAATACCGCCCGGTGAAATCCATTGCCGAGGCTTCTCAGACCGGACCGGCGACCAACATCATCACCGGCATGGCGGTTGGGCTGGAATGCACGGCCATTCCCGTCGTCGTTATCTCCATCGCCCTCGTCGCCTCTTATCATTTAGGCCTCGCGAGCGGCGTTCCGCACGCCGGCCTGTTCGGCACCGCGGTCGCGACCATGGGTATGTTAGGCACCGCCGCCTACATTTTAGCGATGGACACATTTGGTCCCATCACGGACAATGCCGGCGGAATCGTCGAGATGAGCCAGCAGCCGGAGGAGGTGCGCCGCAAGACCGATCGTCTCGACGCGGTCGGAAATACCACCAAAGCGCTCACCAAGGGATACGCAATCGGCTCGGCGGCGCTCGCTGCTTTTCTTCTTTTCTCGGCCTATCTCGACGAGGTGGCGCATTACGGCGCGAAATTGGAATCGGTCAACATCGCCAAGCCGGAAGTTTTTGTCGGCGGACTTCTCGGTGCGATGCTGGTCTTTCTCTTTTCCGGGCTCGCCATTCGCGCCGTGGGCAAGGCCGCTTACTATGTGATCAACGAAGTCCGAAGACAGTTCAGGGAGAACCCCGGTATTTTGAAAGGCACCTCCAAGCCGGACTATGGCAAGTGCGTGGACATCGTCACCGTAGGCGCTTTGAAGGAGATGGTGGTTCCGGGTCTTCTCGCTGTCGGAATGCCTGTCGCTGTCGGCGTGACCTTTCGCTTCCTGGGTGTCGGTGCCGAGGCGGTAGCGGCTTTTTTGATGGTCGGCACCATCGCCGGGATACTCATGGCGCTGTTCCTGAACAACAGCGGCGGTGCCTGGGATAACGCGAAGAAATTTATCGAAATGGGGCAGTACGGCGGCAAAGGCTCCGATACTCATAAGGCGGCAGTGGTCGGCGACACCGTCGGCGATCCGTTCAAAGACACGGCCGGCCCCAGCCTGCACGTGCTGATTAAACTTCTGAGTACCATCACGCTGGTTTTGGCGCCATTGTTCGTCTAAATCGTGATTGTACTGTACTGCGTTCGTAAGGGAGCAAACTCAAAGACGGTGCTGAGAGATGGGAGTGAGGCGAAGGCTTAAACGGAGAGCTAACAATAAATTTCTACCGCAAGCGTAGATATAAGCCCTCCACTAGCGCTAATGCAGCAGCTAGCCAGAGCAGACCCTTGGAGGGTTCGCCGAATCCAAAATGATCCAATACAGCAGATAGCAATACAAGTAACCCTAGACCAGCAACGGTCGTGGTTCGTAAACCCGGAGAAATCCCAAGAGTATTTTTATGGCTCTTCTCTATTTGCATTTTTTCCTACCTTCGTGGTCAAAGCACCTAATCCAATGGGCCAACTGAATCCCGCTGCAATTGCCTCTAACCTTGAGGATGGGTCATAGACAGCAGTTCCAAAATACCCACCAACAAGCACAAATACCAGAGCGTCTCCTATAAAAATAACAACTTTTGGAGGTGTAGTCCAGTATTTTTCTATCCACTCCTTGGTGGTATTAAAGCCTTTCACCATGCCAAGAACCCAACCGACAAGAGAAGAAATTAGCACGTCCACAAACCACGGTTGTTTGTGCATCTCACTAAGGTGCAGGTCTGCCTGAGCCCAACCGTGCGTTTCAGCCAAAACTAAGGCTATTATTAACGCGGCGAAGGCGACAAGGCAACGTTGGAATGATATGCCCAAAGGGTTCACGGCCGGTCCTACATAACACAGCAAGATTGCCCTATTCAACTGCTTTGAGAAAAGGGTCCTGCGGGGGACACACTTCTAGCAAAGTAGTGCATCCGTCTCGCTCTTTGCCCGTATGGTGGCTTTGGTAGACACACGGGAGTTAAAATAAATCGCTTCTAAAATCTCGACGCGATTGAAAAGACGGGAGGTTTTCGTAACTCCCCGGTTTTTTTACGTTTCGTCCCTGTTCAATATTCCGCATATTCCGCAATTGACCCAGGTCACTGTCCATTCAAGAGTAAAAAATTTTAAAATGATTTTAAAATGGGGATAGGGATGAGATAGCACCGGCTTTTGCTGTGCGGTAAGATGCGGGCATGCTCGATCCAAAGGTAATCGAACTAGTCGATAGGATGGTTCGCGTGCAGTTTGAGGAGCGCGAGACGCAGCTCGGACGAGAGATTCTCCAGGAAAAGTACCGAGAGGCTAAATCGGGCGGGCCATCGAGCGTTACCGTCGAGAGAGTTTATGACCTTTGTGCTTACGACATTGAGGTCCGCACGCTGATTATTTGGCAAAATCTCGTAAGGGTTCTTTCCCAGGCGGGCGTTGTCACCTCGGAAACATTGGCTCAAGAACTAAAAACAGTCGTGCGAAGCTATCACTCCTCGATTTATAACCACCCGTTTCAAAGTTTACAGGCGGTGTCTACGAATTTCGCTCCCCGACGCGCCCTAATTGATGCCATCGACAGGGCCCTGATGAAGGTCGACGCAGAGATTGACCTTTTCGCTCTCTCACTCCTGCGGCGTGCGGAAGCCAAAGACCAGCAACCCGGATCGCCTCAGCCCATTTTCCATTTCTACTCTCCAGTCGGAGCTATACAGACAGGGCCGGGCGCTACCGCGAATGTGGTTCAGAACCTCGCGCCCCAGGACAAAGAGACGTTGATAAAGGCCCTCGATCTAGTAAGGGACGCTCTTTCCGATGTAGGTGAATTGCCCGGCAATCCAAAAGGGGAAATAGTCGAACTTGTTGAGGACGCAAAATCCGAGGCTAGTAAATCAATCCCTAATCAGAGTCGGCTCAGGGCGATACTTGCGACCGTGGCGAGCGCTGTTCAGACAGTCGGTAGTCTCCAGCCAGCATATCAAGCCCTCAAGGCAGCCTTACTGCCGCTCGGAACCATCCTGCCCTAGCATTTTATGTGGATCACGCGGAACTGTGACGGCAGAAGAAATGCCCGTTTCGAGCCGCGCCACGGTGGATGCCAGTCACGAAGTAAAAAAACACGCGACAGACTGTAGAGAAGCATTTGGACGAGTTGGCGCGCAGGATGCCGAAACGAAGGACGAGAGCGTCAAAGAAGAGATCGAAAGACTCTCTCGTATCTTGCGAGGAATGGGACCAAAGGACTTGCGTCCGCAGGGGTACTTAGGGGCTTTTGTCGGCAACATCTTTCGGTATTTGCCAATATTTCCCGCGCATTACTTGAACATGCCGCTCCACCGCGATTGACTCTGGATCTTTTACATCAAAATCCAAAGCATCAGAGGAAATGGTAGGCGCGTCAACAAGTTCATTAATTTGTTGAACCAGACGTTTCTCGGCACCTGGATCTAACTTTGCATCTAATGCATCAGCTTTTCGCCATCCTGGACCAAAACGATCCCAAATTTCTGTGACAAGAGAATTTTTTGTCAAGGGAGGGCGCCCGGCGATGTCATATAGGCCCCTTTCCAATTGCTTACCCGGAAGTGCCCCATAATAATCGTCAAGGCCGCGTAGCGCGTCTTTCAATTCTGGTCCCCACACGAACTGTTGATCAGGACGTACAAAGAGGGGAGCGCAGCGTTGATGAATCCGGTCTGAAGAGACAAACACCATGCAAAACGGCAGATAATACAAGTAGGCAAGATCAATTCGGTTGGTCACTTTTTTTTGGGTTACCGAGAATAAGCCAGCGGCAGCTGCCACATAGAAAAACAAATCGACGCTAACGACATACCCGGCGTAAGGTGCAAACTCAATTACCGAGAGTTCCCCTATCTCCTTCCAGCGTCGAAGTATTGTATCCCAAAGTTCCATGGGCACCCCGGCTAGTCTCATAGCCAACTGAATGAATCTTCGGTTTCCTCTTTGAGAGACAACGGTGTTGACGTGGGCCTTCGCTTGTTCGAGAGTGCGGCATGTCTTTGGGTTTATACCGAGCTCGTTTAGTTTTTTGATCGCTTTATCGAATTTCAGATTAGCAAGCATCCCGCGCCAAGCTTTTGCTATATCCCGTTCAAGTTCGAGAAACTTCCCGTCTTGCCATCGGGAATACGCCTCCGCTTCGGGTGAACGTTTAAATACGACGCCGCTTTTGTTTTTGGATCTAACAGGTCTACCGCCGGCGAGGATAATGCGCCCGTCCATAACGACGTCCTCTCCCATGAAATTGGTTATGCATAGGGGGATGTGAAACATACCGGGAGCAGAATGCACTTGCGGCGTTTTGGCAGCAATGATTCCAACTTCTTGTTCTGGAGTGCGGCCTGATTTAATAGCCTTCTGCAAATCGGCAAGCGTCTCAATAAAAAAAATGGGTGCTATGTTCGTGTAGAAAAAGTGATCAAACAGCACTGCCTCGTCTATACTGAGACTCTGCAGAAACGACTTGTCGAAAAGTGTTATCGGTCCCATGGGGTAAGGCGAACAAAAGGCGGTTAATCCATGCCAGGGAATAATTTTCCCTTATTGAGTACAACGAGAAATGTGTCGCGGTGGGCCGGATTGACGCCCTTCAACTGCTCGTTAAACAACCGAGTCATGGGGGTATCGCGCATTACGTTTGGATACATAATTCCGAACCAGGTCTGAAGAACCAATTCCTCACGCATTGGTCGGCCCTTGAGTTCCCGATAGAGTCTAAGCGCATCTATTAAAAGGAAGGGAGTCAGTTCTGGCTTAAACTCAATGACTGCATTGGGGTCCGGGTCACGGTCAGCATGCTTGAAGAAGTTTTGTGGCTCATGCAGAAGTCTTATCCACTCGCGACGGTACTCTGGCTTTATAAGGTCACTCTCTTTCAGTTGGCTACCAATACCTTTGGCCTTGGAGAGATCATGAAGAATTCCGTGTGCCGCCATCGTCAGGGTGTGAATTGATATGGGGTCGCGCCGCTCAAAGAACATCCTGACAGCCGTGCGCAGTTGTCTACGCGCCGCATCCAACTTAGTTACATTTTCAGGTGGGTCAACCGCTTTCGGCAGAGAGATTTTGATTTCCATACCAGAGTAAGTTACCTGCAAAAATACCGGTTAGCAAAAGAAACGTTCGACGAGACGAGTAATTATTCGTCATAATTGGTGCCTATATGAAACAACCAGTTCAGCTTGACGCGGAAGGCGTGCTAACCTATTGTTTTCCTAACTCCGCCCGGATGGTGGAATTGGTAGACACACGGGACTTAAAATCCCGAGGACCCGTA
>CAZNES010000093.1:0-16654 GCA_964572145.1 uncultured Syntrophobacteraceae bacterium
GATTGTCACTTGTTTTTTCTTTTTTGGATGCGCAGGGTTTGCATTTCCACGAGTTTATCGCGCTCGCCGTCGGGGTAGCGCATTCGGAGCGTGATCCGGTTGATGTCCCAGCGCATGGTCGCTCCAAGGTCCGTGCTGTCCCTAAGCGGCTGGACGTCCACCTGCCAGCGGTGGGTCTTCCCGATCGAGCCCGCGTCTGCGCGCCCGTCGAACATCTGCCGCACCAGGAACTCGTCCATCACCTGGCGGCTATAGGCCACCGCTTCGGTGCGGGCTGCGCTCGCGGTGGTCAGCCTGAGACCCATGGAAAAAATTTCCATCAGGGCCACGACTCCCAGACCGACAATCGCCATCGCGATGACGACCTCGAGGAGGGTAAAACCCCTTTCGATTTTGGAGTTTGGATTTTGGATTTTGGATTTCATAACTCGGAACTCGGAACCCGGAACCCGGAACTTCTTCATTGCCGCGTCACCACGACCCGTCCCACCATGGGCTCGAGGCGGATCAGATAACTGGGGCCATCGCGGTCGGATAGCTCGATCGCGCCGCCGAGGATGCTTCCATTGGGGAAAAAAACAAATTGCGTCAGCCGGTCTCCTATCGGCTCGCCGCCGGCGACGCCGGTGATCTTGATCGCCTCGGGCAAGTGAACGATTTCCCCGCCCGAGGCAAGATAGCTGTCCTCGCGCGGGCTCAAGGTAAGGAGCTTGAGAGTTCCCTCGTCGATCGCGCGCCGGCGCAGGTCGCGAGCCGTGGCGGCAAGACCGAGCACGGACTGCCTGACCTGACGCTTGCGGATTCCCCTTTCGAGAGACGGAAGGGTTATGGCGCTCGCCAGACCGATGATCAATAGAACCGCCATCAGCTCGAGGAGCGTAAAACCGCGCTCACCGTTCGCAACTTTGGACGTCAAGATCCTTCCCAGCTTGTAACATCGCGATTGTATCCGTCTCCGCCCGGAGCGCCGTCGGCGCCGAACGAAACAAGGTCGAAAGCGCCGTGATCGCCCGGACTTTTATAAATATAGGGTTTACTCCAGGGATCGAGCGGAACTTCCTTTCTAAGATAAGGACCGTCCCACCGGTCCGCGCTGGACGGCTTGCGCTGCAGAGCGTCCATGCCTTCTTCGGTCGTCGGATAGCGTCCGACATCGAGGCGAAAACTGTCCAGCGCGGTGCTGAGCAGCTCGATCTGAGCTCTGGCCGCCTTCACGCGCGCCTTGTCGCCCTCGCGCACATAGCCCGGAACCACCAGGGCGGCGAGCAGGCCGATGATCACCATCACGACGAGCAGCTCGACCAGAGTAAAACCGTCGCGCCGGGCCAGGCGGCCATAAGAACGAATAAGCTTTTTTTCTCTCTGAATCACTTTGCAACCTCTCGCTTTCTCAGAACGGCAAATCGTTGATACTGAAAATCGCCGTCAGCATGGAGATGACGACAGTGCCGATCACCAATCCCATACCGAGAATTAAAATCGGCTCCAAGAGCGAGGTGAGCCGCTTGGTCGTGCGCTTCACCTCCTGATCGTAATGGTCGGCGACGCTCGCCAGCATGCCTTCGAGCCGGCCGGTTTCCTGACCCACCGCGATCATGTGCAGCGCCAGCGCGGGAAAGAGACCGCTTTCGGTAAGCGGTCCCACCATTCCCTTGCCTTCACGCACCCGGATTTGGACCTGGGCTATGGCGCGGGCGATCAGCCGGTTGCCGACGACTCCCTGAACCGTGCCCAGTGCGTCCAAAACCGGCACGCCGCCCTTGAGCAGCGCGCCCAACGTGCGCGCAAAGCGCGCCACCTCGATCTCGCGCATGAGCTCGCCCACGAGCCAGAGGTTGAGACGCCAACGGTCCCATTGCAGCCTTCCCTCGGGGCTGCGGATATAGAACGATCCGCCGGCGGCGCCGACGACGATCAGAATCACCGCGATCCACCCGTACTGAGAGAGCGCCTGGCTGAAGCCGATCAACATCTTGGCCATGAAAGGGATGGCCTGGTGCACGTCTTTGAAAATCAGAGCGAATTTAGGGATGACGTAAACGAAGAGCACGACGAGCGAGAGCCCCGCCACCACGGCGAGCACCACGGGATAGGTCAGCGCCGATTTGAGGTCCTCTTTAAGACTGATCGAGCGCTCGAGGTATTCCACCAGATTGCGCAGGACGCCGTCCAAAATGCCGCCCGCCTCGCCGGCGCGGATCATATTGATGTAGAGCTTGGGAAACACGTCGCTGTGCTCGGCCATCGCGGCGGCGAGCGATTTGCCGGCGCGGACCTCTTCGAGCAGCCGTCCGACGATTTTCTTGAACTCCGCGCCTTCGACCAGATTCGTGAGGACCGATAGGCTGCGGTCGAGCGGCAGGCCCGCGCCGAGCAGCGTGGTCAACTCCTGCGTGAAGTGGAGCAGCGCCTTCTCGCTGACTTTGCGGTGGAGATAAAGAGAAACGGCGTGCGCGGTCGATCTGCCGGCTGCCTCGCTCGACGCAGAGATGCGCAAGGGAACGAAGCCCATGTCATGAAGGCGTGCGACGACGCCGTGCTCGGCGTCCGCGTCCATGACCCCTTCGACGACCTTGCCGGAATAATCCGCGGCGCGGTACTGAAACAGCGCCATAGCTCTAGAGATTAGGGGAAAGCAGACGATAAATCAACCGCATCTTCGTGGCTCGTGTTCGCTGTTCGTCCCTCTCTCCGAGCACGATCACGAGCGACGAGCACGCCGACAAATTGACTCCCCCGCGCCGGTCTGTTAGACACTGGTTTATTCGAGGTAATTTTGCACCGTAAACCCTTCCTCACAGCGCTTCTCATTATTATCGGTTTGCTTTTTGCCCGCGGCGCCGGAGCGGCGCAAGAAACGCCGGCCAAGAATACCGCGACTCCCGCCGCCAAGGTGGGCGAAGAGATCATCGGTTTGGAGGAGATCCAGCGCTCGCTTCAGACCGAGCTCGCGCAGATCGAGCGCGAGCGGCACAGGCTGATCGAAGAAAAACTCGATCAGTTGATCGCGCAGAAACTCTTGGCGGCGGAGGCCAAGCGCCGCGGGATCTCCGTGGAGGAGCTGCTCAAACAAGACGTGAGCGGCAAGACGCCGACCGCCACCGACGCCGAGATCGATACGTACATCACCGAGAACCGCAGCCGGCTGTCGCAGCCGGACGACCCACAGCTACGGCTGAAGGTCTGGGAATATCTCCAGGGTCAAAAAGTTTCCCGGCAGCGCGAAGCGTACGTCCGCGAGCTGCGCGCCAAAGCGGGCGTGACGGTTTATCTCCAGGAGCCGGCCGGCGCGCGCGTGCAGGTGGATTCCGGCAAAGGCTTCGCGCGCGGCGCGAAGGACGCCGCGGTCACGATCGTCGAGTTCTCCGATTTCCAGTGTCCGTACTGCCAGGCCGTCGTCGCGACGATCAACCAGCTCATGGCGCAGTACGCTGGAAAGATAAAGTTAGTATTTCGCGATTTTCCGATTCCGAATCTGCATCCCCTGGCGCCCAAAGCGCACGAGGCAGCGCGCTGCGCGGCGGAGCAAGATAAGTTTTGGGAATATCACGACGTCCTTTTCGAGCGTTCGCCGCAACTCGCTCCCGCCGAGCTCAAGCAGTACGCCCGCGAGCTCAGGCTCGACGGCGACGAGTTCGACAAGTGCGTCGACGCCGGCAAACATCAAGCGGCGATCGCGAGCGACGTGCAGGACGGAGCGCGTCTCGGCGCGTCGGGGACTCCGACTTTTTTCATCAACGGACGCATGATCGTCGGCGCCCAGCCGATCTCGACGTTTCAGAAAATCATCGACAGCGAGTTGGCGAAGAAACCAGCCCAGTAGCCCGGAGCGCGCCGGGCTGTTCCCCATACTTGACAAGCCTCATGGTCTTAGGTAGTAGAGAGCCTTCACTTATAGGCCTTAATTTTATCTAAGGAGGGTCCATGAAGACAATAAAGTTTTTACTCGCAATGCTTCTCCTCGCTACAACTGCGAGCGCTACCTTTGCCGATGAGCCCGCCGTCAAGCAACCAGGTCTGTCGGAGGCGGTCAAGACAAAGATTTTGAGTCAAGTGGAGGCCCTACGGGCTAAAGAATCGCCTTTCACCGGAAAGACGGTCTCCTGCAGTGGCGCTAATAATGAAATCTCTGTGCCCACCGATGGCGTTGTGTCGGCGGCAGTGCTCATCCCAAAGCTGGCAATCAAGGGCGTTTTCTTACAGATCAAGTCCACCATCCAGTGTAGCACTTTGGTTGGTGCGGATAGGAAGATTAGTTCTTTGATGGTCATTGTTGACTCACACAGCAACGTCTTTTGCGCCGAGCCTGATCCGTTTTGCGCCTTCTTCTTTGCCTGCGGTGCCGACGAGTCTTATCAACACCACACCGGCATCTGGTGGTTTGACCCGCTTCATGCGTTAGGTTTCTTCCCCGGCCCTGTGGCTGTTGGCCGCGTAGACTTTGGTGAGATAGGGGATGAGAATATCGCCTTCAGAAGCCTATGCGTTGACGTCGTCAAGTAGTGGACAAGAAAGCTGACAAGCTCCTGGGCTGGGAGAAACTTTCTTAGCCCGGGAGCTTGCGTCAGAGGCAAGACGTCGTCTATGCTCTCTTCGCCTGCTAAATTTATTGCCAGCGTTAGCCTTGTCGGAATGCTGCGTAATCTCATAACTCGTTCCAAAAACACGTGAAGCGTTCAGCGACTCTCTTCGTTTACCTGTGTCTGGCGGGATGGATCAGCCTGCTGACGCCGGCCACGCTTCCCGCTGCCGAGCCGGCGAATCCAAAGATCGCTCCCATTCGTCGCCTTCCCGGTTTTACGGAGGCAAAGAAGAGAGCGGAAGAGGAGAGGAAGGCAAAAGAAGCCGAGGTTCTTCAATACAAACTCGCTCCACAACCACGATTCCCGATTGTCACGAAGGGCTTTGCCGGGATGGACTTCAACGACACTCCCGGCTTCGTCCCGCCTGATACTCATGCGGCTACGGGACCCGACCACATTGTAGAAACCGTCAACACTACGGTCGCCGTCTTTAACCGCACCACCGGAGCAAATCTCTTCCAGCAGGATCTCTCCGATTTCTTCAGTTCGGTGGGAGCAACCACTAACCTGAGCGATCCGGTCGTCGCCTATGACGAACAGGCCGGCCGATTCTTCATCGGCGTCATCAATTTTGGCCCGAGTGGAAACACGAGTAACCTGCTCTATGCCGTCTCGGACAGTTCCGACCCTACAGCCGGCTTCACCGAGATGCACAGCATCAACGTGACCGAACTGGGCAATTCAGGTTGCCCCAAACAAACTGTCACCGCTGACTTCACCAGGGTTGGCTGGAATGCGGATGCCCACGTCTTTACCTTTAACATGTTTAACGTGGCCGGCACCTGTTTTGACCACGTGAGTGTCATCACGATCGCCAAGTCCACAGCGCTGGATAAAGATTCCGGCACGCTTACGTTCTTTCACGCCGATCGTGATGACACGCACTTCACGCTGGCGCCAGCAACCATGCATGGCTCCTCCACAGGCGATCCTATGTGGTTCGTGGAAGAGTCGATTTTTTTCAACACGATCCGGGTTGTAAAGATGACGAATATCATGAGCATCACGCCGACATTCACCGACACAGATATCACCGTGGCGGCTTACGGATTTCCTCCGAGCGCAACGCAACAAGGGGGCGGCTTCGTGATCGAGACTAACGACAGCCGGATCTTGAACTCCGAGTGGCGGAGCGACAGGCTCGTTGCGGCGCAGACGGTGGGCCTTTCCGGCACGGCTCGCGCCCGCTGGTATGAATTTGACACTTCGAGCACGCCGAGCGTGACGCAACAGGGGGCCATTAATCCTGGATCCGCAATCCACACCTATTACCCTTCGATCGCCATCGCCGAGAACGGCGATCTGGGCATGACTTTTATGCAGTCCTCGAGCGCGGAGTTTATGTCGATGTACGTCACGGGAAGGACAGAGGCGGATGCGGCGGGAACGGTGCAGACACCTGTCCTTGCGAAGGCGGGCCTGCGCAATTACGACGCCTTCGATTGTTCTTTCTTTAGTCCTTGCCGTGCTGGCGACTATAGTGGAATCACGGTTGATCCAAATTTCACGAATGTGTTTTGCGGCGCTAACGAGTATGCCACCTCAGCTTCGTCAGACAACTGGGGCACCTGGATCGCCTGCTTCTCTGTCCGCGTCCACGATCTTGCTGTAACCAAAATAACTGCGCCAAAGACCGCCACGGGACCCGGTCCTGTAACTCTACCGGTCAAGGTTACGATCCAAAATCGCAGTGACCACAATGAAACGATTCCCGACGCTTCTGCCCTCGGCAACGGAACCAGCAGCGGCCTGGTCCAGTTGAGTGTGACTAGGTTCGATGACGATAACGAAACCTGTGATCCCACGGCGGGTGTGACCCTGGACACCACCAAGAACGCGGCGCTCTTTTCCAAGGGCCCGAAAGTGCTCAAACCGAAAGGAACCGCGACGATTAATTTTCTTGTGACTTACCACTGCTCCAGCGCGCAGCCAGCTAATAAGCTCGATCTCACCCGTGGCGACTATAGCCACACCGCGAACGTCTATCACGATGTCATCGATCCTGGCGTTGCCGACAGCCACACGGCCGACGACACCTGTCCACACAATCCGCTATTCGACTCGAATCCGCTTCCCAGCGGCATGACGGACAAAGGCTGCGGCGCGAAGAAACCAGACGGGACTTTGGGCGGCGCTGTCGTCACCGACGTGGTGCTGTAGAAAAAAATCCGCAGGGATGGCGAGGAGCGATAAGCGAAGTTAGGCGAAGTTTATCGGCCCGGCGCTAGGATTCTTCGCGCGTGACGCGCAGAACTTCGGCCAGCGTGGTGACGCCGTCGCGGACTTTCTGCCAGCCGTCTTCTCTCAACAAGCGCATGCCCTGGGAAGTCGCCAGGCCGCGGATCAAGTTTGCGTCCGCGCGCTGGACGATGAGCTTGCAAATCTCGGGCGTCGCGGGAAGCAGTTCTAAAATTCCGACGCGGCCCAGATAACCCGTTCCGGCGCACGCGTCGCAGCCGATCGGCTCCCACACGGTCGTAGGAGGATGGCCGCTGAACTCTTCGATACGGGAACTTTGAAACGGCACCTGCGCGCGGCAATCCGTGCAGAGACGGCGCACTAATCTCTGGGCCAGCACGCCTAAAAGGGCGGAGGCGAGCAGATAATCTTCCACCCCCATCTCCAACAGCCGCGAGACCGCGCCGGCAGCGTCGTTGGTATGCAGGGTGGAAAAGACCAGATGGCCCGTGAGGGCGGCCTGAATCGCGATCCCCGCCGTCTCGGCGTCGCGGATCTCTCCGATCATGATGATGTCGGGGTCCTGGCGCACGATCGAGCGCAGGCCGTTGGCGAAGGTGAGGCCGATCAGCGGTTTGACGTGGATCTGGTTGACGCCGTTCAATTGATACTCCACCGGATCTTCGATGGTGATGATCTTCTTGGCCGGGTCGTTGATCTTCTGCAACGCGCAATAGAGTGTCGTGCTCTTGCCGCTGCCGGTAGGACCCGTGACGAGAATCATTCCGTGCGGCTTGGTGATCATCTCGCTGAAAGTTTTGTAGATGTCCGGCGGAAATCCGAGCGACTCGAGATCGGTAAAAATCTGCGAGCGCTCCAGGAGACGGATCACGACGCTCTCGCCGTACAGCGTCGGAATCGTCGAGATTCTGAGGTCCACGTCCTTACCCGCGATTTTCACCTTGATCCGCCCGTCCTGGGGCAGGCGTCTCTCGGCGATGTTGAGCTGGGCAAGAATCTTGATCCGTGAGATGACGGCGGCCTTCAATTGCCGCGGCGGCGCATCGATCTCGTGAAGAATGCCGTCGATCCGATACCGCACCTTGAGCTGGTTTTCGAAAGGCTCGATGTGAATATCCGAGGCGCGGCTTTCGAGCGCCCGGCTGAGGAGCGCGTTCACCAGACGGATGACGGGCGCCTCCGAGGCCATGTCCCGCAGGTGCTCCACCTCTTCCTGGTCCGTGGCGCCGTCGATGTCCCGCGCGCCCGATCCGGCCGACAATGCATCGGTCGAATAACCATTTCCGAACACGGCTTCTATGCGCGCTGTAATCTCTTTCTCCCGGGCCAACACGGGCTTTACCGTCAGCCCGGTCGCCACTTCCAGCGCGTGGAGCCGGGCGAAATCCGTCGGATCGGTCATCGCAACGAGAAGATCGCGCCCCTCGATTTTTAATGGAACCATGCGGGAGGATTTGAAAAAGTCCGCGCCGTCCGAGAGCGGCTCCAGAGGAAGCGGGGTCACCGGGAAGTCTTTGAGGGCGACGACCGGGATGGAAAAATGCTCGCTCAGGACCGGTAAGAGATCCTCTTCGGAAACAAAGCCGAGCTCGACCACGAGCCGGGAAAAATGGGCGCGTTGCTCGTGCTGGAGCTTGACGATCCGATCCATCTCATCGGCGGAGATGAGCCCGCGCTCGACCAGGCGCTGCTCGAATGTGAGGTAACCTTCCATGACCGTCTAAAAACAACGTATAGTGAACGTATGATACCAGATTCTACGAGGCGGAGGAAACGCGGGGACCAAAGTTATTAGTGACCGATGGAAGATCTGTCTTCAGGCCGGTCAAAACGTCCCAGAGGCAAGGCGTGCGAAGGTCCGCGAGCGGAGGCGTACTCTCCAGTACGTTGACGCGAAGCGGGCCGAGCACAACGAAGCCTATGGGCGTTTTCACCGGCCTGTCCGGCCGTAGCGGTCTTCGAGCCTGACCACGTCGTCGAGCTCGGGAGTGGATGTCTCCAACACGTCACAGTCTTCAACCGCGACCATGCGATGCCGGGTTCCCGCGCTCAGGCGATAACAATCGCCCGGTTTTAAGCGGTAAGTCTGCCTCCCCTTTTCATCGCCTATCTCCAGCTCCAGATCGCCGTGAAGCAAGTAAATCGTCTCGTCCTTCACCTTGTGGTACTGATAGCTGAGGGATTCGCCTTTGTTGACGTGAAGGATCTTGCCGACGTACTTGTCGGTATGCGCCCAGATCAGCTCGTATCCCCAGGGTTTTTCGACTCGCGCCGGATGGGAGATCGCCATGACATTGCCTCAAACGACTTGAAAGCCTATTTGGCCTGAGAACCCAGGCCCAGGACATTAAAATTAAAGTTGAAACGAGTTTCGTTGGGATTGGTCAACTGGTTGAGAGAAAGCGTCAGAGACCAGCATTCGCAGCCCGAGAGGATCTTCAAAGATCCGCGATTGGTGGTGAAGCCTCCCTTGAGGACGTTGTAATTGGACTCGTAGAGCAACAACAGATGATCGGTTAAATGCAGAACACTGCGGATGCCGATCAAACCCATGACGGTCTTTTCGGTGTTGCAGCGCAGGTCGAACGTCGCTTCGCCCGATGCCGTCGCCGAAGAAGCGCAAGGCGTCGGCGGTATCGTCGGGTTTACGACAACGAGATTGGCGTTTTCTGCGAAAAGCGAATCGATCGTTTTTCCAATAAAGCGGTAGCTCAGATCGAGAGAGTTGGGCCGCATAAAGTCGCGGTCGAGAACGCGCCTTGTGATCGGCCGGGGATCGAAGATGGAAAAGAGAGCCGTCGCCTGGCTTACCCGCCCTGAGTTCGGACTGATGCTGGTGCCGGACTCGAAAGCGAGATAGTCCCTCGGCATCACACGCAGGTTGAAGTCCAGATCGGAAAGCCGGTTTCCGAGCGTTTTTTCCTTGTCCACGTCATAGCTAACGGCAAACTTCAACCGCCCAAACTCTCTCGTATCGCCCGCCGTCGGCGCCGCGACCGGTTCGACGTCGGCACCCTCCGGAAGCGCCACGCCCCCATGGGAGAACCTTGCCCACAAGCGGTTCGTGAGCGAGAAGGTCAGCAGATTTCGATGATTGACGCGGTCGACGCCGTCCATGATCGGGATGTCGCTCTGCCGGCTGTGCGAGACGAAGAGATACTTCACCTCGGGCTCCACGACGTGCTTGATCTTCTCGATCTCCGCGCCGTTCCAGGAGAAAACTCTGCCGAAGGAAGTCCCCAGATTGCCGGTCACTTCCACGAGCTCCCGAGAGTTGTTGCGGGGGAAATTCCGCTGCACCTTCGAACAGATAAACGACGGAGGCGGCGCGCCGTTGGCAACGCAGGAAGCCAGCAAGGGGGAATCCACGGGATCGTAGAGATGATACGCCGTTTCGCGCGGCGCGACGCTGAGCGAGCCGTGCAGGTAATTGGCCAGATTAAACGGCAAGAGCAGCTCCGGCCTGAGATCGAAGCGCAGGCCGTCGGCGCCTTCCTGCCTGAGGTAATTGATTCCCGCCGTGCGCCAGCGTAACTCCAGCGGCGTGTTCCCCAGCACGGTACGGCCGGTGAAGGAGAGCTGCGGTGTGCGCTGAAGCGTCCGCTTGTCCTCCTGAATAAAATCCTGATAGAAATTCCACTCGCCCTGGAGCGTCGCGTCGCCCCAACCCTTGAGGAAACCCGCCCGCGACTGGCTGTAGCGGCTGGTCTTGATGTCTCGCTCCTGATCGAAGTTGAAATGAAGATTGTGCGTCATCTCTCTGAGAAAAAAAACGTCGCTCACGAGCTCAATATCGCTGTAGGTCATCCACCCCGAGGAGCCCGTCTGGCGGTGGGTTTCGATGACGCTCCAGCGGTTTTGGGGAATCACGCCGCCGCAGTTCGTCTTGGAGAACGACGGAGCTTTGGTGCTGAGCGTCGTCCCGCATTCGGCGATCGTCTCGTCTTTGATGGCGCCGTCCGGATTGACCCGAAATGTCTCGTTGAAATACGATAGATCGATCTGGGCGTGCGCGTTGCGGTTGAATATCGTCCGGTACTCGGTCATAAACCCAATTCGCGCCCGGCTCTCGATGTCGAAGGAGACCGTCGCGTCGCTGCTTTTGTTAATCGCCCAGTAAAAGGGCTGCATGTAGCGAAACCCGCCCTTGCTCGAATTTCCGAACTCGGGAAAGAGGAGTCCCGTCTGCCGCTCGGATTTTACCGGGAATACGGCGTAGGGAAGGTAAAAAACCGGCACATCCATGATATAAAACTTGGCGCGCCTGATCACCCCCGATCCTTCGCGCGTAATGTCGATTTCATCCGCCGAAACTTTCCACGTGGGAGGGCCGTCTTCGCACAGGCAGGTGGTGAAGAAGCCTTCGTCGATGTGATACGACTGGCCGGGAAGTTTCTGTATGCGGCTGCCGGTCAAGCTCAGGTGGCCTTTTTCGAGAAACACATCGCCGTTTTCGATCGTGCCGATCTCTTCCGTCATATTGAGTCGTAACCGGTCGGCAAATTTAACCTTCCATTCGGGTTCATCGACGGAAATGTGGCCCGAAGCTTCCATGTCATTGGTCTCTCGATTCATCCACACCTGATCGGCCTTGAGGGTCATTTCCTGCCGCTTGAGCACCACGTTTCCCTGGCCTTCGATCTCGGTGCCCCGGTCTTTCATCGAGAGGGAATCGGCCGTGACGTTGATTTGCTCCTCGGGTTTTGGCGCGTCGGCGCCGAGCAGCGGCGCGCCGCGCGACAAAACGGCCGCCAGAATCAAGGCGCGGAAGGCGTATGTCTTTCGGATAGACATTTTAAAAAATTCGGGAGGCGAAGACTAACCGCTCTTTTATATACAGGAGCCAACGAGTAGGCAAGCGTTTTTTGGGCACGTGGAGGCGGACCGGAATGGGGCTAGCGGCGATGCGTGCGAAGCGAGTCCATTGCTTGATCTGCGCGCGCGGCGGCCGCGAATTCCAGCGACATCGGCCTCACCTCGCCCAAAAGATAGAGCGAGCCGGCAACGAGAACCACGTCGTCGGGACCGGCGTTTTCCAGCAAGCGGCGAAGACCGTGCCGCGGATCTTCCACAACCGTGACAGGAATCTCTCTTACCGCCGCGGCCATTTTCGCCGGATCGGCGCTCCGCTCCATCGCGACGCGCGTCAATACCATCTCACCGGCGACGGCGGACAACTCGTTCAGCATGAGGGGCCAATCCTTGTCCGCCATCGAGGCGAAAAGAATCTTGGCTTTTTTGGCGCCGAGAAGAGCGCGCATTTCCGCGACGAGCGTTCGGATGCCCTCGCCGTTGTGCGCCCCATCGAGAATGAGCATGGGCCGCTTGAGCACCACTTCGAGACGGCCGGGCCAGAAAGCCGTCTTCAATCCTTCCCGCACGGCCGACTCGCTCACCGGAAAATCGCCGTGCGCCGCTTCCAGGGCGCAAAGCGCCAGCGCCGCGTTGTTCTTCTGGTGACGCCCGCCGAGAGCGAGGGAAAGATCCTTCAAACTCCAGCCGAGTCCCGAATAATCGAAGAGACCGCCGTCTTTGACCTCGACGGAAAAATCCCGTCCGAGGAAATAACTCGCCGATCCTTTCGCGTCCGCCGTCTTTTGGAACAGATTTGTAACTTCCGGAGCGAAAGAGCCGCCGACCAGAGGAACGCCTGGTTTGATGATGCCGCCTTTCTCCGCGGCGATGGAGAGGAGATCGGAGCCCAGATAGGCTTCATGATCTTTGGAGATGGTGGTGATGATCGACACGCTTGGAACGACGAGATTGGTTGCGTCCAAGCGTCCGCCGAGGCCGACTTCGACGACCGCCACGTCGGTCCGGCGCCGGGCGAAATAGATGAACGCCATCGCCGTGACGATCTCGAAGAAAGTCAGGCCGATGTCTTTTTCTGCGGTGCGGCGCTTGATCGTCTCGGCCAGCTCGACCACCTCGTCCTCGGAGATCTCCTCGTCGCCGACGCGGATGCGCTCGGTAAACGAGACGACGTGGGGCGAGGTGTACAGCGCGGCGCGGTATCCGGACGCGGTAAGAATACGATGCAGCATCGCCGCGGTGGAGCCCTTTCCGTTGGTGCCGGCGATGTGAAATGAACGATAGCGCCGCTCGGGATGATCGAAGAGAGCCAGCGCCCGCTCCACGCGATCGAGCCTGAGATCGATCGCGCCGCCACGCAGGTTGAAGATAGTGTCGAGAGTTTCCGAGAAGGATGGCATGGCCGAGGCGGGAGGCGAGAGGCACGAGGCGTGAGAAAGAAATCTTTCTTCCTATCGCCTGTTGCCTACCGTCTATCGCCTTTCCTTTTCATTGCGCACTTGAGCCGGGCGATGAAGGCTCTTGCATCGCTGACTTTCTTGCCGATCGGCCCCGCGCGCTCGATGATATCGATGAGCGCGCTCCCCACCACCGCGGCGTCGGCGAACGAAGCGATTCGTGCCGCCTGCTTCGGCGTCGAGATGCCGAAGCCGACGCCGATGGGAAGCCGGGTGTAGCGGCGAATGCGCGCCACCTGTGCTTGCAGCTCGCTCTCCAGCGCGCGGCGCGCGCCGGTCACGCCTGTGACAGAAACGTAATAAATAAATCCCCGGCCCAGCCGCGCGACCAGTCTGATCCGTTCCGCATCGCTGGTGGGCGCCAGAAGAAAAATCGTATGCAACCCCGCTTTTTCCGCCTGGACTCTAAGCTCGGCGCTCTCTTCCGGCGGGAGATCCACGCACAACAGGCCATCGACTCCCGCGGCGCTCGCGTCGCCGACGAACCGCTTGAGACCGTAGTGAAAAAAAGGATTGTAATAGCCGAAGAGAATGACCGGAATTTCCGATTGGCGGCGAAACTCCCGGACGAGCTTCAGCACATTCGGGAGTGAAGTCCCGCCCTTTAACGCGCGCTCCGAGGCGCGCTGGATGGTGGCCCCATCGGCCATGGGATCGGAAAACGGCACACCGACTTCAATGGCATCGGCGCCGGCCTCTTCCAAGGCGCGGAGAATTTTTAACGTCGTCTTGATTTCCGGGTCGCCGGCGGTCACGAACGGAATCAACCCCGCCTCGCCGCGTTTTTTAAGCTCCGCGAATTTTTTGTCGATGCGATTCCTCATAAAAGCAATGTTGAATTTTAAATGTTGAGTTTTGAATTTAAATTCAAAATTAAGAACTCAACATTCATAATTCGTCGCCGAGTACCTCGGCGACGGTTCCCATGTCCTTGTCGCCCCTGCCGGAGAGATTGACGACGACGATCTGGTTTTTCTTGAGGCGCGGCGCAAGCCGCATGACCTCCGCAATGGCGTGCGCGCTTTCGAGCGCCGGGATGATGCCTTCGACTTCGGCTAATTCCTTGAGCGCCGCGATCGCCTCGCGGTCGGTCGCGGAGGCAAAACGGATTCTGCCTTGATCGCAGAGATAGCTCAGCTCCGGTCCCACGCCCGGGTAGTCGAGGCCGGCGGCGATGGAATGCGTGTGCCGCACCTGCCCGTTTCTGTCCTGAATCAAGTAGCTCTTGCTACCGTGGAGCACGCCCACTTCGCCGCCGAGAATCGTCGCGGCGTGGCGTCCGGTATTGAGGCCGGCGCCTGCCGCCTCGACTCCGATCATTTTGACGCGAGAATCGCGAATAAACGGATAGAAGAGACCCATCGAATTGCTGCCGCCGCCGACGCAGGCGACAAGATAATCCGGCAACCGTCCCTCCGCCGCAAGAATCTGCCGCTTCGCTTCCTTGCCGATGACCGACTGAAAGTCGCGCACCATCATCGGATAGGGATGCGGGCCGGCGACGGAGCCGATGAGATAGTAGGTGGTGCGAACGTTCGTCACCCAATCGCGCAGCGCTTCGTTCATCGCGTCTTTCAGCGTGTTGCTGCCGGACTCGACGACTTTCACCCTGGCGCCGAGAAGCTTCATGCGGAAAACATTCAGCGACTGCCGCGCGACGTCCTCCTTGCCCATGTAGACCTCGCATTCCATGCCGAAGCGCGCCGCCACCGTCGCGGTCGCCACGCCGTGCTGGCCGGCGCCGGTCTCCGCGATAATTCTTTGCTTGCCCATCCTCTGCGCGAGCAAAATCTGCCCCAGTGTGTTGTTGATCTTGTGCGCGCCGGTGTGGCAGAGATCTTCGCGCTTGAGATAGATTCGGGCGCCGCCGAGCTTTTTCGTCAGGCGCTCGGCAAAATAAAGCGGCGTCTCTCTGCCGGCGTATTCTCGGAGCTGGCGCTGAAACTCCCGGCGAAACGCGGGATCGCGCCGCGCGGCGCTGTAAGCCTTTTCCAGCTCGATCAGCGCCGGCATGAGCGTCTCGGACACGTAACGTCCGCCGAAGACGCCGAAGTGGCCGCGCCGGTCAGGCGTTCTTCGCCGCGAAGATGAATTTTTTGAGTTTTTCATGATCTTTAATTCCGGGCCGGGCCTCGACACCGGTGCACACGTCCACTCCATAGGGTCGGACGAGACGAATCGCCTCGGCGACGTTTTCGGCATCGAGTCCGCCGGCAAGGATCAAGCGCTCGGAGTTGAGCCCCTCGAGCCATTGCCACGGGAACAGCGCACCCGAGCCGCCATAGCCCGGCGCCCAGGAGTCTAGCAGATAGTAATCGGCCGGGAATTCTTCCATGCCGATGAGCGATTCCCGATCCTGCACGCGGAACGCCTTGATAACTTTAAGCTCCCAACCGCGGCAGTACTCCGCGCTCTCTTCGCCATGCAACTGCACAGCGGAAAAACTTTGCCTGTCGATGACCTCGCGAATTTTTTCCTTCGGCTCATTGACGAACAAGGCGACTTTGCCGACCTGCGCCGGCACTCGAGCCAGAATCGCTCGCGCTTTCTCCGGCGCTATGTAACGCGGGCTCGGCGGATAAAAATTGAATCCCAGAAAATCCGCACCGAGCTCCACCGCTTTGATCGCGTCGTCAAGATTGGTGATGCCGCAGACTTTGATTTTAACCATAAAAACAGGCGTTAGGCGGTAGGCAATAGGCGGTAGTAAGAATCAGAAGCGAAATCTTCGTTTTCCTACTGCCTACCGCCTACAGCCTACTGCCTTCTTCAAGTAATTCTTTCAGCTTTGCTCCCGGGTCCGGCGCGCGCATCAGCGCCTCGCCGACGAGGAACACATGCGCGCCAAGCGCCTCCGCTCTCCGGATCTGTTCCAAATTGTGAAAGCCGCTCTCGCAAACTACGACGACGCCGGCGGGCACGAGCGGGAGAAGACGCTCGGTCGTCTCCAGCTGGACCTCGAAGGTCTTGAGATCGCGGTTGTTAATGCCGACGAGCCGCGCGCCCGCTTCGAGCGCGCGTTCCAGCTCGCTTTCCGTGTGGACTTCGACCAGCGCGTCGAGCGAGAGCGCATCGGCTTCGGCGATCAGTTCTTTGAGCAGCGGCCGGTCGAGCAGCGCGACGATCAAGAGCGCCGCGTCGGCACCGAAGCTCCGGGCTTCCACGAGTTGATAACCGTCCAGAGTGAAATCCTTGCGCAGCAAAGGAATCGAGACTTCATTTTTAATCCGCTCCAGATAGCTCAGGCTGCCGCGAAAAAAACGCTCTTCGGTCAGCACGGACAAAGCGCTCGCCCCGTTGGCGGCAAAATCTTTGGCGATTTTGACCGCATCGAAATCTTCCCGGATGGTTCCTTGCGACGGCGAGGCGCGCTTCACTTCGGCCACGATATGACGTCCGCGCCGCGAGGCGCCCGCTAGCGCCGCGGCAAAGCCGCGCGTAGGAAGAGCGAACGGAGATCGCTCGCGCAAAGACGAGGCCGGCATTTTGACGCGCCTCGTCTTGAGCTCTTCCTGTACGTGCTCTGTAATGGTTTCGAGAAACATAAATCGTCGGTCGTGTAATGGGCCATTCTAAGAGAGATCCTTCACTTCGTTCAGGATG
>CAZNES010000094.1:0-12214 GCA_964572145.1 uncultured Syntrophobacteraceae bacterium
CCTGAGCTTGCGGCCGAGCTGGTGCGTCTCAAGGTTGATATCATCGTGGTAGCAGTAGGGTTCGGCCCGATCCGGGCGGCCATGCATGCGACCAAGACGATTCCCATCGTTATGACGGGTGGGTCCGATCCCGTCGAGGCAGGCATGGTTGACAGCCTTGCCCGTCCCGGCGGCAACGTCACTGGTATTACAAACCTTAACAAAGAACTAGGCGGTAAGCGGCTGGAGCTGCTCAAGGAAGCCGTTACCAAAGTTGCCCGGGTCGCGGTTCTCTACGATCCGGCCAGTCCGGCTAGTGTACTCTCGGTGAAGGAGGATCTCCCAGCCGCGGCGCGCGCGCTGAGGTTTACTATTCAGCCTTGGGAGGTGCGAGCTGCGGACGGTTTCGAGAGGGTATTCGCCGCGCTGAGCAAGGAGCGCCCGGATGGACTCTACGTGCTCGGCGGGAGCCCGCTAATGATTGCTAACGTAAAACGGATCGCGGACTTTGCGTTAAAGAGCCGGTTACCGTCGGTGCACATCAACAGAGAATATGTAGAAGCTGGCGGCCTCATGTCCTACGCGGCGGACCAAGCGGAGAGCTACCGGCGCGTCGCATATTTCGTGGACAGAATTCTGAAAGGTGCCAAGCCGGCCGACCTGCCGGTGGAGCAGCCGATGAAGTTTGAGCTGGTGTTCAATCTCAAGACGGCGAAGCAGATCGGTCTGACGATTCCGCAGTCGTTGCTGTATCGGGCGGACAAAGTCGTCAAGTAATTTTAGATTAATTCATGACCAATTAATTCGGCACTTTGTGGAAACGTCCTGGGCCTGATATATCTCAGCTCGTCGGATACCATGTAACGCGACCGAGATACTTCAGTGGAAGTTCGAAATTGAAGTAGAAGGGAATGGTAGTCATGGCTAAAGCCGCTAAGCGAGCAAATGGAAACTACATCGAAGCTGGGTACAAGGACAAAATTGTTTTCAGGCGTAAGAAGTCGCCTAAATCTCGCCGCGCCGTCGTAGCTAGCTGGCGGAGAAGTCAGGGCCTTTGGGCTGCGCATCCCGTGTTCCAAGGCATGACCGTTCGAGAGGTCGTCGAGTGGCTCAGAGGCGAGGACAGTGACGTTTAAGATAAGCCTCGATTCAAGCATCATCATTTCTCACCTGTCAGGGGATATTCACAAGGACGAAGTGCTCGCCAGTGTCGACCGCTTAGCATCGATCAAAGCCGAGGTCTTCATGTCGCTGGTCTGCTACGCCGAGGTATGGACTGGGATCGAGCTACAACCCAAAGACAACGCGGGACGAGCGGCGGTGGAACTACAGCGGCTAATCCAGGCAAGTGGCATCATGCTAGTTGCCGACAACGTCTCGATTGCTCGGGACGCGGCCAGGGCTCAGGCCGACTATAGGCGTCGCGGTGGTCGTCGCGAGGTCCTGATTCCGGATTTTCTAATCGGCGCCAATGCGGCCCACTATTCAGGCCGCTTGCTTACCACCAATCCCCGGGACTTTCTTAGAAATTTTCCTCGGCTCAAAGTGTTCACACCAAAAACATTCTTGACCGAAGCCGATGCTTAAGAATCATGAATTCGTCATCAAACTGAAATCCGCCAAGCAGATCGGCCTGACGATTCCGCCGAGCGTGCTGGTGAGAGCGGACAAGGTCATAAGATGACATTTTGGATTTTCGATTTTGGATTTTGAATTGGAGGAACTGCATGAACAAAACTTTTTGGAATCGATTCTTGGATTCTCGCTCCGACAGTCGGAAATCTAAAATCCAAAATCTAAAATGGGCGGGGCTTTTTGCAATCGTCGTCGCGCTCACGGTGTGCGGGGCGAGGGCAGAGGCGCAGCAGGCGGCGAAAGTCTGGAAGATCGGCGTGCTCGTTTCGAGCACGGCGGCATTAAACGCCTCGCGCGACGAACCGCTGCGGCAAGGGCTGCGCGACCTCGGCTACGTCGAGGGCAAGAACATCGTCTTCGAGTACCGTTACGCGGAGGGTAAACTGGAGCGGTTGCCGGCGCTTGCCGCCGAGCTGGTTGCCATGAAAGTCGATCTGATCGTCGCCGGCGGCTCCCGGGTGGCCGTGGCCGCGAGGGAGGCGACCAGTACGATTCCGATCGTCGTGTCGGGTGTTGGCAGTCTCGCCGAGGCGGGATTGGTCCGCACCTTTTCGAATCCGGGAGGCAACGTGACGGGCGTGTCCAGAGTCTCGCCGGATTTCTTCGGCAAGCGGCTTGAGCTTTTAAGGGACGCCGTTCCCAAGGCGTCGCGCGTGGCGGCGCTCGGCAATCCCGATACTCCGGGATACGACGCAAGGTTGAAAGACTTCGATCTCAGCGTGCGCGCGGTGGGAATGACGCTGCAACATCTTCGGGCCAAATCCCCCAACGATTTCGAGAGCGCGTTTAAAGCCGCAGCCAAGGAGCGAGCGGAGGCCGTCGTGGTGATGCCGGACGCCCTGTTCCATAGTTTTCCCGCGCAGCTCGTGGAACTGGCATCGAAGAGCAAATTGCCGGTGATCTACGATCGCACCGATTTCGTCGAGGCCGGCGGGCTGATGAGCTACGGAGTCAGCCTGGCCGATTTATCCCGCCAGTCGGCCTGGTACGTGGATCAGATTCTTAAAGGCAGCAAGCCCGCCGATTTGCCTCTGGTGGAGCCGATCAAGTCCCAGTTCGTCGTCAATTTGAAAGCGGCCGAGCAGATCGGCCTTACAATTCCTTCAAAGGTGCTGGTGAAGGCGGATAAAGTCATCAAGTGATGGAGAGCGGCAGCCCCAAATGGAGAATAAAATACTGCTCGGTTTTGTGCTGGTGGCTTTAGCGATTGCGTTTCATGCGCTCGCGGGCCGCTTCGATATCCTCTCGGTCGGCGACAGCGAGGTCGGCGCCATCTACCGCATAGACCGGCTGACCGGCAGGTTGTGGCTTTGCGCCAACGACCAGTGCATGCAAGTTCAGGACATGGACCGAAAGCAAAGCGGCCAGAGAGCATGAACCTGAGCGCCGACTTTTGCTACGCAAGCCCGCTGGACTAAAACCGGCAGTCACGCCGATTTTTCAGCTCCTGGTTATTGCGATGCGCCCCCGAGTTTAGACTTTTAGGTCTAGATTTAAATTTGTTTTTTCGTTATATGAGAAACGATTCTTCAGTGAAGCCGCAAAGGAGGAAGTTGAAATGGCAGAAGCAATAAAAGAGATCGTCGCGCCGAATGATCCGGCGCTGACCTCTGAGATGGTGCAGTTTCCCGGACCGGCGGGAAACGTGAAGGCGTATTTGTCCCGTCCCAAGGATGGGAAGAGCCTGGGGACCGTTATCGTGATTCACGAAAACCGCGGACTCGTCGACCACATCAAAGACGTCGCGCGCCGGTTCGCCAAGGAGGGCTTCGCCGCTTTAGCAGTGGATTTGATGTCGCGCATCGGGGGAACGGACCAGTTCAAAACTCCCGAGGAGGCGATCGAAGCGATCAAGAAAATCAACGGCAACATGGTCGTCGAAGATCTCACGAGCGCCGTCGCCTATTTGAAGAAACTGGGCTTCGCCAACGGCAGGGTCGGTGTGGTCGGCTACTGTTGGGGCGGAGGGCAGTCGCTTAATTTCGCCACCAAGTGCAAAGATTTAAACGCAGCGGTGGTTTACTACGGCCGCAACCCAGACCCCCTCGACCAGGTGCAGAATATTCCCTGCGCGGTGCTCGGCAATTACGGGGGAGACGACGCGAACATCATGCCCGGAGTGGAGCCGCTGAAAGCAGCCTTGCAAAAGTTCGGCAAGAGCGCCGACATCAAGGTTTATCCCGGCGCCAAGCACGCCTTCAACAACAACACGAACGCCGATCGCTACAATCCGGAAGCGGCGAAAGACGCGTGGCAGAGAACGGCGAACTTTTTCAAGAAGAACCTGGCAGCGTAGGCGAGAAATATCGTGAGGGGTGAAGGGTCAGGGGTAAGGGGTTAACTACTACTCACTCCTCGCCTTTCACGCCTCACTTTCGTTGGAGCTCCGGACGTTCCCCGACGGCCTTGCGGGCCAATTCCGGGGTGATGACGTAAGGTCCCTCGGTAACGTCGCTCCAAATCTGTTTGGTGAGATCCGCATTTCCGCCCGACAGAACGAACGACAACCCGCCGAAGATCAATCCCCAGCCAACGGATATCGCCTTCATCGGAACTAAAATCGCGTTGCCGGCGGTCAGGCCGACGCCGACTCCCGCCGTCTCGATGGGATCGGCCGCTTTGAGCGATACGGGAGAAAAAATCACGGTCACGACAATGGCGACGATCAGCGGCGCAAGCTTCTTTGAATGGCGCATAGCGGTTATCCTTTCAGAGCGAATAATTTTGACTTGAGCGCGTTGACGCCGTGCGACGGATTCCAGTAACGCCGCACGCCGAAATAATAGCAGCAGGTTTCGTTGTCCATGTCGTTGTTGAAGACGCGCAGTTGCCCGTCCTGCCAGCGCACGCGCGCGAGACAGGTGCCGCCCGGCACGGACGAGGTCATCGCCTCCACCACGACGCCGATGCCCCATTGCTCATAGTTGTTATGAGAGACCTCGTCGCCGACGCGTAGAAATAATCTTTTTCTTTCGGACACGGCTCTGTCCTCTCAAATTCGAACATAACAATCTTGGGGTTTTGCGTCAACGGGTGAGAAACGCCGCCACGGCCTGCGCCAGTCCTTCGGGATTGTCGTGGTGGACCATGTGACCGGCGTTCTCGATGTCAGCGTGGGAGCGGTCGGCGATGGCGCGCAGTCTTTCCTCCAAATCGGGTCGCGGAGTCCGGCGGCTCTTTGCGCCGTCGACAATCAGGACCGGGCATTGGATGCGGCGGAAAAATTCCACGGCCTGTCCTGAATAAAACGGTTGCGGCGCCACCGTGCGGTGCAGCGGATCGAATTTCCACACCCATTTTCCGCCATCGGTGCGTTTCATTCCCGAGCGCGCCAGTTCCAGCGCCAGCTCCGGATTCAACCGCGGATTTTTTCGGCGTAGCCGCTCCGCGGCCTTCTCCAGCGTGGCGTACTCCACGACCTTTCTTTGGGGCACGGCCTTAACTTCGGCAAGCCATCTTTCCATGCGCGGCGGCGCATCGACAAACCGCATCGCGATCGGGCCGATGCCCTCGACCAGAACGAGCTTTCGGACCTTTTCGGGAAACGTGCCGGCATAGAGAAACGAGATCGTCCCTCCCATCGAATGGCCGATCAGCGATATTTTTTCCACGTCCAAGGATTCGAGCAAACATTCCAAATCCCAGAGATAATCCGGAAAATGGTAATAGCCGCCGGCGCCCACCCAGCCGCTGTCGCCGTGGCCGCGGCAGTCCGGAGCGATGATCCACATCGGCTTGGAGGATTTTTTTCCCAGCGCGGCGACGAACGTATCCCAACTTCGCGCGTGATCCAGGAAGCCGTGGATGAGAACCAACGGCTCCGCCGCTCGCTCCCCCCATTCGAGATAATGAATTTTCAGGCCGCGCACGTCGATCGTGCGGTCTCTCGGGAGCTTCATCGGGAAATTTTTCTCAGAGGAATTTCGCCGAAATCGTTTTTGGTATCCGCCCAGGCATATGCGCAAATGCGCTTGACGGCGCGGTCATAGATCGAGATGACGAGTTGAGCCGTCTCGGGAAACGTCGGCTCACCGAAGGGCATGGCGAACGCCTTATCTTCCTCGGAAAAGTAAGCCTCGTGTCCGGGATGGGAATGATAAAAAGCTTTGATCCTGGCGCCGGCCGCCGTGGCTTCGTCGATGGTTGCTTCCAACTCTTTGGGATCCATCGCGTACGCGATCGTCGCCTCACGCGGGTAAGTCTCCGGATTGAGGGCGTGAAGTTGATTCTGTATATTCTTGAACCGCTGGATTACTTCACGGCCGTTGTAATCCAGAACGACGCCGCAGCACTCTTCGGGAAAGGCATCGACCGCATGGCGCGAAATCTCCGCCCAGGCGGATTCCGTCAAAGTGATTTCCGATGGAGATCTCATAGGTTGTTCAGGAGATTATCACCGAAAGTTCCTTTATCACAGCTTGACGCCGCGCGGGAGCATTTCGCGTCTCGTGTTTGCCTCTGGGTCGAGGCGGGAAAGAATCGGTCGGCAACAGATTCAGTCGGACCGGCGAGGGTTTCTGCGGTAGTCGTGGTAGGTCGCAAGGACTTTCGCGGCGTATTCCAGCGGCACGTCCGTCTCTTCCGCCAAATCGCTTTTGAGCCGGGTCGGGCCGCGATTGTAGGCCGTCAAGGCGAGCGTCAGGTCCTGAAAACTCCGCTGCAACGAATGAAGATAAAAGACCCCGAGTTTGATGTTGACGATCGGGTTGTCGAGATCGGGAGCGTCATCGCTGAAGTGTTTATCGGCTCGGTACGCGGACCTTCTCTGGTCGGCGAGCTCTTTGGCGAACTCGGGCTGGATCTGCATCAGCCCACGAGCCCCGTCCTCCGCGGCAGCAGTGTGCTGAAACCCGCTTTCAACCGCAATGATCGCGAGAACGAGCAGCGGATCCAGAGCATGGCGCCGGCTTTCCGTCTGAACGGTCCTGGACAGGGACCAGACCGAATTGTCGTTGGCGTCGGCCATCTTTTTTTTGACTAGCGAGTAGATATTCAGCAACTCGGCGGCCTCATGGCCGTTCGTGCCGTACTGCTCAACCCAATGGGCGCTTCCCGGCTTGAATAGCTGGCCCGGCGCGAGCAGCACAACCGTATAGATAAGCCCGGCGGCTAGGATGGGGTTCCGCTTAAACCTCGGCAGGCGAAAGCTTTTATTGTTGAATTTCATAAAGGGGGAAAAGACCCCGGAGCAGGGGTTGAGCGTCTGGTTGGATTAGGCTGAAGAATAACAAAGGGGTGTTTAAAAGTCAAACGCCCGAGGAGAAAAACTACAACTAATAGATACAGTCTACGCGGAGGGATTCTATTAGTTGGAAATCGCGGGAGCGGCGTGACCGCTGAATAGACCGGCCGATTCGTCAGCGCGGTTTACGCAGAATGGGTCCCCATTTTTCGCGCACCTGCCGCTCGTATTCCGGCGTGAACGTCATGTGCTTGCCGAACTGCTCGATCCAGTCCCAGGGTTTGCAGGCGTCGATCAGCACCCGGCCGCAGGTCAGGTCCCATGATTCCCGCTTCTTCGGACTCATGATCGGATCGACGCGCGTGCTCACCGTGCCGCGCACGATGTCGATCTGCTCTTCGGGCAGGCAGCGCGTGGTCATGGCCCAGAGCACGTCGTTGAGATTCGACGGGTCGATGTCTTCGTCGACCACGACGTAATATCGGTAGGCGCTGTTAGAGCCGCGGACGCCGACCGCCGTGAGCAAGGCCATCTTCGCATGGCCGGCAAAGGCCTGCTTCAGCGAGATGACGATGAAAAGCCCGTTGGCGTGCGCCCACACGCCGCGGATGCCGGGCAGCGCGCTTTTCTCCAGCGTGTCCCAGACCGCGATCGCGGCGTGCGTGATCGTGCCGACGCTGATGTTGCGGTTGTTCTGATGCGGGCCGGTAAGGATCGGGTCGTTGCGGTGATAAATCGCCTTGATCTTGATGACCGGCTGCGGATGCGGTTCCTGGCTGTAGTAGCCCGGCCATTCGCGGTAAGGCCCTTCGGCGCGCGCGTCCACTTCAGGCGGCGGCACCTCGCCCTCGATCGCAATTTCCGCCGCCGCGGGGATAGGCAAGCCGGTCAGCTCGCCTTTGACGATCTCGATCGGATGGCCCGCCATCCCTCCGGCGACGTCCAGCTCCGATTTTCCCCACGGAGAGCTTCCCGTTGAGGCCTGAAATAGTTCGACCTGTTGTCCGTAGCAGGCGACCACCGGACAAGCCTTGCCTTTGGCCCAATATTTTTTCGCGATGATCATCCCGTGATGATGGGGCTCGACAAAAAACCCCACGGTCTTCTCGTCGTGGATCATCTGCCGGTAAGTCCCCATGTTAACCCAGCCCTCGTCCGGGTCGCGGTTGATGACGAGCGTCGTCGTGCCGATGTAGCGGCCGCCTTCCAGTGTGCGCCACTTGGGCGTGGGGAATTTTAGAATGTTGACTTTGTCGCCGCGGTCCTGGTTTTCCAGGATCGGCCCCGAGGCGACTTCGCGCGGCGGGATGAGAACGGTTTCCTTTCGCTTTTCCTTCATCGCGCGCGCGATCTCCAGGTCGCTCAGGTCTATCGGAATGCCCAGCGCCAGCGCCTGCTTCTTAGGGCTGTTCTGAAGATTGGTGAGAACGCGAAAGCCCGGCGCATAGCCGGGTATCTTGTCGAAGAGGAGCGCCGGATTCTCTTCGCTCTCTTGCATCATCTGCGAGATCGCGCCGATCTCCAGGTCCCAATGCGCGCCTTCGACGACGCGCAGCATGCCGAGCTTATCGAGCGCGCCGAGATAGTCTCTCAAATCGCTAAATCCCATAAACGTCCTTTCTTACAGGGCGTGATGAATCACGCCCCTACAAATATCTTGATTAGGGTTTCCAGCCGCTTGCCTTCAGCTCGTCGTTCGCTTTGCGCACGAAGCTCAAATCGAATGCGTCGCTGGTTTTGATATCGCGCTGAACCTTCGTAGTTCTTTTCATATCGTCGACGATCGTTTGAAGAATCTTATCATCGCCGAAACCCTGCCGTAGAATCAGCTTGGATTCGATGTCATAGATCGCAATCGCCATCTCGCGGTCCGTCAACCTCAAAGCGTCCATCATATATTTGATCGCCGGTTCCCGTTTGCTGACGAAGAAATTTATTCCCTTGAGGCTCGCGCGGATGAATTTGAAAAGCTTCCCAGGGTTTTGTTTGATCTTTTCGTCCGACGTTGCCAATCCGCCTTGGACAAGATTGGCGAAATCACCGGCCGATGCCAGCTTGGTGAAGCCTTCCTTTTGCGCCTTGATGCTCGTCCCGGTGTTGAAGAGCGTTGCCTGAATCGCCTTGGCCTTCATCGCCGGAAAGCGCACTTCGTCTCCTCCCATCACGACGAGGTTCACGTCCTTCACGGGGTCGAGGCCGTTTTGCTTCAAGATCTCTCTCGCTACGACGGCGAGCGAGCCTTCCGGAGACATGATTGCCACGTTGGTCCCGCGAAGTTGGGCCATCGATTTGATATTGGGCTGGGCGATGAGGTCCCATGAGGGCTTGTCTTGAAAGACCGCGAGGATTTTGATGGGAACTCCCCGGACCGCTGCCGCAAGGGCGCTGCCGGCATTGGTGAAGAAGTCGATCTCTCCCGCCAGCGCGATCCTGATGGCGATCTCGCCGCGGATGCTGAGCAACTCCACGTTGAGTCCTTCTTCGCGCATATAGCCTTCCTTCTGCGCGATGATGAGGCAGTACGTCGAAGAATTCATCGAAGGATAGGCGACGCGCACATTTTCCGCCGCGGGGGCGGAGATCGGGGTGAACAACAGAAAAACGAAGAGAAAGGCAGGCAGGCGTTTCATGGTCAACCACCTCCTTCCCGTGAAAGCTAGTCGATGACGCCTTCTTTTACCAGAGCTTCGTAATCCGCGCGGGACAATCCGAGCAAGTCGCAGTAGAAATATTCGTTGTGCTCGCCGAGAAGCGGATCGCGCTTTACCGGGCCGGGGGGCGTTTTGCCGAGCAGAAACGGCGGCCGTTGATAGCGCATCTTGCCGATCTCCGGATGCTCCAGCTCGACCCACTGCGGGCGTTGTTTGAGCTGAGGATCTTCGTACACATCGCACATCCGGTTGACGACTCCGGCTTTGACTTTCGCCTTCTGAAGCTTTTCCATCACGTCGCGCGCCTCGAAGAGGCTAGTCCACGCGCCGATTTTAGCGTCGAGCTCGTCTTCGTTGGCCTTGCGCGCTGCGTGCGAAGAGAATTTTTTATCCGCGCTCCAAGCAGGATTTCCCATCACGCGGCACAGCGCCTTCCACTCCGCCACAGTGCTCACGCTAATCACGCACCAGCGGTCGTCGCCTTTGCACGGGTAAGCGCCGTGCGGCGCCGCGTCGGGATCGCGATTGGCGTTGCGCGCGGCGACCCTGCCATTCACTTTATAATCCAAAAGAATCGGCGCCAGGAACTGGAGGCCGGTCTCGTATTGCGCCGTGTCGATATAATTGCCTTTGCCGGTGCGCCGCTTATAATCAAGCGCCGCCAAAATCGCGACGGCGCCGTACGCGACTGCGATGTAGTCGATGTAGGGGCCGTACAGAATTTGCGGCGGGCCGTCCGGATAGCCCGTGAGATGGGTGAATCCCGCCAGCGACGAGAGCTGCGAGCCGAACCCGGCGTGATGGGCGTGCGGTCCGCTCTGTCCGAGGTTCGAGCTCGAGAGCATGATGAGATCGGGCTTAACCTTCTGCAAATCCTCATAGCCGAGTCCAAGACGCCCCATCGTGCCGGGACTGAAATTTTCGATCACGACGTCCGACCAGGCGACGATATTTTTCGCCAGTTCGGTGGCCTTCGGCGTTTTCTTGAGATTGAGCGTGATGTCGAGCTTGTCGTTGTTGCACAGGGCGAAAAGCCCCGAGCGGTTGAGGCCGTGAATATTGTCTTTGTACGGCGGATAGTGCGCGCGGAATCCGTCCGGCCGCACCTTCGATTCGATGTGGACGACCGTCGCGCCGTGATCGGCCAGATGCTTGCCGACGACCGGCCCGGCGGCGAACGCGGCGAACTCGACGATCTTAACGCCCTTCAAAGACTGCATAGCTTCGATGTCGGTTTAAGGGTTTAAAAGTTTCAGGGTTTCAGGGTTAATAGCCAGAGATCGCGGTTCGTCGATCTTAGGTATTTCTTAACCCTTAAACCCTGCAACCCTTCAACTGTTCAAATAACCCCTTCTCGTTTCAACTTATCAAACTCGGTTTTCGATAGTCCGAGTTCGCCGCAATATACCTCTTGATTGTGCTCTCCGATCCGCGGCGCGCGCCGCCAGATCCGGCAGGCGCCCGCGCTGAATTTGGCAAAGCCTCCAGGGTAGGTGATCGAACAACCGAGCTCCAGATGATCGACCTCCTGCCAGAAATCCCGCGCCGCGTGCTGCGGGTCTTCGAAGATTTCCTTCACGCTCGCGACCGGGTAACCCAGCATTTCCCGCTTGACGACTTCTTTGAAAAATTCGGCCTTCGTCACGCCGGTGAAAAAACTGGCGATCGGCTCTTCCATCCGGTCGATCTCTTCCTGCATCACTTTGGCGATGTCGAAGGTCTTCCAATCTTTCTGTTTGAGAAACTCCGGCGCCATCCCCTTGCTGTCCATCCACTCGACCAGCGCTTGATTGGTTCGCCGTCCCGCCTCGCCGCCATAGATGATGAAATTCAAATAGCCGTCTTTGCAGGGCCAGAAGACGCGCATCTTCGCGCCGGTGATGCTCCGTCCGGTCATGAACGAGCCGGCGCGTTTTTCCAGATGGCGATTCAGATCCCAGAACGTGTGCGCATGGGAGAATGCCCACAAGAGACACGCCTGGGCCGATACGTCCACTTGCTGGCCTGCGCCGGACTCTTGCCGATGATAATGGGCGAGCAGAGCGCCCATGGCGGCGTACGATCCGGTCCACGAGTACGATTGCGGAAACGTGACGCGGAGTGGCGGGCGGACGGGGTCGCCCGTGAGCGACATGCAGCCGGAGAGCGCCATGATCTCGATATCCGACGCGTGGAACTTGCTGTAAGGACCGGTCTGGCCGAAAGGCGTAATCGAGGTGAAGACGAGCTTAGGGTTCAGCCGGCGCAAAACCGAATAGCCGATTTTGAGTTTGTCGAGATACCCCGGCGTGAAAGATTCAATGACGAAATCGGCCTTGACCGAAAGCTGGGAGAATAATTTGCGCCCTCTCGGCGATTCAAGATCGAGCGTGATGCCGCGCTTATTGTTGTTGAAGCCGAACCAGTAGAGGCTTTTCTCCGGATCGCGCTCGTCTTTGAAGAAAGGTCCGAGCCTGCGGGCGGGGTCGCCGCCCGGCCGCTCGATCTTGATCACGTCCGCGCCCAGATCGCCCAGGACTTTGCCGCAGAGAAATCCCAGCTCGTCGGTCAAATCCAGGACGCGGTACGGAGCGAGCAGCCCTTCGTTTCTATTTCCGGTGGCCATAGCGAACACTAGCATTCGGCGTTACGAATTTAACCACCCAAACACAGATTCTTCGCGGAGTCTGTCCTGAGCATAAAAGAGAGATGCTTCGCTTTGCTCAGCATGACAGACAGCGAAGGGCTCAAAATGACTGCTGGCGATGGTGAGTTGTCATCCTGAACG
>CAZNES010000094.1:12224-16646 GCA_964572145.1 uncultured Syntrophobacteraceae bacterium
GAAGTGAAGGATCTCTCCCAAAATTGAACCCCTGCCAACTTAAAAAAAGGGCAGGGGATTCAGACCCCTGCCCTTTTTTCACCTACAGTGGGTTCGCGCTCATTCCTTCTGCTCCTCACGAACACGAATCACGAGCACGAACACGCTTATCTTCCCGTGCGCGCCAGGGAATGAACCCAGCCCACCATGCGTGATTTAGCGTTCTGAATATCTTTGTCACTAAAAAATTTCTTGAGATCGACTTTGCCGACCGGATAGACCGGGCGCATGAAGTCGCTCTCGTAGCCGAACGGCACGGTCGCGTCGATGCCCATGCCGCCTTCGAAGCTGGTGTTGGATGCCGTCCATTCTTTCTCGCCGGCGGTCATGCGCTCGGCGGGCATAAAGGTCTGGCCGCGTCCGCCCGGCAGCGGATTGATGATGTCGGTCTTGGGATTCACGCGCGTCGTAAGACACCACATGACATCGTCCATGTCGTACGGATCGGTATCTTCGCTGACGGCGATGACGAGGCGCGAGCCCTGTGACGTGGCGAGGATCGCGGCCATGAAATTGCGCTGCCAGCCTTCTTCGATCTTGTTGCGCTTCTTGACCTGGATAATCGCTCCGCCCCAGTCGGTCATGCAATAAGGAATGTTCACGTCCATGACGATGCCGGGCTGCATGCGCTCGCACAGCTCGAACATCGCCGCCTCGCGCACGGTTGTATCGATGTTATGGTCGTCGAGGGTATGGACGCCGAGCGGAAAAATAATCGGCTTGGACTCGCGCTTGCGCGTGGTAACGGCGGTGACGTGGAACGTCGGTGCCTTGTACGCCTTGCCCATGTAGCCGGCCCATTCCGGATGGAAATGAAAGCGGCCCTGAATCCCGGCCTTTTCGGACTCCGCGGTTTCGAAGCGGCGATCGCGCGGGTTCACGTAGCCTTCGAGCACAACTTCCGCATCGGCGACGGCCAGAGCATCGACAGTGCGTGCTTTCACCAGCCGCACGGGAGCGCTCTGAACTGCGCCCGCGCTGCCGACTTCGTCGCAGCCCTGCGGCAAAATCACATAGTCGAATCCGGCGCCGGCCATCAACGTGCAGGACGGCGGCAAGCCGAAGTTCATCGTGATCGGCACCAGCTTTTTCTCTTTGTAATACTTGGTGACGACCTGCCACATGTGCGAGCCGGGCGAGATCTGAAATGTCGCGACGTTGCCCCAGCGGAAATTCATGCGGTTGTAGCCGAGATCCGTGCCGCCGTCGAAGTACTCGCCCGAGATCAGCCGGTTGCCGGAGCCGACGGTCAGCTCGGGCTCGAGGTCTGTGTGCCGGATCGGCACGACAAATTCAGCGGCGTCGGTGGGCTTCTCGTAAACTTCTTCCTGCACCGGCGCGTCTTTTTGATCGATGATGACAGGCTTCAAGGGATGGGTCAGAGCATAGGCCAATTTTCTCGTGCGGTCGGCATGGTCTTTCCAGCCGAACATTTTGCCGATGACGTTCATGTCGCCGAACAGGTTCGTGACGCAGCGATGCTTCGGCTTGCCTTTGATGTTGTTGAAAAGAATCGGGCAGCCGCCGTCCAATTGTTTCTGGATGCCGGTGATTTCCAGGTCGGGATCGACTTCTTTATCCGTGATGATAAGATCGCCTTCCTGCTTGAGCCAATCGAGGGTGCTGCGCAGGTCTCGGATAGCCTCGGACCGCGGGGCCCCAGAGATTTTCTCCATGGGCTTGCTCATTTCGTTCCTCCGATAAATTGGGGCTTCTTGCGCGGCTCAAGACCGCGAACGCGGACCGGCCGCTCTTAAAGGATTAGGATCTAGCTTCTTTTCCGGATCGTCCGCTTCACTCGATCAGGAAGACGTGTTGATCACTCAACAGAGAATTTTCTTTATCCTACGCGACTCAAAAAGTCAACCTAGCGACGGAGTGAAACCTCTTACGTTGACAGAATTTCAGGGGCGTCATACGATGCTTCGAGCCATGGGAGAAAACAATTCGATGTCGTCGATCGATGACGCGCGCGTGGACGACGCCGCGATCTCTTCCATGGCCGGCTCAGCGCGCAAGCGGAAGGCTCACGTCACTCTGTATAATAATTTTCTCCGCATCGCCTCGCTCCTCACGTTGCTGTTGATCTGGTGGCTGCTCAGCCTGATTTTTCCGCCGACGTTGATTCCGAAGCCGTGGGACACGTTTGCCGAGGTGGGCGCGATCGTCAACTCGGGAGATCTTTTCGTCGAGATGGGCAACACGCTGCGCCGCGTTCTCGTCGGATTCGCCCTGGCGATGATCGTCAGCATTCCGCTCGGAATCTTCATGGGGACGCTGCGCAGCCTGGAAAGTTTTTTCGAGCCGCCGGTGATTTTGGGCCTCACGATGCCGGGGCTCATCTGGGCGGTGCTCGCGATCATGTTTTTCGGTTTGACGGAGATAAGCGCGTACGCGGCGGTCGCGATCACAATCATGCCGATGCTCACGATCAGCATCTGGCAGGGAACCAAATCGATCGACAAAGATCTGATCGACATGAGCACGGTCTTCCACGCCGGCGCGTGGTCGAAGGTGGTCGACGTGATTCTGCCGCAGCTCGTTTCGCACATCCTGGCGGCGATCCGCTACGGACTCGGGCTCGCCTGGAAAGTGGTCGTTGTCGTCGAGATGTTCGGCTTCAGCAACGGCGTCGGCTATCGGGTCGTCCGCGGCTTCAACACGTTCTCGATGAAGGCGGTGCTCGCCTGGACGATTACGTTCCTCGTCGTCATGATCGTGATCGAGTTCGGCATGATCGGCTGGCTCGAGAAGAGCGTCACGCGCTGGCGCCCGCGCGTGGAAGCGTGGAGGCGATAGTGGCGCTCGTCGCAGTTCAAAATGAAAATTGCAAAGTTTAAAAGGCAAATTTTGGCCCGCGCCCCTCATCCATTTTGCATTTTGCAACTTGCATTTTGCATTGGGTGGGAGCCTGAAGGTGGGAGGAGATAATGGCATACGTCAGCGTCCATCGCGCGGTGAAGTATTTTTCGCGCGAAGACGGCGCCGAGATGCTCGTGCTGAGCGGCGTCTCGTTCGAGGCCAGTGAGCACGGCATCACCGCGCTGCTGGGGCCGTCGGGCTGCGGCAAGTCCACGCTGCTCAACGCCATCGCCGGGCTGGAGAAATTGGATGGCGGCGAAATCGAGTTTCGCAAAGCGCACGAGGGCTCGAAAGCGCGCGACCCGAGACTGGGTTATGTCTTCCAAGACCCGCGGCTCCTCAACTGGAAGCGCGTGGAAGGGAATCTTACCTTCGCTCTGAAAGGCATGAAAATTCCGCGCGGCGAGTGGAACGAGCGCCTCGATAAATATCTCGCTCTCGTCGGTCTCGGCGAATTTCGCCGGCAATACCCGCTCTATCTTTCCGGCGGCATGCGCCAGAGAGTCGGCCTCGCGCGGGCGCTCGCCGTCGAGCCCGAGCTGCTCTTGATGGACGAGCCTTTCAGCAAGCTCGACCAGTTGACCTCGCGCAAGCTGCGCCAGGACGCGGTCGAGATCTGCGCGCGCTTGAAGCAGACCGCGCTGCTCGTGACCCACGACGTCGAAGAGGCCGCTTACATGGGCGACCGGATCGTGGTTTTCTCCGCCCGGCCGGCGCGCATCGTGGAGGTCGTGGACAATCCGCTGGCGCTCGCCGAGCGCGGCTTCGACGATCTGAAGTTCATTCAATTCAAGAACAAGCTGCTGAATACCGTGCTGAAACTCGTGGATCAGGAGGGAGCATGAAGATAAAGAAGGCGCGAGGCGCGAGGCGTGAGGCGAGAGGAAGAAAGTCAATAAAATTCTTTCTCGCTGTCGTTGCGATGTGGATGATTGTCGCGACAGTACGTGCGGCGGAATTGCCGACGATCGAAATCGGGTTGCCGGACGACGGGCTGTTCGGTTTGGGCGGTCAGTATATTTTGGACAAAGGTCTCGACAAAAAGAACGGCTTCGTGATGAAGCCGCGCTGGGCCGGCGTGCCTGAAATTCAGCGGCTGCTCGGCATCCAAGCCATTTCCGTCGGGCTGATGACGCCGGAGGCGGGGCTGCGCGCGAACGTCGCCGGCGTCCCCATACGTCTCCTCCAGCCGTATCAAACAAGCCACATGTTTGTGCTGGTGAGAAAGGATTCACCGTATAACTCGGTGGAAGATCTCAAAGGCAAACCGGTTGCGCTCACTTCGGAAGTGACGACGATCTATAACCTCTTCGATTTTACGATGAAGAAGAGAGGATGGAACATTGAAAAGGATTTTCAACTGAAAAAAATGGGAGCGCCGCCGGCGATCATCGCCGTTTTGGAAAAAGGCGACGTGGAAGCAGGGCTTCTCTGGGAAGCGCACGTCTCGCGGCTGCTCACGAGTGGAAAATACAAAACGATCATGGGATTCCGGGACGAGATGTCGCGCTTGCTCAACGT
>CAZNES010000095.1:0-16607 GCA_964572145.1 uncultured Syntrophobacteraceae bacterium
TGGACCAGTTCTCCACTTCGAGTTCTCGGAAGCGGGCAAAGTCCTTGGTATTGACGGTAACGAGCACAAGGCCGTTCACTTGCAGGTGGAGTTTCCATCCAGTCTCTGCGATAATCAGCCATCTTCTATGGCGCAGAACCCGATTACCTCTCCCATTCCACCGTTTCGCCCGGACGGCTACTTGCCGGAAGGCGTGCATGTATGCTCAGAAGCCGACGTGATTTTTCGGTTTGGCTCTTCGAGTCGTCGCCGTCGTCAATTAGCACTACGACTTCGTCGCTGGATTGAGTTGGGTCGGCAAGTGGGAGCCAAGCGCTTGCTCGTAGATGGCAGCTTCGTTACGGCGAAAGAAGAGCCGCAAGATGTTGACACAGTTATCCTGCTCCCGCAGGATTTAACTCGGCAGCTTGAGCAATAACATCCGCCCGCGCTGGAATTGGAAGAGATGTTGTTGACGCGGCGGCCAGAAGAAATCTTTGCTGCAGAAGATGAGACTGATTGGGAAGAGTGGGTGGGGTTTTTTAGCCTAACACGTGAATCAGATAGCCGTCGTAAGGGACTCGTGGAGGTGCCATTATGATTGCCAACGCCGAGCAGTACCAAAAAGCCCAGGAGGAGTTACACCTATTAGAGGACAGACTCCACCGCCTACAGCAGAGCTATCCGCTGGGCGCGAAAGGTTTCACCAAAGCGGGGATTCGGAAGATGATTGCTCGGCTGCATGAAGAACTTGCGCTGTATGAGGGCAGCCAAGAAATTCACGAAGCCGATCCCGCATAATTGACGATCGGAAAATTTCCTCACAACCCGAAAATCTTTCTAAACTCCTCGGCGTACTTATCGCTGTTGGCGGAGACTTCGCCAGGGACGAGCTTCAAGCGCAGCTTGGATTGGTCCATCTTCGGCGCCAGCGGCTTGACGTCGCTGCGCGAGGGGATGCGGCGCATTTCGCGGATCATCTCCTGGCCTTTCTTCGAAAGAATAAAATCGATGAAGAGCTTGCCGGCGTTCGGCGCGCTCGCTTTCGCGGAGAGCCCGATGCCGTTGATCGTCGTCACGATCGGGTTAAAAGTGCTCACCCATTCGACCGGCGCGCCTTCGGTCTTCATTCGCTCGACGCGGAAATTGTACGCCCAGCCGAGCGGGACTTCGCCCGCCGCAATCAGTTGCGCGACCAATCCATGACCTCGGCGCCACGCCGGGGCCTGCTGCGCCAGCCGCTCCATGTAGCGCGCGGCTGCCTCCCTTCCCCACACCACGGCCAGCGTGCCGTACCAATCGTAATCGGTCGAATCCATGAGCATCTTGCCTTTCCACTTCGGGTCCAGGAGATCGAGGTAATCTCTCGGGGCCTCCTTCTCCGACAACATCTTTGTGTTGTAGACCGGCACGAGATTGTTGTTGTAGACGGCGGTCCAGCGGCTCTGCGGATCTTTGAGCTCGGCGACGTAAGCATTCGATTCAGCCGACGCGTACGGAGATAGAAAATTTTTTAACGCCAGGACCTGAATCGCGCTGGAGGAAACTACGTCGAAGAACCATCTTCCCGCCCGCGCCTCGGTCAGAATGCGATTCAGGAGTTGCTCCTCGCCCGCGCGCACCAGATCGGCTTGTATAAAAGGATACTGCTTCAAGAATACGTCGAGCAGGGGCTTCGACGTGTCGATCGCCATCGACGTGTACCAGACGAGCTTGCCTTCTTTCTTCGCCGCCTGCAGCAGTTCCGGCGACGGTTGGGCCCTGGTCGTCTGGACGGTGACTAGTAAAAAAATAATTGACAATAGGCATCGGCGACTATCCATCGGCCCTCTCCTGACCCTTAAACCCTTTAACCCTTGATCCCTTAAACCGCTACTCCTAGTTTACCTGCTTCCCAGTTCTTTGAGCGCCTCTTTGAGGTAGCTCTGATCGATGTATTTCGCCGGTGTGGGAAGCGGTCCCTTCATCTGCATTCGCTCGGCGTAAATCTGAATGACCACCTTCACGCCTTCGATGTTCAGGTCGGCGTTGGGGTCCCAAATGCGATTCTCCGTGTAATATTCCCAACCTTTGCGGGCTTGATCCGGCCTTAAATTCATTTCTTTGCCCAGAAACGCGATCGCCGCTTCCTTGTTATCGTAAAGCCAGCGCATCGATTGCGCCATGGCTTTCATGAAGCGGACGAGCAGAGGCCGGTTCTTTTCCGCCCACGAACGTTTCGCCGATATCTCGGTCAGCTGATAGTTGGGGATGACGTCGACCACGCGACCGATCACGTTGAAACCCATATCGGCGGCGTCGAAGCTGAGAGGCACCGCGATGATGGCGGCATCGACCTTCCCCGCCGTCAGAGCTATAAAGGACTGCGCCGAGCCGCCCACGTTGATGAGCTTATAGTCGCGCGGATATTCCAGTCCTTTGGCCTGCAAGACTTTTCTAAGGACGAAAGCGGTTCCCGAAGTAAGGCCGGAAGAACCGATCGTCGCGCCGCGCAGCTCCTCGTAGGTGCGGAATTTCTTCGCCCCCATGATCATATGCGTCAGCCCGTTGATGACGCCGCCGATCGAAACGAGGTCCGCGCCTTGCTCCGCGGCGGCGATGCCCGCGTCTATCGCCCCGCTCGATACGTACACGGAGCCGCCGAGCAGCGCCATCATCGACTTGTCGGCGCCCGAGATCAGAACGAGCTGGACGTCCAGCCCGTTACGGTTAAAGAAGCCCTGCTTCAGCGCCACCCACATCGGACTGTAGCCCAGCGTCTTCGACGACGCGCTGACCGGAAATTTGACTTTCTCCTGGGCGGAGGCGACGCCAAACAGCACCGACACGAGCAGAAGCGATAGCGCTACGTTAACGTGCTTCACGGCTCTCTCCCTTATCTGATTCTCCCTGTCTCCTTGTTGAAAACTTTTTTGTCAGACCGGTCAAAAAGGTCCCAGATGCAAGGCGCGCGAAGGTCCGCGAGCGGAGGCGTACTTTTCTGGTACGTTGACGCGAAGCGGACCGAGTGCAACGCAGCCTATGGGCCTTTTTCAGCGGTCTGCTACTTCTCCTCCGGCTTATACGCGCCGAGTCCCGGCTGGTACTTCTTTTCCTTGAACTGCCTGATGCCCGGCCGCCCGCCGTGCTGCCGCGTCACGCGCTCGGAAATAAGACCCGATATCTCGTAGGCCGCGTCCGGCGGAGAATAGAACGTGTGATACCATGCCTCTTTTACGGCCTTCAACGCCACGGGATCTTTTTCGAGCAGATTCCGAGCGATCGCCATGGTCTCTTTTTCCAATTCGGCGCGTGGAACGGCCTTCGTGATAAGCCCGATGCGCTCGGCTTCCTTCGCGGTAAAGGTCTTGCCCGTCAGCGCGTAGAACAGCGCGTGCTTGGGCTGGAGGTGCTCGGTCAGCACGATCGTGACCTCGCCGCCGGGAAAGTGGCCGAAATTAATTTCGGATAAACCGAAGGTCGCGTCTTCGGCGGCGATGGCGATGTCGGCTGCCGTCACGATCGTGAAACCGCCGCCGAAAACCCAGCCGTTGATCATGGCGATGACCGGCTGCGGCATCGTGCGGATCAGCTCGTTGCGCCAGCGCCGCGACAGGTGGCGAATCTCATCGCGCACGCTCTCTGGCTGCGAGTCCATCTCGAGAAAATATTGCTTCAGATCCTGCCCGGCGCAAAAACTAGTACCGGCGCCGGTCAAAATGACGACCCGCGTCTCTTTGTCGTAGCGCAGCTCGTTCAACGCCGCATACATGTCGCGGTGCAATTGCGGGCTCATCGCGTTGCGCTGCTCCGGCCGGTTGAATGTGACCGTCGTAATCCCGTCCTTTTTGCCCACCAGGATGGTCTTGTATTCCGTCATTTTTTTAACTCCCTTCGCTTTTTTATCTAAACCTTTTCCTTAACAGATCTTTGGCCACCTTGCCCAGCGCCGTGTGAGGCAGCGAGTCGACGATCTCAACGGATTTGGGAACCTTATAGGAAGCGAGCCGCTCTTTGCAAAATCGAACCAACTCTTCGCCTTGCGTAACGGCCCCCTCTTTCATAACCACAACGGCCTTTATAGCTTCCCCCCATTGGGCATCCGGCACGCCGATCACCGCCGCCTCGAGGACGTCGGGATGGTGATAGAGGACGCTCTCTATCTCCAGGGGATAAATGCTGATGCCGCCGCTCTTGACCATGTCTTTCTTTCGTCCCGCAACGTAGAGATAGCCGTCCTCGTCGAAGTACCCCAGGTCGCCGGTATAAAACCATCCGTCGCGAAACGAAGCGAGCGTGGCCTCGGGATTTTTGTAATAACCCTCGGTCGCCAGCGGGCTGCGGCAGACGATCTCCCCCGGTTGGTTCACGGCGGCCGGACTACCCGCATCATCCAGAATGCGCAGCTCCACGCACCAGACCGGACGGCCCGCCGAAAGAGGTTTTGTGTCCATGTCTCGCGGCTTGGAAATCGCCATCTGCCCGGAGTCCGTCGAGGCGTAGGTCCGGTAGATATTCGGCGTGATATATTTTTTCAGTCCCTCCAGCACCGGCCCGTGGACCTTGCCTCCCGTAATCGCCAAGCAGCGCAGCGAGCTCGTGTCATATCGCTCCACGTCCGGGACTTGAAGCAGCCGCTCGCACATCGTCGGAACGGCGCCGAGGTAGGTCACCTTTTCTCTCTCTATCGTGCGCAAAACTTCCAGCGGATCGAAATGGTCGTGCAAGATCATCGTGCCGCCGAAGTACAAGATTCCCAGTGTGAAAGACCGCCCGGCATTGAAGTAAATCGGCGAGGCGAGAAGCCCCGTGTCGTGAACTCCGAGTCCCTTCTCGATCGCATTATTGATACAGTGAAAGACAAACGTCCTGTGGCTCGCCACACAGCCCTTGGGAAGGCCCGTGGTCCCGGAAGTGATCAGCACGGCGAACGGATCGTCTTCGGCCACCTCCACTTCCGGCTCCCGCTCGTCCAATCGATCGACCAGCCCTCCGTAGGTCGGCTCGGAGACGGATATGGTTTTTAGCGAACGGAGATCCTTCTCGTCTCTTGCCTTGGCGAACTCACTCGCCGAGCCCGGCTCGATGAACAACGCCACGGGACCGAGCGAAGAAAGGACGGCGCCCATCTCCAGCGCGCGCCACTTCACGTCGAGCGGAATCGCCAAGGCGCCAATCTTCGCCAGCGCAAAAACGATTTCGAGATGTTCGATGCGATTGCCTACCAGAAGCGCCACGGCGTCCGCTTTTCCGACGCCCATGTCCAACAGAGACCGCGCCAATCGATTGACTCGGCCGTTGAGCTCCCGGTAGGTGACCCGGCGCCGGGAATCTTTAATCGCGACTTTCGCGGAGTACTTGTAAGCGTTCCGCCGAAGCGCGTCGCCGATCAACAAAAATTTTTCCATTTGCAATTTTAGATTCTTGTCTTTGAAATGTTAAACAGAACGACCCCAAGAAAATTTATCGCGCCAAGACGCCAGCAAAAAAAATCCGAAATTCGAATATCGAAATCCGAAACAAAGCCAAAGACTTAAATCCCAATTACGAAATCCGAAACCTACCGGTTTTGAGCTTTCTAGTTGTTTGACCATTTGAAATTGTTTCGAATTTCGGATTTCGAGCTTCGAATTTGCAATTTGTTTCTACTTGGCGTGCTTTGCGTCTCAGCCTGAGGCTGATCCGTCCTCTGGCGGATTTGCGCGAGGCATCTTTCTTCCGATCCTGCAATCCAAAATTCTTACTTGCCCTTCCATACCGGCTCGCGCTTCTCCGCGAACGCGCGCGGCCCCTCTTTACAATCCTCGGTCGTCGCGATGAGCGCGGAGAGATCCGCTTCCAGTCGCAAGCCCTGATCGAGCGGAAGCTCGATGCCTTTGTGGATCGCTTCCTTTATAAAGCGCAGTGAAATCGGCGCGCCCTTGAGGATCGCCCCGGCGAGGTCCTCGGCGCTTGCGAGCAACTGTTCGCGCGGCACGACCCGATTGACCAGGCCGATGCTCAATGCTTCTTCCGCCTCCACCAACCGGCCGGAGAGACAGATCTCCAGAGCTTTGGCGACGCCGACGAGGCGCGCCAGCCGCTGGGTTCCACCGGAGCCGGGCACCATGCCGCGGCGCACTTCGGTGAGACCGAGCTTGCAGTCTTTCGCGGCAATGCGCATATCGCAGGCGAGCGCCAGCTCGAGTCCGCCGCCGATGGCATACCCGTTGATCGCAGCGATCGTCGGCTTGGTGATCGCCGCGGCCGCCTGAGTCGGAAAGTGGATCGTTCCGGGAGCGATCTTCAATTGTCTCCTCTCGATCGGCGAGAAAGTCCTCTCCGCCCGCTCTTTCAGGTCCATGCCCGCGGAGAACGCCTTTTCGCCCGCGCCCTTGAGAATCACTACGCGGACGCTCTCGTCCTGCTCGGCCCGGCGGCAAGCGTTCACAATTTCGCCGGCCATTTCCTGATTGAACGCGTTCATCGCCTCCGGCCGGTTGAGCGTGATCCAGCCAATCTGTTCTCTGCTTTCGTAGATGACGTGCCGGTATTCCATGTTCCGCCTTCCTAGCGCGTTGGAGGTTTTCTTTCTTTCTCCAGCCTTTGAAGAAACGATAGATCGAGAATCTCGGCCGGATTGAGAGACATTCCGGCGAGGTCCTTATCGTTCTTGATCACGTTTTCAATCGATTTCGCCGTAATGACCGGCAGCCCGGGAGTGACTTGCGTATAGGCCCGGCGCGTCTCGTCCAACTCTTCCACCGCGTTCGATCGGTAATATTCGCCGAGAAACTTGATCACCCGGTCGCGGTTTTTTTCATCGCGGTAAAAATTCATTCCGTCCGCCAGGCCGCGCATGAAATTCATCACGGTCTCCGGCTCGGCGCGGATGAAGGAGCGGGTGGTGAAGACGGCGGAGATCGGGTATTCAAAATCCTGCTTGGAAATATCGATGATCGTCGGGTATCCGGCCTTGCGCGCCAACAGAGTATAGGGCGGCTGCGCCACCGTGGCGTCGATGTGCCCGCCGGTCAGAGCCGCCCAACGCTGCCCCATGCCGCCGGCCGCCAGGATCGTCACGTCCCGATCAGGATTCAGACCCAACTGCTGCACGGCGTAGCGGGCGATGAAATCCGAGCTCGCCCCGATCTGGCTGACGCCGATCTTCTTGCCTTTGAGGTCTTCAGGTTTTCGGATCGACGGCGACGCCACGAGAATATAATCGAGCTTGTTTCCCACCGCTCCGATCAGCGTAATTTCCTTGGCCCCGCGCGCCCAGGCCCTGACGCCCGCGGGGCCGGCTTCCATCTGGATCGACAGTTCCCGCGCGAGGAGCGATTGGATCGCGGTCACACTGCCGCGAATATATACGGGATTGAGCTTCAGCCCATTTCTTTCAAACGCGCCGGAGCGGTAGGATACCCAAAAATAACTGCTCGAGCCGCCTAGAGGATACGAGGTGTTGATTTCTCTCAGCCCCTTGGTCTGGGAAAAGAGAACGGCGGGAAACAGGAGCAGAATGTGGAATAAAAGCGACAAGAGTCCTTTACGTGCTTTCATTTTTCCCTCCACTGGCACCCTTCTCTTACGCTCCGGTCTTTTCTCTCCTCAATCCAAAATCGAAAATCCAAAATCCAAAATTACTTGATTACCCTGCGCGCCCGCGCGAGCACGCCGGGCGGAATCGTGAGACCGAGTTGTTGCGCCGTCTTGAGATTGATCGTGAGGTCGAACTTCGTCTGCTCGATCGGCAGGTCCGCCGGCTTCGCGCCTTGCAGAATTTTATCGACGTAGACCGCCGCGCGCCTGAAATTCTCCGTGTAGTCCGACGAATAGTCCATGAGCCCGCCGGCCTCGGCGTACCCGCTCCGCTCCGACACGGAAGGCAGCCGGTTTTTTACCGCAAGCTCGGCGATCTGTTTGGGATAGCGGGCGAGAGCCGCGTTGCTGACCGTGATGAGAGCGCCGGCCCTGCCTTTGACCGCGGTTTGAAATGCGCCTTCCAGATCCGCCGTCGCGCCGCGCACCTCCAGAGACTGAAGCTGTATCCTTCTTGAATTTGCCGCAGCCTCATAATCTTTTATCGGAGTAGCCGACGCCCGGCCCTCCGAATTCCACAGAATCGCGACGCGCGATATTCCGGGAACCGTCTCCTTGAGCAATTCCAATCCTTGTTTCCTCAAGTTTCGGCTGAGGCTGACGATGCCCGTAATGTTTCCGCCCGGCCGCGCCAGGCTTTCGATGATCCCGGTCGCCACCGGATCGATCGAAACCACCATGATGACGGGGACCGTCGTCGCCGCGCGTTTGGCCGCGCGAATCGCCGGCACGGATGACACGACGAGCGCATCGACGCGGAGTCCGATCAACTCCTCGACCATGCCGGGAATGCGGTCCAGCCTCCCCTCGGCATAGCGGTACTCGATCTGGATATTTTTTCCCTCGACATAACCGAGATCGCGGATCTTTTGCCGAAACGCCTCGACCAGAGGTCCGGGAGCCCGCGAGTCGCCGGTGGACGAGACCAATCCTACGCGGGGAACTTTAGCCTGCTGCGCCTCGGCGGGATGGATGGAAACCAGCGCTAAGGTTGCGAGCGCAACGAGAAGATTTTTTTTCTTCATGGGTTTTTTCTGACTATCGCCTGTTTCAGCCGAATCCTCCTGATCCGCCTCAGGCGGAGTGCATTGTGGCGGGGGCTGATCCTCAGCCGAAGGACTGATCCGCCTTGGGCGGAGCCTATTCCTTCTCGCCTCACCCCTCACTCCTCACGCCTCACGTTATTTGATTACCTTATCCGCTCTCACCAGCACGTTGGGCGGAATCGTCAGGCCGATCTGCTTCGCCGTTTTCAGGTTGATTACCAGCTCGAATTTCATGGGCCGCTCTACGGGCAAGTCTTCTGGCTTGGCGCCTTTGAGGATCTTGTCCACGAAGGTGGCAGCCCGCCGCCACAGGTCGGCATTGTTCGGCCCATAGGACATGAGACCGCCGGCATCCACGTACTCGTTTTGTCCATACATGGACGGCAGCCGATTCTTCTGCGCGAAGCTCGCGATCTGGCCCCGGTTTGCGAACGCTACGGGATTCGGTGCAGGCACAATTAACGCCTGCGCGCGATCTTTCGTGATTGCTGAGAAGGCGCGATCGAGGTTCTCCGCGCGGGGCACTTCAACGGATTGAAGCTGTAGACCAAACGAGCGGGCCGCACCCTCCGTTTCATTGTAGTCAAGCACGGCGCCCCGGACATCGGGATTCCAGAGAAACGCCACTCGGGAGAGCCCGGGGACGACTTCCCTCAGCAGCTCCAGCCGCTTCCCACTGAGCTCCGGAGAGATAGTGCTGTGGCCGGTGACATTCCCGCCGGGGCGCGCGAGGCTCGCGACGAACCCGGTCCCGACCGGATCGCTGCTGTTGGCCATCACAATCGGGATGGTCGAAGTCTGTTGTTTGACCGCCGCAATCGCCACATCTGTGGCCGTCACAATCACGTCCACCTTGAGGCTCACCAGCTCCCGCGCGAGCTCTGAAATTCGTTCGGCTCTGGCTTCGCCGTAGCGACGCTCTAAGACGAAGTTCTTCCCGTCCACATAGCCATGCTCCCGCAGCCCTTGACTGAACGCCTCTAGGAGATGAGCTGTGGCTGCTGGGTTGCTCGGGAAAAGCACTCCGATCTTCGCGATCTTCTTCGGCTGCTGCGCGTCGGCGATAGGAACAGTTGCCAGAAAGAAAATTGCCAGTACAACGCCGACGATCTTTTTATTCATGAAGTTTTCTCCTGCTTACTGTTGCCTACCGCCTGATGCCTCTCGCCTGTTTTCATTTGATCACTCTGTCCGCTCTCACCAGCACGTTCGGCGGAATCGTAAGGCCGATCTGCTTCGCGGCTTTGAGATTGATCACCAGCTCGAACTTCATGGGCTGCTCCACGGGCAGATCGGCTGGCGTTCTGCCTTTTAGAATCTTATCCACGTAAGTGGCGGCGCGGCGGTACAAATCAGGGATGGTCGGTCCATAAGACATGAAACCACCAGCAGCCGGCCACTCTCTGTCCTGGTAGATTGCTGGCAGCCGTCGCTTCGCGCCAAGCTCTACGACCCGTTTCGGATGGTTATTGATGGGAGGGTGCTGCGCAACAACTAGAGCGCCGGACTGTGCCTTCGTTGCCGCCTCAAATGCGCTATCGATATCGTTGGGACTGCGCACCTCGAGGGATTGAATCTGCACGCCCAGGTCTTGTCCGGCGGAGCGCGTCTCTTTTAACACCACCTCTGCGGATGGATTGGCCGGATTCAACAGCAGACCCACACGGGAGAGTCTGGGAATGGTCTCCTTGAGAAGCTCCAACCGTTTTCCGTACACCCCCTGAGCGCCGACAGTGAACCCTGTGACGTTGCCTCCCGGCCGTGCCAGAGTGGCCACCAGCCCACTGGCGACCGGATCGGTCGAACCAACAAAGATTATTGGAATCGCGCTAGTCGCATCTTTGGCGGCGGCTCCTGGTGCGCCTCCGGCGGCGACGATGATATCAACCTTGAGCCGAACCAGCTCCGCAGCGAGGCCCGGATGCCGATCAGTATTTCCCTCCGACGACCGGTATTCGATGGCGATGGTCTGTCCCTCAACATAACCCAAATCCCTAAGACCTTGCCTGAATGCTTCAGCGTTGGGCGATTCGCGGTCAGCGTTCGTTAGATAACCGATCCGGGGAACTTTCTTCGCCTGCTGCGCCCCAAGGAACGGAGCAATGGATAGTAGAGCAATAGTCAGTAGACAGACAATAATTTTCCTGTTCATGGTTTTCCCTGTTTTCTGTTTCAGCCTGAGGCTGATCCGCCTATCTTTTTGGCGGAGCCTATTGCTTCTCGCCTGACCCCTAACCCCTCACGCCTCACGCCTATTTTTCACTTGATCACTTTATCCGCTCTCACCAGCACGTTGGGTGGAATCGTCAAGCCGATCTGCTTCGCGGATTTTAAGTTGAATACCAGCTCGAACTTCATCGGCTGCTCGACTGGGATGTCGCCGGGCTTGGTTCCTTTTAGAATCTTGTCGACGTAAGTGGCGGCACGCCGCCACAAGTCAGTAATGCTCACTCCGTAACTCATAAGGCCCCCAGCCTCCACAAATTCTCGCCTGTTGTATATCGCCGGAAGCCGGCTCTTTACCGCGAGCTCTGCAATCTGCGTTTGATGAGAATTGACGATGACGCCCCCCAGCATGAGGATCGCCTGAGCACGTCCCTTGCTTGCGGCTCGGAACGCAGTCTCAATGTCCTTGGGACCTCGTATGTCTAGGTGTTGAAGCTTCACCCCGAAAGCCCCTGCCGCGAGTTCCGTCTCTCTTACCGATTGTGCGTTGCTCGGTTCGATCGAACTCCCAAGGACGGCCACGCGAGAGAGCCTAGCAACCACCTCCTTCAAAAGCTCTAGTCGTTTTCCTTCTAGGTCCGTTACAAGGCTGGACAATCCCGTAATGTTCCCGCCTGGTCGCGCGAGGCTGGCAACGAACCCGTTGCCGATAGGATCGGGATCCTGCGCCATCACGATAGGAATCGTGTTCGTCGCTTCCTTGGCGGGACGGGTTGCTCCCGCACCAGGGGTGACGATGACATCTACCTTGAGACTGACCAGCTCGGCCGCAAGCGCAGGCCAGCGCTCAAATTTTCCCTCCGCCCACCGGTACTCAATGACGATGTTTTTCCCCTCCACGTATCCAAGCTCCCGCAGACCCTGCCGGAATGCCTCTCGATAACCCTCGTTAGCGGACTGAGAGTTACCTAAGAGTCCTATCTGGGCAGTTTTTGTTGCCTGCTGCGCCTCGACTAGATGGACTGAAGCCAAGATCGCAGCAGCCGCTAGAAAGCCAACGATTTTCCTATTCATGCTTTTCCCCAATCGAAAATCCAAAATCGATAATCTAAAATTATTTAATCACCTTATCCGCCCGCACAAGCACGTTCGGCGGAATCGTCAGGCCGATCTGCTTCGCGGATTTCAGATTGATGATGAACTCGAACCTCATCGGCTGCTCCACGGGAAGGTCTTCCGGCTTGCGGCCTTTGAGAATCTTGTCCACATAAACGGCGGCGCGGCGGTACAAGTCAGGCTCGTTCACACCGTAGGACATCAGGCCGCCAATCTCTACCCAATCCCCCGCCTCGTAGAGCGCCGGTAAATTGTTCTTCGCTGCTAACTCAACGATTTGCTTGCGCTGAACAGAAGAAATACGCGGTAAGAGACGCACGAGAAGAGCGTTTACCCGCTCTTTGGCTGCAGATCGAAATATGCTCTCGAAATCATCCGGGCCTTGACTCCATATGGGTATAAGCTTTACTGCCAACGCGCGGGCCGGAATCTCTGTCTCTTTGAGGTAGGCTTCTCTGGTTGTTGTAGGGGGTGCTATTACGGCCACACGGGTGAGTCTCGGGATGATCTCCTTGAGCAGCTCCAGCCGTTTTCCGCCGAGCTCCCCAGAAAAATTTGAAAGGCCCGTGATGTTGCCACCCGGCCTGGCGAGGCTTGCAATAAGCCCCAACCCCAAAGGATCGCCAACGGACACCATTACGATGGGAATCGTGCTGGTCGCGTCCTTGGCAGGCTGGGCCGCGTTCGTGGTGGAAGCAACTAGGACATCGACCTTGAGACGAACCAGCTCGGCTGCGAGGTCAGGGAGGCGCTCGGCTCTACCCTCCGCATAACGGTGCTCAATGCTGATGTTCTTTCCCTCAACCCATCCGAGGTCGCGTAGACCCTGACGGAATGCTTCAATGTAAGCTTCCGGAGGTGCCGCCGCACGCAAGAAACCTATCCGGTGAACTCTGGTCGGCTGCTGCGCCCCGACGAACGGAGCAATGGACAGTAGAACAGTAGCCAGTAGCCAGAGAACGATTTTCTTGTTCATGGTTTTCCCTGTTTTCTGCTTCAGCCCAAGGCTGATCCGCCAATCATTGTGGCGGAGCCTCCTGCCTTCTACCTGCGTTCATTTGATCACTCTGTCCGCTCTCACCAGCACGTTCGGCGGAATCGTCAGACCGATCTGCTTCGCCGTCTTTAAGTTGATGATCAGTTCGAAGTAAATTGGGGCTTCAACTGGCAAGTCTTGTGGCTTTGTGCCCTTGAGAATCCGGTCCACATACCACGCGCCTCGATGACCTAGCCGATATCTGTCAGACCCATAGTACAGCAGAGCCCCTTGCTCAGTTACGTTCGACGGGTTGCAAGCCATTAAGGCGAGTCTCTTTTGTGTTGCGACCGCAGCGATCTTCTTAAAGGAGTCCCTAAATAAGGTGGTGCAGATAATGAAGAGACCATTCGTAGTATTCTTAGAGACCGAGGAAAGCGTCCGCTCAATATCAGCAGCGGACTTAATAGGCTTCTCGGCCAGTTTAAGCCCTAGGTTTGGCGCAACCTTCTGGACTACCTCGAGGCTTTTAGCATGCTGCGGATTTTCGCCGCGCGCGTTGTAGAGTATTGCCACTCGTCGAAGGGTTGGCACGGCTTCCTTAAAAAGCTCTAGACGCTTACCCTGCATTTCAACATCCGTGCCACCGGCAACGCCCGTAACATTTCCCTCTGGACGTGCCACTGATTTCACAAGTCCTGATTGTATAGGGTCTGAAGGGCCGACGAATACAATGGGGATTTCTCGTGTCAATTCCTTGGCGATGAGTGGTGCTGTGCCACCGATACCTACAATGATATCGAATTTCTTTTCTATGTAGGCCTTAGCAATCGGTCGGAGTTCGTCGTAGGTTTCCTTCGCCGGGATGTCCAGGATGAGGTTCTTTCCCTCGACGTATCCGGCCTCCTTCAACCCGTCGCGGAAACCTTTTATCTCAGGAATATCTGGATTTCCTAACGTGAGTACCCCCACGCGATAGACTCTCTGCTGCTGCGCCTCGGCGGTCACGGCAGTTGCCAGAAAGACAGGTGCCAGCAACCAGCTAAGAATTTTTTTATTCATTGGTTTGATCCTGTTTCTTACTGCGAACTGACTACTGGTTACTGGCAACTTTCATCTGATGACTTTATCCGCTCTTACCAGCACGTTCGGCGGAATCGTCAGGCCGATCTGCTTCGCCGCTTTCAGATTGATGATGAACTCGAACTTCATCGGCTGCTCGACGGGAAGGTCTGCGGGCTTCCGACCTTTCAGGATCTTGTCCACATACGTAGCGGCGCGGTGGAACAAGTCAATAACGCTCACGCCGTAGGTCATAAGCCCTCCGTCTTCCACAAATTCTGCCGCGTAATATATCGCCGGTAGCCGGCTCTTTACCGCGAGGTCTACGAGCTGTTTTCGGTGAGAAGTGAATATGGGGCTTGCTAGCATGAGAACTGCCTGAGTGCGCCCCTTGCTCGCCTCTCGAAATGCGGTCTCAATATCCATGGGATCTAGTACGTCTAGGTATTGAAACTTCACTCCGACCGCCCCGGCGGCGAGCTCGATCTCTTTTAACGCTTGCGCGTTGCCCGGGCGGGTTGAAGTCCCGAAGACGGCCACGCGGGAGAGCTTAGGAACGATCTCCTTCAAAAGCTCCAGTTGTTTTCCGCTTATCTCCGGGGCAAGGGTTGCCAATCCAGTGATGTTTCCGCCAGGCCGCGCCAGGCTGGCGACGAACCCGCTCCCAACAGGATCGCTATCCTGCGCCATCACAATGGGAATCGTAGAAGTTGCTTCCTTAGCGGGACGGGTCGCTGCCGGACCAGCCGTAACCATGATGTCTACCTTGAGACGCACTAGCTCGGCCGCAAGCTCACTCATGCGTTCAGGTTTTCCCTCTACATGTCGCCACTCAATCACAATGTTTTTCCCCTCCACGTACCCAAGCTCGCGCAGACCCTGCCGGAACGCCTCGATGCGGGCCGCGATAGTGGAAGGGGAGACAGTAGTTAGGAATCCTATCCGCGGCACTTTCTTCGCCTGCTGCGCCTCGGCCACAGCCCCGCACATCACGAGCACGAAAGCGATTACCGAAAGCCCCAGCCATTTTTCCGCCTGAGGCGGATCAGGAGGATCCGGCTGAAGATTTTCGATGGTTCGACAGAGTTTATCCTGAGCCGAGTCGAAGGACTCACCACAGGTTTTAGATTTTCGATTATCGGAGTGAGAATCAGAGAATCGAATCCTAGAACTCTTTTTCATGTATTTGCTCCCTCAATCTAAAATCGGCTCAGCCAAAAAGAGAGGCTGATCAGCCCCCGCCACAATGCACGGCGGGTCCGCCTCAGGAGGATCAGGCTGAAATCGAAAATCTAAAATTCTTCCTGACCGGCGCGCGCCTGTAACTCTCACCATCGTTGGCTGAAGCTGCAATCGCTTAATTTGGTCGGAGGAGGGAGCGCGCATTTGAGTTTACGGTTGTCGTTCCATCGCGTCGCCAGCCGCAAGACGGTCGAATATGCCGCGCCCGGTTTGCCTAGTCCTTCCCTGGTGGGACAAGTGGTTCAACGAGGGTTACTAAGCGGGGGATGTCGTTCTGTAGTGTATCCCAGACGGTCTGTAAATTGATCCGGAAGTATTCGTGGATCAGACGGTTTCTCATTCCGATCATATCATTCCACGGAATCTCAGGATGGGAGTCTTTGGTTTCTTGGGATATCTTGCGAGCGACCTCGCCTATGATCTCCAGCGGTCGCATGACGGCGTTTTAAAGCAAGTCGCTTCGCTCAAATTCTTCCCACGTTACACCTTTCGTGAATCCAAGTACCTTCCGTGCGGCCACAAGGATGTCTAACAGATAGGCATCGTCACGCCACATAAACGGTTTGAGCTGAATTGAGGATATGTTTACGACGGAGGTAATTTTCACTTTGCTCAATCGCGCCGCGCTCCACAAGGTCTACTTTCCGTCCAAGCGTTTTCTCTAGTTCCTCTTCTATGTGAACCAGATCGAATAGGCTGTAACGTCCATCAGGAGCAAAAGTCACAAGCACGTCCACGTCGCTGTCCGGCCGGAAGTCGTCTCGCAGCACCGAGCCGAAGAAGGAAAGCTCTACGATCTTCCATTTCCGGCAGAACTCGGCAATTCTTTCTTTAGGAACCTCGATGTTCATTCTCTTTCTAGCTTTCTCTCCTAGCGCGACTGTAATAAGGTCACACTGTCCAAGGCCGGATCATATCATTTAATAACTGTCTTCCGCCAATGCGCCCGCCATCGCTGCGCGCGGGTTCCTTTTGTCTGGAGACACCCCGGGACAGGCGGAGCTTCCAGGAGTCATTCTTTGGCGTTTGGACCTTGATTCCGACTCCGACAATCCAAAATCCAAAAGCGGCCCCGCAGACGGCAATCCAAAATTCCTTACTGTTGCCTAATGCCTACTTGATCACTTTATCCGCCCGCATCAGCGTCCACTGCGGAATCGTCAGACCGATTTGCTTTGCTGTCTTGAGGTTGATCACAAACTCAAACTTCATCGGCTGCTCCACCGGTAGGTCAGCAGGCTTCGTGCCTTTCAGGATTCTGTCTACGTAATATGCGACGCGCCGGTAGATGTCCGCGAGGTCCGCCCCGTAGTACATGAGCCCGCCGGCATCTACAGCTTCTCTCCTACCGTACACCGACGGTAACCGGCTCTTTAACGCAAAGCCGACGGTCCGTTTTTGGTTAGAATTCATTAGCGGGCTCCCGAGCACGTAGAGTCCATCCGGGCGCTCCTTGTTTA
>CAZNES010000096.1:0-16374 GCA_964572145.1 uncultured Syntrophobacteraceae bacterium
ATTATGCGGGCGATATCGGCGATCGAGGCTTCGCCAGAGTGGGAACCGCCACGATCCCCGTGCTGGACGCGCTGGGCGTGCGCCATTACCTGCTGCGCAGCGCGGAAGAGATCGATTGGACTTTCAAAAACGCCTGGATCTTGGCGGAAGATTCGAGCCGCCCCGTCGCCGTGCTATTGACCAAGGATGTTCTTGGGACGAGGTCCTGAGAAAGTACGGATCAACCCACAATCATCAACGGCTAACCATAGCGAACCACGGCTTTAGTCCTACTCTCGCCTATTGCCTCACGCCTTTTGCCTTTTTTGCCAACTTGCCCTAATTTGCTTCAAACTAACTTCGGCTGGGTCGCTTGATCTGGTCACATCATTGCACACACACCTTGGCCCAGACTGGATTTCCCCAGCCGGGCTTTTGTATTCATGGTTCTTAAACTCAGAAGATTGGCAGGTTGAGCCAAGAGCAGACTTGACCCCTTTGACGGATTCCTGCGCAGCCCGGCATCAGCCTGCGCTACGCCTGCGGCGTGGGGACCGACTCGGTCGAATTCGTCGACCGGGCGATGGCGGAATTCTTCGGCGCCCCCGACTGCGAGAAGCTGCCACCGGTGCGGAATGCGACGACTCGATAGACCCGCAAGGCGGTCAAGGAGTCAGTCAAGGGCCTGACTTCAGGGGGTCAGTTCAGGGGGTCATTCAGGGGGTCAGGCACGGCTGTCTTGCGTATCTTAACCTTGCCCGTTGAAAGACCGATCGATAGCCCGTCGCGCTCGCCTCTTTATCCCCGAACTTCTCTATCACGTCATCGTCCGCGGCTGGACATCGCGCTCTTGTTCGTGTAGATTTTGTCTTTGTTGAGGAAATGGGTTCATGGGAAAGGCTCGGTCGGAAAAGAATTCTCGTGATATTGAGAGAGCGATCGGGGAATGGGAAGAGCGCTATCCTGACACCTGGATTCTCCTTGAGGTAACCGAGCAGGACGATGGGGAGCCCGTGCGGGGCAAACTGATCGCTACGGCCAAAGACCCGGAGGAACTCCAAGAGGTCTGGCGGGGGCGCCGCAAGCAGGGGGTTCTTACAATGCTCACCTACGGCCCGCCTCCGGAACCCAGACCGGCGGTGGTGGCGAGTGTCACGTAACTGGGCATCCTTTACTCCATTTTCCCTCCCTGTCATCGCGCTCCGCGTAGCGGGCACCATCGTTCGGGCTCTAGCAGACACCGGAGCTGCGCAGAGTTTGGTCGATCCGAGGTTGGCCCAGCAACTCGACCTTACAGAGGAAGGAACACGTTCGATTGTTGGCATCACGACGGCCCCTTTCCAGGTCTCTCTTGTTTCGATCGATAGTGCGGCCATCGCCCAATGTCCGCTCCGACCTTTCAAAGCGGGCATTGTAGACCTGACGAACCTCCAGATCGGCGTCCAGCTCATCCTTGGAATTAACGCCTTCCGCGGCTATCGCCTCCAATTCGATATGGCTGAAGGCAGACTCTATCTTCTGTAGGACCGCTGCCTTCCATCATCTCTTCCGCATTTCTTGGCCGTGTAGTGAGTCTGAGGAGTCAGTCGATGTCCAAAGAGTGGCGCGTGGGGATAGGATTCGTGGCTGGGGATTAAGGATTGGCGGCTTGTCACGTTTGCTCAATTGCGCAAATGCGCAACTATCGCCGCAATGGTGAAACGGGGTCCGCTTTTGGCTCGAGCGGGTAGCCGGACTTTTGCATAAGGAGCGAAAGCTGTATGAAGAAGAAAGTTAAGCAGGCGGCGAAATACGACAGAGAGGCGGCTGAGCGAGAGTTCTGGAGCACGCACGACACAACGGATTATTTCGACTTCTCGAAGCAGAGCCGCGTCGAGATCGAGTTCGACCCAGGGGTCGAGGCTCCGGTTAAATCCATCTCTCTTCGTTTGCCACGCGAGATGCTCAACGAGCTCAAGGTGCTCGCCAACAAGAAAGACATTCCCTACCAGTCGCTTATCAAGGTGTATCTTGCTGAAAAGATCAGAGAGGAGCGGAGGGCAGGGTAAAGTAGCAGGAGAGATACTTCCCCTCAGTCCTTTCACTTTTTTTCTTTTGCCGCCTTCACTTCTCTCCGCCGCGCGTGGAGCACGGGCTCGGTGTACCCGTTCGGCGCTTCGAGGCCTTTGAAAACTAAATCCAGCGCGGCCTGGAAGGCGATGCTTTTATCATAGTTCGGCGCCATGTCGCGATAGTTGCGGTCGCCGGCGTTTTGGCGGTCGACGATTTTCGCCATGCGCTTGAAGGTCTCGATCACCTTCTCCTTCGTAACGATCCCGTACTTGAGCCAGTTGGCGATGTGCTGGCTCGAAATCCTGAGCGTCGCGCGGTCTTCCATCAACGCGACGTCGTGAATGTTGGGAACTTTGGAACAGCCGATGCCCTGATCCACCCAGCGGACCACGTAGCCCAAAATGCCCTGCGCGTCATTGTCGAGATCGCGCTGGATCTCTTCCAGCGTCAACTTTCTATTCAGCAGCGGCGGCGAAAGAATATGATCCAGGCTCGCGCGGCCCCGCTTGGCTAGCTCCGCCTGGCGCTTGGCGACGTTCACGTAATGATAGTGCAGCGCGTGCAGCGTCGCCGCGGTCGGCGACGGCACCCACGCGGTGTTAGCGCCGGCCTGTGGATGGGCGATTTTTGTCTTCACCATCTCGCGCATCTCGTCCGGCGCGGTCCACATGCCTTTGCCGATCTGCGCTTTCCCCGGCAGACCCGTCTGGATGCCGATGTCCACGTTCCAGTCTTCATACGCCTTGATCCACGGCTGGGCTTTGATCTCTTCTTTCGGCAGCATCGCGCCCAGCTCCATGCTGGTGTGAATTTCGTCGCCGGTGCGGTCGAGAAAACCGGTGTTGATGAAAACCACCCGCTCCTTCGCCGCGCGGATGCACTCTTTCAAATTGATCGTCGTGCGGCGCTCCTCGTCCATGATGCCGATCTTGAGCGTGTTGCGCTTGAGTCCGAGCGCGTCTTCGATGCGCCCGAAAAGCTCGACGGTCGCCGCAACTTCCTCCGGCCCGTGCTGTTTCGGCTTGACGATGTAAATGCTCCCCGCCCGGCTGTTCGCGCCTTTGCTTTTTCCTTTGAGGTCGTGCATCGCCGCCAGAACCGTCACCATCGCGTCGAGAAATCCTTCGGGGATTTCTTTGCCGTCCGGCGTAGTCACGGCGTCTGTATACATGTGAATGCCGACGTTACGCACGAGCAGCAGGCTCCTTCCCGGCAGCGTGAGCTTGCCTCCCGTCGGTGTAATGAAAATTCGATCGGGATTGAGCGTGCGGTTGAGCGGCCGACCGCTTTTTTCGAACGTGGCTTCGAGCGTGCCCTTCATGATACCGCACCAGTGTCGGTAGATCGTGACCTTGTCGGCCGCGTCCACGGCGGCGACGGCGTCTTCGCAGTCCTCGATCGTCGTGATCGCCGCCTCCAGCACGACATCTTTAACGCCCGCCGCGTGCGTTTTGCCGATCGGATGGCCGCGGTCGATTTGAATCTCGATGTGCGATCCGTTGTTGCTGAGCAGGATGTTGCTCAACTCGCCGTTTTTCTCCTGATAGCCGGCAAATTTACGCGCGTCCGCCAGACCCACCGTGCTGCCGTCCTTGAGCGTCGCGGCCAGTTGTTTCTTGCGGCCGGAGCGCTTGAGGAAAAAACGCGTCACGGCCGAAAAACTTTCCCGCTTGAGGCCGATGGCCTTGTCTAAAAACTCTTCCGTATAGGCAATCACCTTCGCGCCGCGTCTCGGATTGTAGAACTCCCCTTTTTCCGCGCCGTTCTCCGCCGGAATCACGTTGGTGCCGTAAAGCGCGTCGTAGAGACTGCCCCAGCGCGCGTTGGCGGCGTTGAGCGCGTAGCGCGCGTTGTCGAGCGGCACGACCAACTGCGCGCCGGCGATCTTCGTGATCTCGGGGTCTACTTTGGCCGTAGTGATCTTAAAATTCTTCCCTTCGGGGACGAGGTAGCCGATCTCTTTGAGAAACGACTTGTACTCTTCCAATTTGAATGGCCGGCCTTTTCGCGCCGTATGGTACTGGTCGATCTGCCGTTGCAACTGATCCCGTTTTTCCAGCAGCGCCCGGTTCTTCGGGCCGAGAGCTCTTACGATCTCGCCGAGCGATTTCCAAAAACGATCGGCGTTCACGCTGGTGCCCGGCGCGATCTCGTCCCGCACCAGGCGGTACAGCCCGTCATCGACTTTGAGCCCGCTCGCCGCAATTGTGTTAGTCATGGCCGTCTCCTTTTATCCGCGATCATAGATAGACGAGAGCGGGTTCGCAAGGCCGAGAAAAGCGGGGGCCGAAATAAAGTAAAGCCCGGCATCCGAGGCGGAATTTGTTCTTTTTTTTGATTGCTTTTTCGCATAAGATGCGATGACTTTGTTGCAAGGCCGGTAATCTCGTGCACAAATTTAAAAAATTTGTTTTTCTGGTCGCTCCCTTTCTTGCCGGTTGCAATCTACCCTTCCCGCATTCGGGCTCGATGCCGGAGTTCGGCCTGCCCGTTCAGAGAACTGCGGCAGGAAAAATTATTCCACCGCTATACTGTAAAGCGGCTTACTGCGCGCAACCTGTCGTTGCCCGTCGCATCGCCTATGTCGCAGAAACCAAACCGGCAAAACCCATCGCGAAGCCTCCTGCGAAAAAACCGGCGCCACAAGCGCTCTCGCCCGGCGGGCCGCGCTTGTCCGCGCTGATGGCGCGGGACGAGCTGGAAAAACTTTCCCAAGAACGTCTCGTCTTCAACGCGCCCGATCAAATGACCGCCGGCGTCCACGAAAGAATCGAGGCGCATATCGCGGAGAACCTGCCCGAGGATTTTGTCGCCAGACTGAAGGCGTTGGGGATCACCGACCCGGACGATATCCTCTTCGGGAGCTCGATGAAGGCCCATCTCGCCGGCGACGGCTTCGATATCGCCCTATTGGGCGACGAGGAAAAGCCCGTGAGCGGCGAAGGCTCGACCCCGTGGGTCTGGGACGTGACGCCGGTGCGCGCGGGGGTTCAGACGCTGCTCTTGACGGTAACGATCAAAGTCAAAATACCCGGCAACGGCGATGAGAGGAAAGAGCTTCCCGCCTTCACCAAGCCGGTGACGGTCGCCCCGAGTCCGCTCTACTCGACTGTCAGGTTCATAAGGGCTCGGTGGCCGTGGTTCATCGGCGTCATTTTCGCCGTGGCGCTGGCGGTGTGGTTCTTGCGGCGACGGCGGGCTTAGCCCGGCAACAGTTTACGTTTTCAACTTCATTCGCTTGGCCAACACCACGCGAGAGGATGGATAATCATGTGAATAAGCGCAGCGCGATTGCGGCACTGATTTTTCTGGCGTGCTCTCTGCCCGCCGGAGCGGCTCGGGCGGAAACCGTCAATCTGGGCTACAGCGGCACCGGCGTCAGCGGCACGCTGCGCCGCGTGATCGAGCGGGAGAAACTCTGGCAGAAGCGCGGCCTGGACGTGAAGCCGATCTATTTCAACAGCGGCAGCATCATGTCGCAGGCGATGATCGCCGGGGACGTGATCATCTCCGATTCCGATGTGCCCGCGCAGTTGAGTCCAAAAGTAGCCGGCATCCTGGATGTACGAGTGATCGCGGTTACGATCAACCGGCTGGAGCACTATCTCATCGTGCGCAGCAACATCAAGACGGCCGAGGATCTCAAGGGCAAGCGCATCGCGATCAGCCGCTTCGGCTCGGCGTCGGACGTCACCACCCGGCTGGCGCTGCGTTTCTTGAAGCTCAATCCCGAGAAGGACGTGGCGATTCTTCAGTCGGGCAACACGCCGACGAGAATCATCGCGCTGGTCGGCGGCCACGTGGACGGAGCGCTGGTGAGTCCCGAGCAAGTCTACAAGGTGCTGGCCACGAAGTGCTGCCGGGTGCTGGCGGATCTTTCGGAACTGCCGTTGGATTATGCGCGCTTCGGCATCGTCGCTCCCGTGCCGGTTCTTCAAACCAAGCGGGAGACTTTGCGAAAATTGCTGGAATCCTACGTAGAAGGAATTCATGTCTTCAAGACCCGTCCCGAAGTGGCGCTCGCGGCACTGAAGGCGGAGGGCGTCGACGACCCGCAAGCGGCCAAAGAAGTTTATGCCAGACTTGCGGGCAGTCTGCGCGAATACCCGATACCGGAGCTGAAGGGAGTCCAAGCGGCGTTGGATTCGATCGCGACCGCGAAGGACCGCAACCCCCAAGCCAAGGATTTCATCGACACGACTCTCATGGAGGAAATCAAGAAGAGCGGCTATATCGACAAGCTGTACAAAAAATAATTACCCCGAAGATGACGCCAGCCGGAATCCAGCAAAAAATGTAGGGGCGGGTTTAAAACCCGCCCCTACTGGAAACGCAATGATTATCTTTCAACAACCCGTTCGATACATCATCATTTTGTTGGCGGTCTGTCTCATCCCGATCTCGATCGCCGAGGCGCAGGAGAGAATCCGCGTCACCTACGCCAACAACTCGCTCTCGTTCCTCGCCGCCTTCCTCGCCAAAGACCGCGGTTTCTACGCCAAGAACGGTCTCAGCGCCGAGCTGGTGCAGGCGCGACCCGCGGTCAACATCGCCGCGCTCGTCAGCGGCGACGCCGATTACGCCGAGGTTTTCGGCTCGGCGATCCGCTCCGCGGCCAGGGGCGCGCCGGTGCGCGCCTTTTCGACCAGCATCAAAGCGCCGTTTTTCAGCCTGATCGTGAATCCTACGATCAAGAGCTTCAAGGATTTGAAAGGCCGCGTGATCGGAGTCACGAGCCTCGGCGGCACGAACCAGATCAGCGGCCGGCTGATGCTGCAACACTTCGGCATCGATCCCGACCGCGACGTCAAGTTTCTCGCGATCGGCGAGGAAAAGTTCGTCGTCGAGGCCTTCAAGGCCAAGCGCGTGGACGCGATTCTCGTCGCGCCGCCGTTTTCCATTCTCATGAAGCGCGAAGGGTTTGCCGCTCTGGCGAATACGGCCGACGTCGTCTCGATCCCGCTGGCGGGCCTGTCCGCCACGGTGGAGAAAATTAAACAGAACCGTTCGCAAGTGAAGCGGGTTTTGAAGTCGGAGATCGAGGCTCTGCGTTACCTGCGCGAAGACGCGCCCGGCGCCACCGAGGTGATTCGCCGGCGCTTCGCGATGGACGATACGATGGCGCGCGAATCCTACGAGGTGGTCGTCAATGCTTTCAGCAAGGACGGCCGCGTCGATACGGTTGGAGTGGAGAACCTGCTGGAGATCGAAAGAAAAGCCGGTCTCCCCAAGACGGTTACCATAGACCAGGTCATCGATGCTTCGATTGCGGAGGAAGTACTGAAAGAGTTGGGGAGATAGAAGGAAGCTCATCGGATGAGATCGGTTTGACGCATGCGCGGGTTAAGGATAAATGTTTTTTGGGAGGGCGTTTCATGTTGGAAGGAAAAGTAGTCATCGTCACCGGCGGCGGCAACGGCATCGGGCGGCACGCGGCCAAGACGTTCGCCGAGGAGAAGGCAAAGGTCGTCATCGCCGACTTCGATAAGGAGCGACTCGAGAAAACGTCGAGCGAGCTTGCCCGGCTCACGGAGACGTTGGCCGTGAACGCCGACGTGCGCAGCGAAGAGGACGTGAAGAGGATGGTCGAGCAGGTCATGAGCCGGTTCGGCCGGATCGATGTCCTGGTGAACGACGCGGCGATCGTGCCCCACTTCGCCTGGGGAATCCCGCGCTGGCCGCGCATCCGCGACATGGAAAAGTCCTTCTGGGATCGCGTGATCCAAACGAACCTCGGCGGAACCTTTCTGTGCACGAAGCATGTTCTCCCTCACATGGAAGGGAGGAGATCGGGCCACGTGATCAATCTTTACGGTGGAGGCGGCGTCAAACCCGCCGGCGCCTGCGCCTACATGGTGACGAAAGACGCGATACGCACCTTCACGCGATACGTCGCGGAAGAAGCAAGGGAGTCGAACGTCTGCGTGGTCATCTTTTCGCCCCGCGTTCCCATCGCCACTGAAGGAGCGCCGGACGAGGCGCTCAAGCGGCTGCCGGGCCCTGAGATTTTGGGCAAGGCATTCGTTCTGGCGGCCGAGCTTCCGATGGACCGGAGCGGGCAGTGCTTCGCGTATCAAGAAGGGAAGCTTGTACACGAGGCGTAAAAAAGGAGGTTTTTTTCGAATGACGAGTCAGAAGAAAACGCAATTTGCCGTTGGTTTTTTTGCCGCGCTGTTGTTTCTCAACGCGCTGCTCTTGAGTGAGGTGAACGCGCAACGTCTGGGCCGTAGCGCGCAGAAAGCCATCGATGACAACCAAACTCCTTATGTCGCCGCCATCCTGATGGAGGCGAAGACGGGTCAAATTATTTTTGAGCAAGAGATTCACAAGCCCTGGCCGCCGGCTTCTCTGACGAAGATGATGCTCATGCTCATCGTCATGGAAAAGGTCAAGCAGGGATCGATCTCGCTCAACGATCCGATCGAGGTCTCGGCGCGCGCCAGCAAGATGGGCGGCTCTCAGGTTTATCTCAAACAGGGCGAAAAATTCTCTCTGGAAGAAATGATGAAAGCGATCGTCATCCATTCCGCCAACGACGCGTCCGAGGCGGTGGCGGAAAAGATCGCGGGCGACGCCGACGCGTTCGTGGTAATAATGAACCAGCGCGCCCAGGAGCTGGGCCTCAAGGACACCAAATATTACAACGCGCACGGCCTTCCCCCCGAGAAGGGCCAGCAATCGGACGTGACCAGCGCCTACGATACGGCGCTCTTGGCGCGCGCGCTGGTCAAACATCCCGAGATCCTCAAATGGGCCTCCACGGCCAAAGAGAGTTTCCGCGACGGAAAATTCGTGCTGGAGAACACCAACCATCTGATCGGCAAATTTCCCGGCGCGGACGGGCTCAAGACCGGCTCGTACCACGAGGCCGGCTTCAATCTCGCGGCCACCGCCGAGCGCGACAGCATGCGGCTCATCGCGGTGACGCTCGGCTCGCCCACCAACAAAATTCGCTTCCGCGAAGGCGCGAAATTATTGACCTCAGGCTTTAGCGAATACAAGCTGCTGACGGTGATGAAGCCCGGCGAGGCAGTGGCGCAAGAGATCAGAATCAAAGGCGGCCAGATCAAGTCGCTTCACGCCGTCGTCGGCGTGCCGGCTCAGATTCTGGTCAAACGTGCCGACGAGAAGGCGGTCAAAACCAGCATTCAATTGAGCAGTCCCGTCTGGGCGCCGCTCAAGAAGGGCGACAAGCTCGGCGAGCTTACGCTCACGATCGGCGACAAGCCCGTCGGAAAATTCAACCTGGTCTCCAATCAGGACATCCAGCAGTCCAATATTATCTGGCGTCTGTGGGACAGAATCTTTTGACCGGCAACAGGCCGTTGAAAAAGGCCCATCTCCTGCGTTGCGCTTGACCCGCCTCGCTCGACGTACTGAAAAAAATACGCCTGCGCTCGTCGGATCATCGCGCGCCTTGTATCTGGGACCTTTTTGACCGGCCTGGAAACAGAGTTTTTCAAGAATTTGTAAACACCGGAACCCTGCCGTTTTAATTTTCGGGCCCGTCCGCTGTCGATCAGCGGCCGGGCCTTTTTATTTTGCCTTTTTATTTTGCTTGACGGCCGGTCGGGATCTTAAGTAGTCTTAGGTGCCCTTCAGGCTCGATATCGCGGCTGGGTCGCTCCATCCGATTACATCAGCGAGGCGTTTTACATGAGTCCGGACTGGACCATCCAGCCGGGCATTCTTTTTTTTCGCGACTGCGTGAGACCGGGCTCCAGGCCATGCAACGGAGGATGCAGTCATGTCCAAGAGAATGGGACGGCTCGCGGCGGCGATGGCTCTTTCCGCCTTCCTGTGCGGGGGCGGGCAGGCAGCGGCGCAGGATTTTTATAAGGGCAAGACGATCCGCCTTATCGTCGGCCTTTCGGCCGGGGGCGGTTACGATGTTTACTCGCGCGCGATCGCCCGCCACATGGGGAAACATATTCCCGGCAACCCGGTCATCGTGGTGGAAAATATGGACGGCGCCGGAAGCATTATTGCGGCAAATTACGTCTACAAGGTAGCCAAGCCCGACGGCCTGACCATCGGCCATTTTCTCGGCGGGCTCTTTTTGCAGCAGCTTTTGGGCAAACCCGGGCTCGAATTCGACGCACTTAAATTCGAGTATCTCGGAGTCCCGGCTCAGGACCACTTTTTGGTCGTGCTCTCCAAGTCCACCGAGATTACGGATGTAGAACAGTGGATCGCGTCTAAAAAAGTGGTCACGTTCGGAGGAGTGACGCCCGGCGGCGGCACCGACGATATTCCGCATCTTTTAAGGGCGACCATCGGTCTCCCGATTCGCGTCGTCTCAGGTTACAAGGGCACGGCCAATATCCGGCTTGCCTTCAACAGCGGCGAGGTGTCAGGGGTCAGCAACGCCTGGGAATCTCTGAAGGTCACGTGGTCCAGGGAATATGAGTCAGGCGACGCCGTTATTGTTTTGCAGGCGGCGATGAAATCTCATCCGGAGCTTTCCAAGATTCCCGTCGCCATTAATTTGGCCAAGACCGATGAGGCCAAGAAATTGATCCAGACGGTGCTTCGGGTCCATGGCCCGAGCGTCCGTCCGTATGTCATCGCCCCCGGGACGCCGAAGGAGCGGGCGCAACTGTTGCGCAAAGCCTTCGCCGATACCATGAAAGATCCGGAGTTCCTGGCCGATGCCAAGAAGGCCAAGCTGGATATCAATCCCCTGACCGGCGAGGAGCTGGAAGAAAATATCAGGGCGATTTTTAAACTAGAGCCTGCCTTGACGGAAAAGCTTAAAGAGATCTTGAAGTAGGCGCGCGAACGCCATCCTTCATCAGACCAGCCGTTCCACCACGGAGCGCCTCCCGTTCCCGAGCGAAGATCGACTCTTTGCCTTGACTCAGAGACTGAATTTGCCTAGCCTCCTTCTGCTGCTTTATTGAACGAGGAAACATGCTCGACTTTTTGCGACCGGCTCACCCCTGGGGTTTTCACGTCCTCAGGCTCGTCGCCGAGGCGCAGCAGGGCGGCGGGGACCTCTTCGACATCGCGCGCCTTTGCGAGCGGCTCGAGCCAGACGACCGAGACGGGTGGGAGCGCGGCTGGCTGGATCTGGCCGTAACCACGGAGCGGAGGGCAAAGAAAGCGCTGGCCGCAGGTCACAGAGAATCAGCGAAAGAGAATTTTTTCCACGCCAACCAGTATTACCGCATGTCGGACGTTTTCCTTACCGCGGACGAGATGGCGAAGAAAACCGAATGCTTCCTCAGGGCCCAGGAAAATTTCCGCGCTGGAGCCCGATTGCACTCGCCTCCTATCGAGGTGATACGCGTCGGCGGCGGCGCCGAAGAGTACGACGGCTATTTCTGCCATCCGGTGAATCCGCAGCCCGGACGCTGGCCGGCGATTCTTTTTCTCGGCGGCGCGGATGCTTACGCGGAAGAAATTTACTTCGGCGCCCGGCCGATGCTTGCGCGCGGATGGGCGGTATTGCTGGCGGACACTCCCGGCCGCGGGTCGTCGCACTACGTCAAAAACATTCCGACGCGCCACGACTATGAAATTCCCGCGACGGCCTGCATTGACTATCTCGTCTCCCGTCCCGAGGTCAACGCAAGAAGGATCGCCGTCGTCGGTATAAGCATGGCGGGCTACTACGCACCGCGCGCCGCGGCGTTCGATGCGCGCATCAAAGCGCTGGTTTGCTGGTCCGGCTGCTACAGCCTGCTCGATGATCTTTATCTTTTTTGCCCGCACCTACAGCCGACCGTCCGGCGTCTCCTCGGCGGCGTCACCGACGCCGAGGCGTGCGAGCGGCTGAAACTATTCACCATAGAAGGCGCGGCGGAAAAAATAAAATGCCCGACGCTGATCACGCACGGCGGCGCGGACCGCCTGATGAGCGTCGAGGGCGCGAAGCGGCTGTTCGCGGCGCTCGGCAGCGCCGACAAGACGTTGAAGATCTACGACGACCCGAGCGCGGGCGGCACGATTCACTGCAGCCACGACTACTGGGCGCACAACCTGCCGTTCATGTTGGATTGGCTGGAGGAGCGGCTGTGATGAATCCGGTTCGTACCGACTAGGAGGAGCCAAGATGAAAGTCAAAATTGGGACGTCTTTGGCTGCCGGGTTCTTTACGTTGGTCTTTTTGAGTCCGTTCGCCTCGGCTCAGCCATTCAAAATCGCGGTAGGCTACAGCGGGATCAGCGCCGACCAGCTGGTGATCTGGGTCGCCAAGGAGACGGGAATCTTCGCCAAGAACAATCTCGACGTGCAGCCCGTTTATTTCACCGGTGGAACAACTTCGGTGATGGCGATGGTCTCGGGAGACGCCCCCTTGGTCCAGGCGTCCGGGCCGGGAATCATAAGCGCCGGTCTCGCGGGCTCCGAGGCGGTGTACGTTGTCGGCGGCATCGTCACGCTGGACTACTGGCTGATGACCCAGCCGGAGATCAAGACGCCCGAGCAACTCAAAGGAGGGTCGGTCGCGATCGCGCGCTTCGGCGGCGCCGCCGATTTCGTCGCGCGCTTCGCCCTGGCGAGACTCGGACTCAACCCGCTCAAAGACGTGACGATCGTCCAGACCGGCAGCACACCCGAGCGTCTGGCAGCAATGGAAAGCCGCCGGGTTCAGGCCACCGTGTTGGTTTCTCCGACAACGTTTATCGCGCAAAAAAAAGGCTACACTCTCATGGGCGACGTCGCCGCTTTAGGTCTGGCTTATCAGCATCAGGGAGGCGCGACGACGCGAAAATTCATTCGGGAGCATCCCGACGTGGTGAGAAATTTCGTCAAAGCCTACATTGAGACGGTACACCGCATGAAGACGGATCGGCCGGGCGGCATGAAAATATTGGCCAAGTATCTCCATCTCGACGACAAAGAGGTGCTGGAAAAGACTTTTGACGGCTCCATTGCCGACAACAAGCTGCCCGCCAAACAATATCCGACTTTGGAAGGGCTCCAAACGATCCTCGATCAACTCGGCCAGAAAGATCCCAAGGCGCGAGCGGCAAAGCCGCAGGATTTCGTCGACGCGCGCTTCGTCGAGGAATTTGACAGGAGCGGCTTCATCGACAACCTGTACGGTCAGAAAAAACGGTAACAAACACAGGAGGTCCTATGTCCGAATTCCTGCGATACGAGCGAGACGGCGATGTCGGCGTGATCACGCTCGACCGGCCGGAGATCGGTAATCGCGTGAGCGATCCGATGGCGGCCGAGCTGGCGGAAATGATCGACGGCGCGGCGAAAGTGTCCCGGCTGATTCTCTTTAAAGCGACGGGCGAGGAATTTTGCCTGGGACGCGAGGCGATGGGGCAGCGACCGCCGAACCTCGAGGCCTACGAGGTGCGCGGACAGGTGGAGGTTATTTTTAATTGCTATGACGCCTTCCGCCGAGCGAAAGTTCCGATCGTCGGCGCGGTGCAGGGAAAGGCGGTCGGATTCGGCTGCGCGCTGGCGGCGCTCTGCGACGTCACCATTGCGAGCGAGAAGGCCCGGTTTCAATTGCCCGAGATGTCGCACAACATCATGCCGACGATCGCGATGTCCGCGCTGATCGACCGCGTGGCGCCGAAGGCGCTCATGTATCTGGTTTACTCGACCGAAGAACTCAGCGCGCAGCAAGCGCTTTCCGTCGGCTTGATCAGCAGCGTCGTTGCGGCGGACAAACTGGAGTCGGCGGTGAGCGCTCTCATCGATAGGCTGAGAAAATTTCCGCCGCCGGCGCTCATGGCGGTCAAAGAGTACGTGCGGTTCGCTTATAGTATGGACACGCAGGCGGCGAACGATTTCGCCAAGAACTTGCACGCGACTATCAACTCGTCCTCCAAAATGCGGAAGTAGAGACAGCCGTCTTGCCTTAACGTCGAGAACGGTCAGAAAGGTCTCAGAGGCGAGGCGCGCGAGAAATCGACGAGCGCAGGCGTACTTTTTTCAGTACGTCGAGCGAGGCGATGAACGCGCAACGAAGCCTATGAGCCTTTATGACGGTTCTCGCAGCGGTGCCGTGCCGATCCACTTGCCTATATCGACCACGATGCCTTCCGGCCCCTGGAACTTGGCCTCGTAGTGCGCCGGGCTGCCCAATTCGATCGTGGCGATCTTCTTGGCGCCGGCGGTTTCGAGACGGCGCCCGGCCTCGTCGTCGTTCTCGACCGAGAAGCCGATGTGATCGATTCCCTGATTTTCGTTTTCGGTCCCGCGCAGCGGCAGGACGGTGATGTTGATCGTGCCGTCGGAAAGATCGATCGCCCGGTTCTTGCGCCGTTGAGTGATATTCATTCCCAGGGCATCGACGAAAAAGTTTGCCATCTTTTCCACGTCCGACGCCCGGTATGCAATGTGACGGATTTTGGTCACAGTCCACCTCCCTTGATGTAAGGGATTCTAGGGACACGCCTCTGCGGTGTCAAGGACGGCAGGCTTGACGGCAGGCTTGACGCTCATCCTCCGATTCGCATAGAGTTCTTCGGCAGGGAGAAGAAGATGAAGCGCAGCACCAACAGAATCCTAACCACGCATGCCGGCAGCCTGCCATTGCCGGAAGATTTGAAGGCGATGCTTGTCGCCAAGAACAATCGTCAACCCTACGACGCTGACGCTCTTGGCCGCCGCGTGCGGAGCGCGGTGGCCGAAGCGGTGAAGAAGCAAATTGACTGTGGTCTCGACATCATCAACGACGGCGAATTGGGGAAGCCCAACTTTTCGCGCTACGCGCGCGAGCGGCTCTCCGGCTTCGTCGAGCGGCAGGCGAAACCGGACGAGCGCCCTTCGACAATCTACGGCCGCGACTATAAAGAGTTCCCGGAATATTTTCAGAAAAGAACGGCGACGATGCGCGGCGAAAATGTCTGGCGCGTCTTCTGCAACGGCCCACTCAAGTACATCGGCCACAACGCGGTGAAGGCCGACATCGAAAATTTCAAAGCCGCGCTTCAAGGAGCGAAGGTAGAGGAGGCGTTCCTTCCCGCCGTCGCTCCCGGCACGCTCGAACATTGGCTGAAAAACGATCACTACCGCACGGACGAAGAATATCTTTTTGCGTTGGCCGAGGCGATGAGCGAGGAGTACAAGGCGATCGTGGCCGCCGGCTTCCTGCTCCAGATCGACAACCCCGATCTGCCGGATGCTTGGCAGATCCATGCCGACATGACCGTGGCCGAGTATCACAAGTACGCCGAAGTACGCGTCGATGCGCTAAACCATGCGCTGAGAGATATTCCGCCCGACCGCGTCCGCTTCCACACCTGCTGGGGCAGCTACCACGGCCCGCACAAATACGACATCCCGCTGAGAGACATCGTCGATCTCATCCTCAAAGTGCGCGCGAATACGTATTCCATCGAGGCGTCCAATCCGCGCCACGACCATGAATGGCGCTTGTGGGAAGAGGTAAAGCTCCCGGAAGGAAAAGTTCTGGTTCCCGGCGTCGTCGGCCACGCGACCGACATCGTCGAGCATCCGCAGTTGATCGCCGACCGGCTGGTGCGATACGCGAAGATCGTCGGGCGCGAAAACGTGATGGCGGGCACCGATTGCGGCCTCGGACCGCGCGTCGGCGATCCGAAAATCGCGTGGGCGAAATTCGAAGCGATGGCCGAAGGCGCGCGCATCGCCACGAAAGAGTTGTGGGGTAGGTAATCTCATGGCCGCCGGCGCGAAGATCGTGGTTGACCACGCCAGCAAGCTTTTCCTCGAAGGGACAGTGGTCGCCTTTCGCAACGTCGCGCTCGAAGTAAGAAGCAACGAAGTTCTCTGCATTGTCGGCCCGTCGGGCTGCGGCAAGACGACGCTGCTCCGCTGCATCGGCGGCCTGCTCGCGCCAAGCACGGGACAAATCCTGATCGATGGCGAGTCCGTCGATTGCCCGCGGGCGGGCGTGGCGATCGTCTTCCAGCATTTCGGCCTGCTCCCCTGGAAGACCGTTGTCGGCAATGTCGGCTTCGGCCTCAAGATCGCCGGCGCTCCACGCGCGCAACTGGCCGAGCGCGTCGAGCACTACGTCCGTCTCGTCGGCCTCTCCGGTTTCGAGAATCAGTATCCCTATCAGTTGAGCGGCGGCATGCAGCAGCGCGTCGGCCTGGCGCGCGCGCTCGCCGTCGATCCGCAAGTCTTGCTGATGGACGAGCCGTTCGCATCCGTGGACGCGCAGACGCGCGAGGTGTTGCAGGAAGAGTTGCTACGTCTTCACGACAGCGAGCGCAAGACCATGGTCTTTATCACGCATTCGATCGACGAAGCGCTGGTCTTGGGCGATCGCGTCGCGGTGATGGCGACGCGGCCCGGCCGGGTCAAGGAAGTTTTGGCCGTAGACTTTCCGCGTCCGCGCGACCCGGCCGCGGTCCGCGCCGAGCCGCGCTACGCGGAGATGCGAAA
>CAZNES010000097.1:0-5844 GCA_964572145.1 uncultured Syntrophobacteraceae bacterium
CGCCTACTTGTTGCGCTCCGCTCATTTCGGCGTTTTGAGAATTCTTAAAAGGTGAAAGTGTCGCGATGATAGTTGCGCATTTGCGCAATTGAGCAAACGTGACATTGAGGTTGAGGCGAAGCCGCAGACTTCATTTCGACGTTTCGACAATTGCCGAAACGTGGAAGTGTCCGCGTGAAGTTATCATCTCATATCGGTGACGAGCACGAGACACGACCACAAGCACGATTTTTTGTCATGGGCGATAAGTGAACGTCGGCGGCGCGCTTTCTTTCTTTTCCTCCTGGCGCTCTTTGTCGGTTTGCGACGCGTCGCGGCGCGGGAGCGGACCAGCGCAGCCGAGGGATTGGACGACGAGGAGAAGGAAAATGATTTTAGTTAGATTCATATCGCGCCTCATTTCGGCGTTTTGAGAATTCTTAAAAGGTGGGATTGTCGAAGAAAGCCAGGCGGCGGAGATTTTGTCGAACATCAAAATTCAAGATTCGATCCCAACGACGCACCAAGAGCTAAGAGCGGACTTGACCCCTTTTCCGCGGAATTTTGAGGGGCGAGGCCAGTAGACTTATTTTGCAGAGACGACGTCGGCATCTTGGGTATAGGCCGTGATAAGGGATGTGTTGTTCTCCTCGGGAGTCAGGGTGACAATATCGAGGGGGATCATGAATTTCTTAAGGGTTCTGACTTCCGCGTCTTTCGTCATTGCCGCCCGTTGCAAAATATCCTTATTGCGGAAATCCTCTGAAATGATGACGACGTCAATATCACTTTCTTTGGTTGCTTTGCCTTTGGCTTGTGAGCCGAACAAAATGATCCTTGAGGGGGTCACCCCGCCCTCTTTTAGGCATCGCTCCAAAAACTCAATCGCCGCTTTCACCTTGTGCTTAGCCATTGCAGCACCTGTTTGCTTTGATCCAGCACTTCCTTGGTCTTTTTCTTGTCGTAATCTTTTAGAATTCTCTGGAGGTCATCCGGGTAGCGCGTCGGAACGCTTACCCTGTTGAGCGTGGAAATAAAATCAAACAGGTCCTCCGGTAACGTAAGTTTCATCTTTTCGAGCAAGTAAAGCAAGTTGTGTATTTTAGGCGGTTCCTTGCCGAGTTTTTCTGCGTAGAGTCCCTTCAAGGCTTTCTCTAGAGATAAATGGCACATAAAGACCGTATACATGTATCGTCCGCCCCTAAACATGTAGTCGGCGGTATCCATGTCATAATCGGCCTGTCTCAGCCACTCCTCAGGCTGTTGCGCCATTAGTACCTCAGGTGAAACTCCTTAAGAACTCCCTCAATCGGTGGAATTCGAGGTTTTCTGTCCCTCTGGAGACCAAAAAAATTTTACCACCTTCAGAACCGACTTGCGACTGAAAAACTCCATGTCGGCTCACGTCTCTCGCTCAACCGCTGAGTCATCAGCAACTTCCCGACTAGCCGTTCTTTCTCGCAGGCTCTCTTCGATAATGGCGATTTCTTCGCGCGTGAGGCCGTAAAGTGAATAGACAAGCTCGTCGATCTCGGCTTCCACGGCGGAAACATTCGCCCCTCAGCGCCTCCGTGGTGAGATTATCCTGGTTCCGCCGGCGCTGCAACGAACCGGTTCTCACGTTTCCGGAATTCCGGAAACGTGGAAGTGTCGATGTTGGTATATTCGGCGCTCTCCATTCCCCGCTCGCTGGTTTTTTTTCTTCCTACTCTCGCCTGTCGCCTCTAGCCTCACGCCTATTTTCATGGGCGATAAGTGAACGTCGGCGGCGCGCTTTCTTTCTTTTCCTCCTGGCGCTCTTTGTCGGTTTGCGACGCGTCGCGGCGCGGGAGCGGACCAGCGCAGCCGAGGGATTGGACGACGAGGAGAAGGAAAATGATTTTAGTTAGATTCATATCGCGCCTCATTTCGGCGGTTTGAGAATTCTCAAAAGGTGAGACTGTCAGGAGGCAAACGCCTTGCGCCACGCGCCTGGGATTTTAGCGGCGCCTTCAGCGCAATAAGTCTGTAGTCACGCCCGGCCTACTTCCGACCTAAGAGCCAAGAGCGGACTTGACCCCCTCTTCAATCGAAATTCTCTCAGCTTGACGTTCATCATCAGCATGGCCGCTAAACTCATAGTTTCCCGAACGTACCCGTTGCTTGATCCACTCAATATCCAAAATGTGATCCTACCATGAATCTGAAAGAGACAAAAACGCCGCTGCCATCCAGTTCGGATTTCTATAAACCGGAGCAAAGATGTAACCGGATCGAGCGACCGAGCCGAAGTCAGTTTCCCGGAAAATAAGGCAAATTTATAGGGAAGGCAACAGGAAAAGAACAGGCAGAAGGCAAGGGGCGCAGGTCATGGCTCGTGGACGAGCACGAAATCCGAGCACGAATGTGTGCGAGGCGGACTTTAGGAGAGTTTCTGGTTTCGGGTTTAACTCGGAACCCTAAAGTTGCAAATGCGAAAGCACAGATGGGCCTTTTTCAACGGCCTGTTCAAGGGTTGACAGTTTGACTCGGCCATTGCTATAGCCTCTTAAGATTCCGATGTAAAGAGGAGCGGTCGATGCTGATTCTCAACAACGACGAAATCGAATCTCTCGTTTCTATGGATCGGGCGCTCGTGCTTCTCGATAAGGCGTATCGGGCTCAGGCCGAAGGACGGGCGGTTACCCGCCCGCGCACCGACCTCTACGTGCCGTCGCCCGTGGAAGGCGGCGTTTACGCATTTAAATCCATGGAAGGCGGCCTCGCCGATCCGCCGATCGTCGCGCTGCGGCTCAACTCCGACGTGATCCATTGGGAGAACCGCGCGGGAACGATCGTCAAAGACAAGCTGCCGAAGGCGCCCGGTGGAAAGTGGGTCGGGCTCGTGCTGTTGTTTTCCGCCGAGACCGGCGAGCCGCTGGCGATTTTTCCCGACGGCGTCATGCAGCGCTTGCGCGTCGCCGCAACGAGCGCTCTGGCGGCGTCGCGTATGGCGGTTAAGAACGCGCCGGTGTTGGGCATCCTGGGCTCAGGATGGCAGGCCGGCGCGCACGTGCCGGCGATGTGCGCCGTGCGAAAGATCGAGCAAGTGAAGGTTTTCAGCCCGACGCGGGCGAATCGCGAGCGCTTCGCGAAGGAAATGGCGCAGCAGACCGGCGTGGAAGTCCTCCCCGTCGAGAGCGCCCAGGCGGCCGCCGACGGAGTTCAGATTCTGGTCGCCGCGACCAACGCCGCCTCGCCGGTGGTCCGGCCCGAGTGGCTCCGTCCCGGCATGCACGTGACCTGCGTCAAGGACAGCGAGCTCGGCGATGAGACCATTCGCAGGGCGGACCGCGTCGTGATTCACGCGCGCCGATTCGCGCCGGAGAATTACATCGCCGGCTGGGATGAAAAGATCGAGGCGCACGATCCGATCGCGTTTCTCAGCGGCAAGACGAAAGACGCGCGGCCTTTGCCGCCGCCGTTCTGGACCGAAGCCCCGGAGCTTAAAGAATTGATCGCCGGAAAAATCTCCGGCAGAGAATCTCCCGACGAGATCACCTGCTTCGTCAACAACATCGGCATCGGCCTTCAATTCGCCGCGCTCGGCGCCGCCGCCTATCAAGAGGCCAGAGCGAAGGGGATCGGCAACGAGATTCCCACCGACTGGTTTCTCCAGAGCGTCCATCCCTAGCCCTTCGGGCATCTCAAATCTCATATCTCAAATCGCAGGTCTAAGATCTGTCCGCCACAGTACTTTGGCGGACGAGTCTGGACAGGGCAAGGTAAACGCGGTAAGAATCCCATTGCCGCTTTCACATCGCGGGCGGGAACTACATAGCCTGGACAGAGAGTGTCAATGAAAAACAAATTTACCGCGAAGCTTCTTCCGGCCGTCGCCGTTCTCATCGCGCTCGGATCGGCGGTTGACGCGCTTGCCGCCCCGGCGGCTGAAAAGCTGATCGGCATCCATTCGTCGCGCGTGATGTCGCAATCGATGCCGTGGATGGCGCAGGAAGCCGGCTTGTTCAAAAAATACAATCTCGATTTTAATTTAGTTTTCATTGCTTCCTCGGGCATCGTGACCGCGGCATTGCTAGGCGGAGATGCTGAGATGACGGTGACCGGCGGGGTGGGTAACGTTGCTGCTTATTTGCGCGGCTCTACCGACGTCGTCTTTATCGGCGGCGTAAAAAACACCATGACACAGACGCTGGTGGCCGGCGGTAACATCAAGCGTCCGGAAGATCTCAAGGGAAAAAAGATCGGCGTGAGCCGAATCGGCGGCAACTCGCACTATTTCACGATTCAGGCGCTACGCCGCTTCGGCATGGATGCCAGCCGCGACGTGCAGTTCATTCAAACCGGCGGCGATCCCGAAACCTTTGCGGCGTTCGTTAGCGGATCGATCGACGTCGCCAACCTTACGCCGCCGACGGACGCGCTGGCGATAGCGCGCGGGTATCACTATGTGATCTACGGGCCCGATCTGAAGATACCCTACGCCGCTACTGCCTTCGTGACCAAGCGCTCGGTGATGGCCAAGCGGCCGCAAGTGATCAGCAATTTCATGCGCGTCATGGCGGAAACCGCCAAGATCATGCACACGGATCGGGAGTTCGTTTACAAAGTGCTCGGAAAATATTTGCGCATCACCGACCGCAGTGTCTTGGACTCCGCCTACAACGCTGAAATAAAGGTGCTGGAGCCGCGGTTGGTGATTAAGCTGGAATCGCTGCAAGCGATTCTCGACGAGCTGGCGCCCACCGACGCCCGCGCCAAGAATATTAAGCCGCAAGAGTTGGTTGATAACCGCTATTTGACGGAAATGGAAAAGAGCGGTTTCTTCGACCAGATCTGGAAACGGTGAGGGAGGTTCTTATGCAAGCACTTCGGGACGCTGTGAAAGTCGTAGACTCCGACGGCCACGCGCGCGACATGGACGAGCTGCTCAAGCCCTATCTGCCGGAGCCTTACAAAAGCCGGACCGCGCCGTTGCTCCCGCGCGAGACCTACGATCGCAACATGGGCGGGACGCTGGGACATGGGGGAATCAAGCTCCAGGAACGGCTCGCCGCCATGGATACACAAGAGATCGACACGGCTGTGCTCTATCCGACTTCGGGTTTGGGCATCGGGCGAGTCAAAGAAAAAGAGTGCGCCGTGGCTCTCTGCCGCGCCTACGACGATTTTATTTCCGATTACTGCAAAGGCTCGCCCCGGCTCAAGGCGGTGGCCAATCTTCCGGTCAACAGCCCGGAAGAAGCGGCCGGGGAGTTGAATCGCGCCGTCACGAAGCTGGGTCTCGTCGGCGGGATGCTGGCGGCGCAGGCGCACGGCAAAAATCTCGGCAGCGCGGAATTTTATCTGCTGTATCGAGAGGCGGAGCGGCTCGACGCGCCGATCGCGATTCATGCTTTCGGCGGCGACGAGGCAGGGAGCGAAATCTTCGATCAGTTCATCAGCATTCACACGACCGGCCATCCGTTTCCGGTGCTGCGCCAGTTGACGGCGATGATTTACGGCGGCATCCCGGAACTGTTTCCAAAACTCCGCATCGGCTATCTCGAAATCGGCTGCGGTTGGATTCCCTACTGGGCGGAGCGCATGGACGAAGAGTGGGAAAAACGCGGCAAAGTCGAAGCGCCCCTTTGCAAGAAAAAGCCCAGCGAGTATCTCACGGGCGGGCAGATCTACTACGGTTGCGAGCCGGAAGAAAAGATGATGGGATACATCGTGAATGAAATCGGATCGGAGACGCTCATGTACGCTTCCGACTATCCGCACTGGGACATGAGCTGGCCGGAGTCGGCCTCGATCGTCTGGGCACGCGAAGACCTGCCGGTCGATGCGAAGAAAAATATTCTCGCGCACAACGCGCGGCGGTTTTATAATTTGAGGTAAGAG
>CAZNES010000097.1:5944-16333 GCA_964572145.1 uncultured Syntrophobacteraceae bacterium
GAAGAAAAATATTCTCGCGCACAACGCGCGGCGGTTTTATAATTTGAGGTAAGAGACCAACTTTGCGTGCTTGGCGTCTTGGCGCGATAAAATGGTCCGAACTTCGTGTGCTTCGTGCTCTTCGTGGTGAGAAGATTTTTTAACCACGAAGGACACGAAGGAAAACAAGATGACTCGCGCAAATCCGCCAGAGGACGGATCAGCCTCAGGCTGAGTCGCAAAGCGCGCCAAGTATAAACAAAATTACAAATTCGAAACTCGAAATCCGAAACAATTTCAAATGGTCAAAAATCAGAAAGTTCCAAACAGGCCCGTTTCGGATTTCGTAATTGGGATTTAAAGTTTTGAGTTTGTTTCGGATTTCGATATTCGGATTTCGGATTTTGTTTCGCTGGCATCTTAGTGCGATAAATTTTCTTGAAGTCGTTCTGTTCTACATTTCAAAAGTAAGTATCTAATAACCAGTTATTCGTAACCAGTAACCCTACCGAAAGGAATGTTATGATTGAGACCAAAGGTTTGACCGGAGCGCAGACGCTCCTTCGCGTTCTCGGCGCCATGGGGGTCGAGCGTATCTTCGCTTCGCCGGGTTCGGAATGGTCGCCGGTGTGGGAGGCGCTCGCCGAGCCGGGCGTGGAAAGCATTCCGCTCTACATGAGCACGCGCCACGAAGAAGTCGCCGTCGGCATGGCGAGCGGTTACGCCAAATCCACCGGCAAGCTGCCGGCGGTGATGATTCATACGACCGTGGGTGCGCTGCACGCGACCATGGCGATGCGCGGAGCGCTTCACGAGCAGGTTCCGATGGTGGTCTTCACCGGCGAATCGATCGGCTTCGGCGAAGACGCCGGGCCGGACGTCGGCGGGCAGTGGCTCTCCCATCTCGCCGACATGGGCGGCCCCGCGCGTCTGGTGGACCGTTGCGTCAAATGGAGCTTCGGCGTCAACACCAAGTCGATTTTACCCTCGACGATTCAACGCGCTTGCCGCCTTGCCATGGCGGCGCCGAGAGGTCCCGTATTCGTTTCGTTGCCGATGGAATATCTATTCGACGAAATGACGCACGACGTTCCATCGGAGAATGGTTCCGCCCCAGGGCCAACGGCGGACTTGAAAGGTCTAGCGGAGCTGGCCGACATGCTCGCCGCCGCAAAAAATCCGGTCATCGTTGCCGAAGACGCCGGCCGCACGCTGAAATCGGTCGAGTGTCTCGTGGAGATCGCCGAGCTGCTCGGCGCCGGAGTCGTCGAGACGCGCAGCACCGGCTGCGTGAATTTCCCGCGCAAGCATGCATTGCATGCCGGCTACGAGCCCGCGGAATACCTGAAAGACGCCGACATGCTGTTGTTGCTGGCCGTGATCGCTCCGTGGCATCCGGCGTCGAAGAGGCCGGCGCTTGCCAATGCGAAGGTCGCGGTGCTCGACGAAAATCCTTTACGCATAGAGCTGCCGTATTGGGGATACCAGGCCGATCTTTGTTTGACGGGCGAAATCGAAAGCTCTCTGGAAGAATTGCTCGGCATTTTAAAAAAGCGGGTAGCGAAAGGGGAGAGCGAGCGCAGCCGCCGCGCGGAGGCATGGAAAAGCCGCAACGAAGCGCGCCGGCACAAATGGCGCGAAGAAGCTTTGGCGCTGGCGAACACGAAACCGATGGACACGCGCTGGGTCGCGCATGAAGTCAGCCAGGCGACGCCGTCCGACGCGATCATCGTGGAGGAGACGATCACGCACCGTCTCGCCGTTCATCGCTATTTCGATTCGCTGAAACCGGGCTCTTTCTTCGCCGGCTGCATCGGCGGTTTGGGCACGGGACTCTCTACGGCGCTCGGCGTAAAAGCGGCCAATCCCAAACGGCCGGTGGTATGCTTGATCGGAGACGGCTCGTTCAACTACGACCCGGCGCCGGCGGCCCTCGGCGCCGCGCAGGAACACGGCCTCCCCATCCTCATCGTGATGTTCAACAACCAGGGCTATCTATCTCAAAAATCGGGTATTCCGAAATATTATCCAAAGGGCTGGGCGGTAAAGACCAGGAATTTTTCCGGTCTTCACATCGCGCCATGCCCGGACTACGCGACCATCGCCAAGGCTTTCGACGGTTATGGCGAAAAAGTTGAAGAACCCGGTGAGGTGCGAAAGGCAGTGGAGCGGGGCTTTCGAGCGATCGGCGCCGGGCAACTGGCTTTGATCGACATTCGCCTCCGCCCCGTCGAGCAGATCAACGATCGGAGCGAAGGATAATTTAGGCGGTAGGCTGTAGGCGATAGGCAATAGTAGTTCCGGTCCGAGCTTCTTAACTACAGCCTACCGCCTACAGCCTGTTTAGCGGAGACTCCAACGGCGGCCGGGCAACTGGCGCGCGCAGAAAGTCCGCTCGGCGTCGATGCGCCGCGCAGTGCCGGCGATGTTGGCGAGCACGTCGAAGCAGTGCTCGTTGCGGCTGAAGCGGTAACGCTCGATCGGCTCGAACGTAACCTCATTGACTCCCGGCCTCAAACGAAAGACCCGCTCCCGGCCGACCAGATCTCCGTCGCGCTCGCGAACCTGAAAGGTGGTCTGGCATTCTCCGGAGCCATCCACTCGGATTCTGATGCGGAGCGCGCGAATCGGTTGGCCGTCCGCGATCGGGTCCGGCGATATGCCTAGATCGACGACTCTCAGGCGATGCTCGCCGCCGCAAAACACGGAGCGATCGTCGCGGCGTTCGCCATATTTAGGGTCTGACTCCGCTGGGACTACGCAACTCTGCAGAGCTAGGGCCATCATAGCCAAGGTCAAGTGCAGACGAATGTTTTTCATGGCTTTTCTCCTCCGTAAGGAATCCGTCGCCAATGAAGTCAAGCTTACGCAATTCGCGACGTTTCTGTCAACGATCGACGCGCAGGAAGTTGACATGCAGGACGCGTCTCGGCTAGTGTTGCCGATCAGGTTATCCGATGGCCGCCAAATCATCCGGCTCATGGGCCCGCGCGGTAGCGACGCATTGCTCGACGGCCATTCTCGCGGCTGCGACTTCATTGAGCCTGCAGACATTCGACGCCTTCGCCGCTGAAAAGCTGGTCGGTATTCACTCCGCGCGCGTGTTGTCGCAGTCGATGCCGTGGATCGCCTACGAGGCGGGCCTCTTCAAAAAATATAATCTCGATTTTCAGCTCGTCTTTATCGCCTCTTCTCCTTCCGTGACGGCTGCAATGCTCGGAGGCGACGCCGAGATCGGACTGACCGGCGGCGAAGGAAATATCCGCGCCTACGTCCAGGGCGCCACGGATTTCGTTTTCATCGGCGCGGTGAAAAACGTTTTGACCCACAGCATTTTGGCAGGACCGGCGATCAAGCGGCCGGAAGATTTGAAAGGCAAAAAAATCGGCATCAACCGGATCGGCAGCAATCCCCATTACTTCGCCGTGCAGGCGCTGAGGCAGAAGGGCCTCGATCCATCTAAAGACGTCCAGTTGATCCAATCGGGCGGCTCGCCGGAAACTCTCGCGGCGCTCGTGTCGGGAAACCTGGATGCGGCTTGCTTGAATCCTCCTGCGGATACGCAGGCGCTCGCGCAAGGATTTCATTACGTGATTTACGGTCCCGATCAACGGGTGCCGTACGTTGCGACGGCATTCGTGACTCGGCGGCAGGTTCTCGCCAAACGCGCGCTGGTCGTGGGACAATTCATGCGCGCGATGGCCGAGGCGGGGAAGATCGTCCATGAGGACAGAGAGTTCACGTATAAGGTGTTGGGCAAATACCTCCGCGTGACCGACCGCAAGATTCTCGACGCGTCTTACAATACGGAGGTCAAGGCGCTGGAGAAGAGATTGGAAATCAGACCCGAAGCGTTTCAAGGGATCCTCGATGAAGTCGCCAAGGTCGATCCGCGCGCAAAGCAAGTCAAACCCGAAGACCTGATCGACCGCCGCTATCTCCAGGAGTTGGAAAAGAGCGGTTTTTTTGACAAGCTCTGGGAAGGGAAGAGGTGAGGGACATGCCATCGAGCTTTCGCGATCGACTCGTCGCTGTGCGCGATAAGAAGCACAGCAAAGACCACCCGTTCTTCAACAAATGGGCGCGCGGCGAGCTGAGCAAAGAGCAGACGGCGCTTTACTGTATCCAGCACTCCCATTTCGTCGGCGAGTTTCTCAATTGGCTGGCCTACCAGGCCTCGCAGATCCCCCACGCCGATGTGAAGGGTTACCTGCTGGAGAATCTGGGGGACGAAGAGGACCCGGAAGATCGCCATATGGACATGCTGGCGGATTACGTGGTCGCCAGCGGCCTCAAGCGCGACAGCGTGGAGAAGTCCATCGTATTGCCCGGCACCGAGGGACTGCAGAACTGGGGCTGGCGGCAGGTCTATCAAACGCCGTGGCAGGCGGCGCTCGCGGGCATGTTCATCGGGCTTGAGTCGCAATTCCTCGATATCTGCAAGAAGCTCGTGCCGGCGCTACACAAACACTACGGCTACAAGCCGGGCGCGCGGGAGATCCGTTTCTTCGAGGAACACATCGGCGCGGACGAGATCCATGCAGGCAAAGGGTTCGCGATCGTCGAAAAATATTGCACGACGCCCGAGCTGCAAGAGCTTGCGCTAAAAACGGTCGAGGAAGCGACGATTAGACGCTGGCGCTACATGAACGGCGTTTACTGGTTCGCCCTGCAAGGCAAGGAAGACGACACGCCCCCTTTAATCTAGCATACGAGACGATTGACGCGAGACGACAAGAGAACAGCAGACTGACATTATCCGAATGCGTTACCAGTTAATTGTGTTTTTTCGTTGCGCCGACCCTCTAGCGCCGTAACGGTTACGGGAAATTCCTGGCCTCTGATAATAATCTATCAGCAGTATGATCCGTAGGCGTTTTACGCCAGCGTGCCGGACCGCTTGTAGGAAGGCTTCACTCTCTGGATTACGCACGTAAAGTGTCCGCTCCATTGTTGCTCGCTCAAGCTCCCAGTATCTTTGCCACCACTTGAACTCGGTCATCCGATCACTGCGAGATTAATACCCGTCCGCCAGTTTTTCACGCCAACTCGTGGGGCGGCTTGAAAGGGCAAGTAAATTTCTGTTTGACATCTTTAATCGTCCGTAATAATAGGACGTTTAGATCTGAATAATAGGACTATGAACGGTTATCCACACGCCCTGACGGTAGAAGCGGCTCTCGAAATCCTAGATGTCTTGGAAAACGCCAAGGAAGGTCTGAGCCTTTCCGAGGTCGCGTGCAAGCTCGGCATGTATAAGAGCCGAGCTCATCGGCTTGTGAGGAGTCTGGAACGTAAAGGGTTCGCAACTCGAGTCGGCCAGAATGGGAAGTTTTTTTTGGGTGCCAAATTAATTGCCCTGGGTAGGGCTGCTCACCTTCAGCTCAATGTCCTTAGCTATGCCCAGCCGGTCATGGAACGGCTGGCTCAAGAGACTAAGGCCACGGTGGTTTTAAGAATCCTAGATCGTGACGAGCTTCTCGCCATCTGCCTTGTAGAAAGCCCGGAGGTACTGAAAGTGAGCTATCCCGTTGGGTCAAGGAGTCCGTTTTATTACGGCGCCTGCGGGAAGCTGCTTAGCGCTTATCTGTCGGAAGGCCAGTTCGAAGATCGACTGCGACGGGTCAGGCTTAGGAGAATAGCCCCAAAAACCATTATCGATCCAAAAGAATTTCGGCGCCATCTACAGCTCATCCGGCGGCGCGGATATGCCTTCAGCGACGAGGAGGGGATTAGCGGAGTCAGGGCGGTCGCGGCCCCGGTGATCGATCCCCAAGGACAAACGATTGCGGCCCTTGGGGTCGGACTACCCAAGCATCAGCTGCCGCTGGGGGATGTAACCAAGTTGGTGAAACAGACCAAAAAGGCTGCGGAGAAGATTTCGTCTGCTCTGCGGAACCTGCGCAATGAGAGCGAGTAACAGGTGTTGACGTGGAGAAAATAACGGTTCTAGCCTGGATACTCGCTGCGCTTCCTCTCATTGAAACTCCAGCCTTAGGCGGGGATCTGAAGAGGATCAGCATTGGCTACCCTGGGCGAAGCCTGACAGATGCGGTTGTGGTGATCGCCAAGGAAAGAAAGTTTTTCGAGGACGAGGGATTCGAAGCTCTCCTGGTTGAAGTGCGATCGACAATTGTCCTTCAGGCGCTTGTGAACGGCGAGCTGGATTACACGACGAGCATAGCCCTTCCCACAATTACGGCGGCGGCCAAAGGCCTTCCGGTCAAGGTCATCGCCGGCTCTGGCACGCGGCCAATTCACGTTCTCATGTCCCAACCCCAGGTTTCTTCCGTCTCCGATCTCAAGGGAAAAAAAATCGCGATCCCGGGGTTCGGCACCAGTGTCCATTTAATCACCAAAATTCTCCTAAGGCGATTTGGCATTGATCCTTCAAGGGAGGTGCAGTGGATCGTGCTCGGCGACACCGCAACACGCCTCCAGGCCTTCAAGGCGGGGCAGATCGACGCGACCGCCATGTCGCCTCCGAGCAATCTGATCGCTCAGGAATGGGGCATGAAGATGCTTGCGAGGTTCTCCGACTACGTAGAAATCCCTTTTACCGGCCTTGCAACAACGGATGCCAAGCTCATGGGCCAGCGAGACGAAGCGAAGAAGGTTATCCGTGCGGTGGTTCGGGGAGCCATGGCGTTGAAGAGCGATCCCGAGGGGAATCTCCCCGTGTTGAGCCGGTGGCTTAAAGTCGATCGCAAAACCATGGAGAAGGCGTTCGACTTGGTAAAGGGCTCTTACAGTTGGGATGGCAGCGTGAGTGTGGAAGGTCTCTCCCAGGCAATCGAGGTTGTACGCGAGGAGGCGGCCATCCGCGAACAGATCCGGATAAGCAAGGTCGCCGATTTTGCGCTGCTCCGAGAAGTGCAAATGGAACTTTTCAGGAAGGAGTGGAAACAATGACCCTCATCTTATCCAACGAAGAGATTGAGGGCCTCTTGAACATGGGGGCCTGTCTTGAGGTCCTGGAAGAAGCGTACCAGGAACTTGCCGCGGGAAGGGCGGTAAACCAATTGCGCATCGATACCCAGATTGCTGTTGAGGCGCCCATTGGGGATGACCGGGAATACGAGTTCAAAACCATGGTGGGTATGATCAAAAAATGGGATATCTGCGCCCTGCGTCTTAGCTCCTCAATCATGCATTGGCCGGTCATCCAGGGGAAAATGAGAGTGGACAAGATCCCAGCAGCCCCCGGCGGCCGCTGGGTGGGACTCGTTGAGCTTTTCAGCTTAAAGACCGGGGAGCCTTTGGCCATCTTTCCGGATGGTTATGTTCAGAAGATGCGCGTTGGTGGAAGTTATGCTTTGGCGACAAAATACCTTGCGCGGAAAGACGCTCGCGTGCTCGGTCTGTACGGCAGCGGCTGGCAAGCTCAAGCGCAGCTTGACGCGCATCTTCTGGTGAGAGGTTTTGAAGAGGTCAGGGTCTTCAGTCCGAACCGGGAACATCGGGAGGTTTTTTGCTCCGAGATGGGCCGGAAACACCGGGTCAAAATCGTGCCGGTCGATAATCCGGTTGAGGTCATGCGCGGCAGCGATGTCGTGATCGCCGCGACAAACTCGGTCGATCCCGTCGTGCTGGGTGAGTGGATGGAGAGTGGGATGCACGTTGGGTCGGTTAAGGGAGAAGTCGATCAAGCGGTCGCGGACAAAGCGGACGTGATCGTCGTTCATTCCCATCTCCAGTTCGAAACTCATGTAGCCGGGGAAGGGCAGTATGGGAAAATCAGGAGCGTCGCCGAGGCGGGTCCGTCGCTTTTTGACCGCGAGAAAATGCCTCTCCTTGAGGATATCATCGCCGGCAAGACTCCCGGCAGAACCAGCGATCGGCAGGTTACCTATTTCGATGGGACGCCTGGCTTGGGAATTCAGTTCGCCGCCGTGGGAGCCAAGCTTTACGAGCTCGCGCGCGCAGCAGGCGTTGGGAGGGAGATTCCCACGGATTGGCTCACGCAGTCGGTTCACACTTGAGCGGAAGCTCCAGGAGTTTTGTTTGAGAATTTCGGGATTCCAGAGGGGAAATACTTCCCCATTCGGTGATTATGGGGTGCACTCGCTCCACCCGCTTTATTAACGCCTCGGGGATGCAGCGCCAACCTGACTCTCTCACATGGACAGGGAGACCGCGCTCGAATCCTACCAAGAAGTGATCCGGGCGCTCGCGAGATAAACGTCATTTAAAATTTTAATTAAAAACAGGAGGAAATTATGGAAAAACTGAGATCGGGCATGTCCCATGACGAAGTCGTTCGACATGTGAAGGCGTTGCAGCAAAAGGTGAATCAGAGGTGGAATGAAAAAATAACGAAGGGTCGCTTTATGACCCTGCTGAGTCAGGGAAAGCTCCCTAAAGAGGCCACCCGCCTTTACTACAAGAACTGGGGCGCTTTTGTCATGGTGATAAATTCACTTTATGCAGCGGCAATCTACAAGCACAACAGCTTTTTTGTAAAAAACCATGATCTTATGGGCCCCTACAGCAATAAACTCGTTGATGAGTTCGGTACTCCCGCGCCTCCCGGCCACATTCTTATTCTTCTAAAGACTGGGGAAGCCTTGGGCCTGACGCGCGAGGAAATCATCGGTGAGCCGATGCTGCCGGGAGCTAGAGCCCTCGGCGATTTTCACCGGACACTCATGTGGGATGGAACCGTGCCCGAATACTGGGCTTCTATTCTGTGGGAGCAGCCTATGGGTTATTATGCTGAAGCCTGGTTTAAAGCCTTGACTACCCATTATAATTTGACGCCGGATCAGGCCACTTATTTTTCCACGCATCACGAGGCTGACCTCATGGAGCATGGTGGTTTTCTAGCGCACGGGGAGCTGAACCAGATGGTGCTCATCCGGACGATCGAGGCGGGATATGAGGAGAGGCCGGGGTATCCAATCGAGTATTGCGCGCTCGCTCCCGTGGATCTCAACGACCTTATGATGGAGGCAGTGCTCAAGGAGACCGGGGTTTAAAATCATGATATCCCTCGACGGGTTCACGCAGGAACTGAAGGAGCGGAATCTGCTCGGTTACTGGTCGATTCCCAACCGGAACGATGAGTTCCGGCAGCCGATGCCGACGTTCCGCCCCTTCATATGGAAGTGGCGGGCCATTCACGATGCTCTATGGAGGGCGTCGGAACTCATCGGCCGCAACGAGGCCCATCGGAGATTTATCGGGTTCCAGCATCCGGACATTCCGTTTGGCACCTCTCATACGGTTCTCATGGGCGGGCAGCTCGTACGGCCCCACGAAGTCGCTCCTGCGCACCGGCATACTATGGAAGCCATCCGGTTTGTGGTGCAGGGCCAAGGGGCCTGCACCGTAGTGGAAGGAGAAAAATTTCCGATGGAGGAGGGTGATTTAATCACCACTCCCAACTGGACCTGGCATGACCACGTAAACGCGGGCGATGCTCCGATCATGTGGCTCGACGGTGCAAATGGCCCGATGGTCCAGTATTTCCAAGCGGGTTTCGGCGAGCTTTACCGTGCTGAAAAACAGCTGATCACAAAACCCACGGGTCTGTGCGAAAGAAAGTACGGGGCGGTGCGTCCAGAAAAACCTTCGCTCCTTGCGAGTTTTCGTCCGCCATACCGCTACCGTTGGGAGGAGACCGAAAAGACGTTTGAGATGCTTGCTGAGGATTCCGGAGACCCTTTCGACGGTATTTTGCTCCGGTATGAAACTCCTCTAGGAGGAGGTTACACGCTTCCTACCATGTCCTGTGAGATTCAGATGCTCAGGCCGGGCGAAAAGACGCGTCGCCATCGGCATACACATACCGTAATCTATCATGCGTTTCGCGGCTCCGGCGCGACAATGGTGGGGGACGAACGGCTGGAGTGGGAGCAGGGGGATTCTTTTGTCGTGCCACTTTGGATGTGGCACGCGCATGAGAATACCACCAGACAAGCAGCGATTCTATTTTCGATCAATGACAGGCCAGTGATGGAGACACTGGGCTTGTACCGAGAGGATAACGATTAAAAAAGGATTCTTTTAGCGATCAGGGAAAAGAAACAAAAAACGGTAAGCACACGCAGCTGTGATCGCCACGCTTTCGGTGACGCTGATCTCGCGCGGGGATGGGATCAAGGCGAAGCCCGATATGGAGGGCCGGGCCGTCAACACGCACGAGAAATGCGCTGACCTTAATCCGGAGTTCCAGCGCAGCCGAAATTCACGCGGCAAACGATTTGCGATCGTCGAGAAGAATTGCACGACGCCGGAGCTTCAAGAGCTTGCGTTGAAAACTGTGGAAGAGGCGACGGTCAGGCGCTGGCGCTACATGAACGGCGTTTACTGGTACGCGCTGCAAGGCAAGGTAGACGACACGCCCCCTTTAATCTAGTGTACCGTCTCACAAATAGCTTTACAATGACCTGATTCGGGTGTATTGTG
>CAZNES010000098.1:0-16169 GCA_964572145.1 uncultured Syntrophobacteraceae bacterium
CGATCTGCGAATCGAACGCAACAACCATTTTCCTTGACAATCCTCCTCTCTGCTTCTATCCTGCCCTGAAAACAACGTTGTTTTCATTTCACGGAGGTGACGATGAAGACCTTCGACAGCAAGACGGTGAGCCGGATCGTCGGCGTGAGTCTGAGACAGATCCAGTACTGGGACGAGCAGGGATTTATCCGGCCGTCGGTGAAGACGGCGGGCGGGCGAGGCACCAAGCGGCTTTATTCTTTTTCCGATCTCGTGCAGCTCAAAGTGGTGAAGGACCTCGGTGAGCACGGCCTGAGCCTGCAAAAAATCCGCCGCTGCCTGCGCCATCTGAGAGACTCGTTTCCCGGCGAGCCGCAGCCGCTCCAATCGCTGCGTTATCTAACGGACGGCGACAAGTTGTTCGTTCTCACGAGCGATCGAGAAAAAATCCTCGCGGCGATGGACCGGCAGTTCGTCTTTTCTCTCGGCATCGGAAATCTCGTGCGCGAGCTGGACGGCGACGTGCGCCGGGTAACCGGGCGGGTGGGACGGAATACGTCTCTGCGCAGTTCCAAGAGGGAAGGCAAAAACGCGGCGGCCTAAATGTCTACCGAAATCTCCAAGCTCACGCCCATGATCCGGCAGTACCTCCAGATCAAGGAAAGGTACCGCGACGCGATCCTCTTTTTCCGTCTGGGAGATTTCTACGAGATGTTCTTCGAGGACGCCGAGAAGGCGTCGAAGATTCTCGATATCGCGCTCACCTCGCGGAACCGCAGCGACGACGGCGCGGTCCCGCTCTGCGGGGTGCCGTATCACGCGATGACGCCCTACGTCGCCAAGCTGCTCGAGGCGGGCTACAAAGTTGCCATATGCGAGCAGGTCGAAGATCCGAAGGCGGCGAAAGGCATCGTTCAGCGCGAGGTCGTCCGCGTGGTCACTCCGGGAACCATCACGGAGGGGGACGGGCTGGACGCGCGCGACAACAGCTTCCTTGCGGCCGTCTCGTGCGGCAACAAAGTTTACGGTCTCGCGGCTACCGACGTCACCACCGGAGAGTTCCGCTTCACACAAGTCGCGGACTACGCCTCCTTGAGAGATGAAATCGGACGGGTTGGTCCGCGCGAGATGATTTTTGCCGACAACGACGAATCCCTCGCGGCCGATCTCGTTCGCGATTTTCCCGCTCTTCACCTGAGTCCGGTTTCTACCCTGCATTTTTCTCCTACCGCGGTCGAGCGCATGAAAGCCTTGAAGCTATGGACCGGGCAGACCGACGGAGAATGGGAGCAGGGGGTTCGGGCCGCCGCGGCCGTCGTAAATTTCCTGGAGGAAAACTCCGCGGCGGTGGTGAAGGCGCTCCGCGACCTGCGACCGTACTCGGCCGCGCGCTATCTCATGATCGACGAGATCACGCGGCGCAATCTCGAGCTGCTCGCGGATTTTCAGGGGAACAAGAAAAATTCCTTGCTGGGGATTCTCGATGCGACCGAAACAGCCATGGGCGCGCGGCGGCTGCGCCAGTGGCTCTTGTATCCGCTGATCGATGAACGCGCGATTCGCGCTCGCCAGGAGGGCGTGCGGGAGCTTGTGGAAAACTACGGCGCGCGGCAGGAGCTGAAAGACTTGCTGAAGAGAGTTCAGGACCTCGACCGGCTGGCCGGTAGAATCGCCGCGGGCAGCGCTCAACCGAGAGATCTCGTCGCGGTCAAAGATACTTTGCGCGCCGTCGCTCCGATCAGAGCGGCGGTCCAGGAACGATCGGCGGCGATGTTCGAATCCCTTGCGGGCGAGTTGCTCGATCTTCCCGAGACGGTCGATCTCATCGGACGGGCCATGGTGGACGAGCCGCCGGCGGCGATCAAAACTGGAGAAACGATCCGGCCGGGATTCAACGCCGAGCTGGATGAGCTGCGCTCCCTGCGCAAAGACGCCAAGCAATGGGTCGCGCGCTTCGAGGCCGGCGAGAGGAAACGCACCGGGATTCATTCGCTCAAGGTCAGATACAACAGGGTCTTCGGTTATTACATCGAAATCACCCGCGCCAATCTCGGCGCCGTGCCGGCCGATTACATTCGCAAGCAGACGCTGGCGAACGGCGAGCGCTACATCACTTCCGAGCTGAAAGAGTACGAGGCCAAGATTCTCAACTCGGAAGAAGAAATCGAGAAGATGGAGCTTGCGCTCTTTACCGATGTGCGGGAGAAAATCGCGTCCGGCTACGATTCGATGAAGCGCAGCGCCGACGCGCTGGCGATCCTCGACGTGTTGCTTGCGCTCGCCGAGTCGGCCCACTCTCTGCATTTCGTCCAGCCCAAGATCGACAGCGGGCTCGCAATCTCGATCCGGGAAGGGCGGCACCCGGTCGTCGAAGCGGTGCTCGGGCGCGGCGCGTTCGTGGCGAACGATTGCGCGCTCGATCCCGAGTCGCAGCAAATCGTCGTCCTCACGGGACCCAACATGGCGGGCAAATCGACCTACATGCGGCAGGTCGCGCTCATCGTCATATTGGCCCAGATGGGAAGCTTCGTGCCCGCGGCCGAGGCGCAAATCGGTCTCGTGGACCGCATCTTCACGCGCATCGGCGCGGCGGATTATTTGGCGCGCGGCGAATCGACCTTCATGGTCGAGATGAAAGAGACGGCGCACATCCTGCGCCACGCCACAGCGCGAAGCCTCATCCTGCTCGACGAAGTCGGCCGCGGCACCAGCACCTTCGACGGCATCTCGATCGCATGGTCGGTTGCCGAGTCGCTCCACGATTCGCCACACCGGCCGCGCACGCTGTTTGCGACGCATTATCACGAGCTGACCGATCTGGCGCTGACCAACGAGCGGGTGAAAAACTTCAACTTCGCCGTCAAAGACTGGAAGGGAGACGTGATTTTTCTGCGCAGCCTCGTCGCGGGCGCGGCCAGCCGCAGTTACGGCATCCACGTCGCAAAGCTCGCCGGATTACCGGAGACGGTGATCGCCCGGGCCAGGGAGATTCTAAAAAATCTCGAAGGCGGCGAGCTGGACGAAAGCGGGCGGCCGCGGCTCGCGCGCGGGACGGGGAAGGAAGAGCCGGCGCAGATGGCGCTGTTCAACGCGGCCGAGAGCAAACTGGGGGACGAGCTCAAGAGAGTGGATGTCTCGACGCTGACGCCGATCGAGGCGTTGAATCTTTTACACGATCTCGTAGAGCAGGCGAAAAAAGACCGGTAGGCAATCGCGATGACGCTTCGGAATCTTCCTACAACCGTGCTGGCGCTTTTTCTCGCGCTCCTGGCGAGCGGCGCGAACGGGGACGCCCAGCCGGCAAAAGCCGTTCTCTCGCAGATCCGTTACGCTTCGATGGAGAGCCGCACGCGAGTAACGCTCGAACTCTCGTCGGAAGTTCGTTTCGAGACGCATACGCTGAAAGACGATCCATCCAAGGGGCTGCCGCCCAGAATCTACGTCGATCTCATCGGCGCCCGGTTGGGCGCGGATGCGAAGCAGCCGATTTCGATTCAGGAAGGGTTGTTGCGCCGCGTGCGCACCGCGCAGTTCAGCGCCGACGTGGTGCGCGTCGTTCTCGACATGACGAGCCGCAGCGATTACCGGACCTCTTTTCTCTCCGATCCCTTTCGTCTGGTTGTCGATATCGAAGCGCGGGACAGCGGCGAGAGGACCTCCCTTACGGAGAAAAAGAAAGAGCCGGTCGCGCAGGCAAAAGCGCCCAAGCCGCAGCTCGCGGGCTTCCGTAAGATCGTCATCGATCCGGGTCACGGCGGCAAAGATCCGGGCGCGATCGGAGTCGGCGGCGTCGCGGAGAAGGACGTCGTCCTCAGCGTCGCCAGGAAGCTGGCGCTGAAGCTCAAAAAAGAAATGGGCGTGGAGGTGATCCTCACGCGCGACGATGATTCATTTGTCGAGCTTAAAGAGCGCACCGCGATCGCCAATGCCGAACAGGCCGATCTCTTTATCTCCTTGCACCTGAACGCCAGTCCCAATCCGGATGCGAGGGGAATCGAAACCTATTATCTCGACAACACAACCGACGAAGCCGCCAACCGGCTGGCCGCGAGAGAGAACGCGGTCGCGCGCGGCAGCGTGACGGATATCCAGTTCATCCTGAGCGATATGATCCAGAACTTGAAGCTCGAAGACTCGATCACGCTGGCCAACCGTATTCACACTTCCGTTGTTGCGCAGGTAGGCCGGAGATATGGTGAAGTGAAGGACCTCGGCGTCAAGAAAGCGCTGTTTTACGTTTTGGTCGGCGCGCGCATGCCCAGCGTTCTGGTGGAAATGTTTTTTGTGACCAATAAAAGCGAGAGCCGCGCGCTGGCCAAAGAATCTTATCAAGACGCGCTCGCCGCTGCGTTGTTCGATGGAATCAAGAAATACCAGGAGAGCGCGCAGGTGGTAAAGAATCTTTAACGATGACGATGGACACGACGGAAATATCACAGGCATTGTTGGACGAGACGTGGGCGGAGTCCGATCCGGTTCGCGGAGTGCGCGCGTATATCGAGCGCGCGAGGAGCCTGATGCTCGAGCGGCATCGCGCCGGCGCGAGCGGGCAGGAGATCGTGTCGGCGTACACAACGCTGGTCGATCATTTGATCCGCCGCATCTTCGCAGCCGCGAGCCGGGATTACGTCGAGCGCTATCCGAGTTTGAACCCGCGCTGCACGCTCGTCGCGCACGGCGGATACGGACGCGCCGAGCTGAACCCGCAATCCGACATCGATCTGCTCTTTCTCTATAACTGGAAAGTCACGCCCTACGTGGAGACGGTCGCGGAAAAAGTCCTTTATACGCTCTGGGACGCCGGCCTCACGGTCGGGCACGCGACGCGCGGCGTCTCCGACTCGATGCGCATGGCGCTCAAAGACATGAAGATGAGGACGTCGCTGCTCGATGCGCGCTATCTCTGCGGCGACGAGGCGCTCTACGCCGAATTCGACAAGGCGGTCGAGGATACGCTCGCGAAAAAAAACGGCGACCGCTTCATTCGTGAAAAATTGGCGGAAAGCAGCGAGCGCCACGAACGCTACGGCGGATCGGTGTATTTGCTCGAGCCCGATATCAAAGAGAGCGAAGGCGGACTGAGGGACATCCATACGGCGCTCTGGATCGCCAAGATGAAGCTCGGGATTCGAGCGCTCGACGATCTCGAGCCGCGCGGCGTGCTCAACGAGGCGGATCTTACGACGCTCAAGTCCGCGCGCGATTTCATTTGGCGGATCAGGAACGAGCTTCACTTCCATTCCAAGAAGCATCAGGACCAGTTGACGTTCGAGGAGCATGAGATCGTCGCGCAGGCGCTGGGATTCAAAGACAACGGTAAGATAAAAGGCGTCGAGGCGTTCATGCGCGCTTATTACATCGAAGCTTCCCAGATCAGCCGCGTATCGACGCTGATCATACACCGGCTGACCGAGCCGTCGGAGCCCGCCCAATGGCAGTGGAGGGGCAGACCCGGAGGCGTGGCAGGTACGGAGGTCATCCCGGGAGTGCTCCTTTCGCGGGGAGCGCTCTGGATGACGCAACCCTCGGTCCTCTCGTCGCACCCGGAAACTCTGGTCGCGATCTTTGCCGAGGCGCAAAAGAACAAAGTCGAAATCAGCCATGAAGCGCGCGAGCTCGTCCGGCAGCGTCTCGAGCTCGTCGACGATGATTTACGGCGCTCGCCGTCCGTCAACGCGCTGTTCCTCGGCATTCTCAAATACAAGGAACGGGTCTACGAGACGCTGACGGAGATGCACCGCGCCGGCGTGTTGGGAGCGTTGCTTCCCGAGTTCGGCAGGCTCCTGTGCATGGCGCTGCACGATCTCTATCATATTTACACCGTCGATCAGCACTCGCTCCGGCTGGTCAAAGAACTGGAGCGGCTCAAAGCGGGCGAGTTCCGCGAGCAGCTCCCGCTGCTGACCCAGCTCGCGCGGGAAACGGAGAAGATCGAGATTCTCTACCTCGGCCTGCTTTTCCACGACATCGGCAAGGGGCTGGGTGGCGGCCATTCCGAGAAAGGACGGGACATCGCGAGGGAGTTCGCCGGCCGGATCGGACTCAACGTAGACGACAGGGAGCAGCTCGAATTCCTGGTGCTCCATCACCTGCTGTTCGCGCACACTGCGTTCCGCCGCGACATCGAGGACGAAAAGCTCGTGCTCGATTTCGCCCGGACGATGGGCAACGCGAGCAATTTGAAGATGCTCTATCTTTTGACCTACGCTGACATGAAATCGGTCGGACCGCAGATCTGGAACCATTGGAAGGCCTCGCTGCTGGAACAGTTGTATCTGAGCGCGCTCCAAACGTTGGAAGCTCTGGAGAAAGGCGAAGTTCGAACCGATGACCGCCTCGAGAAGATCCACCGCATTCAGGTGCGGCTGAAAAGCCAATTGGCGGCGCGGCATCCGCCCGAAAGGATACGCGCCTTTTTCGACTCCATGCCGCAGCGCTATTTTCTGTCCACGCCCGAGGAGGAAATTCCTTCTCACTTCGAGCTGATCGAGCGGTTCACGGGGCAGACCTTCGTCAGCGCGGTGCGCCACATGGCCGAGAAGGAGTTCAGCGAAATGGCAATTTGCACGAACGACCGGCCCGGTCTTTTCGCCAGCATCGCGGGCGTCTTCGCCGCGCTGGGACTCGACATCGTGAGCGCGCGCATCGTCACCCGCAAGGACGGCCTGATCCTCGACGTTTTTCGCATCTCTCATGCGGGCATGCCCGACGCGGTGATGCGGCCGGAGAAATGGGAGCGGGTTCAATCCTTGCTGGAGGGCGTGCTCGGCGGCGCGATCGACGTCGCCCGGCTGGTCGAAGAGTCGGGGCGGCCGTCGCTGTTCAAAAAGCGCGCGCCCAAAGTTCCCACGGCGGTTTATATCGACAATTGCGCCGCAGAGGATTTTACGATCATCGACGTTTATACCGAGGACCGGATCGGAGTTCTGTTTACCATCACCCACACGCTGCACCGGCTCGGCCTCTCGATCCACCTCGCGAAGATATCGACCAACGTGGACCAGGTGGCAGACGTTTTTTACGTGACCGACGAGCATGGCGGAAAGATCCATGACGCGGCGCGCCTGGATGCCATCCGGGACGATTTGCGCCAAACTCTGGTGGCGGAGAATGAAGGAATCGCTGAGTCCGCAAATTGATTCGTTTCTCGACGTCATCACGGTCGAGAAAGGGCTGGCGCGAAATACCGTCGAGGCGTATAGCCGCGATCTCAACCGGCTCGCTAATTTTTTGAAAGCGCGCGGCGTCCAGGGCTGGGAGGAAAGCCGGACGGCGCACCTGCGCTCGTTTCTTTCCGCGCTGCGCGCGCGAAAGTTGAGTGCGCGCTCGATCGCCCGCGCCGTAGTCTCGGCCCGCCAGTTCTATCGCTTCCTGGAAAAAGAGGAGCAGATCAAAGAAAATCCGATGCCGCAGTTCGCCGACCGTGGCGCCGCTTCGAGAAAGCTGCCGCATGTTCTCGGCGCGGACGACATCGGTAAGCTCCTGAGCCAGCCCGATCCCGCGACGGCGCTGGGACTCCGCGACCGGGCGATGCTCGAGCTGCTCTACGCCTCCGGATTGCGCGTTTCCGAATTGGTCTCGCTTCAGGCGCATCAAGTCAATCTGGACGGTAACTATCTCATCGTCAAAGGAAAAGGCGCCAAGGTGAGGCAGGTGCCGTTCGGCAGGAGAGCGAGAGAGAGCCTGGTCCGTTATCTGACCGAGGCGCGGCGGAAATTTCTTCGCGGGCGTTCGAGCGCGTATTTGTTTATCACCCGCTCCGGCAAGGCGATGACACGCCAGGGGTTCTGGAAGGCGCTCAAGCACCATTCTCTGGCGGCCGGCATCGAGACGCGGGTGACGCCGCACACGCTGCGCCATTCCTTCGCCACCCATTTATTAGAAGGCGGCGCGGACCTGCGCTCGGTGCAGTCGATGCTGGGCCACGCCGATATTTCGACGACGCAGATCTACACGCACGTCACGCGCAGTCATCTGAAGGAAGTTCACCGGAAATACCATCCGAGGGAGAGGGGAGCAGGGAAGTAGTCAAACCTGGACCTATATGACCGAATGTTACGTGTGTAGAGGCATGATGATTCACCGGCGAGTTAGCGTTAATTTCCGCTTTTACACCCATGCCGACATCCCAATTTGAGATCGAAAGGAATCAGTGTTTAGCCACCATGAGCTTCATCGGCTGTAGTGTGCGGGTAAAGGGGTTTAGGACAAGACCGAGGATCTCAAGGGTGACTGCCCCAAGAAGCGGCTGATCTCCGCGCTCGCCGAGGATGACCGGCGTGTGTCCCTCGAGGCCGTTATAACGGACGATCCAGCCCATTTGCGGCCCTGAGTTGTCGAGGTGTAGAATTGCCGACGAGTGGAGGTCTCTACAGAAAGTAGCCACTGCGACGTTGGTACCGCTTCTCTCATCACGCCGCGGCCATTACGTACAAAGCTCAAGCGATGTTCCGCGATTTTGAAATCGACCGCATTCGCACGAAGGCGGACCTAATCAACTGGTTGGCGTGGCAGGCAGGCTATAAGAGCTACCTCGAGGTGGCGACGCCGACTACGGGGCATCAATTTGGATTGATCTCCCGCCAGGTGTTCACCGACGTCCACCGCGTGATGTATCGATTACCCGCGGGCTATGACGACGGCATGGAGATCGCGTACCGGACCTCATCTGATGATAGTGGCGAATGCTTTCGCGCCTTACAGGAGCAGCATAGGAGATTCGATTTGATCTTTGTGGATGCGGCTCACACCTACGAGTGTTCGCGCCGCGATCTGGAATTCGCGTTGGAATTGATGAACCCTCACGGAACCTTGGTAGTGCATGACTGCCATCCTACAACACCGGAGGTTGCGGCCCCGCAGCTTAGGGAGGGCGTGTGGTCGGGAGTGACCTATTTAGCCTTTCTCGACTTGGTTCGGGAGCGTCCGGAACTGGATTATTGCGTAGTCGATTTCGATATGGGCTGCGGGGTTGTGCGGAGGCGAGAAACGACGCTGGAAAAAGACGCCATCCGTCCGGCGCCCGCCGTTTGGACGGCATCGTTCCGCTCCGGCGTGCCGGGGCACGACTACCGCGACTGGCCGACCTACATGGCCAATCGGAGCCAGATTCTCAATCTGGTATCTGTTCCTGAGTTCCTACGGCGCTATCGAGTCCGGCCACTGGGGTTCACCGCCCGCTTCTATCATCGTTTCGCGCCGGCCATCGAGGCTACTGGCATTCTCGATAAAACGGCGCGCTTGCTTGGCCGCGCGCGAAGACAATCGGTTCTTCGCCGATTCAGCGATTTAACTGCTTCGTGGCCTTGGCGTCGCGGCCGACACGACCCTAGCCCGTGATTTCTTCAATTCAATGAAAAGCCCGAAAAAAGCGCAGCCGAAGGAGGCCCACCGTAGGTAAGATGGACTTGAATTACCACCACGTGTTGGACTCCGCTGAATTGGGCGGAGCCGGCCTGAACGCTCTTCGACTCGCAAAGGCTTTGAGGTTCCGCACACCGAGGTGCCGTCTCTGGATGCCCGGCGACGGTCCGATGCGGCGGATGGTGCAAGAAGCGGGTCTGACGAGCGACGAATATCCTGCGAATATATTAAGCTATAGGCAACTCCAATCGGCTGTCACAAACTGGAAGTTTGGCAACACGCTGCGTCGTTATGGCCCTGGAATAATCCATTTTCACGCGGTTGTTCATTACGGTGCTTTACAACTAGGATCGAGGCTTTCGGGGTTGGCGCGGGTTGTACACGTCCAGTTGGAGGAAGAAGAAACTGGATTGCGGTGGGCCCTCAGGCATCCGCCGGACATGATCATTACTTGCGCGAAATATCTGGTGGATTACGTCCGCCGATCGCTTGCGGAGAAATATCAGGAGCGCCAGCGCATTGTCACGGTTCCGAATTCTGTTGACGCCAACGAATTTTTTCCCGGCGACAAAGTGGAGGCCAAACGCCGGATGGGAACCGCCACCGGCGTCCCCTTGATTCTTGTGCTTGCGAATCTATTCCCGCACAAGGGTCAGGAAACCGCGATTCGAGCGGTGGCAGAGCTCAAGAAAAGGGGGATCGATATCGCGTGCTGGCTGGCGGGCGTTGAAAGAGGAGGCGGAGAAGCTTACACCCACAAGTTGCGCGCGCTCATCCGTGAATTGAGAGTCGATGAAAGGGTTCGCCTACTTGGCTACAGGGACGACGCGCCAGAGTTGCTGCGGGCGGCGGATTTTTTCCTCCTGCCCTCGACGCGCGAAGGCTTGCCGATCTCGCTTTTGGAGGCACAGGCGAGCAAGGTACCGGTGCTTGCCGCGCCCACCGCCGGCATACCTGAAGCAGTAGCAGATGGTGAGACGGGTTTTTTGATCGCCGCGGAGAACTACGTGGGGTACGCCGACTGCATTCAGACGCTGCTCACGAACAGAGACTTGTATCAGCGTGTTGCGGAAAACGGCTATGAGCAGGTGAGAAGGGAATACGACTGGAATATTTATTGCGAGCGCATCTGGGGACTCTATTGTGAGCTTGATGCCATGAGTACTTTTGCGCCGGTAAGCCGGCCTAGTTTTCACCCCTTGATTTACTGATCGTCAAGCTGAGTTTTCTTTATGAAACTTCTGGTAATCACCGGCGCATTTCCTCCGATGCCCGCCGGTGAAGCGGACCATATGTTCCACTTGTGCCGGCGTCTCGCCGAGCACGGTTTGGAAGTGCACGTGGTGACGACCCGGAGCAACAAAGTCAACGTTGCATTGCCCTTCAAGGTTTATCCTAATTGCTCTCGCTCGGCCACGCCGATATTTCGACGACGCAGATCTACACGCACGTCACGCGCAGTCATCTGAAGGAAGTTCACCGGAAATACCATCCGAGGGAGAGGGGAGCTGGGAAGTAATCCGGATTGGCGTCCTATGAGTGGGGTCAAGCCGACTCTGCGTCAGTGCGTTAAAATTCTTCGTTCTCCTCCGTCGGTCGTATGTCTTGGGCGACCAATGCTTTCCACTGAGCAAGCACCTCTGGAGCGGCGCGTGCGGCTTGCAACCGCTCGCCGACGGGGCCTGGATCGCGTTTGAGGGCGGGAAACTTCAGCAACAACATCGCCAGGTCTCGCCAATCCGTGCCCGACTTGGGCTGGCCTCGCCGTTGATGGTACGCAATCACCTTGCTAGCGATCAATTCCGCCGGCGCGAGTACTAGCACACCCGCGATGCGTTTCGCTCCCGGCAACGTCTCGACGGATCGCAGGTCCAACAAGTGACGGTTCCCAGACTTTCGCATCTGATACACGCGCAGCCCCCGCCCTGCGCCGACACGCCGTACGCGCACGGCGATGTGGAACCGCCGGCGCAGATGGGCGCACAATTCCTGCGCGACCGTCTCGGCTTGGGGCGACAGGAGGTCGAGGTCTTGCGTCATGCGTGGCTCGTTCACATAGGCGTTCACCGCCTGCGCGCCGAAGACGACCACATCGTCGCGCCCTCGTAGGAATTCCAGGACCACCTTTTGTAGCGTGGCCAGCGGTAAGGGTTCACGCGTCATAAACTCTCGAAATGTCAAAACATCCGCGCCGAACATACATGAACTCCCGAAAACACACGCAAACCACCGGCAGCGAGACGCTCAACTATTGAGTCAGCGGGGTCAGCCTATTCCCTTTCAGTGATAGAGTGAAGTGATAGGAATTTGTTTTTCGACTACAAGCTCGAAGCGCCGTATTTTTCCCCGCGACCCCGCGCCGCCGCTTCCCTTGAGGGCCTCAATTCACCGCCCAATGGGGTCGAGCCGACTCGGATCGGCCTCTGGAAAAGAAGGGTATCTGATAAGGCGGCGTTAAGTCAAATCACGGACGGTTTTAAGGCAGCGATGGACATTTGCCCAGCTTGGATTATTCGAATTTAGGCCAATTGGGAATAGGAAGGATCGAAGGTAATCTCTTTTTCTTACGGAATTCGAGATTACGGAGCTCGTTGGGAAAGAGCTAAAAGAGGCATTCAGCACCGTAACAAACCACCATACATTTATAACCGGACACCCGATGTTATACCGTCTCCTGCGTGACAAGGCGGAGAGATACCAAGTGATAGGAATTTCCTTTGAGAGGCCAGCCACTGAGAACTCGAAATTGCCCCGACGGCCCAGTGCCCCCCCGCGTTCGAGAGCCTAAAGCGTTAATCAGAGAAGACAGGCTGGCCCCGCATCCCCAATTTGGAAGGGACAATATCCGCTAAAATGGTCTTATGTCAAATCAGCCGGTTTTCCCGAAGAATCTTTTTTCACACCGAAAGCTTCTACAAGCGGGAGTCGAGCCTGGTCCATCAACTGTTGAGAGATCGGCAATTTTTTCTTGTGTTTTCGTGCCGCCTGCCATATCTTGAAAAGCAACCCTTGCACGATTGTGGAGACGATACAGAATATCGCGATCTGGGCGGTGCCGGTGCTCGCAGCTATCGTCTTCCATGAAGTGGCCCATGGCTGGGTTGCCAATTGGTTCGGCGATACGACGGCGGCGCGCATGGGGCGGTTGACGTTGAATCCGATCGCCCATATCGATCTTTTCGGCACGATCATTTTGCCGGCGCTCTTGATCGTTTCTCACGCGCCTTTTGTTTTCGGTTATGCGAAGCCGGTGCCGGTCAACTTCAACAATCTGAAGCGTCCGAAGAGAGATATGGTTCTGGTCGCTTTAGCCGGCCCCGGGACCAACATCCTGCTGGCGGTTCTCAGTGCTTACGTTCTAAAGTTGCTGGGCTCGGGAGAATCTTTTTCGCAGCCTCTTGTGTTTGCGCTGGCGCCTCTGGCACTCATGGCGCAAAGCAGCGTCAGCATCAACGTGATGCTCGCGGCGTTTAATCTTTTTCCGGTGCCGCCCCTGGACGGCGGAAGGGTGCTGGTGGGTTTGTTGCCCGAGCCGTATTCTTCGACCGTAGCGCGGGTGGAGCGATACGGATTTTTAATCATTATTGTTTTGCTCATGACCCATTTGTTGGACACCTTGATCGAACCGATCGTCAGTGTTGTAGTCGCGATCGTTCGAGCGCTTTTGTTCGAATAGGCGAGTCATGCAAACCATCGTCAGCGGCATGCGGCCCACGGGTCGCCTCCATCTGGGGCATCTTCACGGCGCGCTCAAAAATTGGGTGAAGCTGCAGGAAACTTACCGGTGTTTTTTCTTCGTTGCCGATTGGCACGCGCTGACGACGGATTACGCCAATTCCAAGGGCATTCGACAGAGCAGCATCGAGATGGCGATCGATTGGCTGAGCGTCGGCCTGGACCCGAAACGGTCGGTGATCTTTTGCCAGTCCAGGATCAAAGAGCACGCGGAGCTGCACCTCCTCCTCTCCATGATCGTTCCGGTGCCGTGGCTCGAGCGCAATCCGACTTACAAAGAGCAAGTCCAGGAGATCAAGGATCGGGACCTCTCCACCTACGGCTTCCTGGGTTATCCGGTGCTGCAGGCGGCGGACATCGTCATGTATAAAGCCAACAAAGTTCCCGTCGGCGCGGATCAAGCGCCGCACGTAGAGCTGACGCGCGAGATCGTGCGCCGCTTCAACCAGGTGTACGCAGCGATCTTTCCCGAGCCGGAAGTTCTTTTGACGGAAATCCCCAAAGTTCCGGGCCTGGACGGCAGGAAGATGAGCAAGAGCTATAACAACGCGGTCTTCCTGTCCGATTCTCCGGAGGAAATCGACAAGAAGTTGAGCCGCATGATGACCGACCCGGCGCGGGTCAAACGCAGCGATCCCGGCGAGCCGGAAAAATGTCCGGCGTTCAACTTGCACAAAATTTATTGCACGCCCGACGAGATCGATTTTGTCTCCCGCGGCTGCCGCACCGCGGGCATCGGCTGCCTGGAATGCAAGAAGGTCATGATCAAGCACGTTGTCGCGGATCTGGCGCCGATCCGGGAAAAAAGGGCCGCGCTCGAAAAGCGCCCGGCGGCAGTGGAAGAGGCGCTCTCCGCGGGAAACCGCGTGGCCCGGGAGAAAGCCGCCGAAACCATGGAGGAAGTTCGCGCTGCAATAGGCCTGTGAGGAATCAAACAATGCAAAATCTAAATTGCAAATTGCAGAACGCAAATTTTTCATTTTTCAATTTGCACTTTGCATATTGAATTGGGCGCGTTGGAACATTCATGACTACCTGCGTAGAACTGGATATATTCGAAGGCCCACTGGACCTCCTGCTCCATCTGATCAAGAAGAGCGAGGTCAGCATCACCGACATTCCTATCGCCGCGATCACCGAGCAGTATCTCGCCACGCTGGAGTTGATGGAGACCTTGAGCCTCGACGTCGCCGGCGAATTTCTGGTGATGGCGGCGACCTTGATCCACATCAAGTCGAGAATGCTGCTGCCGCCGGACGAATCGGACGTGGAAGAGGATGAAGAGGGCGATCCGCGCGACGAGCTGGTGCGCCGGCTGCTGGAGTATCAGAGATTCAAGGAGGCCGCGGGAGAGTTGGAGCGGCGCGACATCTTGAAGCGCGACGTCTTCGTTCGCTCCCCCGAGGCGCCGGAAGCGACGGAGACCGCCGGGTTCGAGAGCGTCTCCTTGTTCGATCTCATTTCCGCGCTCCGCACCGTCCTCGACCGCTTGCCGAAAGATTCGGCGCACGAGGTCGTGCTGGAAACGTTCTCGGTGCGCGAGAAGATGAGCCTGCTTTTGGAAGACCTGCATCGAAGAGGAAAAATCGTTTTTCAAGATCTTTTCCAAGGCGCGTCGTCGCGTCTCGAAGTCGTGGTGACGTTTCTCGCCATGCTGGAATTGGTCAAGATTCGCGCGGTGAAAATATGGCAGGAGGAGCCGGCGGGGCCGATCGTCATCGCGCCGTCGGCGCCGTTGGAAGAGGCGCATCAAAAAATGGCCGGCGAGCCGATCGAGGAAGATATCGATGGAACGTGATCAACTGAAATCCATTCTGGAGAGCTTGCTCTTTGCGTCGGAGGGTCCGGTTACGATCCATCGCCTCGAGGAGGTTCTCGAAGGCGTCGAGCGGAGCGAAATCTCCTCCGCGCTCCAGAAGATGCAGGCGGAATACGACGCGAGCGGCCGCGGCTTTCGACTGGTCGAAGTCGCCGGCGGCCATCAGATGCAGACCGCCCGGGAGAACGCCGACTGGGTGAAGAAGCTCTACCGCGACCGGCCCCAGCGCATGAGCCGCGCCACGCTGGAGACGCTGGCGATCGTCGCCTACAAGCAGCCGATCACGCGCGCCGAGATCGAAGCGATCCGCGGCGTCGATGTGGATGGAGTGGTGGCAACGCTTTTGGACCGCAGGCTCATTCGCATCGTCGCGCGCAAGGACGTGCCCGGCCGCCCGTTTCTCTACAGCACCACGCCCGAATTTCTCCAACTATTCAACCTCAAAGATCTTAGCCATCTGCCTACCTTGAAAGAGATGGAAGAGATGACGCTCCCCGAACAAGATGGTGAAACCCCTCCGTCTCCGCCGAACGAGGACCCCGCCCGTGAAACGTGAGGGGTGAAGCGTGAGGGGTGGGGACGCCTCACTCCTTACGCCTTACCCCTGACGATCTTTGAGTATGGAGCGTTTGCAGAAAATTCTCTCCCGCGCCGGACTGGCGTCGCGCAGAGAGGCCGAGAGATGGATTGTGGAAGGCCGCGTCACCGTCAACGGCGCCGTGGTTACGAAGCTCGGCTCTCAGGCGGATACGGGCAAGGACAAAATCAAAGTCGACGGCAAGCTCATCGCCCGGCCCGCGCTCAACTATCTTTTATTTCACAAGCCCGCCGGAATCATCACGTCGCTCCGCGATCCCGAGGGCCGGCCTCACCTCGGCGAATGGCTGGAGACTCTCGGCAAAAAAGGCCGCCTCTTTCCCGTCGGCAGGCTGGATTTTAATTCTTCCGGACTTTTGCTCCTTACGAACGACGGCGATCTCGCGCAGAAGCTCACGCATCCGCGCTACGGCGTGAGCAAAGTTTATCGAGTGAAAGTCCACGCCCTGCCATCGGAGCGCGAGCTCGAGCGGCTCAGAAAAGGCATTCAGCTGGAAGACGGTTGGACGGCGCCCGCCAGGGCGAGGATTGTCGAAGTTCTCAAAAAAAAGGCCTGGATCGAGCTGGAACTGCGCGAGGGACGCAAGCGCGAGGTGCGCCGGATGTTCGAAGCGCTGGGTTACTTCGTCGAAAAGCTCGAGCGCATCCGCATGGGCCCGCTCCGCCTGGGCTCGCT
>CAZNES010000099.1:0-14395 GCA_964572145.1 uncultured Syntrophobacteraceae bacterium
ACGTCGCGCTTGTTGCCGGGGATAAAAATCCCGTCGCGCGAGGAAAAAACTTTCCGTTGGCCGATGGTGATCTCGCCTTCGTCGGGTCGCTCCAGCCCGGCGACGCTTCGGAGCGTGGTCGTCTTGCCGCAGCCCGACGGGCCCAGCAGCGTGAAAAAACTCCCCGGCTTCACCTCGAAGTTGATGCCCGCAAGCGCGTCCACTCCCCCTTCTTGGGTCTTAAATGCCTTTCTCAGATTTTCCACTCGTATCATTTTTTATCCGCCCTCTTTATCTCAGTGCGTCGAGTCAAGGCGGCAACCGCCGGCCTGGGGGTGTCTCGAAGGGCCGATATGTCCTCGCGTCGCTCGGAATCTCTCCGCCAAAGTACTGTGGCGGACAGATGTCAGATTTTGCAATTTGAGATTTACGATTTGAGATGCCCGAAGGGCCTGCATCGGTTCGGAGAGAGACTCTCCGTTGGCCTGATGGCATACTGACCTTTTCACCGGCCCGGCACTTTGCCCGCATCGAAACTGGAAATTCCTTTCCCTTGCTTCGCGCGGTTCTCCTGAATCCTCTTCCACTTCTCCTCGTCCGACATGAGATCCCAATTCTCCTCGCCGTGGGCGGTGATCTGGAGATAGTTGTTGTCCGGGTCGAAGAAATAGATGCTGCGTTCGCCGGGAGGGCGAAGACCGTCGGTCGAGCGATGATCGCCGAGCGAGCGGCCGCCCAATTCTGTAATCAGCGCGACCATGCGGTCGTAATCTTCCTGGCTCACGTTGAATGCCACGTGACATGCCCGGCCCTTTTTCTTTGTTCGCTCCGACAGCTCCGCTACCTCTTTGATTCCCAGGATCTGCTCGTTCTCGCACTGAAAAAGTTTTTCGCCGCGCTCATCCCGAAGCGGCCTGAGTCCCAGCGCTTCGGTCCAAAAACGGCTCGTCTTGGCCAGATCTTTCGTCTCGAAGATCACGTGGCCCACGCACGGCGCCGGAGCACCGCTCCGGCGCAGACAAATTTCCATGTGGTTGTCGTCGGGATCGTCGAAGCAAAGCGATTGGATCCAGGGAGAGTCCGATCCATGCTCGACGACGGATCCGCACGGGACCCCGCTCGCCCGAATTCTATTCGCCGCGGCGGCGAACCTCTCTTCCGATTCCAGGGCAATACCGTAGCGCGGCGCGCCGCTAGTGGACGGCGGGGCCTGCACGCCGGGTAGCGTCAAGCCGACGATGTTTTTGCCGGCCAGGACGTAAGTGTGGCGCGGCGAGCCGTCGGCATTTTTCCGCCGCGTCATGAACTTGAGCCCGACCGTCTCCTGATAGAATTTCTCCGAGCGATCCAGGTCACGGACGGGAAAAGCGACGTGATCGAGAGTCTTGGCGCCGTACATAGAGATTTCTCCTAAAGCGATTCCTCAGGGCGCAAGTTTTCGGGCCACGGCCGAGCCCTTCGGGATCTCAAATAGCAAATCTCAAAATCTGGGATATGTCCGCCACAGTACTTTGGCGGAGAAATTCCGAGCCTCGCGAGGATGCGGCCCTCTTGCTCGCGCCCTTCGGCCTCGCATGAATGTGGGGTGTTCAAGTCCGACTCCGTTCTTCGGCGCTTGGATGTGAAAAACAATTGTGAAGCTAGCCCGAGCGAAGATTGTTGTCAACGTACCCGACTGCACGGGATGCAGTCGCCGCTAACGTGATGAGCCGGAGCGGGCGATCTCGTGATGAGCCTCAAACAAAGCTCTTTATCGCTTTTTTGTTTTTCGGGCGCTCCCATACAAGCGATGAAAAATGCCTTGAGGGCTTTGCGCTTGGCCTGGAGCGCGTCCCTATGCACGAAGAAGGCCGATGGAGGAATAAGGATAATCGGGCGTCTCTAGTGTAGTGTCTCACGCTGTTGACACCTTATCCTAAGTTCGACAGGCGAAACGGAGTCTGCCACCACGAAGGACACGAAGAGCACGAAGGAAGAGAAAATCATGTTGAAATCCGGTCGCTTTGCTAATCCAGTTCTCCGTTCTTCGTGTCCTTCGTGCGCTTCGTGGTGAATAGAGCTTGAAGGATAAGTGCCTTAATTTAAGAGGCACTACACTAGTTTCGCGATATCGTGGCAAATCGTCTTGCTATTATCGGCCCTTGTCCATTTCCTTGAGCAACGTTTCAATTCGCTTCAGCTCATCGCCGTAGCCCGCCCAGTTGCCCTGGCGCAGGAGCTCCTGCGCGCGCGCGAAATGCTCCAGGGCCTGTCTGGCGAGACCTTTTTCCTTGCCGGCTGCTTCCGGCGCCGGCGCCGCCGCCTTCGCCTCGGCCGGGCGGCCACCAAAAATCCGCTGCAGGGATAGCTCGAGACTTTCCTCCATCGCGATCTGATTGCCGAAAGCAACGAGCACGCGCTTTAACTCCGGCAGCGATCCGCGCTCGGCCGCAAGATATAGCGGCTGCACGTAAAGCAGCGACGCCTCGATCGGTATCGCCAGCATGCTGCCGCGAATCACCTGCGAGCCGCGCTGGTTCCAGAGACTCAACTGCTGCGAGATCACCGGGTCCTGATCGATCCGCGCCTCGATTTGCTTCGGCCCGTAAACCAATTTGGCCTTGGGAAAATTAAGCGCGGTCAGCTTGCCGTAATTGGGCGTATCGCTCCGCGCCGCCAGCCACGCGCGCATGTTGTCGCGTTTGTTCGGCGTAAAAGGAAGCAGGAGAATAAATTCTTCTTTGGTCTCTCCGGGAAGACGCATGATCGTATAATACGGCTCCATCTCGGTTTCCCGTCCATCGATGGACCGATGCGGGACGGCGAGCACGTCTTCCTTGTTATAGAAAACCTGCGGGTCCTGCATGTGATAGGTCGCGTACATGTGCGCCTGCACGGTGAACAGATCCTGCGGGTAGCGGACGTGCGCGCGCAGCTCCTCCGGCATGGCCTCCATGGGCTTGAACGTTCCCGGAAAAATTCTGCCGTAGGCCTGGATGATGGGATCGTCCGGGCTGCTGAGATAGAACTGCACGGAACCGTTGTAGGCATCGACCACGGCCTTGACCGAGTTGCGGATGTAGTTGCCGAGCTTTGGAATCGGCTCCGAATAGGGGTAGCGGTTGGAAGTCGTATAGCCGTCGATGATCCAGAAGAGCCGCCCACCCTCGGCGATAACGAGATAGGCGTCGCGATCGAATTTGATAAAAGGCGCGATCTTATTCACCCGCTCTTGTATCTGGCGGTTATAGAGAATCCGGCTCTCGGCGGTGATGTCGTTCGAGAGCGCGACCCGCAAAGTCGCAAAGCGGGCGGAAAAGAGGAGCCTGCGCCAAAACGAGCCGACTGAAACTCCGCCGCTGCCCTGGTAGTCGGTATAGACGTTCTGATCGCCGGCCGCATAGTCGAGCTCGCGCGCACTGGTTTTTACAAAAACGTAATCGTTGGCCAGCTCGCCGTAATAGATTTCCGGACGGGTGACTTTGAGCGCCGGCTTGGTAGAGACCGGCGGAATGTCCTTGATAAAAAATTCCGGCAGACCCTCGGGGGTCACTTGATTGACCGGGCCAAAGACGACGCCGTAGCCGTGCGTGTAGGTCAGGTGCTCGTTGATCCAGATGCGGCTCGGCAGATGCTGGTAAGAGAGCTCGCGCCCCGAGAGCATCACCTGGCGCGGGCTGCCGTCGACCAGATAGCGGTCATTATCGACGTCGACGAATTTGTAATAAGTGCGGATCTCCTGGAGCTGCGCGTAGGTCGCGAGCAGCGGACGGTGCTCCCAAAGGCGAATATTTTTGATCGTGGCGTCGTTGCGTTTGAGGTCCGCCGCGGTGAGCTGATCTTCGGCGGGAAACTCTTTGGCCTCGATCTTATCCAGGCCGTAGGCGCGGCGAGTGAACTGGATGGTGCGCTGGATGAAAGGCCCCTCCGCTGCGACCTGATTCGGTCCGACGCGGAAGTATTGGAGCAAAGAGGGATAGACGCCCAGACCGGCAACGTGGACCAAGACCAGCATTCCCAGGCTCACGTATAGATACTTCAATCCGGGACGGGCGATCTGCAGCAGCGACAGTCCGGCGCTTACCAGAGCCAAAATGGCCAGGAAGCGCAACGCGGGAAGATTTGCATAAATGTCGGTATAGCCCGCGCCGAAGGCAACCGCCCTGGAGGAGTACAGGAGATCGAAGCCATCGAGATAATATCCGGCGGCCTTGATCACGAAATAGCACGCCACGAGGCAGAGCAGGTGCACTTTGGCGCGTGGACTCACAGAGAGCCCGCGCCGCGTGTACTGAATCCCGCGGTAGAGAAGATAGATAAAGGCCGTCGCCGCAAACGTGAGCGTTACCGAAATGCTGAGCCAATCGTAAAGGCTGTTCAGAATAGGCAGGCGGAAAACGTAAAATCCGATATCCCGTCCGAAGACCGGATCTTGGATTCCGAACGGCCCCGAGTTGAGAAAAAGCAGCAGACTTTCCCACCGACCGGCCCCTTGAGGAGCGGCAAAGAACCCAAGCAGCAGGCAGGCCGGAAGCAGTATTTTCCTCAGCAGCGGGTCGACGAGCTCCGGGCTGGGCAGCTCGATGACATTTTCCTGATCGATAAAACGCGCGCCGCGGTGCAATTGCGCCGCCGCTTTAACGTTAAGATAGACAAGGAGGAAAAAAAATCCGCCCGACAGAAGCGCCAGGAGCAGTTGAACCGTCAGCTTCGTCGCAAAGATCTGCGTGAAGCCGACTTCCTTGAACCAGAGCCAGTCGGTGTAAAAAGAAACGGCCTGGCTTAGAGAGAGCACGACAACCAGCAGAAGAAATAGCAGCAAGCCTCTTAAGCGCCTCATTCGATCTCCTTGTATCGCAACCCCGGAGGCAAAACCGCGCCGATGGTATAGAACTCAGGGAAGGAAAGCAACACGGGGCATCCACGACCGCTCGTTCGGGCGGCGGACCGGCGGCCTCGCTTTATGAAGGAAGAAAAAAAGGTGGCCTCCCCCTCAGGCGGAAAAGCCACCTCTTAACGTCATGCGCAGAGATGAAGAAAACTATGCAGCCGCCCCCACCTTTACCCGCCACTTATCGAACCGCCTTTCAAGCTTGCTAATTAACTCTATACAGAACACGCCAGTCGTAGCAAAAATTAAGATACCAACGAAAACCTTGTCTGTCTGGAAGGTCGCGCCCGCAACCGTGATCATAAAGCCGATTCCCGCTGTTGCGGCATAAAGCTCTCCGACCATGACACCGATCAGGGCTCTTCCAACCCCCAGTCTCAAGCCAGTAATGATAAAGGGTAAAGTAGAAGGGAGAACCACACTTCCAAATAACTGCCACTCTGACGCGCCGAAGCTCTTAGCAGCATTGAGAAGGTTGGCTGGCGTGGTCTTCACCCCGTCCCGCGCATTGATCAATATGGGGAAGACCGCGCCGAGAAAAATAATGCCAACCTTGGAGAGAATACCGATCCCCAGCCAGATAATGACCAGGGGCAAAAGGGCAACACGCGGGGTAGCGTTCATTGCGTTGATGAAGGGATCAAAGGTATAGGCCATCCTTCTGTACCAACCACACCCGATGCCAAAAGGGATACCCACAAGAATGGAAATCAATAATCCCACGCTGAATTCAATCCCACTCACATAGAGGTCGTTGTAGATCTCGCCCGAAGAAAATAGCCCAACCGCAGCCTGCCAGATAAACGAGGGAGCGCTCATAAACATCGGGTTGACGACCTGGAATACCCCTCCGACGAGTTCCCAGGCGGTGAGAAAAACCGCTACGGACGCCAGGCCAAGAATCTTCTTTTCCTGGTTGAGGTAGAACTTGTAGAGCCAGGACGCCTCAGCGACTCTTACGTCTAATAGGACTTCAGCCGTTTCATCGGCCATAGCTTTACCCTCCTTGTGTTACGAGCCTTTGTAGGCTGTCTTTTCTGCTTCTCCCTAACAAACGGGTGGTGAAATGTCAATAAGAAACTTCCCCGTCTGAACCGTTCCCTTACGGGTCATAGAGAATATCTCTCGTTCGAGCAATAATAGCGGTCCAACGATTCCGAATCACTGCGCCTGTTTCGCAGCCGATCAATGTTTGGAACAACAGCCAAAACCGCGCCGCAAACCTGGTTGAAAATCGGCCATTTTTTGCTTTACTTTGAATGCTGTTTTAGGTAGAATTACTACAGTTTTAAAGTTGACCTAACCCCTAGACTTTGCACATAAAAATCACAACTCCATCCTGAACCCAAACATGGCTGACACTCAAACCGACTACAACGCTGACAATATCAAAGTCCTCGAAGGTCTCGACGCGGTGAAAAAGAGACCCGGTATGTATATCGGGGACACCGGCGAGAGAGGGTTGCACCACCTCGTGTACGAGGTTGTGGATAACTCCATCGACGAAGCGCTGGCGGGATTCTGCGATCAGATTGAAGTCAAAATTCACATCGATAACAGCGTGACCGTCATCGACAACGGCCGCGGCATTCCCGTGGACATGCACCCGACAGAGAAGATATCCGCCGCTGAAGTCGTGCTAACCAAACTGCACGCCGGCGGAAAATTCGACAAGGCCTCATATAAAGTTTCCGGCGGACTCCACGGAGTCGGTCTGTCCGTGGTCAACGCACTCTCCGAGTCGCTGGAGGTGGAGATCAAGCGCGACGGCAAGGTCTATCAGCAACGCTACACACGCGGGGTTCCGCAGGCGCCCCTGAATGAAGTGGGCAGATCCAAGGAGAGAGGGACGCGCGTCACCTTCAAGCCCGATACGCAAGTCTTCGAGTCCCTCGATTTGAGCTTCGACATGCTTTCTCAAAGGCTGCGCGAGCTGGCCTTTCTGAACAAAGGCGTGCGCATCACCATCGAAGACGAGAGAAGCCAAAAAAAGCACGAGCTCGTTTACAAAGGCGGTATCGTCTCGTTTGTCGAGCACTTGAATCGCGCGAAAACGGCGCTCCACTCTCAGGTCATTTTCCTCGAAGGAGAAAAAGAAGGCGTCGATATCGAGATCGCCATGCAGTGGAACGACGGCTACACCGAGAACACCTTCGCATTCGCCAACAACATCAACACCATCGAAGGCGGCACCCACCTGATCGGATTTAAATCCGCGCTGACGCGGACGATCAACAGCTACGCCATCGACAGCGGTCTGCTCAAAAAGGACGAAGAGAATCTCCAGGGTGAAGACATCCGTGAAGGCCTCACGGCGGTCATCAGCGTCAAAGTGCCGGAGCCCCAGTTCGAGGGGCAGACCAAGACCAAGCTCGGCAACAGCGAGGTCAAAGGCATCGTCGAGGCGTTGATCAACGAGAAGTTGTCGAGCTATCTCGCCGAGCATCCCGGAGACGCCAAAAAAATAGTTATCAAGGGCGTCGAAGCGGCCCGGGTGCGCGAAGCGACGCGCAAGGCCAAAGACCTGGCGCGGCGCAAGGGCGCTCTGGACTCCGGCTCTCTTCCCGGCAAGCTGGCCGATTGTCAGGAGCAGGATCCGGCTCTAAGCGAAATCTTCCTCGTCGAGGGAGATTCGGCCGGCGGCTCCGCCAAGCAAGGCCGCGACCGGCGCACCCAGGCGATACTGCCTTTGAAAGGCAAAATCCTGAACGTCGAAAAGGCGCGCTTCGACAAGATGCTCTCGTCCCAGGAGATCCGCCTGATTATTACGGCTCTCGGAGCCGGCATCAAAGACGACTACGATGCCGCGAAGCTCCGCTACCACTCGATCATCATCATGACCGACGCGGATGTGGACGGCTCGCATATTCGCACTTTGCTCCTCACCTTTTTTTATCGCCAGATGCCCGATCTGGTCGAAAAAGGCCACCTCATGATCGCCCAGCCCCCGTTGTATAAAATCAAACGGGGGAAACAGGAGCGCTATCTCAAGGATGAGACGAGCCTGGAAGACTACCTCATCGAAATCGGCACCGAAAACGTGCGCGTCCGCGCGACCAACGACGGTCATGGACTGGCGGGCCAGCCGCTGCAAGCGTTTATCAAGAAGGTGCTGCGCTGGGAGAAGCTCATGAACCTGGCGTCGCGCAAGAAGAAGAGCCGCTCGCTTCTTGAAGCGATGCTGCTTGAAGAGGAGCTGAACGAGGATGCTTTGAAAGACGCCGAGGCGCTGAAAAAAATCTCGATGCGCCTCGCGTCCTATATCAATCTGAGGGCGCCGGACGAGGCCCCTCTCTCATGCGCCCTTGAAGAAGACCCCGAGCACAACTGCTACAAGCTCGTATGCTCGACAAGAACGAACGGAACCGGGATACGGACCGTCATCGATCGCGAGTTGCTCGGCAGCCCCGAGTATAAGGAGCTCAAACGGATTTTCGACGACCTCAGCGGAGCGGGTTATCCTCCCTACATCCTGGAAAACGGCGATCACAACGCCAAGCTCGGATCCCTTAAGGAGCTTCTCGATTACATCATGGAGGGGGGCAAAAAGGGACAATATATCCAGCGCTACAAAGGCCTCGGCGAGATGAACCCGGAACAGCTTTGGGAAACCACCATGAATCCCGAGACCCGCGTCATGCTTCAGGTCAGGGTCGAAGACGCCGTCGAGGCCAATGACATCTTCTCCACGTTGATGGGCGACGAAGTCGAGCCCAGACGCAAGTTCATCGAAGAATACGCCCTCACGGCGAAGAACCTGGACGTCTAAGGAAGCTATCAGCATTCTGCCGTCGGCTGCAGAAATTTATTCTGGATCGAAGCTGATCGCTGAATGCTGACCGCTGAGAGCTAATCCGATGGAAGCGACACTCAAGCAGCAAAAAGTCCCGGTCTACATCGAGGACGAGATGCGTCAGTCCTACATGGACTACGCGATGAGCGTCATCATCGGCCGCGCCCTGCCGGACGTACGCGATGGGTTGAAGCCGGTGCACCGGCGCGTGCTCTACGCGATGTACGACATGGGCAATACCTGGAACACCGCCTATAAGAAATCAGCCCGGATCGTCGGCGACGTCATCGGCAAATACCATCCCCATGGCGACGTGGCGGTCTACGACACGATCGTGCGCATGGCGCAGGACTTTTCCATGCGCTATCCACTGGTCGACGGCCAGGGAAATTTCGGCTCGATCGACGGCGACCCACCGGCGGCGATGCGTTACACCGAGATCCGCATGTCGCACCTCGCCGATGAGCTGTTGGCCGATCTCGAAAAGGAGACCGTCGAGTTTGCGCCCAACTATGACGACTCCCTCAAAGAGCCCACGGTTTTACCCTCCCGCGTGCCCAACCTGCTCGTCAACGGCAGCTCGGGCATCGCCGTCGGAATGGCGACGAATATTCCGCCGCATAATCTGGGAGAGGTTATCGATGCCCTGGTCGCCATGGTGGCCCAACCCGATATCACCATCAAGGAGCTGATGCATTACATCCCCGGCCCGGACTTCCCCACCGCCGGTTTCATTCACGGCCGCGAGACCATCGTCCAGGCCTACCAGGAAGGCCGCGGGATCATTCAAACGCGCGGCAAGGCCTTTACCGAGACGGTCAAGCGCACCGGCAAAGAGCAGATCATCATCAGCGAGATCCCCTTCATGGTGAACAAGACCCGGCTGATCGAGCAGATCGCCGAGCTCGTCCAGGAAAAAAAGATCGAGGGGATCAGCGACCTGCGCGACGAATCCGACCGCGACGGGATGCGGATCGTGATCGAGCTCAAGCGCGACGCCGTGGCTGAAATCATCATCAACCAACTCTACAAGCACACCGCCCTGCAGGAGTCCTTCGGCGTCAACATGCTGGCGATCGTCGAGGGACGGCCCAAGCTTCTCAATCTCAAGGACGCGCTCAAGGCATTTCTCGATCATCGCAAAGAGGTGGTCACGCGGCGCACCGTCTACGATCTGCGTAAAGCCGAAGAGCGTCTGCATATCCTCGAAGGATTGAAGATCGCCCTCGATCATCTCGACGCGGTGATCGCCTTGATCCGCGGCTCCCACGACGGCAAAGAGGCAAAAGACGGATTGGTACAAAATTTCGGCCTGAGCGAGATCCAGGCGCAGGCGATCTTGGAGATGCGTCTCCAACGCCTGACGGGACTGGAGCGTGACAAGATACTGCAAGAGCACAAGGAGACGGTCGAGCAGATCGCCGAGTTGAGGGCCATTCTGGCCGACGAGAAGGAGATCTACCGCATCATCGTCGAGGAGCTGAAGGATATTAAAGAACGCTACGGCGACGAGCGGCGCACGCAGATCATCGACCACACCGATGAGATCTCGATCGAAGACATGATCGTCGAAGAGGACATGGCGGTCACCATCTCCCATGAAGGCTACATCAAGCGCAATCCCGTGACGCTCTACCGCGCGCAGCGGCGCGGCGGCAAAGGAAAGATCGGGACGACGACGCGCGAAGAAGATTTTGTCGAGTATCTGTTCGTCGCCTCGACCCATTCTTACATCCTCTTTTTCACCACCATCGGGAAGCTTTACTGGATCAAGGTGCACGAACTGCCCCAAGCCGGGCGCGCCGCTCGCGGGAAACCGATCGTCAACCTGCTGCATCTGGAGCCGGGAGAAAGAGTATCGGCGTTCCTCTCCGTCCGCGAGTTTCAAGAGAGCCGCTACGTGGTCTTCGCAACCAAGCAAGGTTTGGTGAAAAAGACGGAGCTCATGTTGTATGCGAACCCGCGCCCGAGCGGCATCCGGGCGATCGGGCTCGAACCGAACGACGAAGTCATCGGCGTGCGGCTCACCGACGGAAACCAGGAGATCATTCTTTCCACCCTGGACGGACAATCGATCCGTTTCAAAGAAGAGCAGGTCCGCCCCACCGGGCGCGGCACCTATGGAGTCGTGGGAATGACCCTGGAGAAAGACGATGCCGTCGTGAGCATGGAAATCTTAAGTCTCGGCGCCAATCTCCTGACCGTATCGGAAAACGGCTACGGCAAACGCACGCCGATGGAAGAGTACCGGCTGCAGTCGCGCGGCGGCAAAGGGATCATCACGATGAAGACGACGACCGACAAGACCGGGAGGGTGGTCGGCGTGCAGCAGGTCACCGACGACGACCAGCTCATGCTGGTGACCAACATCGGCAAAATCATCCGGCTCAGAGTCAAAGATATCCGCGTCATCGGCCGCAACACCCAGGGCGTGCACTTGATCGGTCTCGAAGAGGGCGAAAGGGTCGTCTCCCTGGCGCGGTTAGCCGAGAAAGAAGAAGAGGAAGAGGCGGAGTAGTTCCATCTTTGAAATCAAATGGCGGCAATCGGCGTCATCGGGGCCGGAGGTTGGGGGACCGCTCTCGCCAAACTCCTCTGCGAGAAAGGGCACGAGGTCACTCTCTGGTGCCACGGTGAGGAAAGCTATCGCGAGATTCAGCAAAACAAAGAGAACCTCTCTTATCTTCCGGGAATCAGCCTTCCACCGGCTCTTAAAGCCAGCCGCTCGCTGAAGGACGCCGCTGAAAGAAAAACCGCCGTATTCTTGGCGCTCCCGTCGCATTATCTTCGCGAAGTCGTGCGGGGCATCGCGTCCGACGTGCACCCCGACTCGATTCTGGCCTGCGCGACCAAAGGTATCGACGAACAGAAGCTGATCACCATGGGCGAGGTTTTGGGAGAAATCTTCAACTCGAGGAGCAACGATCGGCATGCGTTCTTATCCGGTCCCACCTTCGCCCTGGAAGTGGCGCGCGGGCTGCCGGCGGCCATAACGGTCGCGTCGCTAAACGAGACCGTGGGAAGAGACATCCAGGAAATGTTAAGCACCCCGAACCTCAGGGTCTATACTTCGCGAGATGTCATCGGCGTGCAGATGGGCGGAGTGGTGAAAAACGTGATCGCCATCGCCGCCGGCATCAGCGACGGACTTGGGCTGGGCCTCAACGCGCGCGCGGCGCTGGTGACCCGCGGCCTGGCGGAGATGACCCGGCTGGCGGTCAAGATGGGCGCGGACCCGCTCACGCTCTCCGGGTTGCCGGGATTGGGAGATTTGATCCTTACCTCAACCGGCGATCTGAGCCGCAACCGCAGCGTGGGCCTGCAAATCGCCCAGGGGAAAAAGCTCGACGAGATCCTCGGCGGCATGCGGATGGTGGCCGAAGGAATCAGAAATACCCGCTCGGTCTATCTCCTTTCGCGCCGGCTGGGTGTGGAGATGCCGATCGTGGAGCAGATGCATCTCGTTCTCTACGAGGGGAAACAACCGCTCGATGCCGTGCGCGATCTCATGCAGCGGTCGCTGAAGGCAGAGCTGACGTAGTCGTAGGGGCGGTTCGCGTCCGCCAGAGTCCGCCACGGGGCTTCGGACGGATGCGTCCTTTGGCGCAGACGGATCAGCCACAGTTTTAAGGCTGAACCGCCCCTACAAAGATCACTGTCAAAACCAGGCCTGCGGAAATTGACAAAAGGGTCCCCATATGATTGAAATCAGAACTCAGCCGGGAAGTTAAAGGATCATCACTCATGAAAAGAACGTATCAACCGAGCAATGTGAGGCGCAAGCGGACGCACGGGTTTATGGCGCGGATGGCGACACCCGGAGGACGCAACGTGCTGAGAAGAAGACGGGCCAAAGGTCGAAAGCGGCTGACGGTTACGGTGCCGCCGAAGCGCCCGCGCAGCTAAAGAACGGCATGGGGCTTTCTCGAGGGGGGGAAAGTTTTCCGAAACGAGCCCGTCTCACGAAACGCTCTGAGTTTCTGACTCTCTCCCGGCAGGGAAGTAGAATTCACGCCATCCACTTCGTTATTCTCAGCAAGGCCAATGACACGGGACAAAACCGGCTCGGCATCACCGTCACGACGCGCGTGGGAAATGCGGTCGTTCGCAACCGCATCAAAAGGCTGGTGAGAGAATTTTTCCGCCGCGAGAAGGGCCGGATTCCGCAGGCTCAAGATATCGTCGTCATCGCCAGAAGAGGGGCCGAAAAACTTTCCCTGAGTGAAGTCTCGGGCGAGCTACGGACCGCATTGAATCAGGGAAGGAGCCGGCAAAGGTAGTGGGCGGGTTGGGCAAGAGAATTTTTATCCTCGTCGTAAGCGGATATCGGACGTATCTCTCACCTTTCCTTCCACGCTCCTGCCGCTTTTTTCCGAGCTGCTCCGCCTATGCCGAGCAGGCGGTCGAGCGCCGCGGTTTACGGAGCGGACTCCGGCTGATACTGCGACGCTTGCTTCATTGCCATCCCGGTCATCCGGGAGGCTACGACCCCGTCCCGTAAAATCGACTTATGGAAAAACGTGCGCTTATAGCCATCGCCTTGTCGCTGCTCATTCTGGTCCTCTATCAGGAATGGATGTCGCGGTACTATCCCGCTCCGCCTCCTCAAGAAACTCAGCCCGAGAAAAAGAAAGTCGAAAGTGCGCCTCCGCCCGCGCCAAAGCCCGCGCCCGTGCTGCAAAAACCAAAGCCGGTAAGTCCGACGAAAACGCAGGCAGCCAGAGAGGTCACGATCGAAACGGACGACTACGTCGCGCTCTTCACCAGTCAAGGCGCCCGGCTCAAAAGCTTCAGGCTCAAGCACTACCGAACATCCGTAGACGAGAAGAGCCCGCCTTTTGAGATGATCCCTTCCGTTCCCGGGATTCCATACCCGCTCGGTGTGGAGATCCCCGGACCCGCTCCATTCGGTGACGAGAAAATTGCATATTCAGTTGAAGGAGGCGACCTCCATCTCACCGGAAGCAGCCAGGGACGCCTGGTATTTCACGGAGCGAGCCCGGGAGCGGTTCTGACAAAAGAGTTTACCTTCACCGGCTCCGGTTATGCGATTCGCATGCAAGTCTCGGTCGAGAGACAGGACCTGCCCGGTCCACCCGCCGTGATGCTCACTGCGGAAATCGGCGCGACCGGTCCCAAGGCGGATGCGCCGTTCGAAGGACTGCTCGGGGAGGTCGGAGGCAAGCTCATTCGAGAGCACGGCGATGCTCTCAAGGGGAAGGACTGGAGCGGCAAGGTTGCCTGGGCTGGGTTTGGACACACCTATTTTCTCTTCGCGCTGCTGCCCGAGGACAACGCAGAGCAAAAATTAACGGTGCGGGAGACGGGGCCGGCGGCCGTGATGGAGATAACGCCACTCGCCGCTCCGGGAGCGGCAAGCAAAGCGGCGCACACCATCTTCATCGGGCCCAAGGAGCTCGACATTCTAAAAAGCTTGAACCGGGACCTGGAGCGAGCGATCGATTTCGGCTGGTTCGGCGTAGTCTCCATGCCGCTGCTCTACGTATTGCATTTTTTCCACCGCCTCACAGGCAGTTGGGGAATCGACATCATCCTGCTAACCGTTTTGATCAAGCTTTTGCTGGCGCCGCTCACGCACAAGAGCTTCGTGTCCATGAAGCAGATGCAAAAATTACAGCCGCAGATGGAGCGGCTCAAAGAAAAATATAAGAACGATAAAGAAGGCCTGAACAAAGAGATCATGGAGCTTTAACTCCGCAACAAGATCAACCGCTTCGGCGGCTGCCTGCCGA
>CAZNES010000100.1:0-14364 GCA_964572145.1 uncultured Syntrophobacteraceae bacterium
ATCGTCGAGCTTGCCGTCAAATACCGGTTGCCGGCTATTTACGCACATAAGGAGTATGTCGATGAGGGCGGCCTCATGTTCTATGGGGGGGACTTCAGTGACGGCTATCGGCTCGCGGCTGTTTACGTGGACAAGATTCTCAAGGGAACGAAGCCAGCTGATTTGCCGGTGCAGCAGGCGATGAAGTTTGAGTTTGTGATTAACCTTAAGGCGGCAAAACAAATTGGCCATACAATCCCAGTCGAACTGCTCGCGCGGGCGAATCAAGTTATCAAGTGAAATAAACGTGAAGGGTAAGGTGTTAGGGATGAGGAATGAGGCGAGCGAAGAGGTACACGTTTCCAAGATGGAAAGGTATCCAGTTCCCTGGGGTTAAAGCAAAAGCATTTTGGTTGGTTCAAGCTTGCGGGCGCGCGGATCGATCGTGTAACCGAGTATTTCGAGGGCCGTGACTCCTAGCAAAGGCGTGTCGGCAGGTTCACCAAATATCGTCGGCACTGTTCGGGCCTTCCCGTCGATCCGGATAAAAACATCGCCCAACGGGCGTTGGATCTCGCTACCGTCGGCAAGATGGAAAGTCTCCTCTGCATATGGGGTAATACCGAGCTGATCGAGAGTGCTCCTTGGAATCACGCTGAAAATGGCGCCTGTATCCGCAATAAGGTCAAGCTTCTGCCAATGAGTTTGGTCGCGTGGATTGCTGACCTCAACAGTTACTTCGGTTATTCCCATGCGCTAGACTCTACCATTATAGGCACTCAGCGGCAACGCCCCAGCAAGGTGAACTGGATGGCGAGTGACGAGTGGAAGGAGCAGAGAAAAACATGAAGAAAAAAATCACAGTCCTCACTCTTTGCGCCATGCTCTTTGCGCTTTGCGGTTTCGCCGAGGCGCAGCAGACAGGGAAAGTCGCCCGCATAGGTTACCTGGATGTAAGCACTGCTTCTGGTAGCGCGGTCCTCGTGAGGGCGTTCCTGCAAGAGCTGAGTAAGCTTGGCTGGATTGAGGGAAAGAATTTCACCACCGAGTACCGGTTTGGCGAGCAAAGGCCTGAGCGCCTGCCTGAGCTTGCGGCGGACTTGGTTCGTCTTAAGGTTGATCTAATCGTGACCTCAGGGACACCGCCAGCGTTGGCGGCGAATAAAGCGACTACTACCATCCCCATCGTGATGGCGAGTGTTGCGGACCCCGTGGCTGCAGGTTTGGTTGCCAGTCTGGCGCGGCCGGGAGGCAATGTCACCGGTTTCTCAAATTTAGCGGTCGAGCTAAACACCAAAAGGTTAGAGATACTCAAGGACGCAGTCCCCAAGCTCGCCCGAGTTGGACTTCTGCGGTCGTCGTCGATCAGCCTCCAACTGAAAGAGCTCAGGGCCGCGGCTGTGGCACTGAAGCTAAAGCTGGAGGAGATCGAGACTCAAGCCGACGCCGAAGGTTTAGAGAGCGCCTTTAAAACCGCAAAGCAGAAGCAGGTGGGCGCGATTATGACGACCTCCACTACCCCCTTTTTCACCGAAAGAAAGCGGATCGTCAAGCTTGCCGGTAAATACCGATTGCCGGCTATTTACTCGCAGAAGGAGTATGTCGATGAGGGCGGTCTCATGTCATACGGGGCGGACTACACTGACTTGTACCGCAAGGCCGCCCACTACGTAGACAGGATCCTTAAGGGGACGAAACCTGCCGACCTGCCCGTACAGCAGGCGATGAACATTGAATTCATCATTAACCTTAAGGCGGCAAAACAAATCGGTCATACGATTCCTGTGGAATTGCTCGCGCGGGCGAATCAAGTGATCAAGTAGGCGAGAGGCGCGAGGCTTGAGGCGAGAGTAAGAGGTTAGGATCGGCAGAAGACGCGTGAAAGTAATTTCTTCAAAGCGAATTTCCGATTCTTGTTCCGACAATCGGCAATCTAAAACCTGTACTGAGCTAAGTCGAAGTATCTAAAATCCAAAATGAACCTGGGAGGTGAATCTTGGCATTTCGCACCATAGGAAAAGCGCTGCCCCGCATCGAGGGCGAAGGGAAAGTCACCGGTCAAACTAAATACGCGGCGGACTTTTCGTTCGAAGGCCTACTGTGGGCTAAGGTGCTGCGCGCTTCGGTGCCGCACGCGCGCATCGTTAAAGTCGATACTTCGAAGGCCAAGGCGTTGAAGGGGGTCCGCGCTGTGCTCACCGGGACCGATGTGAAAGACATCTTCGTCGGCACGAGGGTCAAAGACCAGCCGGTGTTGGCTTATGACAAAGTGCGCTTCGTTGGAGACGCGGTCGCCGCGGTAGCGGCAGATAGCGAAGCGATTGCCGACGAGGCGATTGGATTGATTGATTTCCAATATGAGGAGCTACCCTACATCGACGATCCCGTGGAAGCGCTGAAGCCAACTGCGCCGCTGATTCACGACGACCGGAACAAGTACAAAAACGCGCCTAAACTGCCGGAAGGCATGTCGGACCACAATCTTCAGTCTTACGTGTTGTGGAAGAACGGTGATATCGAAGCCGGATTTCAAAAAGCCGTGCGGGTCTTCGAGCATACCTTTCGCACGCCTTTGTCTCATCACGGCTACATCGAGCCCTGTGCCTGCACCGTCCAAGTTCACTCAGACGGACGCGTCGAAGTCTGGCCGTCGAATAAAGGGCCGTGGGGTTTGCGCGACCAAATGGCCGAAGACTTTGGTGTGCCCAAGGAAAAAATCAAGGTGCACATCGTTCACGTCGGCGGCGACTTCGGCGCCAAGGCGTCGTTGATCGACGTACCGATCGCTTATTATTTGTCCAAGGCGACCAAGCGGCCGGTGAAACTGGTCTTCGACTACACCGATGAACTTCTCGCCGGCGGGCACAGACATCCCGCCGTCCTTTCGTTGCGCACTGGCGTCGATGAGAACGGCGATTTTACCGCCATCAAGGCGATAATTCATTTCAGCGGCGGCGCCTACGGCTCGCAAAAAGCGAATCCGCAGGTAACGGTGCTCGGCGGGCGGCGCCTGGCGAGCATGTATAGAGTGCCGGCGATCAGCTGCGAGACTTATTGCTCGTATACCAATCAGGTTCCTTGCACCCAAACGCGCACGCCGGGTAGTCCGCAGGTCGTGTTCGCGTTCGAGTCGCAGGTGGACATCATCGCCAAAGAGATGGGCATCGATGCTCTCGAATTGCGCCGCAGAAATATTCTGCGCGACGGCGACGCCAATCCCATGGGTGAAAAGTGGAGCCATATTCTCATGGGCGAAGTGCTGGAACGCGTCGTCAAAACTTCCGGCTGGAGGAAGGGCGGAGCGAAGAAAAACCGCGGCTGGGGCATGGCGCTCTATGATCGCGGCACGCCGGAAGGGAAAGCGAGCTCGGCATTAACGCTGGAGGCCGATGGCAAGGTCAACATCCTTACCGGCGTGCCCGATGTCGGTTCCGGATACTATACCATCAGCCAGCAGATGGTCTGTGAAACGCTCGGGCTGCCGCCGGAGAAAGTCGGCGTGGTTTTCAAAGACACCGACAGCTTGCCTTTCGATCCCGGCACCGGCGGCAGCAAACAGACGAATACTTCCGGTCACGCGGTCAACAAATCGGCCCATGAGGTGCGCGAGAAGCTGATCAATTTGGCGGCGCGGGAGTTAGGCTGTCAGCCGGACGAGATTCGGCAGCAGGGCGGCAAGCTCACGGCGCCCAACAAAAAGTCGACGACGACGCAAAAGATGATCGAGCTGGCTGTGAAAGAAAACGGTGGCCCCGTCTTTCACCTGACCAATTTTGTCCCCAAGGACATGCCGAAGGTCACCGGTTTCGCCGCGCAAGTGGCTGAGGTAGAGGTTGATCCGACTACCGGTGGCGTGAGGGTTTTAAATTTGACCACGGCGCACGATACTGGCACGGTGCTCAATCACCTCACGCTGACGGGGCAGATCGAAGGGGGAGTAATTTCCGGGTTTGGCTTCGCGCTCATGGAAGAAAATCCAATGATTGACGGCAAGATCGCGACAACAACTTTAGGCGAGTCCAAGTTGCCGTGCATCGCCGACGTGCCGCCGTTGAAGACTGTATTAGTCGAGAGCCCCACCGGCCCGACGCCGTTCGGCGGCAAGGCGATAGCCGAGAATCCCAACGTGCCCACGGCCGCGGCCATCGCCAATGCCGTCGCCGACGCGGTGAGCGTGAGAATCTTCGACCTGCCGATCACGGCGGAGAAAGTTTACTGGAGCCTGCTGAACGGCAAGAGGAGCGCGCCGTGATGACACTTAAAGCATCGCTTCAATTTGCCATAGTCCTCGGCATCTGTGCGTTTTTGCCGCTCGCTCCGTCTGGCTCTCAGGCGCAAGAGAAAAAAGTGATGCGGGTCGCGTTCGTGAGCCTCTCCTGGCACCAGGATCTGCCTTTCAGGATTGCGCGGGTCAAGGGATATTTTCAAGAACAGGGGATAGCCATCGAGCCTATACTGATTCGCGGCGGACCGGCAGCACTGGCGGCGCTCATCTCCGGCGGCGTCGATTTCGGCAGCATCGGCGGCGCGCAGGCCCCGATACGCGCCCGTGCCAGAGGCATGGATGTTTTCATCATCGGCTCCTTGTCCAACAAGGTGAACTATACGATCCTCGGCGCGCGCGATGTGAAGCGGGTCGAAGATCTCAAGGGTAAAATAATCGGCGTCACCGGCGCCGGCGCGTTTTCCGATTTTGCCGTGCGGATGTTCCTGAAAAACAACGGCCTCGACCCGGACAAAGACGTTATCCTGCGGGCCCTCGGAGGAACCGTGCTACGCGTCTCGGCGTTGGAGAGAGGAATCATCGCCGCGGCGCCGTTCTCGGCGGAGGAGGCGGTGAGCCTCTTGAAGAAAGGTTATCCCATGATCGCCAATCTCAGCGAATCGCTGGCGATCCCGCAGAGCGTGCTGGTCACGCGGGGCGAAATGTTGGAGAAGTATCCGGAAACGACCAAGAGATTCCTGAAGGCCGTGATTCAGGGCGTTCGGTTTGCTCGGAGCAGCAAGAAAGATGCGCTCCAAGCCGGCTACGAGTCCGGCCTGAAGGGCGACCCCGATATCGTGAGCCGCGCTTACGATCTCTACTACTCCGCCTACACGACGGATCTTTCCGTCGCCGCCGAGGGCATGCAGATCATGCTCGACGAAGACATTCGCGCCGGCCTCGTCGATAAAAAGATGACGCTCGACAGGGTCGTCGACGAACGGATTCTCAAAAGAGCGCAGGAAGAATTGAGAAAGGAAGGACGGTTGAATCCGTGAATGCTCTCAGGGGCGCGTTTTGGTATTCCTCTGGAGAAACGAGGCGATTTTTTCCTTTTTCATTTCGCCCTCCGCCACCTGGCGCACCATGCGCTCGAATTCCAACTCGCTCGCGGTAAGGATCCAGCCGTTTATTCTGAGAAAGACAAACGCAGCCATCGCCCCCACCCGTTTGTTCCCGTCAACGAAGGGATGGTTCTGAACCAGGTGAAAAAGATAAGCGGCGGCCATTTCAAAGAGGTTGGAGTGAAGGTAGGTGTCACCAAAGCCGGCCTGAGGCATGGCAACCGCGGATTCCAAAAGGCCTACATCGCGAATGCCGGCGCTCCCCCCATACAGCTCAATCATCTCGCGATGGATTTCGAGAACCTCATCGAGTGTCAGAAAGAGGGGAGTCACTGGTCAATCGGCGAGTCGCTTGAGCATTTTGCCGTATTTGCGATTTCCTTCTTGAAGCGCCGCACGGAATCGTTTCTTTGTGTTCAGGTCTCGAATCGGGGATACGACGAGGCATTTTCCGTCGGTCGTTACGGAGAGAGGGGTATCGGCATTAATATCAAGGATATCCAGGACACCGCGATCGATGACGAGGGCGAGGCTATTGCCGTGCTTGGTAAGACGTTTGACCATAAATCAGTCGCTCCTTTGACGTTACCATCGTAGGTACATTGTAATACCGACTGAATCGACGCGCAACAAGGCGCTTGGCGACACGAGTTTAAAAAGACGCAACTAAGACGAACTAAAAACCGCATGGCGACTGAACCAACTTCCGGGTCATTTGACTTGAAAGTTCATCCCTCAACAAGGTAAACGATATTCATGGCAATCGTTAAAGTGGAACATCTCTCCAAGACGTTTGCGGATTTCAACGCTCTCGACGACGTCGGCTTCGAGTTCGAGCACGGCATTCTCAGCATTCTCGGCCCTTCGGGCTGCGGCAAAACGACGCTTCTCCGCTGCATCGCCGGCCTGGAAGTTCCCGACGACGGCTCGGTGTACATCGCTGACAAGGTTCAAACCGACATTCGCAAGGGCATTCTGGTGCCGCCGTATTCCCGCGCGATCGGCTTTGTTTTTCAAAACTACGCGCTCTGGCCGCACATGACGGTTTATAAAAACGTCGCCTTCGGCCTTAAGCTGCGAAAGATTCCGGAACCGGATATCCGAAGGAGGGTGCTCGCGGCATTGGATCTCGTCGGCCTGCCCAAGCTGGAGGAAAGATATCCGTCGCAATTGAGCGGGGGGCAACAGCAGCGCGTGGCGCTGGCGCGGAGCCTGGCGCTGGAGCCGCGCCTCATTCTCCTCGACGAGCCGCTCAGCAACCTCGACGCCAAGCTCAGGGAGGAAATGAGAGTCGAGCTCAAAAAATTGATCAAGAAGGTGCACATCAGCGCGATCTACGTGACGCACGACCAGGAAGAGGCCTTCGTGATATCGGATTCCGTTATCGTGATGGAGAAGGGCAAGATCCTTCAGTACGCGACGCCGGACGAAATTTATAACCGTCCGGCCAATCAATTCGTCGCCTCTTTTATCGGCCGTTCCATCCTGGTCGAAGGCCGGGTGCTGAGAGCGGAGGGAGAAGATTGCTGGGTGATGGTGCCGGAATTCGACCGTGCCACGCTTCTTTGCCGCCGCTCGAAAGACGCGATTGCGGGAGCGGCCTGCCAGCTCGTCATCAGGACCGACGAAATAAAACTCAACAGCCGGAAGTTCGATCACGCGGAAAATGTCCTCGAAGGATCGATGACCAGCCGCGACTACAGAGGCGGGCTGACGGACCACAGACTCCAGGTAGGATCCAGAGAACTCGTCGTGACCTCGCACAAGTTATGCCCGATGATCAGCCTCGACGAGGACGGCGAGAAAATTTTTCTGCACATCGACAAATCGGCCATCAGCATGATCGCCAATCGCGCGCCGGCCGCGGCCTAGGCAAATCAGAGCCTGAAATTCGCTCTCACGTTTAAGGAGATTTCTATCAACTGGAACCGTATCAAGCTTGCGTACCGGCAGGGCGCCCTCATCCCGCTTGCCTCCAGCGTCCTGGCCGGATCTCTGATCGTCACGCCGATCGCGATCGTGTTGTTTCGCAGCTTCACGACTACGCGGCTGGGGGCGGCCGCCGGCCTCACCGCAGAAAACTACCTCAGGGTATTGAACGACCCGCAAATCATCCCGATGATTCAGAATTCGATCATCTATGCGGCGGGCTCGGCGACGCTGGGAACGCTGATCGGAGCGCTGCTGGCGTGGATCGTCGCCCGGACCAACACGCCCGGCAAGGCGCTGGTCGAGCTGATGCCGCTTTATCCGCTTTTGATGCCTCCGATCATGAAGAATATCGCGTGGATTCTTTTGCTGTCGCCAAGATCGGGGATCTTGAATAATTTTCTCCAGGAAAATCTGGGAATCGAAGGCCAGCTTTTCAACGCGTTTTCTCTCTCGGGAATGATCTGGGTCTTCGGACTGACCTGCGTTCCGCTGGGATATCTCTTCCTGCTGCCGGTTTTTCTCTCCTTCGATCCCTCTCTGGAGGAGAGCGCCTACATCGCCGGCAGCAAGCCGGTGCGCACGTTGCTCAGAATTACCTTCCCACTGGCGCTCCCCGCATTTCTCTCCGCGTTCGTGCTGAACTTCCTGAGGGGCCTGCGCTCCTTCGAGACGCCCGTGCTTCAAGGCAGCCCCGGCGGCATCAACGTCTTCGTGTCCAAGGTCTACGACTCCATGTCGTTGGAATACAATCCGGGCCTCGCCACGGCTTACAGCGCCGTTTTAATTATTCTCTCCGTTGTGACCCTGCTCTTATACGTGAGGGCCACGCGTTTTTCCGAGCGCTACGCGACGATCACCGGCAAAGGCTACCGGGTGAAAGTCATCGACATCGGCGGTTGGAAATACGTGACATTCCTGGCCGTGTTCAGTTATTTTCTCCTCGGCATCCTGGTGCCGTTCATCGTGCTGATCGTGACTTCCTTGATCCCGTACTACGACTACGAGACCTTCATGAAGTTCCCGGCGAACATCAGTTTTGCGAATTACTATCGGGTCATGCGCCATCCGAGCTTCGTGAGCGGCCTCTACAACTCCCTCGGGCTTTCCATCGTCATCGCCCTCGCCACCGTCATGGCCGGCATCGTCATGGCGTTCACCATTTACCGAACCAAAGTCTACGGCAGCAAGGTCTTCGAGTTTATCGGCACGATGCCGCTGGCGTTCCCGCCGCTGGTCCTCTCCCTCGGCCTCATCATCGCGGTCATCGGCACGCCGCTCTACAATACGCTGTGGGCTCTCGGCGCGGGACTCTTCATCGCCTATTTTCCCTACGCGCTCCGAAATGCATCGGGCGCCATCGTCAATATTCACAAAGAGCTCGACGAAGCCGCCTGGGTCCACGGCGCGAGGTGGAGGCACGTCTTTTTTAAAGTGACGCTGCCGCTCCTCAAGCCGACGGTCGCCGGCGCGCTCTTTTATATATTTATCGAGGCGATACGCAACATCGACGTCGCGGTGCTGCTCGTGGCGCCCGGCATGGAGTACGGGCCGGTCACTCTCTTCGAATATTTCCGCGTTGGTCAATGGGCCGAGGCGGCGGCCGGCGGCGTGATCTACCTGATCATTTTGATCCTGGCCGTCACGATCGCGAAGGTTGTGTTCAAAATCAAGTTCAGTCTCTAGCACGCCCGTGAAAACGGCTCATCTGCGGCGTTGCGCTCGGATCGCCTCGCTCGACGTACGAAGAGAGTACGCCTGCGCTCGTCGATCTCTCGCGCGCCTAGCATCTGAGACCGTTTTGACGGGCGTGGAGAAAATTAAAGGCTTGCAACCTGCCGCGCGTTCTCGATAGGATGACTCACACAATGGTTTCCGCGAAAGGAGCATGATCATGAGAAGAAAATCTTTGCTGACCGTAGCGTTCTCTATCCTAACGCTCGCGATAAGTTGGAGCGGCGCCGCTCTGGCGGCATCCGCGCCCGAAGATCCGTATACCAAGGCCGCTGCCGCGCTTTACGAAAAAGCCAAACAGGAGGGCGCGGTCGTCGTCTATTCGGTGTGGGACGTCGAGCACATCGTCGCCATTCTCGACGGATTCAAAAAACGGTATCCGGGAATCCAAACGTCATACTGGCAGGGACGGAACCCGGAGATCGTCACTCGCGTGATCACGGAATTTCAGGCCGGCAAGGACACCGTCGATGCGATCCTTTCGGACAACGCCCCGCCGGTCATTCGCGCAGCGGGCGCGATCATGCCCTACGAAACGGTGCAGAAAAATTTTCTGGTGTTGCATGATCCAACCATGCCTATCGTCAGCCTGCAGATTCAGGCGTTGGTCTACAACACAAAGAAAATGAAGCCTGCGGACCTGCCCAAGAGCTGGGAGGACATAGCCAATCCGAAATACAAAGGTAATGTCGCTCTGGACGATCCGATGCGAGCGGGGCCGCTGAGCTCTCAGCTCGCCGCTTTCAAGGACCTGTGGAAGGACGATGCGAGGTTCGCGCGCTTTGTGAAAGGCCTGAAGGCGCTCGGCGTCCCGGTGCATAAAAGCACCAGCGCCATGTTCCGGCTCGTCGTCTCGGGAGAATACGCGCTCGCCGAGCCCGCGCTGCTGCACGATGCCATGGAAGAACAGCACGAGAAAGGCTCGCCCGTCGATATCGTGAAGACGGCGCCGCCGATAATCTTTCCACGGTACGCCGGTATCTATGCGAAAGCGGCGCATCCAAATGCGGCGAAGCTCCTTACCGAATGGCTCATCTCAACCGAAGGGCAGGCGACGTTGGATTCCGTCGGCAGGGAAGCGTCGCGCAAGGGATTCCAATCGAAGACGTCCATCGAAAACGCCTATCCGAAGGGCACCAAGGCGATCCCGGTGAACGACAAGGGATTCATGGAAGATCCGAAGAAGTGGCTGGATACTTACGTCAAGCCGCTGTGGGAAGGCTAAGAGGCGGCAACGGCGGATAACGGCGGCTGTTTCTCTACCCGAGCGCGCAGCCGGGGATAAAACCGCAACGGGTTGTCGAAGAAAATCTGCCGCTTGAGATCGTCGCTTATATCTTTACGCTGGATCAGGGTCGGGATGTCTGCGGTGAAATCTCTCTGGTCCCGTTCGTGGGGATAGTCCGAGGCCCAGATGATGACATCCGGCCTGAGGACCTGAGCCGCGAGGGGCAGAGCGGTTTCTCCAACTTCCGCAGCGAAAAAAATATTACCCTGGCGCAGATAGTCGCTCGGCTTGAGCTTGCAGCGCGGCGAGTATTGGCCTTTTCGCTCCTGCTCCTCATCCATTCGGTCCATCAGCCAGGGAAGCCAGCCGATGCCGCACTCGAGGCAGCCGAAGCGGAGCTTTGGAAATAGCTCGAAGACCCCTTCAAAGATCATACTCACGAGTTGCCTCATCTGCGCAAACGGATGCTCCAGCGTGTGGGCCACGGTAAAGTTCGCCGCGAGATCGAGGCCGAGGCTCGGGGAGCTGAGACCGCCGTGAGTAGAGATCGGCACGTCGAGGCGCTGGGCTTCTTCCCAAAGCGGATAGAATTCCAGGCCGCTGAAGAGTTTTCCTCCGATGGTCACGGCAGGTAGAACCGCTCCGACCATACCCAATTCATTCACACACCGGCGCAGCTCTTTAACTGCTTCCTGTACATCCTGCACCGGCAGTAGAGCGACTCCGACCAAGCGCGGGCTCACAAGCATGAACCGGTGATAGAGCCAATCGTTGTAGGCACAGGCCAAAGCCACGGCCCAATCCCGGTCTTGAATTGCCGCGTGGGTCAACCCTTGAGTGGGGTAGAGAACGGTCAGTTCGATACCGTTCTTATCCAGAAAGGCGAGCCAGTCCTGGGCGCTGGGTCCGCTGCCGCCTCCGGCCCAGCCGCCGGGTTTACGCAGCGAGCGCAGGTAACCGTCCATCGTCAGACCCGGCCAGAAGGAATAGCTCCGATGCCATTCGAGATCGGCGTAAGGCGGGCCGATGTGCTCGCGGAGCTGGTCGTCCAACTCCATCACATGCCCGTCTGCATCGATGATTCGGTAATCAGGCATAAATACCTCCTTCGCGCTCCGCCCGCCGGAAGTTCCCCTCAGGTCCCAATTACTTTTTGGTCCGGTACAGGGCGTCGATAAATCCGCTGTCGTCAAGCTCCTTGACGAAGCTCATGTCGGCAAAATCTTCGGCCTTGGCGCCGCGGGCCTTGGGATCCTTCTCGCCTAACTCCGCCAACGCCTCCTTGATCCCATCCAGAGGAGGGTAGGGCTTGGCCGGCACAAGGCGGGAAAAGAAGCGGTAGCTTTCCTCAACCGCTTCCGGATCGCTGACCTTGATGTACTTTGCAATCACGCGCTTACTGAAATCTCCCTGGTTCTTATAAACCTGGACTCCTTCGACCAGCGCGCGCATGAATTTACGCACGGTTTCCCGCTTCTCCCGGATGAAGGCGGCGGTCGAAGCGATCGGTGTCGTCGGATAAGCGCCGCCGAAATCTTCCGGCTCGGCGAGGATGTTGAGGCCGAATTTGCGCGCGAGATTGGTGACCGGCGGCTGCGCGACCATGCCGGCCACCTGTTTACTCTGAACCGCTGCCAGCCGGGTCGGCTGTCCTCCGGGGATCTGCAGGACGGCGACGTCGATGTCCGGCTTGAGCCCCCATTTGAGCAGGATCTTTCTGGTAGCGTAGTCCGAGTTCGAGCCGAAGCGGCTGACGGTAAGCTTCTTTCCCTTCAGATCTTCAGGCCTCTTGATCTCCGGATTCACCACGAGGCTGTAGGCGAGAACGTTGGTGAGGCCGGCGATCAGCAGGACATCGGCGCCTCTTAGGCGGGCAACCATCGGTGAGCTGCCGCCGATCTGCGCGATGGGAATATCTCCGGACATGAGCGCCTGCGTCGCTTTGGAGCCGCCGTCGAGGTAGATCAGGGTTACGTCAAGGCCGTTCTTTTCGAACAAGCCGGCCTCTTTTGTGATCCACGGCACCGCCTGCGAGCCGGCGATGGCGCTCCAGCCGACGATAAGCTTCTCGCCAGCAGCCCACGCAGTGGACAGCAGGAACAGTGAAGCGAGCAAAGGAAGAAAAAAGCTTCTAGTCACGGATATTCTGCACGAACCACTCCAGCGGAAGCGGGTGGCCCAATCCCTTTGCTTTGGCGAGCTCATAAGCTTTACCTCCGACGGCGGCGAATTGCAGACCCTGGGTTCCCTGATTATTGAGGAACGTGATCTCGGAATCGCTCGTGCGGCCTTTCCACCGGCCCGCAATAATATCGGGAATCGTGCCGATGTTCGGGTTATCGATCTCGCGGGAGGGCGCGAGCGGGACTTTCTTTTTTTCTTCGTCTGTACCGGCGAAGTAAGCGAACATGCCGTCGCTGCCCGAGATGGTCCCGGCCGGCGGCTTTTCCATAGTGAAAGTGGAATTTCCCAGACGGCCGATCACGTCGGCGCGTCGGAGCACGTCCGGGCCGGCTTCATTGTTGCGAACGTTGGTGACGTGCATGCCCGGCTCCAGCCATTCGGCCTTGATCACCGGAATGAGGGAATCCGTGGTCATCGCGACGATGTCGGCGCCCCGGACCGCCATCTCCGGCCGATCGACGGCTTCGATTGAAATTCCAAGTTTCGCTGCCATTTCCCGCGCATAGTTTTCTCGGTTGGCTCGCGTGGGACTGAAGACGCGGATCTTTTCGATCCGGCGCACCCGGCAGATCGCTTCGGCATAGGTTCGCGCCATGCCGCCCGAGCCGAGGATACCGATTGTTTTGGAATTTTCCCGCGAAAGATATTTCGCTCCCAGCCCGGCGCACGCGCCGACCCGCATGTGTTGCAAATATCCGTCGTTCATCAGGCAGAGCGGCTCCGCGTTGCGCACGCTCAAGAGAAAAATAAGTCCGCAGTAAGTTTCGCGCTCGATACAATATTTGTCTTCGGTGCGGTACGCCCCTTCGCGCTCCCACGCCAGCATGTCGGACTTCATGCGGATCGCAAAGACGCCGAGCTTTCGAGAAACTCCTTCCATCGTGCCCCAACGGTAGTAGTGCGGCTCCTGCGGCACGTAGAAGTCGATGCGCGGCCGGTAGCCGGCTCGCTCCTCGTTCAATTCTTTGTATGCTTCTTCCATCGCCTCCAGGCACGCCGGCATCTCGAGCACCTGCTGGATATGTTCATTGGTAAGGAAGATCATCGTTGCCTCTCGCTTTGTGAGTTGACAGGGTGTTGAAAAACCCTGATCCCAGGCCGGTCAAAAAGGCCTGACCTGAGCTAAGTCGAAGGTTCCTGCCACATGGCGCGCGAAAATCAATTACCGCGCGGAGGCGCGCTGACGTAGGTCGTTGGGATAAACAAAAGATTCCCGGACCCTTTTATTCTCCTCATATTCATTCTCGCGGCCTTCCGCTGAAAGTTCTCGATAGGCTTGTGTAACACAGATCGGCCTCAATGCGAACTTGCTTCCACGATTTGGACCCGCCTGCCAATCCGCGGGCAGGTTTCCTCCGGCGTCAGGCCGTAGAGGGAATAGACAAGCCGGTAGAGCGCGGCTTCAAGGGCGGAAACATTCGCCCCTCAGCGCCACCGTGGCGAGATTATCCTGCTTCCGCCGGCGCTGCAACAAATCGTTTCTCACACTTCCGGAATTCCGGAAACGTGGAAGTGAAGTCGTTTTGACGTTTTGAGAATTCTCAAAAGGTGGGATTGTCGAAAAAAGCCAGACGGCGGGGATTTTGTCGAACATCAAAATTCAGGATTCGACCCCAACGAACGACCCCAACGACGATCGTAGCGCACTTTCATGTGCTCTTTATGTACTCTTCCAGACGTTTCCCAACGCCGATCAGCGTAAGGCCGACTACTTCCCGTGCTTTCTCGTCGTATCGCACGACAACGCCTTCCCCCACATCTACGCCTAACGCCGCTCTCGGTTTCCCGAAGCTGATGTAGAGCGTGTCCGCTTCGCCGTCGTATTCCCAATCCAACGGCGCGTTCTTTTTATCAAAAAATTTTACGGCTTCCATATTACTTTCCTCCATGAAGCTGGCCTGCTGGTTAGATACGCAGTGAGCACAAAACCATCCTCTTCGCTCAGTTCACGATAAACCGCGCTGCAATATTTTCGCGTAAGC